>CALHAR010000005.1 GCA_937931645.1 uncultured Alphaproteobacteria bacterium
AGCGGCAAAGAAGAAGGCAGCGCCTAAGAGAAAAGTAGCAGCCAAGAAGAAAAAGCCAGCGGCGAAAAAGAAGGCGGCGCCTAAGAGAAAAGTAGCAGCCAAGAAGAAAAAGCCAGCGGCGAAGAAACGTAAAGCACCTGCTAGAAAGAAAAAATAATCTTTCTTAAGCTTTAATCTAAAATTTAATAATCACCCGTTCTTGTAGCGGGTGATTTTTTATGCTCTGATAGAGGTCACATATTTTTGAAGGTTATCATGTCTTTAACGCGCCCCTTTATTTTTTATATTAAAAGCTGTATTTCTCACTTATCGGTAAAAAAATGGATTAATTTCTTACCGATAAAAAGGAAGACGACTCCTCTCAAGCTTCCTGCGCCAACTATGTTTTCTGAGCAGGCGTCAACCAAGCAATATCAAAATCATGCTTGCCCTTATTATATGCAGTTAAAGATGCATTTTAGAGATGTTGGGCGCATGAATGGAATTATAGAAGCTTTGGGACGAGATTTTTTAACAGCAATGCCTGATGGTGCTTATAAGAGTCGTTTAGGACAAATTACGTTTTTGTCCCGACGTATGCATGAAGACCTAGTCAATAAAAAAGTAGCCAATTTAATAGAGAAGGCATCTACTCATCAGCGTAGGAATAAAAAAAAGTGGGATGATTGGGACCGTGCGAACCTTGTTGAAATGGAAAAAATGTATCGGAGTAATTGTCACATTGATCCTGACTTAATAGAGCAAAGTTCAAGGTTAAGTTATGAAGGCCGCCGCCACCATCGCGAAGTTTTAAAAAATAATGACTGGAAATCAGCAAAAATATTTTTACAGCAAATGATCGACCTTAAGCGTAAGGTTGCTGATGCTAGATGTATGAATGATAAGAGTAAGCATGTGGTGGATCCCGCGTATCAGGCCTTAATGCAAGAATATATCCCTGATGCCCAATTAACCCAAATAGATGACTTATTCTCTAACTTTAAATCAGGTTTAGATAAATTATTGCCATGTATTTTAGATAAACAAAAATCTAAAAACGTGCCTATGTCGTTGGAGGGTCCTTTTGAATCCAACCTTCAATTATGGCTTAATAAATCACTGCTTAAAGTATTGGGGTTTGATTTTGAGCGTGGAGGGCTTTATGAAACAGGGCATAACCCTGTCGAAGGTGGTACGCCAGATGATACTCGTCTTGTTATCAAAACATCAGATACAGGTAATTTTCTTGAATCAATGAAGAGCGCGTTACATGAGGGTGGTCATGGATTATATATTCAAGGATTGCCGCGAAAAGAATGGCGTTATCAGCCTGTTGGACAAGATTTAGGAGCGGCAGTACAGGAATCTCAGGCGCTGCTTGTTGAGATGATTATTGGCCGTATGCCAGAGTTTTTTGACTATCTCTCCCCCCGTGTTGAAGGGTTATTTCAAAAGCTAGGTGAAGAGTTTATGTCTCCGTCCAATTTATATAATTTAAAAACACTTGTGAAGACGACATCTGATCGCAAAAATGCAGATGAAGCGACTTATTTTTATCATATTAATATGCGAATGAAGTTGGAACGCGATATGATTTCAGGGCGTTTGGCGGTATCTGACTTGCCGGATGCGTGGAATGCCCTCATTAAGGAGTTTACAGGAGAGGAGCCGGCAACATATGCAAAAGGATGCTTGCAGGATGTACATTGGTTCGTTGGTAAAATCGGCTATTACCCCGCTTATACTTTAGGGCATATGATGGCCGCGCAGATTAATGACCGTATTAAGCGCGATATTCAAAACTTACCTGAATTGGTTGCAAATGGACAGCTGACACCTATAAAGGACTGGTTGGGAGCGAATATCCATTCTAAAGGACGCTTAAGATCTGCAGATAAGCTTATAGAAGATGTGACGGGGTCTTCCTTGTCATCTAAGCCGTTGCTTAATCATCTGGAAGAGCGTTATCTGAATGCGGCATAAAACCTGCTTAAAATACGTCAAGATATCATTGAAACGGTGACAAAAATCATGATTTGTGGTTTAAAAAGATATGGTTAATTATATTTCGACACGCGGTGGCATTGCCCCTCAAAGTTTTACAGATGTTCTCTTGCAAGGTCTTGCCCCTGACGGTGGGTTATATATTCCTGAAACGTGGCCTCAATTTGACCTAGATGAAGTGAGGGGGTTGGCAGGACTTCCATACGCTGAAGTAGCAAAATACGTGATATCTCCATTTGTACAAAATGATATTGCGTCGCCCGTATTAGAAACAATGCTTAGCGACGTGTATAGCGATAGATTCGCACACTCCGCAGTGGCACCTTTGGTACAAATTAGTCCAAATATTTGGGTGATGGAGCTGTTTCATGGGCCTACATTGGCGTTTAAAGACTATGCTTTACAGCTTTTAGGCCGTTTGTTCGACCATGTTTTAGAAGAACGTGGAGAGCGTGTGACAATAGTGGGTGCAACGTCTGGTGATACTGGTAGTGCGGCGATTGAGGCTTGTAAAGGATGTAAAAATATTGATATTTTTATTCTGCATCCAGAAGGGCGTACATCAGACGTACAGCGTCGTCAAATGACAACGATTGATGCCCCGAACGTACATAATATTGCGTTAAAAGGTACATTTGATGATTGTCAGGCACTGGTAAAATCTATGTTTGGTGATGAGAGCTTTAGGCAAAATATTAATATGTCTGCGGTGAATTCGATTAATTGGGCGCGGATTATGGCGCAAATTGTCTATTATGTATCTGCGTCTCTTGCGCTTGGTGGGGGATCGCGTAAAGTTTCTTTTGCTGTTCCAACAGGTAATTTTGGCAATATTTATGCGGCCTATGCAGCGCGGAAAATGGGTTTACCTATTAAGCGTTTAATTATTGGCTCTAACCGTAATGATATTTTAACGCGGTTTTTTGAAACCGGAACTATGAAGGCAGGGGAGGTTGAGCCGTCTCTTTCTCCTAGTATGGATATTCAAATTTCTAGTAATTTTGAGCGTTATTTATGTGATCTTTTAGACCGTGATACGACAAGTATTACAACTTTGATGGAATCTTTTAAGACAAAAGGTGTATTTAATATTGGTGCAGATTATATGAATAAAGCGAGCGCCGAATTTGATGCGCGGCGCTGTGATGACAAGCAAACCCAAATGTTGATGAAAGCTTGTTATGCAGAAACAGGGTATATCCTTGATCCACACACTGCGGTGGGGTTGTTTGCGGGTATGCAGGTGCGTGAAGACCCATCTGTTCCTTTGGTTGCTTTAGGGTGCGCCCACCCTGCTAAATTCCCTGATGCGGTTGAGGCCGCTATTGGTATCCGCCCTGAACTTCCCCCTCATCTTGCTGATCTTTACGACCGTAAAGAACATATGACCACGCTGGATAATGATTTAGCTAAGGTTCAAGATTTTATCAAAAGCAATATATAAAAGGCTATAGCACATGACTCTTCAATCAACAAAACTGCCTAATGGTCTTCGGGTTGTAACTGATACGGTGGAAGCTGTTGAGTCTGTGGCGGTGGGTATATGGTGCGATGTTGGAACGCGTCATGAAAACATAGTGCATAACGGCGTTGCACATATGGTTGAACATATGATGTTTAATGGTACATCAACACGTTCAGCAAAAGATATTGTTGAACAGATTGAAACTGTCGGTGGGCAGATGAACGCCTATACGTCGCGTGAAAACACGGCTTATTATGTTCATTTGTTGAAAGAAGACTTACCGCTGGCGTTGGATGTTTTGAGCGATATGATACAACGCTCTACTTTTCCTGATATTGATTTAGAAAAAGAGCGTGGGGTTATTATCCAGGAAATTGGAATGACCAATGATACACCAGATGATTTAGTTTTTGATCACTATCAAAAGGTGGCTTATCCCGACCAATCCCTTGGTATGCCTATATTAGGAACGGCTAATATCGTACAAAACATGACGAAAGACACGTTGTTTGATTACGTATCAAAGTTTTATAACCCTGACAATCTTGTTATTTCTGCCGCAGGAAATGTGACGCATGATGAGATGGTTAAGCAAGTCAGCACTTTATTTGCTGATCTACCAAAGGCAGATAAATCAATCTTTCAACAAGCAAAATATAAAGGTGGTGAACACCGTATGCATAAAGATTTAGAGCAATCTCATATAGTGTTAGGGTTTAAAGGTATTGAAAAAAGTAATCCTAATTATTATGCCGCTGCTTTGTTAAGCACGATATTGGGGGGTGGTATGTCATCACGGCTTTTCCAACAAGTGCGTGAAAAACACGGGCTGGTTTATTCCGTTTACTCTTCGCATACAGGATATAATGATGACGGTCAGTTTGAAATTTATGCTGGGACGGGACCAGATAAATTAACTAAGCTTATCCCTGTTATTTGTGATGAAGTACAAAAAATAAGCCAAGAAATGGTAACAGAAGAAGAGTTGTCTCGTGCTAAATCACAATTACGTGCGGGTATTCTTATGGGGCGTGAATCGATGTTAAGCCGTGCTAATAGACAAGCGAAGCATGTTATAAGTTTTAACGAAGATTTTAATTTGCCTGCCCTGATTAAAAAAATAGAAAGTGTTGACCAAGTGGCTATTCAAAAAATGGCAAACCATATATTCTCTTCACGTCCAACATTGGCCGCTCTTGGTCCATTAGAAACACTGGAATCTTATGATAAAATTCAAAAAAGGCTGGCCGCTTAAAAGTGCTTCTGTAATAAGACTTCACCCACGACTTGAAGGAGAACGTGTTTATCTTCGTGCCCCTCAATGGCAAGATTACGATCAATGGACATCTGTTCGCTTTACCAATCAAGAATTTTTAAAACCGTACGAGCCAAAATGGTCAGAGAATGCGTTAAGCGAAGATTTCTTCAAACAGCGTTTAGAGCAGCAAAATAAAGAAGTACGCGCGGGACGTGGCGCGTTCTTTTTAATTTTTCACCGTCAAAATGGTACAATTATTGGTGGATTTAACTTGAATAATATTCAATATGGCGCGGCGCACTTTGCCAGTCTTGGCTATTGGTTGGATGAAAAATATTTAAAACAAGGTTATATGCACGAGTCTGCGCAGCTTGCTATTAAATATGCTTTTACTGTTTTAAGATTAAATCGTCTTAATGCCGCTTGTTTACCTGATAATGAAGCCAGTATAAACGTGCTTTTGAAATTGGGTTTTGAAGAAGAAGGGTTGGCTAAAAAATACTTGCAGATTAATGGTAAATTTCAAGACCATCGTTTGTTTGGGCTAAATAACCCTCAGTGTCTATAACCCTCTAATAAATGCCACCCGTCCCTGTAGAGTTAGGGTCAGTAACAGGTGCAGGCTGTTGAGGTTGTGGTGTATAGGTGGGTGTTGGGCTGGTTCGCGGCTCTCCTTCTCTTTTGTAGGAAGGCGTTTCTTGAACAGGAAATTCAACACGTTCTGAAGGACGATTTTGTTCTCTTTGACGTTTTTGATTGGCGAAGTAAGAGAGAGAGTTATCATTATCTATCTCAATAGGTTGATAAATTTCGACTGACCCATCATCATAAATGTCTTGAACGTTGTTTTCTTCATCGGTGAAATCATCATAGCCATAAGGATCATCATTGTAGGAACTTATAATACTTCCATCTTCTCCGATAACATCGGCGTTATCTGCAAAGTTACCACTTCCTGGTTCTGTCCCTGCGACAAAGGCTTCCCAAATAATATTTTTATCGCCCGGTTGTGCAAGACGGCCAGTTTTTGCATTAACGCGAACATTTTTTATACCTGCAGGAACACGGAATGGTGTAGGGGGAACATCTTTAAGAGCCTCTTTCATAAACTCTCCCCAAATAGGTGCGGTAACGGAGGAACCTGTTTCTCTTTTACCTAGTGATTTAGGGTCATCAAATCCAACAAAAACCCCAACAACTAAATCTGGCGAAAACCCAACAAACCATGTGTCTTTTGATTTATTTGTTGTGCCTGTTTTTCCTGCTAATGGTCTGCCAATTTCATTTAAACGCCGCGCTGTGCCGCGTTGAACAACGCCTTCTAAGAGTGAGACAATTTGATAGGCAGTTTTTTCATCAGCAATTTGTTCGCGTGTGTCGGGTATATATGGCACTTTCTGTCCGTCCCAACGAATGGTTTTCCCACAGTTGACGCATGGGCGTTGATCGTAAGAAAATATTGTTTCCCCACTTCTGTTTTGAATTCGGTCTATAAAAGTAGGTGTTATTTTCTTGCCACCATTAACCAACATGCCATATGCGGCCGTAAGGCGGAGTAATGTTGTTTCACCAGCACCAAGGGAATAAGATAAATATTGCTTCATTTCATCGGCAATACCAAAGCGCGTAGCGTAATCAACAACAGTTTCCATGCCTAGTTTATTCGCCAACCGTACCGTCATTAAATTTCGTGATTTTTCAATGCCGAGACGAATGGTAGAAGGGCCATAAAACTTATTTGAATAATTTGTAGGACGCCAAAAATCCCCAGGTGTTTGTTCAATGACAAAGGGAGCGTCTAATACTTTGGTAGATGGTGTAAACCCATTATCAAGCGCGGCTAGATAGACAAAGGGTTTAAAAGCAGATCCTGGTTGACGTTGCGCCTGTGTAGCACGGTTGAAGCTGGAAGAGCTTTGCGTCCAGCCACCCTGCATGGCAAGGACGCGCCCTGTGTGAGGGTCTAGCGCAATTAGTGCGCCTTGTACTTTTGGTACTTGTCTTAAAACCCAAGATTCATCAATTTGCTCGGCTAAGATAACATCACCTTTTTCTAGAACTTGAGTTACTCTTATAATTTCAGGGCCAAGGGCATAGCAGTCCTGCAAACATTTGCGCGCCCAACGAACGCCATCAAGCTTTAGATCGGCACGTTCTGTCTCTGTAAAAGCGATGTTGGCTTTATTATTATTTACTTCTAACACAACGCCCATTTTCCATTCGGGAAGCATGCCTTCAGGAATTGCAATTTTACTAAGCTTATCTGCCCAATCATCCATTGACTTTAAGTTGGCAACAGGGCCGCGCCAGCCGTGGCGTTTATCGTAAGCGCTTAACCCGTCTCTTAAAGTTTTAACGGCAATATTTTGTAATTTAGAATCAACGCTGGAGCGCACGGCTAGGCCGCCTTGGTATAAGCTTTCTTGACCGTATTTTACTTTGAGTTCGCGGCGTATCTCTTCGTTAAAAAACCCTGCTTCAATGCTATTTGAAAAAACTCTTTTTTCTGTTTTCAAAGGCTGTGTTTGTGCAATTTTAGTTTGTTCTTTTGTAATGTAACCATCTTCATTCATACGTCCAATAACCCAGTTGCGTCGTCCTACAGCCGCGTCATATTTACGGATAGGGTGATAGTCATTCGGGCCTTTAGGAAGGGCAGCTAAATATCCTATTTCTTCAATTGTGAGCTCGTCTAATGACTTGTTAAAGTAAGTAAGCGCGGCGGCAGCTATACCATAGGCACGTTGTCCCATATAAATTTCATTTAAATAAAGTTCTAAAATTTGATCTTTAGACAGTGCTTTTTCCATACGCATGGCAAGAATGGCTTCTTTTATTTTTCTTTCGAATTTACGTTCATTCGTTAGTAGAAAGTTTTTCACAACTTGCTGTGTAATCGTAGAGGCTCCGACTAAACGTCGGCCACTCCCATAGTTTTTTAAATTAATGATTGTTGCTCTGGCAATAGCTGTTAAATCAACACCTCTATGATCATAAAAATTTTTATCTTCGGCGGATAAAAAAGCTTGCTTGGCTAGGTCAGGCATTTTTTGTATAGGAACAAAGATACGCTTTTCTTGTGCATATTCGGCTAAAAGTCCGCCATCACCTGCATAGATACGTGTGATGATTGAAGGTTCATAATTCTTCAGTTGCGCGTGATCAGGCAGATCTTTTCCGTAATGGTGTATCGTGAAAGCGACAATTCCCACAACCGCAATCAGTCCTAAGAAACCGAGGGAAAAAAGCGCAAGCATTATGTTGGTTAACCATTTCATAGTGCCATTTATGGCATAAGAAAGGGGTTAAAGGAAAGAGGATAAAAAAGGCAAAATAGTGAATTTATGCCTTGAAAGCTGCATGTTTGGTGATGGGGCCTTCGGCACGGCCATGGATGAATTGCTCAACATAGGAATTCCCTGAGTCATAAAGATCAGCAACAGGGCCATCCCAAATAATTTTACCGTCATATAACATGGCGACTTTATCGGCAATTTTACGGGCACTACACATATCATGGGTAATGGTTAGGGCGGTTGCGCCTAAATCTGTCACACAGTTTTTGATAAGATCATTAATGACATCTGCCATGATGGGGTCGAGACCCGTTGTGGGTTCGTCAAAGAAAATGATCTCTGGACTTGTTGCAATAGCCCGCGCAAGGCTGACACGTTTTTGCATACCACCTGATAGTTCCGCGGGAAACATATCACCAGTTTGTGCAGCTAGCCCGACTTGTTTTAATTTTTCTATAGCAATGTCATGAGCTTCATCCCGTGCCATTTTCTTACCTTGGACAAGACCAAAAGAAATATTTTCCCAAACTTTCATAGAATCAAATAAGGCACCACCTTGAAATAACATGCCGAACTTGCTCATTAAGGCATCATGGTCTTTTGTATCAAGATCCTTTGTTTCAACGCCATCAATTTTAATAGAACCAGAATCTGCCTGCATAAGGCCCAGAACACATTTTAAAGTGACGGACTTCCCTGTGCCCGATCCACCAATGATAACCATGGACTCGCCTTTATTAACGCTTAAATCAATGCCATCTAAAACAGTTTTACTGCCAAAGGATTTTTTAACATTGCGCATTTCTATTTTAGGGGTGCTCATGAGAAAAATACCTGAGTAAGAATGTAATTGGAAACAAGAATTAAAATAGACGCAGAAACAACGGCGTAAGTTGTTGCCGTTCCAACGCCTTGTGCGCCGCGCCCTGAATTAAAGCCGTGATAACACCCCATCATGGAGACAATAAAACCAAAGGCGGCTGCTTTGAGTAATCCAGATAAGACATCCATGCGTTCTAAGATATCCCAAGTCTGTGCAATATAGTTGCCTGATGAAAAGCCAAGATTATAGATGCTGACAAGATAACCACCATAAATACCAATAATATCACCGATGAGAACAAGAATAGGGAGCATTAAAGTACCCGCAATAACGCGTGGTGCGATTAAATATTTGTAAGGGTTAACAGAGAGTGTCACGAGTGCATCAATTTGTTCCGTCACCCGCATTGTGCCAATTTCTGCAGCGATAGAAGCACCAACGCGCCCAGCCACCATTAGGCCTGCAAGAACAGGGGCTAGTTCGCGCGTCACGGATAACGCGACAACACCCGCAACTGCACTTTCGGCATTGAAGCGCGTAAAACCAGTATAGCTTTGCAGGGCAAGTACCATACCTGTAAATAGAGCCGTCATGCCCACAACAGGAAGTGAGTAATAACCAATATCAATAAATTGTTTTAAAATAAGCTTGGGATAGAAAGTCGGTATGAAGCATTGCACTGTAGCTTTACCAATAAACATAGTAAGCACACCGATAGATTGCAAAAAACTGAAAATAGACTTTCCTATGCCTTGGCATATAGATTGTACCATAGAGACGATGTGTTGTGGATTTTGGTGAATAGTTTTAGGCATAATAGATGTTGTAGCGTTTTTGATAGGATCTGAAAAGTAATAATTAGATATATTCGCGTTTATAACGGTGACCTAGTGATGTTAAAATTTCATAACCAATTGTATCTGCGTTTTTGGCTAAATTATCAATGCTTTGATTTGGGCCTAATACCTCTATTGGATCATCTTGTTGAGGCTGTTGCCCCTGAATTTGACTAATATCAATCGTAACTAAATCCATGGATACACGTCCTAAGACAGGGCAAGGTTGGTTATTATAGTATAAAATAGCTTTAGAACTGTTTGACCTTAAAAAACCATCCGCATAGCCAATGGCCACTGTAGCTGTACGTGTATCTTTATTGAAAATATGGGTCGCCCCATATCCTATAG
This sequence comes from uncultured Alphaproteobacteria bacterium, assembly GCA_937931645.1. GTDB lineage: Bacteria > Pseudomonadota > Alphaproteobacteria > Micavibrionales > Micavibrionaceae. The sequence continues at coordinate 10,013 of CALHAR010000005.1, forward strand.
ACTCTCCTTTTTTACAGTTCCGAGTCTGTAAGATAGGTGTGTTAAGACTGACAACAGGTTGCATAGGGTTCTGTGTTTCGGGGGTGGGGTTACCGCCATAAAGCGCATATCCAGGACGCACTAAGTCAAAATGATAGCTGTTATCACGAAAGAGGCCTGATGAATTGGCCAAAGATTTTTGACTGTCAGGGAAGTGCGCTGTGATTTTTGCAAATAAATCCGCCTGTTGTTGTGTAAGTGGATGATCTTTTTCATCAGCACAGGCAAAATGACTCATAACTATCTGTATGTTTAATGCGTTAAAGAGAGTCTTGTCGTTAATGAGGGTGTACGCATCATCTACACTTAATCCTAAGCGGTTCATTGCTGTATCAAAATGTAGGATAGTTTTAAGTTTTGTATGTTGTTTAAGGGCTAACTCTTGCCATTTTTTAATGTCGTTTTGTGTATTCAGAACAGGGGTAATATTATGTGTCAGATAATTAGTCTCTATATTTTGCGCTAAGCCACCTAAGACAGCGATTGGTGTTTTATTGTCATACGCACGTAATTCTAGAGCTTCATCTAAGGTAGCGACAAAAAACTGTGAACAATCGAGGTTTGTTAATTTTTGGGAGACTTTTTTTAACCCTAGTCCGTAGGCGTTAGCTTTTACGATACCTGCAATACTAGAGTTTCCTGCAGTGTGTTGCTCAAATAAGCGGTAATTATCTGCCAAGGCGCCAAGATTGATGGTGAGAACATTATTTGAAGAACTGCAATTATTCATAGTGACATTACAGCGTTATTTTTGAATTCTGCCAAGGTAATTTTTAGCGTTCACCCATTAAAAATCCCGTATTTGGTAGAGACTACAAAATACAGGGTTTCAATTCTGAAGACTAAAGAGCTCTAAGCTAAATATATCATGGCTATCATGGTATTAGTGAGTATGCTTTGATCTTGCCGTATTGTTGTTACAATGCTTAGAAATATAATTCGCCATAAACATAGACCATGGTGTTTTACATTGTCTTGAGCTGGCTCTATTAGAGGCTTTACGCAAGATCTTGCATAAATCTTCATAGGTTAAATCAGGGTTTTTTAAAGCTGTTTTGAAAGATTCTAGCGCTTGTGTACTGGCATAGTCGGCATAATCAGCATTAACATGGCTTTCACATGTCAATGTATAGGCATAACCTGTATCTTCTAGTACTTTGCGTACAACTGTTTTTCTTATTGGTTTATTATTCATATGTAAATCACCTCCTTGTTAGGGTTTCATTGCATACAAACTCTACATTCTCCGCTCAACTGACTTCGTTTCTCATTTATTGGAAGTTACTTTATTTACTCTTAAAACTGTAAATAAATAAAAACATTCATATTCTTTTATGTCAGCGTTCGACCATTCTACATAATTTTTTTAAATTATTCTAGTAAAAATTATAATTTATGTACGTTTTAGGTAAGCAAGAAGATGCTAACTCTACCCCCTTGATTTATTTGAAAATTTTAAGCATCCTGCGCGTAATATTATAAAAAAGGAGCTTAAATATTATGACACGCGCGTTTATTTTTCCGGGACAAGGGTCTCAATTTGTTGGTATGGGGAAAGATTTATTCGAATCGTTTCCAGAGGCCAAGGAAGTATTTCAGCAAGTTGATGATGCTTTGGAGCAAAAATTATCAGACTTGATGTTTTCAGGTGAGGAGTCTGATCTTAACCTTACAGAAAATACTCAACCAGCGTTGATGGCTGTTTCTATGGCTATTGTGAATGTTTTAAAAAAGCAAGGTGGTATTTCCCTTGAAGGTAATTGCGCCTTTGTTGCCGGACATTCGTTAGGTGAATATTCCGCATTAACTGCCGCAGGCTCAATAGAAATTAGTAAGACAGCTAAGCTGTTAAAGTTACGCGGGCAAGAAATGCAAAAAGCTGTCCCTGTTGGTATAGGAGCAATGGCGGCTATTTTAGGGTTAGAGTTTTCTGCTGTGCAGGACATTGCAGATCAGGCCGCGCTGGAAGTGAATGCACGTGAAGGTAGCGAGCCTAAACTTGTTTGCCAGACGGCTAATGATAATTCAGTTGGCCAAGTTGTTGTAAGCGGTAATAGACTCGTAGTGGAACGGGCTGTTGATTTGGCTTCTCAAAAGGGAGCTAAACGCGCAATTATTTTACCAGTGAGTGCGCCATTTCATTGCTCACTTATGGCCCCTGCCGCACAAGCAATGTCTGTCGCTTTGGCAGATACCGATATTCAAAGACCTTGCGTGCCTGTTGTGTCAAACGTAACAGCTAAAGCAGAGGACAGTCCCGCGGATATCCAGAAGCTTTTGGTTGATCAAGTTACTGGTATGGTTCGTTGGCGTGAATCTGTTTTATGGATGAGCAAAAATGGTGTTGATGAGGTGATAGAAATTGGGGCAGGAAAAGTACTTAATGGCCTTGTTCGCCGCATTAATAAAGAAATATCATGTGACTATGTTGGTACAGTAGAGCAAGTCAATACATTAATGTCTAAATTATCTTAAGCGACTTCTTGTTTAAGAATGTTAGCGGTTTTAACAATGTTACGCACTGCCTCATAATTTTCTGCCAGTCTTAGGTCAGCACAAATTTTTTGATTGCCAAAAAATCTTGTTGTTGTTGCTAGACGTTGTAGATGCTTTGGGCCTTCAAATTCTGGAGAAAGAACGAGAGCAATCATATCAACAGGTTCACCATCTGCTGCGTCATATTCAATAGACTCTGTCAGGCGTGCAAAAACAATCATCGGATGCGTTAAGCGCGGTAACTTTGTGTCAGCAATCGCTACGCCATGACCAATACCAGAATTTTGATGAGTTTCACGTTGCATTAAGCTATTAAACAAAAATTTTTCTGGTGCGCCAACTAGGTTGGAAACATGCTTGGAAAGTTTTTGAAAAACCTGTTTGACGTTATCGGCGTGAACATCGAGAAGGATAGTATCAATATGCATTTGTTGTATATCTTTGATCATTATTTTTTGTTTTAATTTTTGCTAAATAACTAGGCATTTAATAACGTTGTCCCTTTAAAAGAACAAGCTTTTTTAGAAAAAAAATCTAAAGAATAAAAAACCTCCGTTTGAGGGAGGTTTTTATACTAGAAATATTAATAATTCGTGAATGAGTGAAGTTATATCCTTAAAATATTTTACTCTTATGACTGGTTTGCCGCTTTTGGTAAAGCGGATTCGTTACCTTGTGGATCAACCCACCCAACATTGCCATCCGTTCTACGGTAAATCATGTTTAGCCCTTCATGTTGGGCATTACGGAATAAAAGAGCATTCTCACCAGATAGATCCAAGCGCATTACTGCTTCGGACACACTCATTGTTTGAATGTTTGTTACCATATCGGCAACTACAATGGGTTCATGAGCTGTAGGTTCGTTATGATTATCGTCAATGGCCTCTGGCTCTGGAGAAAGAACATAATTTTGTGCGGGAATAACGTTACTTTCTTCTAAGCGCTCGTGATGATCGCGCAAGCGTTTTTTGTAACGCCGTAATTGCTTGGCAACTTTTTCTGCGGCACCATCAAAGGCGGCGTATGGGTCTTTATCTTTGGCATCGGCAACAACAAAAATATCTTTTCCAATACGGAAAGATACATGTGCTTTTGTAAAGGCGTTGCCTTCTGGTGCCAATGTTGCAACGGCTTCAATCGCGCGGTTGAAATATTTTTGATCTATGTCCTCTAGTTTGTCACTAATGTGTGATCGAAGGGCGTCCCCTAAATCCATTTGTTTTCCATGAATAGAAATTTGCATGCTTATTTTACCTTTATGGTTGATTTTATATTGATAGGGCATGAAACGAATGTCTCATAACTATAAAAGCCATGATGTCTTAATCTGGTAACATCGTTCATGATGTGCATATATATATTGTAGCATTTTTGAATGAGAAATGGGAAGAATTAAACCTAAAAAAGTAAATGTGATGAGCAACAATAAACGTAAAAAGATTGGGATTTTTGATTCGGGGTTGGGCGGATTATATGTGGCGCGGGCGATTCGTATAATTCTTCCTGAGTATAACTATGTTTATTTAGGGGATACGTTGAATGTACCCTATGGCGGGCGTTCGTACGAGGCTATTTATAACTTATCAGAAGCGGCTATACGCTTTTTATTTGATCAGCATGATTGTGAGCTCGTTATCATTGCCTGCAATACCGCAAGTGTGACGGCTCTTCGTAAGCTCCAAAAGGAGTTTTTAGTCAATAACTACCCAGACAAACGGATTTTAGGGGTTATTGTTCCAACATTGGAGTCTGCGACAGAGCTTGGCGCCACCCAAATAGGATTGATTGCGACCGAATATACGGTGCGTTCTAAGATTTATGATGAGGAAATTGCTAAAATTACACCTTGTGCGGAAATTTTTGGTCAACCAACACCACTTTTAGTTCCTTTGATTGAGCATCAAGGGGATAAATATATGAATCAAATATTGAAAGATTATTTAAAACCGTTGATTGAAAAAGGGTTGGATAGCCTTATTTTAGGGTGTACGCATTATATTGCTATTAAAGACCGCGTACGAGAACTAACCAACCATCGTGTACGTGTTTTATCTCAAGATGAAATTATTCCACCAAAACTAAAAGATTATTTATGTCGTCATCCTGAAATGGAAGAGCGGTTGTCCAAGGAAGGAACATTTAGTATTTATGCAACAGACGTAAATACTAGCTTTTTAAAAAATGTTGAAAAACTAATGGGCGCCGGATTTGAAGCAAAAAAAGCAGAGTATGCCTAGCCTGTAGGGAATTGATTGTTATTGGTTCTTTTTCTGTTTGCGTCGTTGAACCGAAGAGGGGATATGTAAGGCTTCGCGGTATTTGGCGATGGTACGACGCGCAATATCAATGCCTTCTCCTTTTAAAATACTGACAATTTTATCATCGGAGAGAATTTTATTGGGATCTTCTTCATCTATAAGTATTTTAATTCTGGCGCGTATAGTTTCGGCAGAGTGAGAAACCCCCGCATCACTCACAAGGGCAGTTGAGAAGAAATACTTTAATTCAAAGATACCACGCGGTGTTCCAATATATTTATTGTTGGTAACGCGGCTAACGGTGCTTTCATGCATCTCAATTTCGGCGGCTATATCTTTTAGTGTTAGCGGTTTTAAAAACTCGATACCGTAATTAAAGAAGGCATCTTGTTGTTCAACAATTTCTGAAGCAACTTTTAAAATTGTTTGTGCGCGTTGGTCTAATGATCTGACAAGCCAGTTGGCAGAGGCAAGTTTGTTACTTAAATATTCTTTGTCTTTTTTCTGCGTGGCGGTTCCGGCCACTTCTTTATAGTAAGTGTTATTAATCAAAACTTTGGGTAAAGTATCGTTATTCAACTCAACACGCCAACCTCCGCCTAAATTTTTAGGTAGTTTTTTCATAAGCACATCGGGGATAGCTGTTTGCACAACAATATGGTCAAAATCATTTGCTGGCTTAGGGTTTAAGCTTTTAATGTCTGAAATAATATCCAGTAAATAAGTTTCATTAACGTCACAAATTATAGCTAATTTTTTAAAATCCTTATCTGCTAATAAACTTAGATTTTCTAATAGTAACTTTGTTGGTTTATCTAATTTACCTTGTTCTTCTAATTGCAGGGCGAGACATTCTTCTAAGTCACGAGCAAAAATCCCTGTTGGGTCAAATTGTTTTAAGACATCTAACACTCGCCCTAATCGATCGGTGGAACAGCTTAATTTTTCTGCAAGTTCTGTAACGCTTGTTCGTAAATACCCTGCCTCATCTAGTTGATCAATCAATAAAGCTGCAATCATTTGGTCACGTGGTTCTGCAATGCTTAGTTGCAATTGTTTCATTAAATGGTCACGTAATGTTTCAGGGCGTGATATTGAATTTTCAAAAGCATTATCTAATTTATTAAAGCTGGTATTACCACCCGCGCCCATATCGGCCATGGCTGACCCTGCGTCAAAATCTTCATCTGCAGATTTATTCTTCTCTGGCGCACCATCATCACTGTCTGGTTTATTTTCAGGAGTGCTCTCTTGTTTTTCTAAAAGAGGGTTATGTTCAATCTCTTCTTCAATGAATTCAGCAATTTCTAAATTATTAAGCTGCAATAACTTAATCGCCTGCTGTAATTGTGGCGTCATGACTAAGTTTTGAGATTGTTTTAGGCTAAGTTTTTGAGATATGTCATTCATACTAGTAGTTTAACATGGCTGTTGTATATTTTAAGTAAATTAAAGTACAAAGCCTTCTCCTAAATAAACCTTTTGGACTTCTTTATTGGCAATAATTTCGTCTGGCGTCCCTTCCATTAGGACATATCCATCATGCAAAATATAGGCACGATCGACTATTTCCAAGCAGTCACGTACGTTATGATCAGTAACCAATACACCAATTCCTTTAGTTTTAAGATATTTGATAAGCGTACGTATGTCGCTGACCGCGATAGGATCAATTCCCGCCAAGGGTTCATCGAGTAGCATAAATTGTGGACGACTGGCGAGGGCGCGAGCGATTTCAACGCGGCGGCGTTCTCCTCCAGATAAGGCTAAAGAAGGTGTACGTCTTAAATGAGCGATAGAAAATTCACTTAATAGCTCCTCTAATAACTCGTTTTGTTGTTTGGTAGATAGTTTTTGTGCTTGTAAAACAGCGCGAATATTATCTTCAACATTTAATCCACGAAAAATAGACGCTTCTTGTGGTAAATACCCAATACCCAGTCGCGCACGGCGATACATAGGTAAATCTGTAATATCTTGTCCGTCTAATAAGATTGAGCCACTATTAGGGGGGATAAGACCCATCATAATGTAAAAAGATGTCGTTTTCCCTGCGCCGTTTGGCCCCAAGAGAGCAACAGCCTCACCGCGCTGTACGTTTATGTTGATATCGTGCAGTACAGGGCGCTTCTTATAATTCTTGGAAATATGAACGGAGCTTAAGCCTGTAGACGGAGATTCTAATTTGTTATTTTTAGTCATGATACGGTTTTACTCATAGCTATTTTTATACTTAAGGCGATTAAGAGGCAACCACATGTTTTATCAATCCACTTCGTGAATTTCAAAAAAGCAGTTTTTATTTTGTCCTGCGTTAAAATGACCGCTACCAGACTAAACCATATACCTGTAATAACCACGCATGTCATACCGTAAAAGGCCTGTATATAAATGGGTGTTTGTGGACTTATAAACTGTGAAAAAATAGCTAGAAAGAATAATGTTGTTTTTGGGTTGAGGAGGTTTGTTAAAAAACCACTCCATAAGCATTGTAGGGGTGTAATAGTTTTTTTCCGTTTTTCATTAATATTGCTTTGATCGCTGTCAAACCCTTTTGACCGCAGAGATTGAATACCTATATAAAACAAATAGGCCGCGCCCATATATTTAATAAGGTTAAATAACAAAACAGATTGTGCAATGAGTGTAGCCAATCCAAAAAGTGTATAGGTAACATGGACCATAACGCCTGCGGCAAAGCCTATGGCAGTGAAGATACCGGCTACTCTAGAATAGGAAATAGAATTACGCACTGCGATTACAAAATCGGGACCAGGGGAGGCCAATGCGAGCGTAAATATCCCAATCAATAAAACCCAGTTTGTAAACATACTATCCATTTATTTTTTGCTTTCTTTAGGTTTTGAACTAGGGAAAAACACACCTTTGACGCGCTTTCCACTATTCGGTTCTCCAAACATTTTACTAATGTTAGTTGTTAAATTTACTTCAGCACGCGCGCCTTCTAACGTATTTGGTCCCCGTACAATTTTTACATTCCCTTTTATTTCTGCCATATTTGTAATAGCGTTATAAACTCCATTGCTGCCTGTGATTGTTTCATCTGGTGTCTTAATTATAACATTATTGTTGGCATGTGCGGTTTTGAAGATTTGTTTTCCATTTTTATCTTTTATAAAGTTAGCCGTAATGATTTTTGCCCCTAAAGTATCCGTATCACGGGTTATTTTGGCATTTCCTATCGCTTTGGCAATGCCCTTATCTACGTTATATTCCATGCGTTCGCTTGCGGTAATGGTTTGCTCTGGTGTGGTTAACTTTACGCCATTACCAGTTATAACACTTAAACCTGTATCTATGTTATAGACGGCTTTGTCGCCTTGCACTGTACTATCATCGTTCTCTAAGCGTACATTATCATAGGCGGTTAATTGCCAAATTTCTGTGTTACCCGTTATATCATTGGTGCGGTAGTCAGCGACTAATTTATCACAGAATATTTTAGATGTATCTTGGGTAACGATAACTTTACCATTCGCCACATATTGTTGATCTTCTTGTAACCATTCAAGAGAGTTATCTGCAGAAATTTCAATCGGAGAATCGCCACCACGTAATGGTTGCGCAGTTACAGGTGTCGTAAGAACAGTAATTAGGACAGCTAAAAAAAGATAACGCGGGGATGGCATTGTTTAAATTCCGTTATTTTGTGTTTTACCTTGAGAAGGCTTTAATACTAATTTTGCAGGGCCTTTGAAGGTTAGTACCCCATCATCCATACTGCCTTGTAAGCCGACAGATTCTATAGAGGCGGCTGGCCCATCAATTGTAACATTTTTATCTGAAAAAGCTTGTCTTGTTTTCATATCAATGCGTAATTCTTCAGCGTTTAATTGATATCCTGACTCATGCTTGATAATCACATTGTTTTGAAGGAATAACTTCTCTGTTTCTTGTTCATAAGCGCCGTTTAGCGCATTAATTTGAATATTGCTGCCATCTTTTGTTTTTAGGTTAGCTTTTGGACTATCAAGTTTTAATAAGTTAGGGTTTTTCTGATTTTGTAACGCACGGTCTGCGGTTACTTGAACAGGGTTTTGATTTGAATCAATTGTTTCAAAATTTGGGTTTAACAGCTCATTCTCTCCGATGTCATTGCTATTTTGAGAAACTAAATCTTCCTTTGGGATAACGACCAGTTGGTTTTTCATTTTGGGTAAGATTGTAATGATAGAAATTAATATAATAGCAATCAATGGTAAAACCAAGCGCATGGTCTTTACAAAGCGACTATAGCCTAGCCCTATTTTTGTATTGCGGTTTTCAACTTTTAAATTTTCAAGGCGTGTGTCTTCAGTCATGAATTAGGTTTCGGCTTTCGTTTATGAAATACCAATTTGCAAGCAATCTTGTAGGCGTATGAGGCCATGTAGATGGTTATTACTATCGGTCACAACAAGGCTTGTGATATACTGCCCAGGTGTTTTGGTCATGATATTGACCGCCTGTACGGCCAAATCTTCACTTTGAATAACTTTGGGGGAGGGGCTCATAATATCTTTAACAGGGCGTTCTAGTAAATCAGCGGCCATGTGACGTTTTAAGTCTCCATCAGTAATAACACCTTCCAATTTTTTTCCATCATCTGAAACAATAACGCAGCCCAAGTTATGGGAGGTGAGAAGTAAGATCACCTGATCCATTGTTGCCTCGCTATTAACGATGGGAACATCTTCTAATTTATGCATGATTTCATTCACTGTCATAAGACGTTTCCCTAATTTCCCGCCAGGGTGGAAAACACCAAATTGCTCAGGTGTTAATTTCATACGTTCTAAAAGTGCGACTGCCAAAGCATCCCCTAAAGCAAGTGTGATAGTTGTTGATGTCGTTGGAGCCAGTCCGTTTGGGCAGGCTTCGGGCATAATGGGCATTAATAGCAAAATGTCAGAATGTTTGGCGAGCGCGCTATCTTGTCTACTGGTCATACCAATAAGCGTGATACCAAAACGGCGTGTATACTGCATTAAATCGGATAGTTCGGGGTTTTCACCTGAATTTGAAATCATAAGAACGACATCATTTTCCGTTACCATGCCTAAATCCCCATGGCTGGCTTCGCCTGGGTGTACAAAATGGGAAGGTGTTCCTGTGGAGGCCAAGGTTGCGACAAGTTTTTTAGCTATATGCCCGCTTTTGCCAATTCCCGCAACAATCAATCGACCGCGTCTGTCTTGTTTCATATCATGAATAGCTTCAACCGCGGCAGAAAAATCTCCATCTAAAGATTTAGCTAAGGCATTTAACCCTTCCGCTTCGCATTTAATTGTACGTATAGCTGCTTCTAAATCTGAATCTAAGACGGCTTGATTAATGTCGGTTGTTTTTTTCACGAGGTTTGTTGCCATTTTTCTTTTAGGTTAATGTTCAAAAATATCGAATCCATCCCAACCTTCAAGGTCGAGCTTGGCGCGCGTTTGTAAAAAGTTGAAGCAGTCATTTGCTAGCTCTGTACGTCCGACAGCGGCAAGCATCTCATCGCATTTTTCCTTTAGCTTATGCAGATAGAGAACATCGTTGGCGGCATATGATAACTGTTCTTTGCTTAATTCTTCCACCGACCAATTTGAAGATTGTTGGTGTTTGTCAAGCTGTACCCCCAATAACTCACGGCAAATATCTTTCAATCCATGACGGTCCGTGTACGTACGGCAGAGGCGAGATGCGATTTTTGTGCAGTAAACAGGCGTACAGTCAATCTTCAGATACTCCTTCATTACAGCGACGTCAAAGCGCGCGAAATGAAAAAGCTTAGTCACATTTTCGTCTGTCATTATTTTTTTTAAATTTGGGGCGTCATACTCATCTTTTGCTAGTTGGATAATATGAGCTGTTCCATCGCCGCTAGAAAGTTGAACAAGGCAGAGACGATCACGTTTTGGGTTTAGACCCAATGTTTCTGTATCAACCGCAACGGAATCCCCAAAGTTAATATTATCGGGCAAATCTCCTTTATGCACGGCAATTGACATATGTACGAATCTTTCTTTTATTTGATTATCTTTGTAGGTAAAGAAACCTTATTTCCTGCGATTTTTTGTAGCGAAAGGGGCGTTAAAAGTCAAAGCAAATCATTTTAAAATTATGCAAATTAATTTTCGTTGTTTATTTTTTAACCCGAAGCGTTCATTATTGTTCCTAGATTTACTTTTTCATTAACTAAACACTAAGTCATCTCATGAAAATTCTTATAATAGATCGCGACCAACTTGCCTCTCAAATGATTAATACGCGCCTTACTGGCGATGATGTTGTGATCGTCGAGGAAGCCGTTAAAAGTGAAGCTATGGAAAGGCTTTCGAAAGAGGAGTTTGATGTTGTTTTGGTTGACCCGGCGCCCATGAAAGATGCAAAAGCAATGGTGATGAACATCAGACGTGCCGCGCGCAGTTATCCTTATGTTGTTGTTATGGGTGATAGTCTAGATATGGAGTCTGTTACCCAGATGGGAGCTAATAATTTTATAAGCAAACCTATTGACCCTGTCGAACTTAACCAGGCGATCGCTTGTGCTCAAAATTTAAAAGCATTTAGTAATATGCTGGGCGATACGGCTGAAGACTTTCCAAGTGCTGGCGGTGTTATCGCAAAATCTGCGTTTAATCAACTTTTCTTGTCGGCTATTGACCGTGGTTGGCGTTATACAGAAAGCGCGTGCATACTTTCTGTTAAGATTGAAAATTATAAAGAAATTTTAGAGTTAGATGGTGACTATCATGCGGCTTATGGTGCGTCAAAAATGGCCAAGAATCTTGTACGCTTAAGACGACAAAGTGATATCATTGGTCAAGTCGCAGTTAACGAATACTGCCTTATTTTACAGCGTACGCGTAATGAGAGTGAAGCTTTGGACGCTGCTAAACGTTTTGCGGCGACGTTGGATGAGATGAATGACTTTATTCCACCAGATGGGAGCTCTTTAAAAATTTGCGTGGCATTGATGGAACTTCCTACAGGTAAGTCTATCTTTAAAGAAACAATTTTAAAACGGCCGACCGAAGCCGCTTAATTTACGTCAATTGTTAGTGGTTTTGTGCATGGCATTCACAAATCTATTGCATTATTTTTACCTACCTACGATAATTTAAGCGTAATCAATTGTTGTGCTCACAACAAATCAACATGGAATCCGTTATGTCTTTCAGACTTTATCAAATTTGTCGGAAATTTATTTTACTTGTCTTTTGTACTCTTTCTTTTTGCGGGCTTGTGTCTGGATTGTTGTTATCCTTGGTGCAGTCGCCGGAAACTGAAGCCAGTCGTTATTTATTGTTAGCTGATCAAAACCAAGAGCAAGCGATTCACCTTACTTTAACTGCACTTTCTTACGCGCCGTATGATGAAGAAATATGGCTTAAATTCAAAAACTTAAAGCGTAAAAATCTTTCTTTAACCGCTGTAAAGACTGATTTAAATAAATCACAAAATCTTGCTCGTTCTGATTTAAAGTAAAAGCATGCCATCTTTTTTTATAAAAGAAAAATTGGGCTTTATTACCTTTTTTATTTTAGCTCTCTTAACATCTATATTACTTTTTATGGATTGTGGTATTGGTTTATTAAGTTTTTTATGGGGTGGATTTGGTTTTTATCGATATTATTTTTTGAGTGTTCCAGAATATACCAAGCTTCCTAAAGCTCTATCTTTACCATCACGTATTTTATTTGGTTTAAAACAAGAAAATAAAAAATATATTAATAAATCTATAGAACGTTTATTAGATTTAAACCTCATATTGTTTTTCTTCTTTGGCATGTTGTTTGTTTTATGGGGCTTATATTGTACGCTTTACCCTTCAGAAATATCACTTATTCAATCTTACTGGGCGGGTAAGGAGGATATTTTCAAAATTACGAATTTAGAGTCTCAAAACTATTTTATTATTTTAAATTATTTTTCTTACTATTTCATTGTGAGTTTGATGATATTGATTGGAACAACTTACACGCAAGAAAATTTTTTAAGTTCTCGTTTTCATTTTTTGATATTTTGTTTTTTTATTCTTATCGGCATTGTAATTATTAGTTTCAACTCACCAATTTCTATCGATTCTTATTTTAACTTTTCTTATTTAAAGGGAATCGGTTGGGGTAAGTTTGGTGTGTTTATAACGTTATTGCCTGAACAAGACTTAAAGTTAGAGAGCGGTTTTTTAAGGCGCTATGTTGAAACAGGACTTGTTGGCGCTTATGGACTTTACGTTGTGTTCCTTCCTATCTTATTGGTATTGGTCAGGCGCGCCAGCCAGTGGCAATATAAGTTTATGATTATTATGACTTTATTATTACTATTTGCCTTAGATTTTTTCTGTCTTTGGCACTCTGTTATAAGTAGTTTTCAAGTTTTCGTTTTGGCTTATATAGCTAGTTTTTGGGTAAATGCGGGTCAGAATAAAATCAAGTCTTGACAAAAGAACAAATATAGAACATAATACTTCCTGCAAACACCCAAAATCCATATAAAATTAAACTTTATATTTAATCGCCCGCCTCACACATGTTGAGTGCGGGATTTTTTATTTTGAAAGGATAAAAAAATGACAACACTTCTTCCTAAAGATGCAGATAATAATGTGATCCCTGCTTTACGTTTAGCAGATGGCGGCGCACATAGCTTGGCTACCAGTGCCAATGCTATACGCAATATAACGCCGTTTGATGATACAACAAAGATTATTAGCTTATATGCAACCGTCCCTGTCTATATCAAGCTTGGTGATGGTACGGTGACGGCAACGACCAGTGATCATTATTTTCCTGCCAACACGTATTATGATATAGCCATTTCTGGTGGGGCAGGTAAGGGGCCACAGGATGCTTACCTTTCTGTTTTACGCGTTAGTGATGATGGCACGCTTTATATTTCTGAAAAAGAATAAGAAAAAGAGACATTTTCACCATATAAAAATAGCAAATGCACACGATCTAAAACAGCGTGTGTGTTTCTTTTTTTCTTATATATTTTTATAAATTGGCACGTGCACGGAGCGCAGTTGAGATTGTTCCGTCATCCATATAATCTAGCTCACCACCTACGGGCATACCGTGGGCAAGACGGGTGATTTTAATATTTGGGTTATTGATTTGATCCATAATATAGTGCGCCGTTGATTGACCATCAACAGTGGCACTTAACGCCAAAATCACTTCATTGATATCATTGTTGTTAATATTGGCAAGCAGAGATTCAATGGCCAAATCTTGCGGTCCAACCCCATCGAGAGCAGATAAAACACCTCCTAAAACATGGTATATACCTTTATAGGTTCGTGTTCGTTCAACCGCCCATAAATCGGCAACACCAGCAACGATACATATTGTTTGACGGTCACGTTTTGGATCGCGGCATATTTTACAAATCTCACCTTCATCTAGGTTACCGCATGAATCGCAAATTTGCATGATATCTGCTGTGTGAGCCAAGTTTTTAGCCAAAGGAAACATCAGTTTTTCTTTGTTCGTTAAAAGATGTAAGGCAATACGTCGAGCCGACCGAGACCCTAACCCTGGTAGGGATGAAAGTTGTTTAATTAATAATTCGAGAGGGCCGCCATCATACATGGTTATGAGGTTACTCGTTATAGGCGGGTTTGTCGCCCTTTGGGGCGATATAGGCAAATAAACTTGACGATAACTTTATATCGCGCTGCATATTGGTAAGGCTGATTTCAGTGGTTAAGCCTGCGGCATCAATGACGTGCCATTTTTGTAGGGTGTAAGGAGATTCAGTAAAAAATAACTTTACGGCACCTGACCCTTCATCATCTTTTTCACTTAAGGTTAGAACTTGATAGTTGTTTTTATGCTCTACCTTGATAACTTTTAAATCTTCAGTGAGGGATAAATCTTTGCGCAGTAAAAAATCTGCTAATGTTTGTCCGATAGGTGCATTGCTTTGTTCTTGTAGTTCACTATCGTAAAAATAAATAAAGATTCCATCAGCGACGATGAAATCATTAACCTCATTATATTCAAAGCGTAATTTCCCTGGGCGGTTTAAATAGAATGTTCCACTTAATTGACCGCCATTATCGGCACGTTGGATGAAATCTGCTTTTACCGTTGTGAGAGACCGTAAATAATTTTCGGCACGTTGGACATCCTCATCCGCAGCATGGGCTAGCAATGGTGCTGTTGAGAGTAATGTTAATAAGACCAAGAATACTTTTTTCATAGCTTATTATAGGCAAAAAACAGCGGCAAAACAAAGGCAGATTTAGGGTTATTTTGGGTGTTACCCGACTTCGCTCATATCACTGATAAGGATTTCGCGTTTTCCGACATGGTTAGCAGGGCCGATAACGCCTTGGCGTTCCATTTCTTCGACAATCCGTGCCGCACGGTTATAGCCAATTTGAAGATAACGTTGAACGAAACTAGTTGAAGCCTTACGTTCTCGTGCAACAAGAGCAACGGCCTGATCGTATAGCTCATCAACTTTTTCTTCTTCACCATATAGCCCGCCTAACCCTTCGCCTGTGATATCACCGCCGCCTGTTGTGATTTCTTCTAAATAAGAAGGCTCGGCCTGAGATTTAAGGTGGTTAACAACGTTTTCAACATCTTCATCAGAAGAGAAGGGGCCATGAACACGCAAGATTTGTCCCCCTGCGGCCATATATAGCATATCACCCATACCAAGGAGCTGCTCCGCGCCACCTTCACCTAAGATAGTTCGTGAATCAATTTTAGAGGTCACGGAAAATGAAATACGCGTCGGGAAGTTGGCTTTAATAACACCTGTAATGACATCAACAGAAGGTCGCTGAGTCGCCATAATGATATGGATACCTGCGGCACGCGCCATTTGTGCTAATCGTTGAATGGCGGCTTCCACGTCTTTACCGGCTACCAACATAAGGTCGGCAAACTCATCAACAATAACGACGATGTAAGGGAGGTCGGTCAGGTCAAGCGGTTGTTCTTCATAAACAGGTTTACCGGTATCAAGGTCAAATCCAGTTTGTACTTTACGCATTAGCGCTTCACCTTTTTGGCGCGCTTCACCAAGGCGGGCATTATAGCCATCGACGTTACGCACTCCCAGCTTTGACATGGCGCGATAGCGTTCTTCCATTTCATTAACAAGCCATTTAAGGGCAACAACGGCCTTTCCTGGCTCTGTTACAACGGGGGAAAGAAGGTGTGGAATATCGTCGTAGCAAGACAGCTCCAACATTTTTGGATCAATCATAATGAAACGACATTTTTCAGGAGGTAATTGATACAGCAATGACAAAATCATTGTGTTTACGGCAACCGATTTACCAGACCCTGTCGTTCCTGCAACCAACAAATGCGGCATACGGGCAAGATCAGCAATAATTGGTTTACCGCCAATATCTTTTCCTAAAATGAGAGGTAGCTTAGCTTTGGTTTTATTATATTCTTTGGCGTCAATCATTTCACGCATATAGACCGTTTGGCGGATTTTATTGGGTATTTCAATACCAATGACGTTACGACCTGGGACAACGGCGGCACGTACAGAGAGAGCCGACATAGAGCGCGCAATATCGTCTGCTAAGCCAATTACACGTGACGATTTAACACCTGCGGCTGGTTCTAACTCATATAACGTCACAACAGGTCCAGGGTGAATACTTACAATTTCACCTTTAATGTTAAAGTCTTCTAGCACGTTTTGCAGTAACTCTGCATTCATACGTAAGGCATTTTCATCCATCTGATCGGCATCATTATCTTCTGGAACATCTTGAAGTAAGTCTGCGCTTGGTAGTTCCCATTCACCGCCATCGAGAAGCCGAAACCTTGTTTGAGAAGATCCTGTAGTTGAACTTTTTTGTAGTTCTTGCGGGGCAACAACTTTAATATTATTTGCCTTGGTTTCTTCAACATTATTTGATATTTGCGGTGTAGAGATAGTTGGCTCTGTACGCTGTAAAACTTCACTTTTTTCTTTTGCTGTTTTTTTAGAAATGGTAGGACGTTTTGTTTTTAGAGTGCTACGGCTCGGTGTGTAGCTTGGATCACCATAATGTCTTACCCAGTCGTAAAAATTAATTACTTTTGAAGCGATGTAAAGAGCGGTGCTTGATATCCAAAACCATAAGAGGGAGCCTGCATATTTTGCTTCATTAACACGTACAGCCCATGAATATCCAGTGGTAAGAACAGCAAGTGTAACAAAAACAAGCGATGTTAGAATATAGGTTGAGCCAAGCCCGATGCTATGTGTGATATCGTTTATATTCTGAGAAATTAATTGCCCTGCACTACCACCTAAATAGGCTTGAGAAAGCCAATCACCAGCAGGAATACGGGCTAATCCAATGGCTCCCATAAAAACACCGATGATAATTGCGACAATACGACTCCAAAAATAGGATAAGTTGCGCCGTATTAGAATACTACCACCCCAAACGGTTAACGTGAGGCCAAATAAGACGCTTGCTAGGCCAAAAATTTGTAGCAATATATCAGCGGTGTTTGCGCCCATTATCCCCATCCAGTTTTGGATTTGGGTCGTGTTTGATACTGCGCTGTTTAAGGACGGATCAGTATGATTATAACTAATGATTGAGAGTAAGGTAAAAGCTCCGCCCAATATGAGGGCGAGGGCAGTGCCATCAATAATACGCCGTGCGATGAAGGCTTGCATGAAATCTGGGATAAGGCGGGCTATAAACCCTTTATTTTTTACTTTTATTTTATATTTACGAGCCATTTTGTTTGTCTTTTGAATAGAAAAATCGAATGATTTTTGTGAGAGAATCAAGTGTATTTAGTCATAATGATTCTATGTGATTATCATATAAAACACAAGAAATCCCTTCTTTTCAGAATGTTATTAATGTCAGGTAGATTTCTATTTTAACTATTTGTTAACCTTTTTATAGCTTAATAGAGAAGACCTATTCAGGTGTTTTTTTCAAAATTGATAATTATGTAAGGATATATGATTGATGCAAATCAGTGATTTGGTACCAGAAAAGCCTCATAATATTCCCGCCGAATACACAATTTATGCGTATGATAAGTATCGTGAAAATATGATAGGTCACAATAAGTGGCAGTGTATATCAACCGGTCAAGACCCTAGTAAAGTTTTAGAACAGGCGGAACAGTTATTTGACTCCGAACAGTTTCAAAAAATTGAAGTTAAGAAAAAGTTTTTTGATAAAAAAAAGAAACGCCATTTTGTATCGACATTTCATGTGCTAGATCATCGCCCACAAAAAGATTTTTTATTGTTGGTTGGTCTGACAGTAATTATATTTTCTTTTGTCAGCCTGCTATTTTTAGAAATAGCATGAAGACTTTACTGATTCTCATCAATCTGGCCTGTAGGGTCTGTTTCGACTAAATCTGCAACTTGTTCAAAAACGGTGGCGTTTTCGTCCATTTGTTCTTTTAAAGGTGGGTTTTGCTCTGCAATAGTTTGAAAAAATGCAGCGGCATCGCGCAGTAATTTTGACGCAAGTTCAGCATGAGAGGGCATAGGTTTTCCTTATGACTTAATTGATTAATTTTTCAAACCTTAACATAACAGTTTGATATGTCACTATTCTTTTTTCTGGCGGAAGGTGTGCGCCTCATATGTTCCCAAAAGGATAACTTCTTTTGTAAAAAAGCCAAGCTCTTCCATCGCCAGTTGTAAGCGACGATCTTCAGGATGGCCTGCAACATCAGCATAAAATTGCGCAGTTAAAAATTTCTCACCAACATAAGATTCTAGCTTCAGCATATCGATGTTATTGGTTGCAAACCCGCCTAATGCTTTATATAGGGCGGCAGGCACATTACGAACCTGAAAAATAAAACTCGTTATGTAATCTTTTTCTTTATTGAATGGGGCAACATACCCTTCCCGTGATAAAACTAAAAAGCGTGTTGTATTATGATCAGCATCTTGGATATTTTCTTGCAATATCTCTAAATCATAAATTTTCGCCGCTAAAGTTGAGCCTATGGCCGCCTGTGTTGGGTCTTTCTTATCTGATACGTATTTTGCGGCTCCTGCGGTATCCGCGCGGACATGTTGCTTTACGCCCAATTGGGTAATAATTTTTTCGCATTGTGGCAGAGCGTGAAGGTGACTATGTACGTCTGTGATATCTTCAATTTTGGTGCCTTTTAGACCCATTAAGGCATGTTTTATTGGTTGGAATGTTTCCCCAATGATGTGTAGCCCACTTTCAGGCATCAGGCGATGAACGTCCGCAACGCGGCCTGCAAGGGTATTATCAACAGGAATCATAGCTAAATCAGCTTGGTTGTTTTGAACGGCTCTAAAGGCTTTATAAAAGGTTTCACAAGACAGGGTTTGACCATCTGGAAAGACTTCCCTGCATGCTAGATCAGAATAAGCGCCTTCTGAACCTTGAAATGCAATGACTTTTTTGCTGTTTTTCGACATGATTTACCCCTTGATTTTTCTTTGTGCAGAAACTAAACCCTATTAAGTAAGTTTTGTCGATATTTTTCGAATTATATAATTAGTCACGATTGGTATTTGTAAGGTCATTAAAATGGGTGGAATGGAATTTAATAAGATCTTTGCCGCAGTTCTCGTTGCTGGGATTGTTGCAATGTTTTCAGGTTTTATAGCTAAGCAATTTACGACACCACACCATTTGGCAGAAGATGCGTACCCTATTGAAGGTCTTGAATCTGTTGCCGGCGGTGCAAAGGTCGAAAAATTAGCCGAGCCAATTTTGGCAATGCTTGCCAGTGCCGATGTTGCGCGAGGACAAAAAGTGGCTAAAGCATGTGCAGCGTGTCATAGCTTCGACAAGGGTGGCGCAAATGGCGTCGGGCCAAATTTATACAATATTGTTGGCGATAAAAAACAAGGTCGTGCAGGGTACGCATATTCAGGAATATTGGATAGTCAAGGTGGCGGTCTTTGGACGTATGAAGAGCTAAATAAATTTCTTTGGAAACCTAAAAAATATGCACCAGGAACAAAGATGAATTATGTTGGTATCAAGAAACCTGAAGATCGTGCGGCTATCATTTTGTGGTTAAATACGCTGGGTTCTAATAAGCCGATGCCAAGTGCTAGCGCTATTGCTGCAGAGGCTAAAGAGTTGTTGCCCCCTGTAGTTGATGAAGCTCTTGAAGATGCTGCAGCTGCTGTGAAAAAAGACGTAAAAGCGGCTCATTAATTATTCTGAACTATCTGATGCTTGTGTGTCATCATATGTATGGCGCTGACCTTTGTGATCTTTAAGTAGATAAGCGTTATTGTCTAGACTTTCGATATAGCGCGCATCAATGGGTATTTTACCAAATCCTCCAGGAATATCGAGAACGTAAGTTGGCAAGCAAAGGCCAGAAACTCTCTCCCTTAACACAGACATAAGTTGTTGGCCTTTTTTTATACTTACACGAAAATGTCCCGTACCAGGTGCAAGATCTGGGTGATGAAGATAGTAAGGTTTGACACGGTTATTAATCAGGGCGCGGAATAAATTTTCTAAAGCTGTTATATTATCATTAATGTTCTTTAATAAAACACTTTGGGAAAGTAAGACAGCAGGCGTCCTAGATAGCTTATCCAACATTCCACTGATAGGAGCGTTTATTTCTTGCTCATGGTTCACGTGTAGTACTAGATAAAATGCTTTTGAACATTGGTTGATGATGTTGATAAACCCTGTATCTATGCGGTTGGGATTAACCATTGGAACACGCGTATGAAAACGAATTATTTTCAAGTGATCGATAGTCTCGAGGCGAGAGATTAAATTCTGTAATCGTTTGTTAGAGAGAGTGAGGGGATCTCCGCCACTGAATATAATCTCACTTATTTCTGTATGTGTAGCAATATAGTTGAAGGCCGTATCAATTTCTTTTTTACTTAAAATACCTGCACCTTTCCCTACCATTTCTTTACGAAAACAAAAACGACAATAAACAGAACAAGTATCTGTTATTTTTAACAAGACCCTATCTGTATGACGGTTAACGATTCCTGCAACTGGACTGTAGATGTTATCGCCTATCGGATCTGGATTTTCGTTTAAACGAATAATTTTTTCTGACGGTGACGGTAAGTACTGTAAAGCAACGGGATCTATTTCTATATCCGTTAAAATAGTGTCCTTAATTTGTGACGTTATATTTAAGGATACATTATTCGCGTCTTTAAGTTTTTTACGCGGCATAATTACTTTTTCTCAAAGTGTTTTTCAACTAAGTCATTAAGCGTACGAACAGGGAATCCTGTTCCACCTTTTGGGGTGGTTGCTTTATCCGTCTTCCACCACGCTGTACCGGCAATATCAATATGCGCCCATTTAGTGTCTTCATTAATAAAGTGCCCTAAAAATCCAGCCGCCGTACAGGCTCCACCATAGGCACTGCCTAGGTTTTTAAGATCAGCAACTTCGCTCTCCATTTCTTTGCTATAGGCAGCATCAAGTGGCATACGCCAAAATTTTTCACCCGTATTATCACTGGCCTCTTTCAGTTGACTCCAAAGATCATCGTCATTGGCAAAGGTTCCGCAATATTCAAAGCCAAGCGCCACCATAATAGCACCTGTTAAGGTGGCTAAATCAATAATAACATCTGGTTTATAAGTATTTTGCAGGTAAGTGAGGGCGTCGGCCAAAACTAAACGGCCTTCGGCATCTGTATTTAAGACTTCGATAGTTTTTCCAGATAAAGACGTGACAATGTCACCTGGACGATAGGCGCGATCAGACGGCATGTTTTCTACCAAGCCGACGATACCAATGACATTAGCGTTTGCTTTACGCGTGGCGATGGCTTTCATTAAGCCAACAACCGCAGCACTACCCCCCATGTCCATTTTCATGAGATCCATGCCTGGCCCTGGTTTAAGCGAGATACCACCTGTATCAAACGTGACCCCTTTACCAACAAAAGCGATGGGAGCCTTTGCGTTCTTTTTTATTTTTCCGTTGCCGTTCCATTTCATTATAACAAGCTTAGATTCGCGGATTGATCCTTGACCAACAGCAAGTAAAGCGCCAAACCCCATTTTAAGCATTTGCTTTTCATCAAGAATTTCAACATCAACACCTAAAGGTTTCAACTCGTTCTTAATACGCTCAGCATAGCTTTCAGGGTGTAGCGTGTTTGGTGGTTCATTGACTAAGTCACGCGCTAAGAACACACCTTCGGCAATTGCGCCGTATGTATTATATAGATTATCAGCAGCGGAATGAGCATCTGTGATGATTGTTATTTTTTCAATTTCAACTTTTTTGTCTTCTTCTTTTTCTGTTTTATATTTTCTGAATTTGTAAGATTTAAGCTTTAACCCCATGGCGATATGAGCCGCAATTTCTGCTGTTGATGTATCTTTGATATCTTCAATTCCATCAGCATGGATATTAATTTTTTGTGATCCAGCTTTTTGAAGGGCAACCCATAATTTTCCACCGATTGTTTCAAAAGCGATATTATTCAGTTTATCCTTTTTACCTAAGCCTAAGAGGACAATATGGCTGTGACCCTTTTCACAATGGGCCAAAGATAATGTTTCTCCGCTCTTACCTTTGAAGTTAGGGTGGCTCGTCAAACATTTTTGAACACAGTCATTCTGTGTGCTGTTTAGCGCTGTTGCGGCTTTACTTAACTCTAGGCCTTCAAATATACCGATTACGACCGTATCTGCATCGTTTTGTGGTTGTTTTGCGAATGAAATCGAAAATGTCATGATGATTATGCCTTTTGCTCTTCTTATTGATCCATGCTATTGAAAGCTAAATATAATAGTTTTTCTTAAAACAGCCAGTCTAAAATATAAACTTTTCGTTAAACTTGGATTACGATGAATTTTACAGTTTTTGATTCTTATGTAATAAAGAGCCTTTCTATTGTGATGGCTTTTGTTGCTATTACATTAGCGGCGATTATTCTTTTAACGCAGTCCTTAAAATTCTTAGAGCTCATTATTAATTCTGGCGCATCTAGTGGCGCTTTTTGGATGCTAGCTTTTTTAGCATTGCCTCGCTTTTTTGAGGTTATTTTGCCTATAGCCATTATGATTGCAGGTATCTTTGTTTATAACCGTATGACGACCGATAGTGAGGTTATTGTGATGCGTGCTGCGGGGAAATCTCCTTTACAAATCGCGAGGCCTGGCCTTATTTTGAGCTTGATAGTGACGGTGATCCTGCTTTTTATTACAACATGGTTGGCTCCTGTTTCTTTGGCGCAGATGGTAAAGATGCGTCAAGTTGTAAAGGCTCAATATTCAACGCTTTTATTTCAACAAGGTATATTTAACGAAATTGGTAAAAATTTAACAGTTTATATTGATAAACGTACACCTAATGGTGAGTTAGAAGGGCTGCTCATTTATGATAGCCGCCCTGAAAATACCGTACCAGTAACGGTTGTTGCAAAACGTGGTGTGGTGGTTGCGACAGATGAAGGCCAGCAAGTCCTTGTTTACGATGGCTCTAGACAAGAGTTTAATAAACGTACGGGAGTTTTAAACAGACTTGATTTTAAACGATATTCTATCGATTTGCCTGATTCTCTTGCTATCAGGACTCGATGGAAAGAACCTAATGAGCGGACGTTTATGGAGTTGTTGCAACCAGATGAACAAAATGCAATTGATCTTAAATATAAGAATGAGTTCATTATTGAAGCAAATAGACGTATTGCAGGTTCATTTTTACCCCTCACATTTATTAGTGTAACGTTGTGTTTTTTACTTTTAGGGTCACTTAATAGAAGAGGGCAGTCCGCTAGAGTGTTGCTTGCTGTTATCTCCGTTATTTTTTTACAAAGCATATATTTAAGTATTTTTGGTTTTGTTGGAAAAAACATGTTAGGTGTGTTTTTGATGTACGTATTTATTATTGTTCCGTTTGTTGTTGCTGTCCTTTCTTTGAGTGTTTTAGGGGAACCGTTACGACGACAAAAACTGTTTAAGGCAAAGATAATTTCAAACAAGGTACAGGCATGAAAGTACTGCTTCCAACCACGCTAAGTTGGTATTTTGTACGTCAGTACGGCCTCAATTTTTTGATTCTTTTGGCAGGCCTCCTGTCTGTTGTCTATATTTTTGATCTTGTAGAATTATTACGTAGATCATCAAAATTTGAAGAGGCGACATTACCTCTTATTCTTATTATGGGGGTCTATAAGCTACCTGAGGTAGGGCAATTAGTTTTCCCCTTTGCAATTTTGTTTAGTGCCATGTGGACATTTTGGCAGTTGAATAAACGGCATGAGTTGGTCGTTATCCGCTCTGCTGGGTTGTCTGCATGGCAGTTTATTTTCCCTGTTGTTTTGGGAGGGTTTATTATTGGATTATTGTTTGTGTCTGTTATTAATCCCTTTAGTGTTATGTTTTTCACAAAGTTTGAAAAGTTAGAATCACAGTATTTAAGCCGTAAAAGCAATGATATTTTTATATCCGAGCAAGGTCTTTGGTTGCGCCAAAACCATGATGGAGGTAAAATTATCTTACATGCCGATAGAGTCGAAACACCACAATGGTCTCTTCGTGATGTTACGGTATTTTTCTTTTCTGCGGATAATGTGTTTTTACAGCGTATAGATGCGGATACGTCTTACTTGGAAGGGGGTGCCTGGAATTTTAAAAATTCTATTGCTAATGTGCCCAGTTTGACACCACAGCTCGCCGATAATGTTAAAATTGAAACAAGCCTGACGATTGGAGACCTTAAAAGTAGCTTTTCTAGTCCTGAAACGGTTTCTTTCTGGAAATTGAAGGATTATATTAAAACTATGGAGGAAACGGGGTTTGATTCTACACCTTTAAAGATTCATTTACAGACGTTATTGGCGCAACCATTATTATTTATGGCAATGATTTTGCTGGCTGCCTCTGTTTCATTGAGACTACAAAGGCTGAGAGGTGGATCCTTTCTTATATTGTCAGGAGTTGTTATTGGGTTTATCGTCTTCTTCACTTCTAGTTTTTTACAAGCATTGGGTGCCTCAGGGCAAATTCCAATCTTTGTGGCCGCTTGGTTCCCTTCAATTATTAGTCTGCTATTGGGTGTGGGCGCGATGATGGTGTTAGAAGACGGGTAAAGGTGATATTTTTATTGCTTTTCAGATGTATATTGTGATTTATAATGGTAATAGCTTTACTATAACTTTGCTCTAAGGCACTATTATAGAAATATTTTTCAAGAGGGGGTTAGGTCTTATGGTTTTTAAAATACAAATGAAGCGTTTCACGGCAGGATTATTTACAATTGCGATGTCATCATTGCTTGTTGTCGCTTGTTCGGCTAATAAAAGTACGGATTCTGAAATATATGATCCGCTCGAAAATGTGAACCGTACCACTTTAAAAGTAAATGAAGCTATAGATAAGGCTGTGCTTGAGCCTGTTGCAAAAGGCTATCGCTTTGTTACACCGCAAGCAGGAAGAACATTAATCTCTAATTTTTTACGCAACTTAAACAGTCCTACTGTTATTGGTAATGAACTGTTGCAAGGTGACCTTGAAGGCGCAGGTAATGCAACGGCACGTGTTATCATTAATACGTTGGCGGGTTTTGGTGGTATTTTAGACTTAGCTGCAGAAGGCGGAATTGAACACCAACCAGAGGATTTTGGACAAACATTAGCAACATGGGGTGTCGGCGATGGTATGTACGTTGTATTGCCTTTATTTGGCCCTTCAACATTACGGGATGCTTCGGGTAGGCTGGTAGATCGTTATACTGACCCTCTTCGTATGTATCTTTCTAATATAGATGAAGATGAATTGCGCTATGCGCGTATTGGATCAGAGATTATATCGCAGCGTGAAGGTCTTCTTGAAGTTATTAATGATTTAAGAAGAAATTCGTTTGATTATTATGCGGCCATTCGAAGCGCTTATTATCAAAACCGTCAATCGCTTATTAACGATTCAAATGGTAGTGCTACTATACCTAGCTATGATGAATTTTAAGAGTGTTGTTTCTTATTTTGGCCATATATTAAACGTTATTTAATTCTACGATTAACGTAAATATTAGGAAGTATATTCATGAATAAAGTTTTTATAAAATTCTCTTTTTTGTTATCTGTAGCCTTAATTATTGTTCCTACAGAAATAGAAGCCAGTGCAGTTAATGGCCTATTAGATAAAAATCCTACTATAAATTATAACCTTGTTGTGACAGATAATGGACAAAAAGCTCAAAGCTTTATTGACAATATGGGACAGCAAGCCATTTCATTTTTAAGTAATAAAAGCTTATCACAATCACAAAAAGAGAGAGAATTTCGTAAGTTACTGAAAAGTAGTTTTGATATGAAAACGATTGCTCGTTTTGCTATGGGACGGCATTGGAAAACGGCATCTGCCAAGCAACAGGCAGAGTATTTACAGCTTTTTGAAAAGATGGTGGTTTCTGCTTATACGGAACGCTTTAATGAATATCGAGGAGAAAATATTGATGTAACTTCATCACGCGCTGATGGCTCTAGAGATATCATTGTGAGTTCTAATATTGTTCCTAGTGCAGGTTCAAAAATAAAAGTAGATTGGCGTGTCAGAAAAAATAAAAGCGGAACATATAAAATTATAGATGTTATTATCGAAGGTGTGAGTATGTCTTTAACACAACGTTCTGACTTTTCCAGTGTTATACAACGTGGTGGTGGTGATGTAGAAGTCTTGCTTCGTCATTTAAGAAAATAACTTATTTAATGATGGCGTTTACGCCTGCCTTAGCACTGGCTTGAGCTCCTTGGCCAAGACCTTCCAAGCTACGACTAAGCTGTCCACCAAATCTTTGCCCGCCAAGGGTGACATACTTCATTAAACCCTCGGCGTCTTGACCTGCATTATCCCCAAAGCTAGAAGTTTCTGCATTTACCCAGCGTAAAATTTGGTTTGGAATAGAGTCAATCAGTTTGAAACAACTTGTACCTATCATATAAACAAGTATTGTATAGACGATCGTAAAGAAGAATTCATCTAACGGTCCACGGGTGCTTTCGGTTGATTCGGTTTGTTGAAACTCTGGATCAATAATAGTGGATGTTTCATTGTTAGGATTTTGAAAGCAGTTTGTGGAGCTAGATTGTGGATCGTGCCCTGATAAGTTTGCAGTTACTAAATAAAATACTTGGTTTAATGTTTTAACCATTGTAGCGAATATAATAAGTGAAGCCAATAAACCAAATATAATTAAAATAGGCCTGATAAATATCTCGAAGATAAGATAATAACCGCCCATAGCGGCATCACCCATGACGCCTTCTCCATCTATCCTCAAATGAGCAATCGCCCATAAAGGCATGCCGACCATTGCTTCAAAAATAGTTTTGATCCAACCGGCAACTGCAAATAAAAAGTAAATAAAGGGCATAAAGGGAAGGACATAGAATAAAACAAACCCTACTAGCAAACCAACACTTGCAATAGTTCCAAAAAAGCTTGATACAGAGCTTGCTGTCGCTCCGAATAAGGGTTGAATACCAAACAAACCGAATATGGCACTTCCTCCAAATGCGCGAATTGAGTTATCAACCATAGACTTTCCTAAAGCTGATAATTGTGCCAAAGGATGTATATCTGTGTTTTCACAAAGTTCAAATAAACCTTGTGTCCCTAATATAGCATTGATGATATCCAGAAAAGAGTTACCCGTCTGAGAAGAGTGAGGGTTATCGCCAGTCTCATTGTCATTCCAAAATGTAAAAGCGTAATTGGTTGCTTTTGCAATTTTATTTTCATATTCGCTCACAAAAATAGCAGGTGTTTTTGCAGCATAATCAATAGTAAATCTTTGTAATGGATTAAAGTTCTGATTTTCAGTTTGATTGGATGTTGCTATAAGTTCCATGATGTTTGGATAACGGTTTGGTGCAGGTGTACTTCTTATTGCAGAAATTAATGCGCCATTTTGTTCGGCAATCGTATTATACCAAATTCCAGCGCCAGCCCAACCCAAATTTCTTATCTCTGATGATACTGACCAATCTGTTTGTTCTATTTGCGCTTCAACGGCATCAGCAATAATGCCGTCTCTATTACCTGTTTCGCCCTTCATTAAGTTTTCAAAATACTCTTCCCATTCTTTTTTAAAAGATGGATTGGGAAGGTCGCGAACTTTATCTGAAAATTGCTCTGGTAAAGCTAATTTCACATATTCTTGAGAATATCTTTCTAACTCTGCATATAGGGGGCTATCACCGCTACCGTTCCATAAGTTTCTGATAATATCATAGTAAGTTTTTCTGATAACGGCGGATCCTGGTTGGGAAGCGTCCGTTATACTTAAAGACAAAGACCCACAAATAGGGGCAATAGATCCTCGGCTTTGCTTATAAATATCATCGTCTCTGATACCAAAAACAATATGAACATCTTTGCCTTGTGATTGCCCTGCTAGGGTTTCATAGGTTGTGCTCAACATATCAACAGCAATCCACTGGTTGTTCTCATCTTCTCTAATGGCATAAGGTAATGGACCCCCGTTCCAGTTACCTGAAAAACCTTGGTCATTATAACTCGTTTCATAAGCGTAAGAGCATGTTTTAACAACCATCATAAAAGCAGGTATATGCGTTAAGCTTTGATATTGTGGATATGCTACGTTTTGTTCTTGTCTGCCAGTAAGTGTGCTATTTTCTTGCGTTAGAGTTTCATTGTAAATAAGCCATCCTTGAGAGGCGAGCCCAGACCCCAACTTAGCAGACAGAAGCGTAATATATTGTGCTGAATTCAAACCTAAAGTGATTGGTAGTATGAGGGCAAAGAACAACACGATCCGAATAGGAGTCCATGCTTTGTTAAAACGTTTGCCAAAAGGAACACCTGATTGCGCCGTTTCTGCAATAGTTGTGATGACCATATAAAGAACAATGAATATACCAACAATTAAAATACCATAACTGTAAAATTCAAACAAACCATGTAACGCCGTATGTATTGGCTCTGTTACCTCGGCTGTTCCACCAAAAAATTCAGGAATACCAAAAACTAGATTTAGTAAATGAAAGGCAATATCATTTTCAGGACTAGGCGTTATAAAAAAGCCAAAAATATTATCTGGAATGCCTCCGGCTGCATAAGATTTTGGAATTAAGAGTGCTAGAGCAAGAAGAATAATTTGGATAAGTAATATAATGAGAGCTGCAATGATTGAGAAAAACACAATGATTTGATCAATGTTTTCTTTTTTTAAAGAAACATGATTGGCAGCTTCTGCAACAACTTGACGAATACTATATTGCCCTTTTTTATTTGAGCTTAAATAAGGATGATTATTAGGTAGGATACGAACGGTATTATAAACAACAGCAATTAAATAGGCGAGATTACCAAAGCCAGACCCAAACAAATGCTTTAACCGAGGGAGGTACTCCGGTAGCAATGCTGTTTTAAAAACTTTCTTCTTTGTAATAACCATGTATTACCTTTGTTATTTCGCAAATTCTTGTAGGGCTTTCCCTGTATTAGTTAATGCCCCTCCAGCGCCGCTGGCTGCTTGACCTAACTGATCACCAAGAACTGAACCACCAACGGAAAGTTTAGAAACTAAACCTTCGGCTGGTTCTCCTGCTTGATCGTTAAATGTTTGGACATTTTGTCCCATCCATCTCAAAATATTATTGGGAATCAGATCAATCAGTTTGAAGCTAGACATTCCAATCATATAAACCATGATGGCATAAACAACTGTAAAAAATAGTTCGTCAATTGGTCCACGCATCCATTCTACTGTACCAGGTTCATTAATACTTCTTCCATTACTACCGCATGATGTTGCATTACCATTATTTGCATCAAACCCAGATAGGTTGGATACAACAATTGTAAAAATATCGTTTAATACTTTGACCATGGCCCCGAAAACTAAAAGTGCAGCAATAAGGCCAAAAAGAATGAGGATAGGTCTAATAAATATTTCAAAAATTAAAAAGTAACCATTAATAGCGGCATCTCCTGGTAACCCTTCTCCGTCAATACGTAAGTGTGCTAAGGCCCATAAGGGGACTCCAACCATAGCTTCAAATAATCCTTTTACCCACCCGCCTACAGCAAACATAAAATAAAGGAATGGTAGGAAAGGAACGATATAAAAAAGAATAAACCCAATTAATATGCCTATACTTGCGACAGTCGTAAAAAAGCTTGAAGCTGAAGAAAGTAGAGGGCCAAAATAAGGTGTTAAAATCCCAGCGGCACCGCTTCCTAAAGATATACCTAAGTTTCTAATAGCGGCCTCAATCATCCCTTTACCAAGAACCGAAAGCAAGGCAAGGGGGTGCTTATCAGCATTATCATTCTTACACATGCTGAATAAACCTTGGGTTCCTAAGATGGCATTAATAACGTCTATAAAAACATTTCCGGTTAAGTCAGCGGGATCTTTATACCAATAATCAGAAAGCTGATTCAAGGCAGCGGCTATATTTGCTTGAGACGTAGATTCATATTGAACCTCTGCTCCTCGCGCTAAATTCGGATTGTTACAATCTTTCGGTGATGTTTCACTATTTTGTTGTTGATTTTGTTCGCATGTATAAACCATAGGGTATGGAAATACTTTTACTTGAGGCGTATTCATAGCGGCGGATGTAAACTTACCATTGACGTTCGCTATTTGATTGTACCAGAGTGCCGCGCCTACCCACCCATACCCTTTATCTTCTAAAGGTTCCGCTAATTCTTCTTCAGCGATAGCGATAGCTGCATCCATTGATTTTAAAATTTCATTTTGTGCAGCTTGTTCAAGAGTGCCTCTATACTCTATTGGTGGATCCTCACGGGCGTCACCTATACCCATTTTGTTGTTAATAAAGCCTTGTGATCTATCTTGTATCTCTTGAAATGCACCAGTCCACATTGTTTTGATAAGCTCATAATAGGCTTCATTTAAGATATCGGACACATCTTTTTTTGTATTTTCCGCTTTATTATCTGTTGAAGTTGGCTTGATGTTTTGTATGACTATTTCCCCGCAATATGGGTAAACACCGCCTTGCGTAGATGTATATCTATCTTTGTCTTTAGCTCCAAACCTGATATGAATGTCTTTTCCGCCTACAATATCAATAGCTTCTTGATAATTTACAGGTAAGAGTTTACGTCCTTCTCCACCTTCAGTATCTGGTATAATGTAAGCATCTAACTCAGCTGTCCCTATATTAAATTCGGTTCTTGTATTAATATATCCTTGCTTACAACCATGAGCTAACATCATGAAAGCGGCAACGTTTTTTAAGTCAGAAATTTCCGGCTCGGGAACCAACGATTCAGGGTCTAGATATTGGTTATCATTGATGGATTCATTAAAAATAATCCATCCTGTTGTTGCAAACCCAGACCCAAATTTAGCCGCATGTAAGGTAATATATTGCCCAGCATTTAAACCTAATGTCATCGGCACCAATAAACCGATGCCAATAACTAAACGGATAGGGGCCCAGACATGATTGTAACGTCGTCCAAAAGGCGTTCCAGTCTGCGCAGTCTCTGCCAAAATTGCAAAAATAAAATAGAGTATAATTATAACGGCGACAACCAATAATCCGAAGCTATAAAGTTGGTAAAGCGTGTGTAATGCTTGATGAAACGTTGTACCTGTTGGTTCTCTTGATCCAAAAAAATCTGGAACACCGAAAACACTATCAAGCATTCTAAAAGCAAGATCATTTTCTGGATCTGGCGTTGTAAAATATTCTCCTATTCCTGTTGGAAAATTACCCGCAGAGGCTGGGTTAATAAAAAACATAAGAAGGATGAAAACAAACTGAAAAGCTAGAATGAAAAGTCCAGCAATTAGGGCAAAAAATATAATTAGTTGATCTATATGTTTTATATTAAAGATAAGATTATTTGCGGCTTCAGTTAAAACATTTTGAATTGTATACTTACCAATAGAATCTGATTTTAAATATATATGGTTATCGGGTAATATATTCGTTGCACGGTAAACCAGTGCCATAAAATAAGCTAAATTAGAAAAACCACTTGAGATTAATTCTTGAAATCGCGGTAGTACTTGCGGAAAGAATGAATATTTTACCACTTGACCTTTTGTAATATTAAGGTTCATCATTGGCTAGACCCTCCTGATTTGGGCTTACCAAAGCCACCTATATTCAAGACCTCCCCAACACCCTGGCCACCTGCTTTACCTAAGGTTGTTGTGGCACCTAATAATTTACCACCTATTTGTTGCGTCCCTATTGTTGCGTATTGCGCTAACCCTTGTGCAGGGTCCCCTGCTTGATCATTAAACGCGGCGACATTTTGTCCTAACCAACGTAAAATATTATTAGGCACCAATGTTATCATTTTAAAGGATGAAACGGCCATCATGTAAAGAATAATTGCATAGACAATAGTAAAGAAAAATGTATCAACTAAATGCCTTCCAAGTTCTGTATCCCCACCTAGGTTACTACCATCTCCTGGTGTTATTTCTGCACCTGTTATATTGTTAACAACCAAGTTAAAGACTTCATTTAAAATTGTTGCCATCGCTGTAAAAATAGATAAACCACCGATCAATCCAAAAACAGTAAGAATAGGTCTTAAAAATATTTCAAATATAAGAACATAACCACTCATTGCTGATTTTCCAGGTATACCGTCGCCATCTATACGTAAATGCGCTAAAGCCCAAAGGGGGGCACCAACCATCGCTTCGAATAAGCCCTTTACCCATCCACCGACGGCAAAGAAGAAATATATAAACGGAAGAAACGGCAAGATATAATATAAAAGAAACCCAATAGATAACCCGATAGTTGCAATCGAAACAAACATTGAAGAAGCGGATTCTAACGCAGGGCCTAACTGAGACCCTAATACACCTAAGGCGCCCCCACCAAAGGAAGACCCAACAGCTAAGCCCATGTTCTGAACAGAGCTTTCGACAAGAGACTTACCAATGGCAGATAACTTTGCCAAGGGATGAATAGTTGTTTCGATGGTGTTTCCATCTGCGTGGGTTGTTGTGACTTCTTGACGTATGTTGAATAACCCATTTAATCCAAAAATTGCCGAAATTGAATCCCAGAAAAAATTGGCGGCTTTTCCAGAACGATCACAGCGCCAATATTGCCATGTTTCATTCATTACCTTGGCATAGTAAGTATCTGTTATATGTTCGAATTCTACGGATTTACCATCGGCTAGGTTGGGCTCGTACCCTTTACATCCAACGAAGGCACCATCAGCTTTTCCCTTTTCTTGTAATATGTGTTCCATGACTTGCGGCTTCCGTGTCACATTAGGAAGGCTTATTGTTGCTGTGACGAAGGCACCATTTACTTGGGCAATTTTATTGTACCAAATACCGGCTCCTCCCCACCCCGTTAACAAAACTTCATTATCTATTTTAAAATCGACTTGGTCTCTTAAGTCATCATATACAGCTTGTGTTAACCCTTCGGTAACTAGTTTATGAAATAAGCCAACCACCTTTCCCCATTCTCGTGGTGGTTTATAACTCTGTACTGTACAGTTCCCTATGTTGCTAATACCATTTTGTTTTGCTTGTTCGTCTCTATAAAAGAATGAAAGAGGTACACTACATATATCTCGCTTATTATTGACGGGGGTGTTAGCGAGTGCAATTCTTTGTCCTAAACTATTTAATTCTGGTCGAGCCCACATGAGCATGGCGGAAGCAAAATAGAAGGCTTGAATTCTCTCTGGACTGGCCGCTCCTTCTGCGTTAACAGATTTTTGGTCTGTTATGGTAATTGGTATTGAAACCTCTCCACAATATGGTATAATGTTTCCTGGGTATTGACTTACTGGACCATTTTTTTTCTTGTGACCAAAATAAATGGCGATACTTCCTTTACCTCCGACTGCTCTAATTTGCTCTCTCAAAGTTTTTTGAACAGAAAAAATAACGTCAAAAAATTCTCTTGGATTACTAGATACAGAACTTACATCTATTTTGTGAGCAACATCTTCTATTTTTCCATCACGATTTTGTTGGGGAATAACGTAGTAGGCTTCAATCCCTATTCTTTCTTTCTCGACTTCCGTAGGTGGAGGTGGTGGAGGTGGTTTTCCTCCAGGAGTGATTCCATTATCGCCAAATTCATACGCTTGCTTACAGGCTGTAATAACCGACATAATTTCCATTAACCCTGTTACATCGGGTACATTGGGTTGGGCTATCAAAGTAGCGTTAGGAACACCTAAAGGGTTTCCGTCTTGTAAAACTTGATTAAATCTAATCCATCCATTGGTGGCCAGGCTTGAGCCAAGTTTTGCTGAGTAAAAAGCTATATATTGTGCGCCATTAAACCCGTAATTAAGCGGTACCAATAGGCCTATTGCAATAACCAGTCTGAAAGGGGCATATACTTGGCTAAATCGTTGACCAAAAGGCGTTCCCGTCTGCGCCGTTTCACCAACAACGACGATGATATAATATAAGAAAACCAAAGCAGCAACAAAGAGAATAGCTAAGTTATAAAACTGAAATAAAGATTGAAGAGCAATATGAAGACCTGTTCGTCCGCCCTCAAGAGTTCCAAACATAGTGGGAAGACCAAACACTTCACGAACCATATAAAAGGCAATGTCTGTTTGTGGGCTGGCGGTAATAAAAAGGCTGTCCCCTTCGGCCGGTACACCTGCGCCAGCCCATGCATCTCCCATGAATATGAAGAGTAAGAAGGATATAATTTGGAAGACTACTAAAACTAACCCAGCCATAACGACAAAAAAGACGATAACTTGGTCAATGTTTTTTCGATTAAGCGTAATGTTGTTTGCCGCAGCGGCGATAACTTGGCGAATTCCAAACTTTCCAATATTATCTGGTTTGGTGTAAGGGTGATTTTTAGGCAGAATCCTGACTAACTGGTAAATCATAGCTATGAGGTAAGCTAAATACCCAAATCGTCCACGGGCGAGTTCTTTAATTTCCGGAATAATTCCAGGTAACAAGAAGTAAGCTAAAAGATTATTGCTTCTTTTATTCTTGTTTTTATCCATAGCGGGTTCTTCAGGTCGACGCTTGTCATCCTTATTTTCGCTATCAGCCCCTGTTGCCTGTATTGCCATATTCCCTTTTAAATTCGTTATAACCTTGTTTTTACAACATTTTTTTATGTGTATTTTAGTTTCTCAATAGGTAAATCTCTCTACCTTGAATTATATCACACCCTGAGAGGCCGTTACCAATTTGATAAAAAAGTGGTTTTTCCGCGAAGGCGAAATAAGAATAACATATTGATTATAAATGAATTATTAAGCTGAAGGAAATAAATAACAGTTTTAGCCAGTTTTTTGTAATGGCTTATATTTTATACGCTCTGGCGCCCCTGCTTCTTGACCCAACCGACGTCTTTTATCCGCTTCATAATCTTCATAATTACCTTCAAACCAGACAACTTGTGAATTGCCCTCAAAAGCAAGAATATGAGTAGCTAAACGATCTAAAAAAGAGCGATCATGCGAAATAATGACCGCGCAGCCAGGGAATCTTTCTAATGCTTCTTCTAGGGCAGAGAGAGTCTCCGTATCTAAATCGTTTGTTGGTTCATCAAGAAGTAGAACATTGGCACCACTTTTTAACATTTTTGCTAAATGCACGCGGTTTCGTTCACCGCCAGAAAGTTGTGCCATTTTCTTTTGTTGATTAGGGCCACGGAAATTAAAAGCCGATACGTAAGCACGGGACTGCATTTCGATTTTACCCAGTTTTAAAATATCGTTCCCTTCTGAAATTTCTTCCCAAACATTTTTGTTAGGGTTTAAATCATCGCGGCTTTGATCGACATAACCAAGTTTAACAGTTTCTCCAACTTTAAAGAGTCCATCATCGGGTGCTTCATTTTGAGTAATCATTTTGAATAACGTTGTTTTACCAGCGCCGTTTGCACCAATAATACCGACAATACCACCGGGTGGTAATTTAAAAGATAGATCTTCGATTAGTAAACGATCTTCAAACCCTTTACGAATATTTTGCGCTTCAATAACCAACTCTCCTAAGCGTGGCGGTGTCGGAATTACAATTTGCGCTGTACGTACTTCTTGCTTTTCGCTTTCTGCCATCATTTGGTCATAGGCTGCAATACGCGCTTTGGACTTGGATTGTCGGGCTTTTGCGCCTTGACGAATCCAGTCTAATTCACGTGCTAAGGTTTTCTGTCTGGCGGCTTCTTTTTTGTCTTCCATATCCATACGGCTGGCTTTGGCTTCAAGATAAGAAGAGTAATTACCTTCGTATGGAATGCCTTGGGCACGGTCGACTTCTAAAATCCAACCCGTAACATTATCAAGAAAGTATCTATCATGTGTGACCATGATAACAGTCCCTGTATAGTCAGCAAGATAGCGTTGTAGCCACGTAACACTTTCTGCATCTAAATGGTTGGTTGGCTCATCGAGTAAAAGAATATCTGGTTGTTCTAGTAGTAAACGACATAGAGCAACACGACGTTTCTCACCACCAGATAAGTTAGTCACACCAGAATCTTTTGATGGGCAACGCAAAGCATCCATCGCCATTTCAATCGTACGTTCCAATTCCCACCCATTGGCTGCGTCAATTTTACTTTGTAGATCACCCATTTCAGCAAGCAACGCATCCATGTCTGCGTCGGGGTCTCCCATTTCGGTTCCAATGGCATTGTAACGGTCTATGTCGGCTTTGACGTCTCCCATTGCCTCCATAATATTTTCAAAAACAGTTTTATTATCATCTAATTCTGGTTCTTGTTGTAGATACCCAATACGGACACCATCGGCTGCCCATGCTTCTCCTTGGAATTCTTTATCAACGCCAGCGATAATTTTTAGAAGGGTCGACTTACCAGCCCCATTTGGCCCTAAAACACCTATTTTTGCGCCTGGTAGAAAGCTTAAGGTGATATCATTGAGGATTGTTTTACCCCCTGGCCAAGTTTTAGTTAGACCCTTAATAACGTAAGAATATTGATATGATGCCATAACCGTTTAACCCTTTATATTGACGAATAGTTTTTAAGCTTTCTTTGCGAAAGATATGATTTAGCATATAGTAGAGAAAATGCAAATCTCTCTCCTTTAAAAATTTAGGATTATAGTATGTCAGAATCATCAAAAAATTCTATCTTAGAGGCCTCCAGATCTCGGGCTAATTTCTCAACTCATGCTGTTTCAAAAGGGGCGGCAGGATTCATAAGCCCTTATGATGACTCTCAAGAGGCAGAATTTTTGTCCCAAGCTGGACAGACGGCCATTGTAAACCCGACTAAAGCAGGGATTAAAGATTTTGAAATTGGTGTGGCGTGGGATAATGTGAAACCTGCGCGTCAGAAGAAAAAATCAGGATTTTTTAATAAAATTCTCAATAAGAGCACAGAGCCAAAATCTGTTGGTGTAGATTTAGACGTTGGCTGTTTGTATGAACTTAAAAATGGTAAGCGCGGTGCTATTCAAGCCTTTGGTGACATGTATGGCGCGCTGAATGAAGAACCATATATTTTCCTATCTGGAGATGAGCGTACTGGAGATGCTGAAGGTGAAGATGAACTCATTAAAGTGAATGGTAAAAAGTGGGATGAATTTAAACGGATTGTCATCTATATATACATATATGGTGGAGCAGATAATTGGGAAACAGTCAAACCACAGATTCAGGTGAGGGTGCCAGAGGAAAACCCAATGATTGTGACGTTAAATGCGCGGCGGGAAGAATTGGCGCTTTGCGCCGTGGCAGGGTTAGAGAATATACGTGGTGGTATAAAAATGACTAACTTTATGGAGTATTTTCCTGGTCATGCAGAAATGGACCGTGCTTTTGGCTTTGGTTTAGAGTGGGCTGAAGGGCAAAAATAGGGTAAGCTTTCTTTTCTATTTCAATATTTTAACAATGGAACATCAATGATTTACACAAATGAAGAGCTTTTAGTTTTATCTATTGGTGCATTGGGCCTTGGTATGTATCTTTTGTTCAAAGGTGGTGATTGGACAATTGATGCGGCGGTCTATTTAGCCAAAAAGTTTGGTATCTCTCCTCTCGTTATTGGATTTACAATCGTTGCTTTTGGAACATCACTTCCTGAGCTTTTGGTATCTTTAAATGCTAATATGGCGGGGTCGCCAGGGATTGCTATTGGTAATGTTATCGGTTCGAACATTGCTAATATATTATTGGTTGTTGGGGTGACTGCGTTCTTCGCTACCTTGCATGCGGTACCTCAAAAAATATTACGCGATGTTGTTGTGATGATGCTGGCATCTGCCTTAATGATGGGACTGATGTTTTATGGCACGATTAGCCAATTGGCAGGAACTGTGATGATTGTCATTCTGTTGGCCTATGTGTTGTGGCAATATGCTATGGCTTCAAAAGGTAAAATTGAAGTGGAGGATATTGAAGACCCAGAATATAAAAACTTCTTTCATGGATTTATATTTTTGGTGTTGGGGTTGGTTGCCATTGCAAGTGGCGCGGAGTTTTTAGTGCGTGGTGCAAAGGTCAGCGCAACCATTATTGGGGTACCTGAAGATGTTATTGGCTTGAGTGTTATTGCGATTGGAACATCTTTGCCAGAGCTCTCTACGTGTATAATTGCTGCGATGAAACGTCAGTCTGACATTATTATTGGTAATATTTTAGGATCTAATGTTTTTAATATTTTAATGATTATTGGTGCAACGGCTATGGTTAAGTCTATTGCAAATGATGCGATTGCCCCTCAAATTTTAACCTTAGATATTTGGGTGATGTTTGGGGTATCGCTTTTATTTGTTGCATTACTGTTAATATATAAGAAAATCACTAAGCCTATAGGCGTAATATTTGTTGCTGGTTATGTTTTTTATATTGGCCTCATTTATGCGTTATACTTAAATAAAGAAACACATGATATAGTTTTAGAAGCTATTGATATTCAGGGTTAGATGGAGATTATAAATGAATGATGCTTATGATGATAATGGAGATGATTCTGACCTAGAGTATTTAGATGAATTACCAGATGTTCATTATACGGATACACCACAAAATAAAATTAAACGTGGTGAAGAAGTTAATATCACATTAAAAGACCCAACCATTAATGAGATTGTTGTTGGCGTTGGTTGGGACCTTAAAAAGTTTGATACCAAACCTCTTGATCTTGATGTCAGTATTTTCCTTT
The DNA here is from genome assembly GCA_937931645.1 of uncultured Alphaproteobacteria bacterium. Lineage (GTDB taxonomy): Bacteria > Pseudomonadota > Alphaproteobacteria > Micavibrionales > Micavibrionaceae. Next base: position 48,876 of record CALHAR010000005.1, read on the forward strand.
TGGGTAATGATGACAAAACCCGTGTTGATGAAGATTTTATTTTTTATAATAATATGGTGGGCTCTGACGGTTCCGTTAAGCATATGGGCGATAGTCGCACAGGAGCAGGAGAGGGTGACGACGAAATGATGTTACTTAACCTGAATGAGTTACCATTTGATATATCGCGTATTAGTTTCGTTTTATCGATGTATGATGTAGATTTTGAAGGTCATAACTTTTCAATGGTCAAAAATGTCTATTTTCGCATCGTGAATAAAAACACAGAGCATGAGATTTTTAGATATGAGCTGGACGATGAGCTAACAGGAAATGAAGGTTTAATTATAGGAAACCTTGAGCGTATTGGATCAGAATGGATATTTAATGCTGTTGGTGAAACAGTTGAGGGCGGCCTCAGTAAGATTGCAGATGGCTATGGCATTATTGTTCAAGAGAATATGCAGTAAAGACAATTACCTGCCCATACCTCCTTTGGGGTTTAAAAGAGCGGCTGGTTTTATTTTTGGTGATTTGCTGCCGCCTCCTTGAGAGTTTCCACCAAATCGTTCTTTCTTTTCAATTTCCCGTTGATATATTTCATCAATATCAGGAATTTTCCCTAGCTTGAGCTCTTGTACACATGCCTGAAAGAAGGCAACAGATTTTGTTTCCCATCCATGAACAGTATCTTTTTTATCTTCGCTTTTGACACGAGCAACTTTGATATCCCATTTATCACCTACGGCTGGTTTACCAAGTATCCAACAAATTTGTTCAATGGGTACTTCACCTGGTTTTGGTTCGTCATGTAAAATTTGTAACTCTGCTTCAAACTCATCACCATCACTATTCATTCGTACTTCTGCATTGCAAGATAGTCCGCCGTTGCTCTCACTCTCGCCGACTTCGTCTTCACCCTCGTCGTACGCAGACCATGGGCATGTTTCATAAGCGGATAAAACATACCCGACACCTAAACTATCCATTAAATCTTTCAGTGGAGCTCTCATAGGTACATATTATAAGCGAATTACTTTTTGAATCCTAGTGCTTAAGCTTTTTACCTGCTGTGGCAGCTATAATATCTTTGTTGTCAAATTCAATATGCATGGTTTGATACTCGCTAATATCGCTCGATTGGCGCAGTAATTTACCATTTTCATCGTAAATCAGCGCGTATCCACGGGACAAAACTCCTTTGTGGGACAAACTTTCCAACATTCTAGCCTGCGCCGACAGCTGTACGTGTTTGTCTTGTATAAGTCGTGCCGAAGTTTTTTTCAAAATATCACTGGCATGGTTGAGTGATTGTGTCTTTTGTTCAATCAAAAAACGTGGATTTGTGAGCTTGGCAGAAATATAGCTCAGCGTTGTTTTACTACTTTGTATTTTATTCTTTAAGTTATTGGTGAGTTTCTCGGTTAAATAATCAACCGTTTGAGCTTTATTTTCTAAAATTTGTTTAGGATGCGTTAAGCGCGCGGTGCGCGCCTCTAACTGGTTGCGTCTGTCAGAGAGTAGGCGAGTAGTGCTACTGATTAATCTTTCATGGCTGTCGTGTAACTGCGCCAATAAGTTGAGGCGTACAGGTACGGCTATTTCTGCGGCGCCTGTCGGCGTTGGCGCCCTGACATCGGCAGCATAGTCAATAAGCGTGGTGTCGGTTTCATGCCCGACGGCAGAAATAATAGGAATATCAGAGGCCGCAACGGCGCGTACAACATTCTCTTCATTAAACGCCATCAGGTCTTCTAACGAGCCACCACCACGGGCAACAATGATCAGATCGGGACGCGGTAGGCCTGACCCATCAAGTTTATTAAAACCGTTTATGGCTTGCGTGATTTGAGTGTCAGCGCCAGTCCCTTGTACATTTACAGGCCATAGCAAAACATGACGAGGGAACCGATCTTTAAGGCGATGCATAATATCGCGAATAACCGCGCCACCAGGGGAAGAGACCACACCTATGGCATTGGGGATAAAGGGTAGTTGTTTTTTATGATCTGGAGAGAACAACCCTTCGGCCGCTAGTTTTTTACGGCGTTCTTCTAATAATTTTAACAGTGCGCCTTCGCCTGCCAACTCCATTTTTTCTATAATAATTTGATAGCGAGAGCTTTTTTGATAACTGGAGACGCGACCCGTTACAATGACATCCATTCCATCTTCTGGTTTTACAGATAGCTTAGACATAGTGCCACGCCAGCAAACAATATTAATATTCGCGTCTATATCCTTGATATCTCCGTAAAGGTGTCCAGAGGCCGCAATTTTTATGCCTGATAACTCACCGCGTACACGGATATGCCCAAATGTTTGCTCTAACGTTCGTTTTAAAGCATTGGCAAGGTCGGCCACGCTCATTTCTGGGACGTTTGAACCAACAGGTTTTTTACCGCTTTTTGTTTCTTGGCGCTTTGCGGCGGTGAATAAATCATCAGATGTCATAGTCAAAGATGGTATAGTCTGTAATTATAGAACGCAATATAAGACACATTATTTTTAAGTGCGGAAATACATGCCTAAGAAACTATCTGATTATTTAACAATATCTGAAAAAGAATCTGTTGAAGAGCTTTTCTTAGCTTTGAAATGGGATAATAGCTTATCTCAAGATACGCAAGACTATGCTGTTGATCTTATTAAACGCATTCGTAAAACCCGCCGTAAGGCTGGAAGCTTAGAATCTTTCTTTCAAGAATATGGCTTAAATACTCAAGAGGGTTTAGCACTGATGAGTATGGCAGAAGCGTTGCTCCGTATTCCTGATTCTAAAACAGCAAGCGCGCTTATTAAAGATAAGGTTGCAGGTACAAACTGGCTTAAAAGCGCGAGTAGTGCTGATAAAAATTGGATGACGAAGGTTGCTGGCTTAGGGTTAAAATTATCCAATAGTACGATGAATGGCATGTTTTCAAAATTAGGTGAACCTGTCATTCGTGAGGCCATGGCAAAAGCTATGAAGATTTTAGGTAAACAATTTGTCGTAGGTGAAACCTTAAAAGGCGCGGCGAGTAATGCTAAAAAATGGGAAGAAAAAGGGTTTCGTTTTTCCTATGACATGTTGGGTGAAGGGGCGCGTACAGAAGCACAAGCCAAAGAGTATTTTGATGCGTATAATAATGCTTTGACTGATATAGCTGTGCAAGAAGATAAAGGCACAGCTTTAAAATCTGGCATCTCGGTTAAAATTTCTGCACTTCACCCTCGTTATGAGTTTTCTCAAAAAGAAAAATCTATTCCTATTATTACACAAAGGTTACTCTCACTTTGCGAAGTTGCCGCCAAGCACGATATTCAATTAACCGTTGATGCAGAGGAAGTTGCGCGTATCTTTCCTTCCTTGGAAATTATAGAGAATATTTGTAGCAGTGGCATTTTAAAAAATTGGAATAGTTTTGGGTTGGCGGTTCAGGCCTATCAAAAAGGTGCGCCTATTATTTTGGATCACATTATTGCTTTGGCTAATAAATATGATTGCAAAATTCAAGTGCGTCTTGTTAAAGGGGCTTATTGGGATACCGAAATTAAGCATGCGCAAGTTGAAGGGTTAAAAGATTATCCAGTTTATACGCGTAAATCGAATACTGACCTTTCTTATATCCGCTGTGCACAAAAGTTATTGCGTAATCGCGATGTTCTATACCCTATGTTTGGAACACATAACGCGCATACAGTTGCGGCTATTATAAAAATCGCTGGTGAGGATATTCATGGTTTTGAATTTCAAAAACTTTATGGCATGGGTGATGCGCTTTACAATCAAATTATAAAAGATCATAATTTAACGGTTAGTGTTTATGCTCCTGTTGGACCGTATGCAGAGCTTTTACCTTACCTCGTTCGCCGTATGCTTGAAAATGGTGCAAACTCTTCTTTTGTTCAACAACTTTATGATAAGAGTTATAAACCAAAAGAGGTTGCTTTTGACCCTATAGCAAAAGTAAAAGATAATAAAATTCGCCATCACCCAAAAATCCCATTACCTGTAAATATTTATGGAGAATCTAGAAAAAATTCCGCTGGTTTGGATTTTAATGATCCTCAAGAAATAAAAAATTTAACAAAAGAAATTCATCGCAATTTTGCTGTTAAACATTATCGGGCTGCGCCTATGATTAGGGGAAAGGCGATAAAAAAGGGTTCGTCACATGGGGTAATTAATCCTGCATTTCGGGGTGATCAGGTCGGCGATGTCATTTTTTCTACAAATGATTTAATCGAAGACGCGTTTGCATCAGCAACTATAGGACAGCAAATTTGGTCACAGACTGCGGTAGGACAACGTGCAAAAGCTTTAGAAAAAATTGCTGATTTACTAGAAGAAAATAAAATAGAACTAATGTCTTTATGTGTCCGTGAAGGTGGTAAAACTTTAAAAGACACACATGATGAAGTTCGCGAAGCTATAGATTTTTGTCGTTATTATGCGCGCCATGGACGTCGTGATTTTGTTGAAGGCGGGCGTAGCCTAAGAAGCCCTACAGGGGAGACAAATATTTATACTCTTGAACCGCGTGGGATCTTCGTTTGTATCAGTCCATGGAACTTTCCTATTGCTATTTATTTGGGGCAAATTGTTGCGGCGTTAATGGCGGGTAATGCGGTAATTGCCAAACCTGCGGAACAGACAAGCTTAACAGGATTTTATCTGGCGAATTTAATTTTAAAAGCGGGTGTACCGCCAGAGGTTCTAACTTTTTTACCAGGTGATGGTGATTTTGGAGCAACGTTGGTCGACCACCCTGATATTGCGGGTGTTGCCTTTACGGGGTCTACAGTTGCTGCGCAGTCTATTAATCGATCATTGGCAGCAAAAGAGGGCGGTATCGCAAAATTAATCGCGGAAACAGGAGGTCAAAATGCGATGATTATTGATTCTTCGGCTTTAACAGAACAGGTAATTGATGATGTCGTACAGAGCGCTTTTGGGTCGGCAGGACAGCGTTGTTCCGCTTGTCGAATTTTATATGTACAAGATGAAGTTTTAGATAAAACGATTTTAATGTTGCAAGGAGCTATGCAAGAGTTAAGTGTTGGAAGTCCAGTTGATATTTCAACCGACATAGGACCTGTTATTGATGAAACGGCGCTCATGCATTTACAGCATCATAAAACTAAATTGACAGGAGTAGGTCATAAAATTTTTGAAACAATGATAGACGAAAATATTGCAATGCATGGGCATTTCTTTGCACCTTTGGCTTATCAAATAGATAATGTACGGTTCTTGGAAGAAGAAGTTTTTGGTCCTATTCTTCATGTCATCCCTTATAAAATGAGTGAGATTAACGATGTAATTAATAACATTAACAATATGGGTTATGGTTTAACATTTGGTGTTCATAGCCGTATTCAAAGTTTTGTGACGAAACTGACAAGCCGTATTAAATGTGGAAATATTTATGTGAATCGCGGCACGATTGGCGCGGTTGTTGGGGTTCAACCCTTTGGTGGACGCGGCATGTCTGGCACAGGGCCAAAGGCAGGTGGGCCGCAATATCTGCACGCATTTGCGACTGAAAAAGTAATCAGCACTGATACAACGGCTGCGGGTGGTAATGCTTCTCTGGTTATGCTAAACGAAGAATAAATTTAAATAAAAGAGAGTGGTCATGAATATTCTTCTTATTGGGTCAGGCGGACGTGAGCATGCGCTGGCATGGAAGTTAGAACAATCACCAAAATGCGAAAAACTTTTTTGTGCCCCAGGGAATGCGGGCATTAGCGAAGTTGCCGAATGCGTTGATATTGCCGCCGAAGATGTCGAGGGCATCGTAAAATTTTCAAAAGAAAATAAAATCGATTTTGTCGTTATTGGGCCAGAACAACCTTTAGTAGACGGCTTGGCGAGTGCATTACGTGACGCAAATATTTCTGTTTTTGGGCCTAATAAAGACGCGGCGCAGCTTGAAGGCTCAAAAGGGTTTATGAAGGATTTCTTTGCTCGTCATAATATTCCAACGGCGGCCTATGCAAGGTTTACGTCGATTGATGAGGCTGTGGCTTATATCAAAGAACAAGGTGCGCCTATTGTTATTAAAACAGATGGGCTTGCGGCGGGTAAGGGCGTTATTATTGCCATGACTGAAGAAGAAGCGATTAAGGCGGCAACAGATATGCTGTCTGGTGAAGCTTTTGGTGAGGCAGGGATGGAACTGGTTATCGAAGAATATATGGAAGGCGAAGAAATAAGCTATTTCGCGCTTTCTGATGGTGAAAATTATTTACCTTTAACCTCCGCACAAGATCACAAACGTGTCGGTGATGGTGATACAGGCTTGAATACAGGCGGTATGGGGGCCTATTCGCCCTTTCATCAGATGACGGATGAGTTAGAACAAAAAATTCTTACACATATTATTGAACCGACCGTCAAAGGCATGAAAGCCGATGGCTATCCTTTCCAAGGCGTCCTGTATGCAGGCTTAATGGTGGTGAATGGTGAGCCACGTATGATCGAATATAATATTCGTTTTGGTGATCCTGAATGCCAACCACTTATGATGCGCCTTGATAGTGATCTCGTTGATATTTTATTGGCAACAGATAATGGCACGTTGCATGAATATAAAGATAAAGTGCAATGGAAAGATCAGGCAAGTTTGTGTGTTGTTATGGCGGCTAATGGCTACCCTGGTTCTTATAAAAAAGGTACAGAAATTAAAAGTACGACGGCGTTGAATGAGATGGATGGCGTAAAGCTTTTCCATGCGGGAACGACGCGTGATGATAGTGACGCGCTGGTTAATAGCGGCGGCCGCGTTTTAGGTGTTGTCGGTATTGGCGATACAATCGAACAAGCGCAAAACAAAGCTTACCAAGGTGTAGATCAAATTGATTGGCCGGATGGTTTTTGTCGCCGCGACATAGGCTGGCGCGCCATCGCCGCTCAAAAAACTAAGGTGGCTTAACGGCGTTTCGCCTTAAAAAAGTTTTTTAAAATGTTTCCACATTCATCGGCCATGATACCGTGTGTGATGTCTATTTTATGGTGACATGTTGGTTGTTCAAAAAAAGTAGTACCATGAAGAACACCGCCCCCTTTGGCATCAATCGCCCCAATGATCAATCTTCTAATACGGGCAAAACTAATGGCCGCGGCGCACATCGTGCAAGGTTCTAACGTGACGTATAAATCATAATCAGGAATACGCTGACTTTTCATTTTTTTACAAAGTTCACGAATGGTAAGAATTTCCGCGTGTGCCGTGGGGTCATTTAGTTCAATCGTACGGTTACCTGCACGGGCTACAATTTCACCGGTGGTATGATCGATCAAAACGGCGCCAATAGGGACTTCATCCCGTGCTGCGGCTAATTCTGCCTCTTCCAATGCGGCGCGCATATATGTATGGTCATCTTGAGAACTCATGAAGGAACGATAATGGATAAAGACATATCAAGTAAAGAGGTCAATAAAGGCGAGCGCATTGCCAAGGTCATGGCACGGGCGGGGCTTTGTTCACGTCGTGAGGCTGAGCGTTGGATTGGTGAAGGACGCGTACAGCTTAATGGTGATATCTTAACCACACCTGCCACGGTTGTTACAGATGAAGATAAAATTATTGTGGATGGTAAGGCGTTACCAGGAAAAGAAAAAACGAGACTCTTTCTTTATCATAAGCCTGCAGGGCTTGTGACTAGTAATAAAGATGAGCAAGGGCGCGCTACTATCTTTGATAAATTACCTAAAGAGCTTCCCCGTGTTGTCACCGTTGGACGATTGGACATTAATACCGAGGGATTGCTTCTTTTGACGAATGATGGGGAGTTGGCGCGGTATTTAGAACTGCCGGCAACAGGCTGGGTGCGTAAATATCGTGTGCGTGCTTATGGACATACCTCTCAAACACAACTTGATAAATTGAAAAAAGGCATCGTTCATAACAAAATACGTTACAAAGGTATTGAAGCCACGATGGAGAAACAGCAAGGAGATAATGTTTGGGTTGAAATTGCTTTGCAAGAAGGTAAAAACCGTGAAGTACGTAACGTGATGGAAGCTATAGGATTGAACGTTAACCGTCTTATACGTACATCTTACGGCCCTTTTGCTTTAGGTAAGGTTGAAAAAGGTGGCGTGCTTGAGATGAAGCCAATGGTTTTAAAAGATCAGCTTTCTGGCTTTTTTAAAGGTAGGACTCTTTAACAAATGAGAATTATCGGAGGAACTCATAGAAGCCGTACGCTTTTTACACCTAAGAGTAATACTGTACGTCCTACATCTGATAAGATTCGTCAAGCCGTTTTTAATATGATTAATGCGCGTGGTTGGGTTGAAGATGCTGTTGTCATTGATGCTTTCTGTGGGACAGGTGCTTTAGGGTTAGAAGCTCTCTCCCAAGGGGCCACGTTCTGTACGTTTTTTGATAAAAATAAGCAATCTATCGAACTTTGTAAAAAAAATATTCAATCTTTAAAGGAAGAGGATAAGTGTCAGATCATGATGTGGGACTCAACAAAGTTGAAACTTCCACCTGAAAAGGCAAGCCCTGCAACTCTTGTTTTTTTGGATCCTCCTTATAAACAATATTTGGTTTCAAAAGCTATCATTTCTTTGGACGATAATAATTGGCTAGATTCTGATTGCTGTTTTGTTATAGAGACCGCTAAAGATGAAATAATAAACTGTCCCCGAATTAATATATTATCTGAGAAGCTTTATGGGGATACCAAGATACTGCTTGGAACTCTTAAATAACAAATTGAGGATCGACTTTCTATTACAGAACGCCACCATATATTAGCCCAAGTAATAAGACGCCTAAGATAATACGGTAGATTGCAAAAGGCTTGAAGCTGGCTTTAGACAGCCATTTCATCATAAGAACGATGGATACCCACCCTGCCAAGAAAGAGAATAGAACAGCAAAGCCGATTGAGCCTGACAAGATAAGCCCGTCTTCTTCTATTAAATCTAAGCTGGATAAAATACCCGCGCCACTAATGGCAACGATTGATAATAGGAGTGAAAATCTCGCCGCTTCTACGCGTGAAAACCCTAAAAATCTGGCGCTTGTCATGGTAATACCAGAACGACTTACTCCTGGAATAAGCGCTAATATTTGAGATAACCCTATCAATATGGCGTTTTTCAGGCTCATTTCTTGGAGCGTGCGGCTGCTGTCAAACTTATCAGCGACCATCAGGACAATACCAAAAACAAGCATCATCCATGACATAACTTGCAGGGAGCATAAAAATGAGAATTGAAACTGCTGTAAAATAAAACCTACAATAACAACAGGGATAGAGGCGACAATAAGGTATAAAGACAGGTTAAACCCTTCAGACTTTGGCTTGAAGATACCGCCCAGCATCATGTAAATATCTGTACGAAAATAAACCAGAACGGATAAAAGCGTACCAACATGTACCGCCACGTCCATAAGACGGTTTTGTTCCCAGCATAAATCTGTTGAACCATTACCCATTAAATGATGTGTTAGCACAAGGTGACCGCTGGAGCTAACAGGTAGAAACTCTGTTATGCCCTGAATGACTGATAAAATAAGGATATGGTAGAGGAGCATGTTTTCCGATATTGTAACGTTATAAGTTAAATAGAAGAATAGAGAAGAAAGCTCCCGTGGTCTATATATTTGCGTTTTTTGGTTTTATGATGGGCTTTAGTGTTGGTTTAGGGGCAATTAATGTCCTCCTTCGTCATCGAACAAGCGAAGAAATCAAAAAAGATCAATCATTGCGCTGGTACGGTATTATCGCGTGGGTTTTTGGAGTTGTCGGCGGTGTTATAGGTGTTTTAATCTATAACCATAACTTTTTATAGGAATTAGAACAAAATGAAATTTTTTACATTACTTGCGGTGTCAATGTTGTTACTGACTAGTCCAGTCAAAGCAGAAATTGAAGTTTACAATTTTGATAAAGCCCACACTCAGATTTTATTTTTTGTCAATCATTTGGGGTTTTCAAACTCTCAAGGTGAATTTCATGATTATGATGGCTCATTTGAATTTAACCCAAGTGACCCTGAATATTCCAAAGTTGAAGTTGTAATAAAAACTGCTAGCATTGATATGGATGATGAAAAGTGGAATGCACACATGAGAAATAAAGATTTCTTTAATGTCGAAGAATTTCCAACCATGACGTTTAAATCAACTAAAATTGAAAAAATTGATAACAAAAAAGGTCAGTTAACGGGGGATTTAACATTGCTTGGTGTTACAAAACCAGTGACGTTAGATGTTATTTTTAATAAAGCGGGTGTTCATACTTTTAATCAAAAATATGTTGCTGGTTTCTCTGCAAAAACAACAATAAAGCGTTCTGATTTTGGTATGAAGTATGGTCTTCCTTTAATTGGTAATGACGTTAATATTATGATTGAGGTTGAAGGTATTCGCCAAAATGGTGATGTTGTTAATAATTAATGAGTTTTAAGAATACAAAAGACGCTTACGATATTATTTCAAAATCTTTTCACTGGGTAATTACCCTTATAATATTAGCCCTTATTTTAGTTGGGTTTTATATGGTCGATATACCATATAGTCCATGGAAATTAAAGGTTTATGCCCTGCATAAGTCATTCGGTCTTTTAGTGTTGTGGTTGGCAGGGTTACGAATTTTATGGCGTGTTTATACAAGCCCTCCAAAGAGTTTAGAAACTCATGCTAAGTGGGAAAAAGAGCTTTCAAAAATTATACATACCTCCCTTTATATCGCGATGTTTGTGATGCCGTTATCAGGGTGGGCGATGTCCTCCGCAGGTGAATATCCAGTTCCCTTTTTTGGTTTCCAAATGCCAGACATTGTATCTAAAAGTCCTGATCTGGCAAAGCTGTTTAATCAAATGCATAAGGTTGTTGCATATTTACTTGTTGCCTCTGTTACTTTGCATGCTTTAGGGGCGTTTAAACATCATTTTATAGATCGTAATAAAATTTTAATTACGATGGTGCCAAATATAAAACCTTCAATATGGATACCACTTATTATTTTAGGATTAGTTATTTTCGCGTTAAGCGTTATTAAGTTAGGTGTTTTAAATCCACTTGGAAAAGCAGAAAGTACTTTTATTCAGAAACAAAAAAATATTGATTTAAATGTTGAAGAAAAAAATTACAATTCAAACCAGTGGGATATTATTAGTGACCAAAGTAATATTAAATTCACAGCTAGCATTTATAATAAAAATTTTACCGCCACATTGCCTGATTTTGACGGCACTATTATTTTTGATATTGATAATATTTCTGCCAGTAAAGCCGATATAAAAATTAATTTGAGTGCTGTAAATAGTCAGGACACGGAGCGCGATTCGCAAATTTTAGGCTCTCAATGGTTTAATATTGAGGATTATCCTGTCGCAAGGTTTGAAACGATTGAATTTCAAGAAGTTGAAGGAAATAAATATATTGCCGTTGGTAATTTAAGCCTTGCTGGCAGTGTTATGCCCATTAGCTTACCTTTTGCCTTGGATATAGTTGAAAGTGAAGCCGGAAGTAGGGCATATGTCGAAGGACAGGTTGTTCTTAATCGTTTGGATTTCGATATGGGCGGCGAAGAGTGGGAATCTCCCGATTCTGTAGGGCATAACGTTACAGTGGGTATTCGACTTGTGGCTGAAAATCTAAAGAATTCTGCCAATTAATCTAATTATTACAAGGGGCTAGGCTTTAGCTTCAAATTCGGTTACACTCTTTGTATGAGAACACTGTTTCACTTATGGTTGCATCCTTTTTCACGCAAAGTACGTGTTGTGCTGGCTGAAAAGAATCTTAATTTTGAAGATAAAATTGAAAAAATTTGGGAACGCCGCACTGAATATTTAGCAATGAACCCTGCGGGTGATGTCCCAGTTTTAGTCGAACCTGATGGTACGACACTTGCCAATTCTCAGGTGATTTGTGAATATTTGGAAGAGGTCTATCCAGAAAATAATTTATTGGGTTCTGACCCTATTCAACGTGCTGAAACACGACGTTTGGTCGGCTGGTTTGATGTTAAGTTTAATCGTGAAGTGTCAGATAACTTACTTGGTGAGAAACTAATGAAACCAATGCTGAAGTTAGGGGAGCCTCACGCCCCTTCAATTCGCGCGGGGAATGCGAATATCCATTACCATTTAGATTATATCGGTTTTTTAACTGAAAAAAGAAAATGGTTAGCCGGTGATAATTTTTCTTTGGCTGATATTGCAGCGGCGGCTCATTTATCCGCTATCGATTATATTGGTGATGTGCCTTGGGAAGAACACCAAAGTGCAGCAGATTGGTATGCCCGTATAAAGTCTCGTCCCAGTTTTAAGTCATTGCTTGAAGATAAGGTACCTGGCTTTAAGCCTGTCGAACATTACGAAAACGTCGACTTTTAGTATAATTTAAAGAGATGAGCATAAGATAGGTACCCAAATATGAGTATTAAGCGTGAACGACTGTTTTGTTTTGGCTATGGATATACAGCTGATTATTTAGGGCATGCCTTACAAAACAAAGATGACGCTTGGACTATCGAAGGAACGACTCGTGACGAAGATAGAAAACGCGAATTACTAGCGCGTAGAATTCGTACGCGTATTTTTGATACAGAACGTCCAATCCCTGATTCTGTGAATATTTTGAATCAGTGTACACATCTTCTTATTTCCACACCACCAAATGCAGAAGGCGATCCAGCCTTCAACCTACATGCACAAGATTTGGTTGGATTGAAAAATTTAAAATGGGTGGGCTATCTTTCTAGCACGAGTGTTTATGGTGATCGTGATGGCGCTGAAGTAACGGAAAGCTCTGAAGTTCGTCCAACATCTGCCCGTGGTTCAAAACGTGCCTTAGCGGAACGTCAATGGCTTTCTCTATTTAAAAACTATGGTATTCCTGTTCATATTTTTCGCCTTGCGGGTATTTATGGTCCAGGTCGTAGTGCTTTAGATTCAGTGCGTGTTGGTATAGCACGTCGTATTAATAAGCCAGGACATAAATTTAACCGTATCCATGTAGATGATATAGTACAAGTATTGCTTAAGTCATTTGAAAACCCAAACCCTGGCTCTATCTATAACTTAGCAGATGATCTGCCAACGCCTAGTTATGATGTTATTGGACAAGCTTGCCAAATGTTAGGGCAACCATTGCCGCCGATTATTCCTTATGACGAGGCTAATTTGGCACCTATTACATTAAGTTTTTATAATGATAATAAACACGTGAGCAATCATAAAATTAAAACTGATTTAGGCGTACAGTTAAAATATCCAGATTATCGCGCGGGCTTAGAAGGGTGTTTAAAGGCCGAAGAATATGCCCAAATACAGTTGCAAGAAGAGATCTATAATTAACGGCTCTTTTGAATAGGAAGACGAATTGTTACGGTTGTTCCAACATCAATTGTCGATTCAATATGCAAGTTACCGCCATGCATTTCGGCCAGCTCTTTTGTAATGGCAAGACCAAGGCCTGATCCTTCATATTCTCTTGTGTAATCACTCTCTGCTTGTTCAAACGGCATGGTGATATTGGCAAGTTTATTAGCAGGAATACCGATACCCTCATCTTTTATTATTATACTGATGTGTCTTTCCTTTTTTACAAGGCTCAGGTCGATATTTCCTTTTGTATGGGAAAACTTAACCGCATTTGACAAAAGATTTAAAACCATTTGCATCACGGCACGTCGATCCGCAGCAATTTGTAACATCTCATCATCAAGATTAACGTTTATTTTTATTTCTGCATCAAGGGCGCGTCCTTCCATCATATGGGCGGCCATACCAATGACTTTGGCAATATTAAACTTCTCTATATTTAGTTCATATTTACCAGCTTCAATTTTCGACATGTCAAGAATATCACTGATAAGATCAAGTAGGTGTTCACCGCTTTCACGAATGCCGCCAATATATTCTAAATATTTTTCAGTACCAATAGGACCCAAAAGTTGGCGCTCAATCATTTCAGAAAAACCTATAATGGCATTAAGCGGTGTACGTAACTCATGGCTCATATTAGCAAGGAACTGCGTTTTAGCCGCATAAGCATGCTCAACACTTTCCTTAGCCTTAACCAAATCTAACTCACGATGTGTTGCATCGGTTATATCTTGCATGATTCCATATAGGGCAATAACGTCATCATCTTGGTCGGTTTCACAACGACCTTCGCAACGTACGTATCTTAACTCACCATCGGGGCGCGTTAAACGAAAATCCATATCATAGTCATTTTGTTCAATGACCGCCCGTTGAAAGACTTGGATCATTCGTCCTGAATCACGTCTGTCGATCATACGTGTTATGCTGTCTAGGGTAGGGTTGAACTTACCTTTTTCAACGCCAAATATAGCGTAAAGCTGATCTGAGAATTTAATTTTGTCGCCGCCAACTTCCCATTCCCATTGGCCTATATTACCTATGGCTTCGGCTTCGGTTAATTTTTTCTGTTGGCGCTGTAAAGATTCTCTGTAAAATTTTAAAGGAGTTAAATCCCGACCTGTACTATATAGCTTTTCACCAACAAAACTATGTTTCCATTCGATCCAAAGTGTCTTTCCTGCTTTATCAATAGAGTATGTTTCTATTGTTAAATAACCTTCGGTTTTGTTTTCTTTAAATAGTTTGATATTATCTTTTAACTTTTTTTGATCATTGGGGTGGACTAAATCAAATATATTTTTCTCTGTCAGTTCTTCTAAACTATACCCAAATAGTGACGTAAAATTTTGGTTAATTGTTATAAAGTTCCCTTTGCTATCGGTGATACTACAGGCGTCAAACGAAAGGTCGATAAAGGGTGCTGCCTCTTCACCACGCTTCTTCATTACTTTTTCAGTTACATAAGAGCTCAAGTTGCCCTTGTCTGATGTATCTTCTATTGAACCAACCATGAACCGTTCACCACTTTGTGAGGGCACCCAGTCTATCTGAAAAGAAAGTTTCTGTTTGTTGGTTTTGAGAGTAAGACTGTTTTCACCAATATTTATTTCTTTCTCAGAAGAGAAAATATTATCAATATTATTACCTTCTATATCACCACAAAGATCTTTGAATGGTTGATTGCAAAAAATAATTTTTTGTTTTTCATCAATAATCATACGTGGGATATAATCATCGCCATATAAAGAGGTTGATTGATCTTTATTCCCCTTCATGTCAGGGGATGATTTTTGTTTTTTGGCTAATATATTTGACATTAAAGAATCACTGAATCGTTATAACTAATAACATAATACAAAAACGAGTCTGTGAATACAAAAAAAGAGCCGCTTCTATACGAGGCGGCTCCGTAACTCATTGTAAAGTAAGGGTTGTTAATATTTGATACTACATCCATATGGCTTTGTACTGGCCACTTTTATTGGCTCACCAGCGTTTAAACTGGATAAAGCGGCGGTTACATAGTTTGTCGCCCCTTCAATGGAACTAGATTTAAAGCTTGAGTCACTGTCAATCGCACCAGCATAAACAAGCGTTCCCTCTTTATCGATGACAAACATATGCGGTGTTGTTTTGGCATCATATAATTTACCAAGCTTGCCTGAAGGGTCAAGGAAGCGCGCTGTTGAATGTGCGCCGACTTCTTTTATAATGTTATTAGCTTCATCTGGTGTGACGTTACCTTGCTTGCCTTCTGCAGATGAAACAATAGTTAACCATATTGCACCATTTTCAGTTGCTTCTTTTTGAATTTTTTGCATGTTACCTGGTTCATAATGTTTAACCACAAATGGGCATTGATGGTTTGACCATTCTAAAACAACATTCTTACCCCGAAAATCACTTAACGAATGCTCAACACCGTTTGTATCAACGGCTGTAAATTCTGGTGCAGCTTCTCCAACAACAGGGCTTGCGTTCGCTGATGGAAGGTTGATAGTGAAAAAGCCAACGGCTCCTAAAATTGCTAGTAATGAAAGTTTCATATTTTCCTCTTTTCTTTTTCTTGTGGTTAATATCAATCTTATTGAATTGTTTTTTTAATAAGATTTGCGGTTAAAATTTGCGGTAAAAGAACTGGGTCTGGCCGTGTACCACTTTGTGCATCGCGCGGGCCATAATAAACGTATAAGGGGACACCCTGACGATTAAATGAATTCAAATATTGTGTGATTTCAGGGTTTTGGTTTGTCCAATCACCTTTTAAATATTGTATATTATTATTTGCAAAAATTTCTTGTACGTCTTGTGCTTGAAGGGCAACACGCTCATTTACTTTACAAGTAATGCACCATGCGGCTGTCATGTTTGTAAAGATAGGATCGTTGCCTTCCAAAAGTTCATCTAACTTTTTGGCGCTATAGGCTTGCTCATTGTCCGCACTGGAAATGGTGACGTGGGTTTCTGTTTTTAACAAAACAGGCGTTGCGATGATAAAGGCAATGGATAGTCCTAATATAATCAGACTAATGAGTCTTACGAAACCTTGTTTTGGAATAAGTCGCCATAACCAAATAACAAAAATAATGGCAGTCATTGCTGATATAATAAGCAATACACTCATTGATCCTGCTTGTTGTGACAATACCCAAATAAGAAAAGCTGCCGTTAAAAACATGGGGAAGGATAGAAACTGTTTAAATGTTTCCATCCATGCACCTGGTCTTGGTAATCGGGTGCGTAAAGAGGGGATAAAACATAAAGCAAGATAAGGTAAGGCCAATCCTAAACCTAATGTTAAAAATATAATAAGAGCTGCAAAAGCGCCTTGTGTTAAGGCATAACCCATGGCAACGCCCATAAAAGGTGCTGTGCACGGGGTTGCGACTAAGGTCGCCAAAACACCTGTAAAAAACGCACCTTTATTCCCCGATTGGTTTGTAAGCTTTTGACCAGCATTTTCAAAGCCCACTTTAAATTCAAAAAAACCATATAAGTTAAGCCCGATAATGAAAACGAGATAAGCCAGTAAGCTGATAACGATAGGGTTTTGTAGCTGGAATCCCCATCCAATTTGTGCGCCAGCCGCTTTCAGTCCAATCAAAATTGCCGCAATAAGACCAAAACTGATTAAAATCCCTGCTGTGTAGCTCAAACCGTAAAGGCGCGCCTTTTCTTCTTCTTTACCACTGAGTTGAATTAGGCTTAGGGCTTTCATAGAGAGTACAGGGAAGACGCAAGGCATTAAGTTTAAAATTATCCCTCCAAAGAGGGCAAAAATAAAAGCTTTCACAAATGTGGTAGAACTATCGGACGGAGTTATTATTTTGTTATCAGAAGCAGGTGTAGTGATAACAGATTTTTTAGCGGTTTTCGGTGTTGCAACTAATCGATAGGCGTTATCGCCATCATGTAGAATAAACGGAAATTCTGTTATTTCAGATAAAGAACGTTCACCACGTTTTTGAATGATTTTGTAACCGTTATTCGTTTTTTGAATAGTAGCTTCGGTACTATTGATAACCAATCCCCACTCTTCAGGAGCTATATAAATATTTTCTGTATTGAAGTCTGTTTCCTGCCCGTGAATCTCAATGATAAAATTCTCTTGATCTTCGTAGAACGCTGCTTTTTGTTCTAAAGGATCTGGTAGTTTTTCCCGTGCATTTTTAATGGCTGTAGGGTTTAGTGTTTCATTACCATTTAAAGTTATTTGAACATCATGCGTTTCAGGGATACAGATATCATGGCAAACAAGTACATTTACTTTACCGTTTATAGTAATAGGTCCAGATGAAATATTGGTAGGGATGGTTAGGTTTTGAAGAAGAACAACTTGTCCTTCATACCCGTAATTAGTTAGAGGGCCAAAGGGAATTTTTTCTGGTGTTGCCCATTCAAGCGGGCTAATGCCGTAACCTTCAGGTAAGTCCCAATCTACGTTAGAGGCTAATCCTGAATCTCCAGGATTTAACCAATAGGTATGCCATTTGGGGTAGATTGTTTGTTCAATGCCTAAACTAATTGTCTCGCCGCCAACAACGGCTGTTTTATCGGTAAAAGCGTTCACTGAAACATATTTGTCAGGCTCGCTGTTATTTGAAGTGTCTGCCTGAACAGGGTAAGAAAAACCGACTAGCATAAAAAGAATAATGAAGGCGGAGTAGAGTTTGAATAAGTTCTTTTTAAACATGTCGATTTTTCTGTTCAGTATTTTCTAAGAGGCGTTTGCAACCGCTGTTGCAAGTTTAGCCGCAATTTCTGCAGTATCGTGATCAACTTTTATCGTATCAACAACATCACCTTGCCCATTGACTAAAACTACAAAACCAGTTCTTGCGCCATATTGGTTTAGAACATTGCTCACATTTTTATTAGCAGCCAGTATTTTCGTTGCTTCAGTAGATGTAGAGTTTGAAAAGTCAAATTTCACTGCTTCAACTTTACTTGGGTTGATAATGGCCATTGCACTTTCCATGCGTGGCTCTAATATTTTGCAAGAACCACAAGTATCAGAATAGAAAACGACGGCTTGGATAGCAGGTTTCTCCATGACGTCTTCTGCGGTTGATTTTGTTTCAGACATGATGTCTTTTTCACCAGCTTGCGCGATTATAGGAAATGCTGCTAATAACGCGAATGCAGCCATTAATAGTGAGTATTTCATTGGTTTTTCCTTAAGGTTGAAATTAAAATGCTTTATTAGGTATAACTTCGTTTAGCTGAGGTGTATTGTTACATTTTTAAGGCTTTTGACAATGAGATTTTTTAATCTACTTTAAATGAATTATTAAAAAGAGTTTAGCTATGCCACTTCACCATTTCCGTCAGATTATCCAAGACTTACCCGCCAACCCAGGCGCGGAAATTTTACGTTATGGCTGGCGTAAACCAGATATAATCTCTCTTGGCCAAGGTGAAGGTTGTGCTTCGACACCTAATTTCATTATTAAAGCGGCCAATCAAGCCATGCTTGAAGGTAAAACTCATTATGGCCCTGTTTTGGGGCAACCTGCCTTAAGGCAGGAAATTACTGAGTATTATCAACGAATATTTGATGTCGATCTTCCTCAAAACCGTGTTTTTATCACAGGTTCTGGTACAACGGCTATGCATTTGGCATTGACCAGTATTTTAGATAAAGATGATGAAGTTGTGGCAATTACGCCTATTTGGAAAAACTTGCTGGGAGCAGTTAAGATTACTCAGGCGCGTACTATCCAGGTGCCATTACACTACGAAGATGGTAAAGAGTGGTCGTTGGACATGGACCAACTCTTTGACGCCTGTACGTCAAAAACAAAAGCTATACTGATTGTTACTCCTTCCAACCCTACGGGGTGGGTGATGTCGAAAGAGGAAATGCGTACACTTATGAATTTTTCGCGCGAAAAAGGCATCTGGATTGTGTCTGATGAGGTCTATAGCCGTACGCTTTATAATGAACTACATGCTCCCAGTTTTCTTGAAGTTGCTGAGCCAGAGGATCTTCTATTGACTATTAATAGCTTCTCCAAAAGCTGGGCGATGACCGGTTGGCGTTTAGGTTGGTTAACGGGCCCCGCTTTTGCGGAGAATGTTATTCGAGATATTGCGCTCTACGATAATATGGGCCCTCCGACTTTTACGCAGCTCGGGGCGATTTCTGCCTTGCGAGAGGGAGAAACTTTTATTCAAGAACAGTTGAATGATTGGTCACGTAATTTAGATGTTATTACTGAAAGGTTTGATGCAAATTCTAAAATTCATACCTATCGTCCGCCGGCAACTTTCTACAGTTTTTTCAAAGTAGATGGAGAAGATGATAGCCTTAAATTTGCTAAAAAACTGATAGATGAAACAGGCTTAAGTCTGGCTCCAGGGTGCGCTTTTGGGAACGATGTGAAGTCATGGATGCGGCTATGTTTCGCTGTTTCAGAAAATAAGCTAAATGAGGCGCTGGATCGACTAGAAGAGGTTATTGAATAATTTGTCGTAAACTATAGAGAATCTCTTTGTCTTTTCCTTTGTATTTGCTAAGAATATCGCTAAGTTGATGAGATTGTAGAAAGTTAGAAATTCCTTAAATTTGCCATTTTCTATAGTTAAAAAACTATAACATATATTTATGATTTAGAATCACAGAACAAGGACATTACTTATGGTTCGTTATTTATCTTTATTTGCTTTAATTTTCTCTGTAGTTGCAGGGTTTGGCAGTTATGCTGAGGCGTCTAAACCAAGTCTCTTAGGGACTTTTGGTGATTGGCGTGCCTATAGTTTTACGGAAAACGGAAATAAAGTTTGTTATATGGCGGCTGAACCAAAGACAAAGGTTGGAAATTATACCAGTCGCGGTGATGTTTTTGCTCTCATTACCCACCGTCCTGCTGAAAAAACTAGAGATGTTTTTAGCTATATCACTGGATATCCGTATAAATCAGGTGGTGAGGTTACTATTGAGGCAAATGGCCGTAATTATAAGCTATTTACACAAAATGAGACTGCCTGGGCGGCTGATGCGGCAGCGGATAGAGCATTGGTTAATGCTATCAAAGCAGGGTCAAATATGGTTGTGAAAGGGGTTTCTCAGCGCGGAACCCTGACAACTGATACTTTTAGCTTGAATGGGTCAAGCAAAGCCTATAATACAATCTCAAAAGCTTGCGGTTTATGAAAATCGAGAAATAATAGATAAAATTACATATTATATAAAAGGGTTGTTAAGCATTATATGAAATAGTTAGAGAAGATAATGGCTGGTATTCATTTCCGGCTCGCTATAAATAAAATTTTTCGTTTATTAAACCTTCCTAACAGGACATAATGATAATTCAAGTTTTGCTATGAACAAAAAATATAAAACAAATATAGAGAATTTTGCAGAAAGGCTTTTTGATAATGCCTTTACCTATCGTTTGGCACAGCGTTTATATGCCGCTGCAAAATTTGTATCTCAAAAACTGCGTTTAAGAAGCCGTTATGTTTTAACAAAAAATAATAACTTGCGTTTACGTTACGTAATGGGCGTTTCAACTTTTATGGTTGCTGCTATTCTTTCATTTACATTCACGTCGCAAAATTCAGAGAAGTTATTTAGTTATAAATTGGCTAATTTATCTCCTGCGGTGGGGTATAACGGTGAGTATAAGCGAGAAAATAATACGTTTCTCTTACCTTCTGTTACCCATGCTGTTGCGAAGCCTCCTCCCTTAGACCGTGAAATTACAATCGAGGCTGGTGACGTCTTGGGTCTTGTCATGGAAAAGCAAGGTATTGGTAATAGTGATGCCTCGACTATTGTTAAAGCCATGAAAGAACATTATGACCCGCGCCATATTAAAGAAGGTCAAAAAATTGACCTTCATTTTGATGAGGCTAACGACAACCAACAAGTTTTCCGCGAAATGAAAATGGAGCTTGATCCTATTAAGACGCTTGTTGTTGCGCGTGCTGATGATGGTTTTAAGGCGAAGCTTCACGAGAAAGAAGTGAAAAAAGTTATTAAAGCCAAGCAAGCAGAAGTAAAAGTTTCTCTTTATGGGTCTGCATCGCAAGCAGGTATTCCAAATAGTATTGTGGCCAATGCGATTAAGATCTTTTCGTGGAACATTGATTTTCAGCGGGATATTAAGCCAAACGATACCTTAGAAGTTATGTATGAAAGTTACGAGACAGATTCAGGCCATGTTTCTAAAACAGGTGATATTCTCTATACGAAATTAAAAATTGGAAATCGTGAAATTCCACTTTATCGTTATAAGATGTCAGATGGTCGCGTTGATTATTTCCAACCAAATGGGCGTTCTATCAAACGTACCTTGATGAAAACGCCTATTAATGGTGCGCGTATGTCTTCTGGTTTTGGTAAGCGTCGCCACCCTGTGTTGGGTTATACAAAGATGCATAAAGGTGTTGATTTTGCGGCATCGCGTGGCACGCCTATTTTTGCGGCTGGTGATGGGGTTGTTGAAAAAGCTGGTTGGTTTAGCTCTTACGGGAAGTATATTCGTATCCGCCATAACTCAAAATTAAAAACGGCTTACGCGCATATGAGTAAAATTAATTCAAAAGTAAAAATAGGACAGCGTGTTAGGCAAGGTCAAGTGATTGGCTATGTCGGGACAACAGGACGTTCTACAGGACCGCATTTGCACTATGAAGTGATGCTCAATGGTAATCAGGTAAACCCGCGTTCTGTTAATCTACCAACAGGGGAAGAGCTGTCTGGCAAAGAAATGGCTAATTTCAAAGCGACCGTCAATAAAATGCGTTTGAAGTTTGCGGCGACTATAGAAGGAACTAAAGTTGCTAATCGTAAAAGTGAAAAAAGAGGCTTCTTTAATTAAAGAAACTTCCGCTTTTTATTCTTCCACGTAAAAATCCCAAATACAGAAACGAGTGCGAATGCCATCGTAAACCAAAAGATAGCATATTGAAGATGCTTGTTTCGGGGATACCATTCTTTACCGTTTGGAATAATAAGATCAAAATCAGATGAGCTATGACTAGCGTACAGCATAACAGGTACGACAGGGTTAATGTCCTTTACGTGCGCTATTTCGTCTATATCTAACTTGGTCCAAATATTATTTTCAGGGCTATTTTCTGGTGTAAATCTATTCCAATCAGTTTTTCTAAAAACCCCATTGATGCTTGTATCTTTATGAGAACGATTTTTTTTAATTGCCTCTTTATTCGTTACGTTTACCCAACCACGATTAACCAATACATAGCCGTTGTCTTTTAATTTCAGAGGGGTGATCACTTGATATCCTATCTTGCCCTTAAAAGGTTTAGGTCCAACTAATATTTCCTTCTCATATATGAACCGCCCACTTACTTGTCCATGTTTAAGGGGGAGCGTTTCGTCTTTAAAAGAAATCAGGTCATTAAAGTTAAATTTATATTGCGTAGGATCTTTTTGATATTCTATTTTCAACCGGTCAATAATATCTGTTTTCCATGCTAATCTTTGAAGTTGCCAATAGCTTAAAAAAAGCAAAGTAAATAATGCTGCGCCAAATACAGAAATAGTTATCAGTTTTTTAAGCATTTAGTCCCAATCACTTTGACGGTATTTATATTGCAGATAAATAATGTAGGATTTTAAAGGCTTTAAAGCAGCGATACAAAGCGCGAGGGCAACAACACCCCATAAAACAGCATGTACCCATAAAGGGGGGCTTATGAGGGTATCAAAAAATAAAGCGGCAGGAACAAGTAAAAACCCTAAAATAAAAATCATGAAAACAGCTGGACCATCGGCACTATCATTGCTCGCCAGATCTAAATTACAATTTTTACAATGGCTGTTTAAGGTTAAGTCAAACATTGAAGGGTAAAGCCGCCCAATATTACATTTAGGACAACGGCAAGACGTGCCTTTTTTTAATGTGGTGATAAAATCATTCAAAACTGTTGCTAATGCGCGGCTGGTGTACCACCAAGGCTACCCCACCAATAAATAGCAACGAAGAGGAACAGCCACACAACATCAACAAAATGCCAATACCATGCAGCGGCCTCAAAGCCAAAGTGGTTTTCTTTTGTAAAGTGACCTTTACGGGCGCGTAACCAACAGATTGCTAAAAAGACAGTTCCAACAAAAACATGAAACCCGTGAAACCCCGTAGCCATATAAAAGGTAGACGCATATATTCCTTCGGTAAATCCAAAAGTAGTATGTGTGTACTCAAAAACTTGGAAGCATAAGAAGATAAAACCAAGCGCCACAGTAAGGCCTAATCCTTTTATAAAGCTATCTTGATCACCCTCTAAAATTGCGTGATGTGCCCATGTTGTTGTGCAACCAGATAACAACAAAATAAGTGTCATCATCAAAGGAAGGTCAAAAGCATTAATTACCTCAATTTGCGGTGGTGGCCATTGTCCTGTTGTATATTCGAGACGTGCTGGCATGTTTGCTTGATCAGGAAATAAGCTGGCATCAAAAAATGCCCAGAAAAATGCGACAAAGAACATGACTTCAGAGGCAATGAAGAGAGCCATTCCATAGCGCAATCCAATTTGTGCAATCGGTGTATGTATTTTCTCGGTTACCGCTTCATATAAAACATCTTTCCACCAAAAAAACATACAAGCGACGACAGCCATTAACCCTAAGATAACACCCTTAAGTCCAACATTCATACCGCCGATTTTGATTTCATGCATATATAGAACCGCACCAACAGCCAGTAACATGCCGGCGAAGGCACTCATCATCGGCCAAATACTGGGGCGAACAATGTGATAAGGGTGTGGTTTACCAGTGGTTCCGTATTCTATTTTCGCTGCCATGAAATATCCTTATATGTGTAGTCAAAATTCTCGTATCTTATAAACAAATCATTCGGCATTGTAAAACTCTTCTAACGCGCTATCAAGCTCCTTAGACTCAGATTTAAAAAAACTATATGACAGAGTGATTGTTTTTACATCATCCATGTTTTTATCGTTCATAATAGACGGGTCGACATAAAACACGACAGGCATGTTCATTGTTTCACCTGGGTTCAAAGTTTGAGCGTCAAAGCAAAAACATTGAATTTTGTGAAAGTATTTTCCTGCTTTTTGCGGCGTTACATTATAAATCGCTGTGCCTGTTGCTGGTGTGGCTTCTAAATTCTTTGCTTGAAAGCTAATGAGCCCCTGTTGCCCTACTTTAAGTGATAATTTGTTAGTTTCTGGCTTAAAACGCCAATTTATATTTCTATTGGTATTACCGCTGAAATGAATAGCCATTTCACGGTCTAAAACGTCGCTTTCATTTGGCGCAACGTCTGAAATCTGCGTTGTGCCGCCAAATCCAGTAACTTGGCAGAATTTTTTGTAAAGCGGGACAGAAGCAAAGGCTAGTCCAATCATAGCTGCAACTATAACCAAAACACTTAATAATGTTTTGCTGTTCTTATCCATCACGCTCAACAGATAATGGGGAGAAGCTTTGCCGAGTTGGCATCACTTCAAGTGTATTGATATTCACATGCTGTGGTAGGCAGGCTGCCCAGACAACGTTTTCTGCAATGTCCTCGGCTACTAAAGGAGTCGTTTTGGCGTAGACAGCCGCCGCTTTATCCGCGTCACCTTTAAAGCGTGAGAGTGAAAATCCAGTTTCTACCATACCGGGTTCTATATTAGTGACACGTACATTTGTATTGGTTAAGTCAGCACGCAGAGATAACGAGAATTGTTTAACAAAGGCTTTTACTGCACAATAAACATGCCCACCTGGGTACGGCCAATTACCTGCAATCGAACCAATATTAATAATTTGTCCGCATTTATTTTCGACCATCTTTGGTAATATCTTACGTGTAATACGGATTAGTGAACTATTATTCATTTCAATCATATTTAACAGGTCTTCTTCATCTGCTTCATGAAATTTACTGAGTCCTAAGGCACCGCCTGCATTATTAATTAGCAAATCAATATCTTTAAATTCAGCAGGAATATTCTCTATTTCCGTACGTGTTTTTTCTTTATCAAATAAATCAAACACTAACTTATGGGTTGGTATATTCAACGTTGATATAAGCGCATCCAGCTTTTCTTCATTACGCCCATGTAATATTAACGTACAGCCCAAGGCCGCAAAACGCCTAGCGAACGCTGTGCCAAAGCCACTGGTTGCTCCCGTAATCATAACGCATTTTGGTGTATAGAGACTTGTATGTGTTGGGTAATTATCCATTGCTATTAACCTTTATCATTGTGACAATCCAGATGACGGCAACCCAGATGGCAATGAGGGCTAAAATCGTCAAATTCTTTTTCTTTTTAGATTTGTGTAATTCTTCTATCGGCATATTTATAACTCCTTTAGGGGTAAGTTTGATCAATTACTAAATTTTATCAATCATAAGTGCAAGAAACAGAGCGAATAGATAAAAGACAGAATATCCAAACATCAGCTTGGCAGATTTATACGTTTTATCAAACATAACACGTACATTGGTATAGATAAAAAATAAGCTCAATAGGCTCGCAACAATTAAGTACCCTGTCCCCGATATATTAAGAAAGTATGGCGCAATTGAAATGGGGAGCATAATGATTGAATAAATCATCATTTGTATCTTGGTATGACGTTCGCCGTGGGTTACGGGTAACATTGGTACCTTGGCGCGTTTGTAATCTTCATTGGCAAACAAGGCGAGTGCCCAAAAATGAGGGGGTGTCCAAAAGAAAATAATAGCAAATAGGGTAATAGAGGCCAAAGTCATATCGCCTGTGACGGCTGCCCAGCCAATCATTGGTGGAAAAGCACCTGCGGCGCCACCAATAACGATGTTTTGCGGGGTCGATCGTTTCAACCACATGGTATAAACAAAAACATAGAAGATATTGGCAAAAGCTAGTAGCCCTGCGGCTACCCAGTTTAGTGCAACGCCCATCATCATGACTGATAAGACACTTAAAATAATCCCAAAGCTTAAAGCTTCATCCGCATGCATTTTATTTAAAGGAAGAGGGCGGTTTTGTGTACGCTTCATAATGGCGTCAATATCACGGTCAAACCACATATTAATCGCTCCTGCCGCGCCCGCATTAACGGCCAAACAGACCATTGCCACAATGACAAGCACTGGGTGTAAATCCCCTGCATTGGGGGCAACCCAAAGACCAGCAAAGCCCGTAAAAACAACTAAGCTCATAACTTTTGGTTTTAGCAATGTAAAATAGTCAGAAACACTGGCTTCTGAGGTTGAGAGTGCGGCTGTTGTGTTGATATTACTCATATTATTCTTTTACGCCTCTGCATCTAAAATAGAAAGACTAAAATCAATAAAATTAATGCTTTAAAATTCGTGCAACCGTCTCTCTATCAACCGTCTCGCAAGTCACGACACTATTTTCAATTTCTGCGATAAATTGTTCTTTATTTTCTGGAACAATAAATTCAAATCCCATTAAGGCACGACCAATTGCCTCGCCTGAATAGGCATAGTTAAAATAACAAATACTGGCATAGGGTGATACTTGGCGTAAGAAATCCCGTAATGCGCCTTTTCTTTCAGGAAACTGGATATTTAAAAATAATGGATCTTTAAATAGGGCGGGGTTGTAATTAATAATTTTGTACCTGATATCAGCCTGTAAGGTGATATCAGAAAAATCAATATCTGCTTTATTAAGACTAGTTTCTAAAGTTACAAACTCATCTTCTTTGGCATCAACGGCGATTGTTTGCCATGCTTTGCTGTCATGAATTTTACCATACATAAATTCAGAAACATTGAGGTTTTTAAAATGCGCTTCCAAAACATTCAGAAGAGAACCTTCACATTCAGGCAGTTCTAAACGGTAATAGCGGCGACGGTGGGCGCCAATCGCTGATTGACCTGCAATTAAAGCGAGCTTACTAAAGTCCATATTTGCACCACATAGAATAGTTAGCACTTTTTTACCTTTTAACGCTTCAGTGTTGGCTTCTTTATATTGGTTCACCCCTGCTAAACCCATGGCACCACTAGGTTCAGGGATAATGCGTTTGGCTTCCCAAAGCTGTTGTATCGCCGCAGAAACCTCTTCATTTGTTACGGTGATGAACGCATCAATAGTTTGCTTACAAACCTCAAAGGTTAAATCACCGGGGCGCGTGACGGCAGTACCGTCGCAAAAACTATCAACATTTTCTAATGTCGTAATCGCTCTCTTTTCTACAGATAGTCCCATACAGGCTTGATCAACGCCTTCAACACCAATGATTTTAATGTGTGGCCAGTTCTTCTTTAACCATGTAGAAACTGCCCCTGCCATGCCACCACCGCCAATTTGTAGAAAGGCATAATCAAAAGGTATCTCGGAATCATTGATAACCTCATCGGCAATCATGGCCTGTCCCGCCATGGTGTAAAGATCATCAAATGGATGGATATAAGTGTAGCCTGTCTCGGCAACGTACTTTTTTGCTGCATCTCCTGCGGCGTTGTAATTATCGCCTTTAAGAATAAGCTCAACATGATCACCGCCATGTTTTTGAACAGCTTTTTGTTTCATAACCGGCGCGGCAAGAGGCATAAAAATCTTGGCTTGTAGGCCTAACTTCCGCGCTGCTAGTGCCACCCCTTGTGCGTGATTACCTGCACTCGCGGCAACGATAATGTCACTACCACCATTGCGATGGTGGTTAAGTACAGCGTTATAGCCACCGCGCCATTTATAGGCATTAATAGGGCCTAAATCTTCGCGCTTTATATACACGTCAAAATCTTCTCTATTTAGCTGTATGTACTCTAAAGGTGTAGGTTCACCAACCGCGTAAATCTCTTTTCGCGCGTTGGGAATTTCCTCATATAGTTGTTCTAAAATATCTGTTGTCATTGTTTTATTGCCTTAAGAAAAAAGCCCTCATATCGAGGGCTTTATATCATTAAATATCTAATTACTAAGCCTATTTTACTGTAGGTTGAATTTCAAATTGGTGGAATGGCGGTGGGGACGATAATGTCCACTCAAACGTCATTGTTTCTGGGATAGCATTCCAGTAATTCTCTTCAACCTTACGGCCAAAGAATAAGGTGTAAAAAACTATACCTAAAAATACAATAACACTTATGCCTGATAAGTAAGCACCCATTGTCGAAACATAGTTCCAAAGCTGATACCCGTATTCTTGATCCATCATCCATTTTATTTTTTCAATATGGTTAACGAAAGGCCCTTGAAGATGTTCAGGTACCAACGGTCCAGGGTAATCGACAATACGGCGCGGCATCCCAGCAAGGCCTAAGAAATGTTGAGGGAAGAAAATGAAATTAACCGCAATAAATGTCATCCAAAAATGAACTTTACCCATAAATTCAGGGTATTGGCGACCAGACATTTTACCAATCCAATAATAGAATCCGGCAAACAGAGCGAAGACTGCACCTAGTGATAGAACATAGTGGAAATGCGCCACAACGTAATAGGTATCATGAAGTGATGTATCCATGCCTGCATTGGCTAGGACGACGCCTGTGACTCCACCAACAGTGAAGAGGAAGATGAATCCTAACGCCCAAAGCATTGGTGTTGGAAAAGTCATTGACCCACCCCACATTGTGGCAATCCATGAAAATATTTTAACGCCTGTTGGTACGGCGATAATCAATGTTGCGGCTGTGAAGTAGGCTTGCGTATTGACGTTAATACCAGACGTATACATATGATGTGCCCAAACAATAAAGCCAACAAAACCAATGGCGACCATCGCGTATGCCATACCTAAATATCCAAAAACAGGCTTTTTAGAGAAGGTAGAAATAATATGAGAGACGATACCAAAAGCCGGTAAAATCATAATATAAACTTCAGGGTGACCAAAGAACCAGAATAAATGTTGGTATAAAATGGGGTCACCACCACCTGCAGGATCAAAGAAACTTGTGCCAAAATTACGGTCTGTTAACAACATCGTAATCGCACCACCCAAGACAGGTAAAGATAGAACAAGTAAGAAACTTGTCACCAGCATGGCCCAAACAAAAAGCGGCATTTTGTGCAATGTCATGCCTGGCGCACGCATATTAAAGATTGTTGTAATGAAATTAGCCGCACCTAAGATTGAGCTCGCACCAGCCAAATGAAGAGAGAAGATAGCCAAATCAACAGACATACCTGGATGCCCAAGCTTCGTTGATAAAGGCGGATAAACCGTCCACCCTGTTCCTGCGCCTGCACCCACAAGGGCGGAAGCGACCAACAATAAAAAGGCAGGAATAATCAGCCAGAAAGAGATATTGTTTAAACGTGGAAACGCCATATCAGGCGCACCAATCATCAGCGGAACAAACCAGTTACCAAAACCGCCAATTAAGCCGGGCATCACCACAAAGAACACCATGATCAAACCATGCGCGGTAATCCAAACATTCCATTGCTGACCATCTGCTGCTAATTGTAAGCCAGGATCGCCCAACTCATGACGCATCATCATAGAGAACCAGCCACCAAAAAGTGCAGCGGTAATTGAGAAAATAATATAAAGCGTTCCAATGTCCTTATGATTGGTGGACATGAACCACCGGGTGAAAAATCCGGGCTTATGATCAGACATTATTATTGCGCTCCTTGTATGTAGGCTAACTCGTAAGTTTTTTGTGGGGTGTTGAGGGCATATTCTTCTTTTGCCTTGATAAGCCACTCTTTAAATTCTTCTTTAGTTACGGCTCGTACTTCGATGGGCATATAAGCGTGATTTATACCGCAAATTTCAGAACATTGACCGTAATATGTGCCTGGCTTTTCAATACGAACCCATGTTTCATTGGTGCGTCCGGGTACGGCATCTTTTTTGAACCCAAAAGCAGGAAGTGTGAAGGCATGAAGCACATCCGCCGATGTCACCAAGATTTGAATATTGGTATCAATAGGCAAAACGACAACGTTATCCGTTGAAAGTAGGCGTTTTTGGCCTTTACTTTCATCAATCTCCTCTTCAGGGATTAGGTAAGAAAGAAAGTTAATTCCTTCATGGTCTTGATACTCATACCCCCAATACCATTGATATCCCGTTACTTTCAGGGTCATGTCTGGCTCTTCAACACGGTCTAGGTAATAGAGCATTTTGAAAGAAGGGACAGCAATGATGATTAAAATAATGATAGGAATAATAGTCCATGCAATTTCTAACATAACATGATGTGTGGTTTTGGAAGGTGTTGGATTAGCTTTTGCGTTATATTTTATGACAACCCAAGCTAGAAGTGCCGTCACAAAAATAACAATAGCGGTAATAATATACATCAGTAAATGGTCATGAAACCATGTAATACGCTCCATTTGAGAGGTCGCCGCATCCCGCAGACCCAGCTGTGTTGGTCTTGCCACATCTTGTGCAGAGGCTGATGAGCTGAAGGAAAGAAAGGAAAACAGGGCCATGCCCCAGTAAGTGATTTTTGTCATGTCTATCTATTCTGATGATTGGCGAGTTAAACAACCAAATACTATATGTATTTAGCCCTTTTTTATAGATATATTTTTGACATTGGAAGAGAAAAATATAACTATGTGGTCAGAACCTACCTGAAAGGAGAAGTATCAATGGTTATAACGCTTTACGCTGGAATTTTAGGGCTTATTTACCTTGCTTTGAGCGCTTTTATTGTGATGGGACGCTTTAAGTATCGGGTAAGTATGAATGATGGAGGACAAACTGATCTTCTAAAACGCATCCGTATGCATGGTAACTTTGCCGAATATGTTCCGTTTGCGCTTATCTTAATATTCCTGGCTGAACAGGAGGGCGCTCCTGAAACGTTACTTCATATTTTGGGTGCTGTTTTGATTTTAGGGCGTTTGATGCATCTTTTAGGATTATATCAAGTGCCTGATGGTACGTCTATCAGACGGGCTGGGGGCGTGGTTATTACTTTTTTAGTTATCTTTGTGGCCTCTATTTACTGCATTCAATCTTACTTTATTTATTAATATACTAGGTTCTAAGAATTTATAATAGACAGGGCTTTTAAGGCCGCAGTTTCACTACGTAATATTTGGTTACCTAAAGTAATAGATGTTGCTTTTTGAGAGATTTTGTTCTTCTCTTCCGTTGTAAACCCGCCTTCAGGGCCGATAAGGAGTGCAACATCTTTATAGTTGTTTTGCAAAGGGAGGCCTTCATACCTTTCTAAACAAGCCAAAATTTCTGTATCTTTCGGCCAATCATTTAAAATAGTTTCTAGTTTTTTAACCGCGTGTAATGTCGGAATTTCTAGACGTTCACATTGTTCGACGGCCTCGAAAATTTGGCTGGTTATGCGCTCTTGCTTTATTTTTCTGACTTCTGTGTTTTGGGTCAAGATGGGGTGAAAGTCAGTTGCGCCTAATTCTACAGCTTTTTCAATCATCCAATCCATACGGTTTTTCTTGATAGGGGCAAATAAGAGGTGAACGCGTTTTGTATGAGCTGGCTGCACTATCAGTTGTTTTTCTAATGCAATATTACCAGATTTTTTCTTTAAACCCTGTAAAGTACCAAGCCATTCACCATCTTTACCGTTGAAAACGCGTACTGACGCGCCTTCTTTACGGCGCAGGACATTGTGCAAATAATGCGCTTGCCCTACATCCAAGGCTATGACACCCTTATCCATAAGGTTATTTTCGGTATATAGCCGTGGTAATTTAAAAGTTTCATCACTCATAGAAGATACTGAACCACATGACACATACAGACATCAAGACTGATATCAATATTAATGGCTGGATCGCACGATTACCATCAAGGTGGCAATCTTATGCCATATTGATGCGGCTTGACCGCCCTATTGGGTGGTGGTTGTTATTACTTCCTGGATGGTGGGGTATCGTGTTGGGGGCTAATGGCGCGCAAGGAATGGTATCTTCCGATATTCGCTTAATGGTTATTTTCTTTGTTGGGGCGGTCATCATGCGTGGGGCAGGGTGTATTATTAATGATTTATGGGATCGTAATTTAGACAAGCAGGTTGAACGGACCAAAACCCGGCCTTTAGCCAGCGGCCAAGTGTCCGTTCTTGGGGCGGTTATATTTCTTTCTTATCTTCTTTTTACGGCCTTTATCATTTTGCTTATGACATCGGGCGTGACTATTCTACTTGGTTTTTTATCCCTTATTTTTGTTGCGACCTACCCTTTAATGAAGCGCATCACATGGTGGCCGCAAGCGTTCTTGGGTCTAACTTTTAACTTCGGGGCGCTCATGGGGTGGAGCGCAGCAACGCACTATTTAAGTATAGAAGCGTTCTTTTTATATGCCGCAGGTTTTTTCTGGACGCTGGGTTATGACACAATATACGCCCATCAAGATAAAGAGGATGATGAAATAGTAGGCATTAAATCAACGGCGCTTCTTTTTGGATCGCGTAGCAAATTTTGGGTTGGATTTTTCTATATGGCGACTATTACTTTGCTGGCGGTTTCTTTAATTGTGGCGCAGGCAGGTTTAGTGTCTATGGTATTATTGTTATTGCCGGCGATACATCTTTTCCGTCAGTTGGCGGATTGGGAGATGGATGATCCTGAAAACTCACTACTCGTTTTCAAGTCTAACCGAAATTTTGGCCTTCTTGTTTTAATAGCAATTATTTTTGCGCAAATCATACCGAAGCTAGAAGAAGTAATAGGGTTTGACATTCCTGATATTTCTATCCCCCATATAGGTTTCTTAGTCTCTGTTCTGCAATAATAAGCATTGATAAATCGAGGTTAGCACTACGTTTATATTCGCTAAATAAAGGTTCAAGCAATTTTGCTTGCGCACCGCGGTCACTAATCCATGCCTCAAGAACGCTGTCGCAACCAATACAACCAATATCACCTTTGGTTTTCTTGCGGCCTTGATTAATTTCATTACCCATATCTTTTAAAATACGAACCGTTAATCCTGCCTGGCATGTATAAAGCTGGTCTACCACACCTTCCAACGCTTGGATCGACCATTCATTTTCGGTTGGTAAATGACGTGCTTTTTGGCGCATCCAATCCAAATGAAAGTAATTCCCCAGTTCGAAATACACACGCGCCGTAATCGGAATTTCAAATTTATAATCCATTGATATACGAATAATGTCACACGCAGATCCTAAGATAGGCATTAAGGAGATATCATGAGCGAGTTTTTTAGGTAATCCATTTTCAACACCACTATCTGTGATTTGC
Organism: uncultured Alphaproteobacteria bacterium; assembly: GCA_937931645.1. Classification (GTDB taxonomy): domain Bacteria; phylum Pseudomonadota; class Alphaproteobacteria; order Micavibrionales; family Micavibrionaceae. Next base: position 82,315 of record CALHAR010000005.1, read on the forward strand.
TTGATCTTATGAAGCAGAGCATCAGGTACGGCAATTTTCATTGATTCTTTAACCGCATTGATACCACCTTCAAAGGCTTGAATGTCACGATTGATATTTAATTTACGGCCATAGCGTGTTAAGAACCAAGTTACAGCACGTTCAACCATCCGCGCTGTCTCAATCAGTGCCTTAAGTTGAACCATCGCAGGTACTTTACCGTCTAATTTTTCAATATTACTCCAAATATCGCGTAAACCAAACGCTTCACGGACTATAATATAAGCCTTAGCAACTTCTTCGGCACTGACACCACAGTTATTCATACGATCCCGTATGAAGTCAGGACCCATACGGTTTACGATACCGTTGGCCAATGTGGTTGCAATAATTTCATTTCTTAAACGATGATTTAAAATCTCTTTCCTATATTTATCGCTTAACTTTTTAGGGAAGTATCGCATCAAGCGCTCTTCCATTGCTTTTGTTTCCACAATATCACTATTCAACAACAGACCTGTATAGCAAATCTTTGCATAAGATTGCAGGACGCTTAGTTCTGGTTTGGTTAACCCTTTACCAACGCGACGACGACGTTCAATCTCAGATTCTGTCGGCAGCTTTTCTAAGGATCGACTTAATCCAATTTTTTTCTTAAGAAAGTTAATCAGTTGTCCATGCGCTTCAATATTTGTTGCTCCTTGGAGCTCCATTAAGCTAATACCTTGCGCTTGTTGATAGTTACCACGAAGAACATGGTTGGAAACTGATTCTGTCATGGACTCCAAAAGTTTATTACGATTTTTTATATCCATTTTATGCTTTGGTTTACGCATAACATCATTGAGCAATATCTTGATATTGACTTCATCATCGGAAGAAGCAACGCCGCCGGCATTGTCAATATAATCGGCATTTAATGCGCCACCATTTTGTGCAAACTCAATACGCGATAATTGTGTTAAGGCCAAGTTTGCACCCTCACCAATGACTTTTGCGCGCAATTCAGGCGCATCAATACGAAGCGCATCACTGCCTTTGTCACCAACGTCTAAATTGGTCTCGGTTGTTGCTTTAACGTATGTTCCAATTCCGCCAAACCATAGAAGATCTGTCCGCGCTTTTAACATGGCACGGATAAGGTGGTTTGGTGAAATTTCATCTTCTTCTATATCGAACCGTTTCTTTATTTCTTCGGTAAGCTTGAGGCTTTTATCACTACGTAAGAAAATTCGGCCACCTTTGGATAGAAGTTTCTTATTATACTCGTCCCATCCTTTTACATTTTTAAATAAACGCTGGCGCTCTTTAAATGTTTTTGCAGGATCCGGATTGGGGTCGCAGAATATGTGGATATGGTTAAACGCACCAATCAAGCATATATGCTCAGATAGTAACATGCCGTTACCAAAGACATCTCCCGCCATATCACCAACACCAACGACATCAAAATTTTGAGTTTGGGTGTCATGATTAAGCTCACGGAAATGGCGCTTCACAGACTCCCACGCTCCGCGCGCTGTAATACCCATGACCTTATGATCGTACCCTGCCGAACCACCAGAGGCAAACGCATCACCAAGCCAAAAGTTATATTCTTCAGATAAGGCATTAGCAATATCTGAAAAAGTCGCCGTTCCTTTATCTGCGGCAACGACTAAATATGGATCTGCCTCATCATAATGAACAACATCCTCAGGATGTATAATATCTGCGCCCTTGCGGTTATCTGTAATATCTAATAGTCCACGGATGAATATTTTATAACAAGAAATTCCTTCTTTTAAGTAAGCGTCACGGTCAGCATTTGTTGGCGGATTTTTAACAACAAAGCCTCCTTTTGCCCCCATAGGAATAATAATGGCGTTCTTGACCTGTTGGGCTTTCATTAAACCTAAGACTTCGGTACGGAAATCTTCATGGCGGTCAGACCACCTTAACCCCCCACGGGCAATTTTATCACCACGCAAATGTACCCCTTCAACCCGTGCGGAATAAACAAAAATTTCACGATAAGGTTTAGGTTTAGGTAAATCATTAATTAAGGAACTATCTAATTTAAATGATAAATATGTTTTTGGATTACCTTCTGCGTCTGTTTGGAAAAAATTTGTTCTTAATGTTGCGCATAGAATATTAACAATACTGCGGAATATACGATCATGGTCCAGAACATCTACTTTTTCTAAGAGAACGTATATCTTTTTAGTGCGTTCTTTTTTTGTTTTTTCAGATAGTTTTTTCTTCTTAGGGTTAAATAAATCTTTGAAGAAGAGAACTATTTCTTTGGCAATATTAGGATGGTTTGTGATGGCACTTTCCATATAGGGAAGACTGAACGCTGATCCTGTTTGACGTAAATAATGCGTAAAAGCTCGTAGAATTGCAATGTCTTGCCATGGCATTTCAGCATAAAGTGAGAGCATATTAAGACTGTCACTTTCAACCTCAACGTTCCAAGTTTTTTTGAAGACATCTTCGAAAGATTCTTTGGCTGATGCTATATTTATTTGTTTATTTTTTATATTAGGTTCAAGCAAAAAATCGTGAATCCAAATTTTACTATCGTAATTTGTTGGCTTTACCGCAGATGGAAGTTCGGTCACAACATGAAGTCCCATATTTTCCATGATAGGCAGAACATCAGACAGGGCAAGAGGTGTTTTAGAATGGTATAGTTTCAACCTTGTTTCTATTTCACTGCCATTTCTTTGTTCATAAAGCTCAATTTCAATATTATCGCCATCAATGATATTGCTGATTTTTTCGATATCTAACATCGCCTGAACGGGCGTGTATTGTTCACGGTAACTAATTGAAAAAGCATCTCCATACTTATGAATTAAATTAGCAGCTTGATCTGGTTCCTCTATGTGGTCTTCAATCGTATCACGCAATCTATCGGCCCAGTTACGACCAGCCTCTATTAGCTTTTGCTCTAATGCATCGCTATCTATTTTAGGTGGTTTTTTTAACGCGTTAATATCAATTAGAAACAGGACGCGTGATAAAGGAGAGTCATCTTGTGATACTTTATGGTTGGAGCAAGTGCCTCCTAATGAAGTTTCAATTATGTTTTGTAATTTAAGGCGTAATTGTGTTTCGTAACGTTCTTTCGGGACGTAAACCAAACAAGAAATATACCTACCAAATGTGTCGGGACGTATATAAAGCGCGATACGGGGTCTTTCTTGAAGGCTTAAAATGCTAATCGAATGTTCCAATAATAAATCATCAGACATTTGCAAAATTTCATCTCTTGGATATTTTTCTAAAATATGCCGAATGCCTTTATAATTATGCGATGCATTTTTAAATTTAGATTTTTTAACAACGTTCCCTGCCTTCATTCTTATATAAGGAATATTCATGACGCTGCGTGAATAAGTGACAGAAGTGAATAAACCAATAAATAAAATTTCACCAACAACTGTTCCTGCGCTGTTATATTTTTTAATGGATATGGCATCTAAAGGAACGCGGCGATGAACGGTGGAGCGTTTATTGACCTTAGAAACCGTTAAGGGTTCCTGCTTCATGCGCAGCTCTTGCTGCTTTGTTGTTAAGCTTTTTTGTAAGCTATTAATGTAAACAGGCTGTACTTCATCGGAGAGCAGACCAAGGCTAGATCCCTTTATCACTTTACTTTTAATGTTATTCTTGGTTTTAGAAAAAGAATATTCGCGATATCCTAACAATGTAAAATTATCGTCATGTAGATAATCTAAAAAATGTTTATATTCTTGAATAACTGCGTTCGAATATTTGGGCGGTGCTGTTTCTAAAATGTCTTGCGAATCTTTTAATTTTACTTTTATTTTTGCCCAATCCCTATTGGCAAGTTTAGTATCTGCAAGAATTTCTCTTAGCTGCTTTTCTAGTTTTTTGGCCTGTTGGGCGCTAATGGTACGGTTCAATTCAATATGAATATGTGATTGCCCGTTCGTTTTACCTTTTATAGGATTGGCAGAGGTTTTTGTGATGGTCCCCTTTTTATCACGAATAGTATGAAGAACAGGGTGAATAAAGGCTGATATTTGATAGCCGTGATTAATAATTTCTGCCACAACAGAATCGACTAAAAACGCCATGTCATCATTGACAATATCAATGATGGTACGTCCTGCATCCCACCCTTCAGTTTTACGCGTGGGGGTAAAAATTGAAATGGCTGGCCTACTACCAAACTTTCTTGATTGACTGAGCTGTAGGTGCTGCTGCGCTGTATAGGCTAAATTTTCTGGCGCCATTACTTCATACTCTTCTTTGGGAACATTCTTATAGAAAGTTTTAAAAAAGCTTTTATAGAGAGCAGAGTTCTTATTAGGGAGTTTTTTTGAGGTTTTAGTAGAAGAGGGGTGGGACATTGAAATCATCCGTTATAGTGAGAAATTGGTTATACTTAAATGCATGATAGAATTTTCTGCAAGTTAAGTTTACTCTTTTCAAACAAGTATGTAACCCCTATCTTTATTAGGTGACTGAATTTTAAATGACATAAAGGAATAAACTATGAATTTAACTAAGGAAAAACTATGCAAAATAACTCGTTGGGGCTTATCGTTATTTATCCCTTTTATTTTTCTACAATCATTGGTTTTTAAATTTACAGACGCGCCTGAAACACAGCATATTTTTGGCACTTTGGATCAATGGGCTGCCGATGTTCTTGGTTTTGAAGGGGTATTTTTAGCACCAGGTATCTTTAACCAGTATGTTGTTGGCTCTACAGAGTTGGTAGCGTCTGTTTTATTGTTGGCTGGTCTTTTCACACGGTTTAAATGGTTAAACCCTGTAGGCGCTCTTATTGCGTTAGGTGTGATTAGCGGCGCTATCTTTTTCCATCTCTTCACACCATTAGGTATAGATGTTCAAGGTGATGGAGGTGCCTTATTTGGTACGGCGGTCGCTATATGGATTGCATCTCTTATTCTTGTTTATAAAGGCCGTGCAGAGCTTTGTTCTCTTATTTGTAAGAAAGCATAATGGAGCGCGCGTTACGCGCCACTTAAATCTATGACCAGGCGACGAGAGCCGCCTGAGTTTCCTTTAAGATCATCCTTATAAGTGACTTTTGCGTTACGTTTAAGTTGCAAGATAAGGATATGACCATCCCCCGCCGTTTCTACTGTGTAAGACGAAACAAAGTTAGACTTTGCAAGGGTTTTGGCTTTGCTTGCACTCCATACGGCATTAGGCAGCTCTATAACGGCTATCTTCTCATTATTGTCGATATCAACGTTAAAGCTGGTCTTGCTACTAACATCCATCACAATACGCGTTCTATTTGGGTGTTCCCCTATACGAACGTCAAATATGTTTGCCGCTCCACCTGCCACGTTCGGTGGTATTTTCTTTTGATATGTTTTCTTTGGAGCGGGGGCTGTTTTAGGAGTCGGGGCTGCTGCTTGTTTTCTTGCTGGGCTTGGTCTGTTTCTACCGTTTGATGCTGCGCCCACACCGCCTACACTGGGTGAGGGTATTGTTCTGTTTGTAGCGGCTGAGACCCCTGAACCACCAGATGAGCTGCCGTTGCCGTTATTAAGCGCTTTTAATTCTCGTACTAACTTTTGTATTTCGCTTTCTAAAGCTGTCAATCTGCTAATAGAAGGTTGGACTTGATCAAACTCATTTCGCATATCCTGGACGGCGCGCTCTAGGCGATCCATACGCTCGGTTGGGCTTCGCAAGCTTTTACCAAACATATTTTTGGGATTAAATTTGCGCTTTTTAGGCTTTCTTTGGTCGATATAAGATATCTCGTCCTCTAACGCGTCTGCAGAGTCGGCAAGATCATTAGCATCTTTTGAATCACTGCTGCCCCAGCTGGGTAGGGTGGGGAGGCTTGGTAAATTCAATCCACAGCCACTAAGCAGTAAAAGAGGGCATAAGAGGGCTATGCATGAAAGCCGTTTTAAAGACAAGCACGTGCGGGTTAAGTTTACATATTTTGTATTTTCGGTCATATATAGCCAGACTGAAAAGATTGATACCATTTGAAAGCCTAGAGATTTAAGTAGAGATGGGCAATATAGGCTTGATTTCTTTATCAAGTTTTCAACAGTTACTTTATAAGTTATGCACAGAGTTATAAGTTTTCAGCTTTATAAAAAGAGATAAAAAGTGAAATTAATCTTCGTATCTATAGCGCCCCCAGTCGTTTTTCGCCCCTGTAATCTTTTCTGATAGGGTGAGTTGTAGGTCTATGATGTACGTCTCGGGCAGTTTTATTGTTTCGTAAATATTTTTTGAAATAACTTGGTTGGGATCAAGTCCAACAATAAAATTCTCTGGGATATTTCTTTTTGTTTTTGTTAAAAAACGCTGAATATCGTCTGGCTTATCTTGGACCGCGATGGCAATAACAGTCATTTCTTCAGACTGCGTTTGCGCCAAGTCAATCAGGTCGGGCAGCTCCTCTAAGCAGGGCGCGCACCATGTTGCCCAGAAATGTAATAAAACAACGCGCCCCTGAAAATCATATAAAGCATGTTTAGTTTCTGTTATATCGTTAAATTCAAAATTAGGGACTTTTTCAAGAGCGCTAGTCCGTTTGATGGGCTTTGTATCTGAAAAATAAGTCCATAGAGCTGTGGCTATGATAATTGCCAATAGGGTTAAAATATTTTTTGTCATGATGTGATGGCTTTCTGTCGTCCAAAAAACCATAATCCGCTAATGATAAGAAACTCTATAAGGCAAAATAAAGTGATACCGAAGGCAACGCCACTAATAAATCCATAGGAATGTAGCCCGACGCTTAACAGATTGACCCCAAACCAGGCGATAACGACGATAATAGATAAGAACGCCGCCCCAACCATAAAGCCCGTTTCGTTGATATGCTTGCTGATTTTTCCATGTAACAACCAAATAAGCCATAAAACAATCAGTAGGGCGCCATTTTCTTTTGGGTCCCATCCCCAAAAACGTCCCCATGATTGGTCTGCCCAGATACCGCCCAATATTGTGCCGATAGTTGTGAAGAGCAAAGATATAATGATCAAGGTTTTGACGGCTGTTTTTAATTGTTTCAATAAATTTTTTTTAATAGGTGATACTAATTTTACGACCAAATAATAATGCGCAATAATAGATGTTATAAAACAAACGGCGTATCCAATGGTGATGCATATAACGTGAGTAAGTAGCCAAAAATTTGTATTTAAAACCGCAACCAGTGTATTCATTGTGTCATCGCCGGCAAAACTTTTTGCTGTTATCAAAAGCAATCCGCCCAATATGCTTCCCAATAATAAGCCCGTTTGGTCTTTGTACTTTCTCTCTAATAATAGACAGCCCAATACGCAAATAAAGGAGACAAATATAATTGACTCGTAAAGTGTACCAACGGGCGGACGCTCTAAAATATAGATGCGTAAGCCAATATCTAAACCATTGGCAATAACGCCAAGTATAAGGGTAGAAAATGCGAGGCTATTAAGACGCACTTTAGACGTAAATTTATCTATGACTATTAATGAAAAACTAAATGCGTATAACCCGCCTGCAATAAGTAGAAGTTTTAATAAATTATATAAATATTCTGTCTTTAACCTTGTTGTTACGAGCGTGGAGGGCAGGGCTGATACGGTTTGATCCCACGCTTCTTGATTATAATCACGATAGGCGTTGGCTAATGCTGACCATTGGCTTAAATAGGCTAGGCTTGCATCGTTGGTATTATTTTCTTTTAAAGCTTCCCAAGGTGCAATCCATTCTCCGCTCATGTTCTCCCATGTTGGTGGTATGATACGGAAGTAAGTATTATTAAAGCCACCTGCTTCGATTAACTTTAATATTTTTGGCGAACCTTCGTTATTTTTTAAGTTTAAATAAGTTTGGTTTTCTACGGTTTCTATATTGAGAGGGAGTAGTGCCGTTAAGGCACGTAATAACTGCGCGTAAATATTCGCCTTATTATGCAGACTAATTAAGCTTTGTTGTTCTGGTGTGAATTTTTCGACATTTGATTTTAAAAGATCATCAATTAACGCCTTCTTTTTATTTAAAGCCTCTGTAACGTCTACATAAGAGTAAAATTTCTTTTCGCTTAAGCCATATTGTTTGAAGTTTCTTATTTTGAAAGTAGGACGAAGCGCCGCTTGATCGGGTGCAAATAAAACTTCTGCTAACCATTGATTGGCAGATTGATTGTTTATACTCGTTTGACCAGATAATTTTTTTAGATGGATGCGCGCAAAACTATCTATTGGCTTTAACCGTCCTTCATGCAGGATAGGTAGTTGCGCCCACTGCCCCAGATCCAAATTTTCCTCCGCCATAGCAGCAGAAGGAAGCAGCATAAAAAGAACCAGTAATACGCCTAAAGTTTTTCTAAACATTTCTCACCTTCTGTGATTGCAGGCGAATAAATAAATGCGTTAGCAGCCCTAAGAAAATGATGAATGTTGAAATATAAGGAAAGGCACGCCCTGTATTTTGTACAACACTTAAAACAGTTACCTCTACGTCTGGACGCTGTTCGAAGGAGGACTGAAAAAATGTATATCCTTTATACCGCAAGGGTTTATTCATACTAATCGTTGCAGGCCAAGAGATACCGCCATCGCGTATAATAAGGTCAGATTCATATTCCCGCGCTTTATTGGTGCCTGGATAATCTATTTTTCTGAAATCTTTTAAGGTAATAGAAAAAGGAAGTGTTTGTTCTTTTCTTTTTAGACTGATTTCTGTTTCATTTATCTTTGGGTTTTTTGGAATGTCTTCCATGATGATATAGGTGCCAGAATTTTTATCATTCTTGAGGTCAGTTATACTTAAAATTGCGCCAGAAAAATTCGCTTCTTTTTGCTTCTCATCAGGCAAGGGGTATAACTCCATATTAATCGCTAACCCTTGTAAGTTCTGATATATACCCGATGGCGCGCGCGCACCGCAATTATCACATTTTTCTAATATTTTTATTTTTAGATCACCGAGTTTTATTTCATCATCTTTGTGAAGGTCATGAAAGTTGTGTGTTTGAAGAGTGCCGTTTTCATTTTTAAAGTCTAAAACGCGGTCATAATAATGTGACACAGCATGAACCTTGCTCCCTTCGGGGATAATCATAAATCCTTCTTTGCTTGATAGGGCGGTGATAATACCGCCCAATAATAAAAGTAAAATACCTAAATGCGTTAAGATAGTTCCTGCCTTTTTCCTATTCCATGGGCTGTAAAATATAAACTTCACGGTGAGGGCAATGAAGATAATTCCTATTGTTGTTAAGCCGCCGGGAGTCGGGAGAGGACCCAGCCACAAAATGATAGAACTGAAATATTTGCTCGTTGCTTCATAGAGGCCTAGTTCTTTCTGGCTAATGGTACCCATAACAACCAAGAACATCAGCCACGGTAGGCTGTAAAACAAAATATCAGGCTTGGAAAAGAGCAAACCTATTTTGCGGCATTTTTGTATCAATGGGTGTAAAGACATGTCCGCTATTTAAAACGAAATGGCGGTGACTTCAATCATAATCGAATAATATGTGAGTCTCGGCTATCGGTTTGCCTTATGGGCTTATTCTTTTATTTGATAGCGTTTCTTCGTTTTGGCGTTTTTTTCAATATGCTCAATCATCAGTGCCGCAATATCCTTTTTGGTGGCATTCTCAACGCCCTCTAACCCAGGGGAGGAATTGATTTCTAGAACCATTGGTCCCTTATTTGATCGGATAATATCAACACCTGCTACTTTTAATTCCATGGATTTTGCGGCTTTAACGGCCATTTTACGTTCTTCGGATGTGATCTTCGCTTTATATCCTGTACCGCCCATATGGATATTGGCACGAAACTCTCCTTCGGCGGCGTGACGCTCCATCGCGGCAACAACCTTATTTCCAATAACAAAACAACGTAAATCTATACCTTTGGACTCTTTTATAAATTCTTGTACCAAAATATTGGCTTTCAGGCTTTTAAAGGCGTTCACAACACTTTCTGCGGCCTTATTGGTTTCGGCCAAAACAACACCAACGCCTTGCGTTCCTTCCAATAATTTTATAACAACAGGCGCACCGCCGACCATTTTAACCATGTTTTTTGTATCTAGGGGCGAGTCTGCGAAGGCGGTTTTGGGTATGTTTACATCTTTACCACATAGAATTTGTAAGGTTCTCAATTTGTCACGTGATCGCCCAATGGCAACGGGGCCATTCAACATATAACTACCTTGCGCGCCAAACTGTCTTAAAACGGCAGTTCCATAAAAAGTGGCCGAAGGACGGATACGTGGAATAACGGCGTCAAACATTTTTAGGATTTCACCACCACGGTAATGTACTTCTGGCTTACTGGCGGTGATGTCCATGTAACAGTTTTTGATGGCGATAAAATGCATATCATGCCCGCGATCGCGCCCCGCCTGCATGAGCCTTTTATTTGAATAAAGCTTAGGGTTTGAAGCAAGAACGGCAATACGCATTGGTTTTATTTTTTCTCATATATTTAACGATAAAGGGTTTTAGCATTTTTTTGCTGGCCTGTGATATAGCTTTTTGTCACATCAATCATAAAATTTCCCGCTACTAAAGCATCTCTACCTAAGAGCATTCTATACGTCATACTATATCGTGTTGTTAGCGTTATATCCGCGATGAACGCCGTGTCCCCTATATGAAATTTTGTTTCAATGACATATCGTTTTTCACGCTCCCCATTAGAGCTGGTAATAAAGCGATGATCTTTTACTTCTGCTTCACAATGACAGGTAATGTCTCGGTTCTTTTGAATGGGGTGGACGATAAACTTAATATAGCTTTTGCCCTCTTTCTGAAAAGGTTCAATATGATCGGCATGTAAGGCCGATGTCTTTGCGCCGGTATCAATTTTGGCCTTAATGGCAGGGATGTTTAAGTCAGAAAAACAACACCATTCGCGGCGGCCAATAATTTTGTTATTCTGTTTCTTATCTTGCGGCGTTACCATTTGGGTTTTCCGTTACCATTTGGGCTTTCTATGCCGTAATTCGTTCATTCACCAGAATATTTTGCAAAAGTGCATAATATGTTTCAATGCATTTTCGGCTCGTGGTTTCATAACTGGTGTGATACTCGGTCGTTGGTATTTGTATTGTTGCACCAGACCATCGCCCTTCTGACTTTTGAATAATACGCCCTAATTCGGTTGACCCTAACCCTTTGACAGAGGTGCCACGCTCTATCAAATATTCGTCTTTAAACTGAAACGGGATATTTTTATCCTCACATCGTTGTTTTATTTTTTCGGTAATGTCTTTATTAAAAATCGCATTTTTATCACGGTTTCTTAAGATAACAGAACTTTCTTCTACCGCTGATGATTCACGAAACGGGCTGGTATCCAGGATAATCAATTCCGTACTTTCAATTTTATTATTTTCTAACCAATCTGTAATATGAACCCAGCTTTTCCCAATTTCTTCTTCACAGGTGAAAAGAGCAGTGCCTTGAAATCCATTTTGGAATAGAACGTAGATAACGCCCAAGGAAACGACATTATCAATTTGACCTTTCAAGTATTTACCATCTGAAAATGCTGTTCTGGCATATCCGATAGGGATATTGACGGGCATTGTCTCCATTCCTTCTACTTTAAAAATACAATTATCATCAATCATATTTGGTCCAGAACGGGATATTTGACCTTCGCCTAATTTTTCTCCTGTTTCGGGGTCATAAGCAAAGACATCCTCTCCGTTAAAACGGTCGCCAATGGCGTTCATCATTTTTTGTGTTGGCGTTCCATTGACGTCATATTTGTTTTCTTTGATATATTCTGCTGCATAACCGTAATTGCTCTCGCCCATACTAATAAGGCCATGACGGTCAACATGGGCGGAAATAATGGTGGAGTGTGGCTCTTGCCCTGACACTTCTAGAACGCCTTCATGTTCAGTGACGGTAAGTCCCAGTTTTTCAAAATCGTTTTTTAGAAATTGGATGAAATGTTTCTCATGACCCACAACGGAAGGGACGGCAAGATATTCTATGGTTTTGGCAACAACGGTATCATATGGCATGGGTATCTCTCTTCCTTATTAGAACGGCATTAAGATTTCATAGATAGTGCTCTAATAAAAGGGTTTTTAAGTATTTTGGTCACAGGGCAAGGTTTGATCTTGATAGTCTAATTTTCTAGTCAGATAGCATTAATCGTTGCAATAAACAGGAAAATTTCCTAGAAAGGTCGCGGAAGATCGGCGCGGGCGAAATCTCGTTGGACTTGGTCAGGTCTGAGAAGAAGCAGCCACAGATGAATTTTTTCGGGTCGTTGTCCGGTCTTCCACTTTATTCAAAAAGTTTTCATTAAAAAAAAGACCTTGGGCATGTAAAAGCAGCGCTGGTTATATAGGTAAATTCGAGGGCGTTTTATTATAAAGAAAGCCTGCATGGTGTGCTTGTACGCCTGAGCGGTCATATATAAGCCCAATAACTCCTATCTTCATCTTGCGTGTATTTCGGAATCGTACTAAACCTAGAATATGTCCCAAGAACAAGAAAAACCTGAAACAGAGAAATCCGTTCCTTATCGCGTGTTGGCGCGTAAGTACCGCCCACAAAATTTTGATGACCTTATTGGTCAAGATGCGCTGGTGCGTACGCTTAAAAATGCCATAGATTCTGGCCGTATTGCTCATGCCTTTATGCTGACGGGTATCCGTGGGGTGGGTAAAACAACAACCGCCCGTATTATCGCAAAAGCACTTAATTATACAGGGGCTGATGGAACGGCAGGGCCTACTACAGGTGACACGTCTGATTGTGAAGCTTGTAAAGCCATTGCCGAAGATCGTCACCCTGATATTATGGAGATGGATGCTGCCAGCCGTACAGGGATTGATGATATTCGTGAAATTTTAGATGGTGTACGTTATGCGCCAACTTCGGCGCGCTATAAAATCTATATTATAGATGAGGTGCATATGCTGTCTAAAGCGGCGTTTAATGCGCTGCTTAAAACGCTGGAAGAACCACCAGAGCATGTGAAGTTTATTTTTGCGACGACAGAGGTTCGTAAAGTTCCAATAACAGTTTTATCCCGTTGTCAGCGTTTTGATCTACGCCGTATAGATCCTGATATTTTAAGTGATTATTACGGTAAAATTTCTGACTGGGAAGAGGTAACAACCGAGGAAGAGGCTCTGGATTTGATAGCTCGCGCGGCTGATGGTTCTGTCCGTGATGGTCTTAGTTTGCTTGATCAGGCGATGGCTCTTGGTGATAGCAAGGTGACCGCCGAGCAAGTGAAAGATATGCTTGGCCTGGCTGATCGTGCCATGATTTTAGATGTCTTGGAAAATGTGATGAAGGGTAATCCTGCTGACGCGCTCGCCGTTATGGGGGATCTCTATAAAAAGGGTGCTGACCCTGTTGTTGTTATTCAGGACTTATTGGACTTATCACACTTATTGACTAAACATCGTGCGCTTCCACAAAATACAAACGCGAATTTAATGCCCAAGGGTGAGCAAGAACGTCTTGAGAATTTAGCGGATAGCCTGTCTATGCCAACGCTTGGGCGGACATGGCAGATATTATTGAAAGGTTTGGGCGAGGTTAATATCGCCCCTAATCCGCAAAAAGCGGCAGAGATGGTTATTATCCGTCTGGCCTATGCCGCAGATCTGCCTGATCCGGCAAGTTTGGTGAAGAAATTAAAGTCTGGTGCTTTAGTTGCGGGTGGTTCTGTGGGGACGCTGGCTAATAGTGCGGGTGGTCAAGTCAATGCAGGCAGCAGTTCTACAGCGCAGGCGATATCTTCTGCGCCTATTTCTCCTGCGTCCGCTTCTCAATCTTCTCAATCACCTCAGCCATTACAAGCGTCACTTGCTTCTACCTCTGCGGCGGTTAAATCGTCTAATACCGTGCCTCATCCCGCTAAAATACAAAATGAGCAAAGCCATATGGCAGCTTTAAAACCTCAAATAAATGGTGAGGAAAATAACAATCCTGTCCCCGAAATAAAGACAATGGTTGATATTGTCCAAGCCCTTGAAAAATCAGGGGAAATGGTTTTTGCAACGCAGGTTCGTATGTTTGTGCACCCTGTTAAAATTACCGATAAAATGGTTGAGTTCCGTGCCGCAGAAGGGGCGCCTGACCGTTTGAGCCAAGATTTATCACAGAAATTAAAAGCCGCTACGGGTGATCGTTGGGTGGTGTCTATCTCTAATCAACAGGGTGAGCTGACTTTAGCGCAATTGGCTGATCAGGATGAGGCGAAGTTACGCGCTCATATTTTAGAGCAACCTTTGATGCAAAATATCACAAAATTATTTCCTGATGCGGACCTAAAAGAAATCACGTCTAAGACTTAATCAATAAGGAACAGAAAAATGAATATTGCCAAAATGATGCAGCAAGCAAAAGTCATGCAAGAAAAAATGCAAACTATGCAAGAACAGCTCGCCGATATTGAAGTTGAAGGTCAATCAGGGGGCGGTCTTGTGAAGGTAACGACAACTTGTAAGAACGATATTCGCCGCGTTGATATTGACCCTAGTTTGATTGTTGCCGATGAAAAAGAAGTGCTTGAGGATTTAATCAAGGCGGCGCTGAATGATGCAAAATCAAAAGCAGATCAAAAGCTTGCTGATGAAACTCAAAGCATGATGGGTGATCTTGGCCTGCCCGCAGGAGCGCAACTACCGTTTTAGATAGATCGTTTCAATGAACGCCGCTTTAATCCAAATAGCAGAAAATAAAAATAAAATTGCCTTACGTGGAGGAATTTTATTATCGATTCTTGTCCTCTGTCTTTTTCCAGATGAGCCAACACGCGTCACGTCCCGTGAGGCGTTGTCTAGTGCTTATATAAGTGTGAGTACGTTTGTGGCGTTGACGCTTGCTTTGTTTTACGCCCTTGAGCATATCTTGAAACTGGATACGAATCATTTGCTAAACAAATATCCACGTTGGCATATTCCAATTGCAGCGCTTATGGGGGCGTTACCAGGGTGCGGCGGCGCTATTATCGTAGTTACACAATATGTCAGTGGGCGTTTGGGGTTTGGCTCTATGGTTGCGGTATTAACATCAACAATGGGGGATGCGGCTTTTCTATTAATTGCTCGTGAGCCTAAAACAGCTCTTCTAGTTTATGCTGTTTCTTTGACCGTTGGAATTGTTACAGGGTATATCGTTGAAAAAATTCATGGCCGTGACTTTTTACGCAAAGAACGACAAACTAAAAAAGAATTTATGGCGCGTACGGAGATGCCAAATGTTTTGGGTCTTCTGCAATATCCTTGGGTTTTATTGATGACCCCTGGCTTTGCGTTGGGTTTTGCCAATGCTGTTCAACTTGATTCTGATTTATGGTTTGGTGGTTTTAGTGCCTATGAACCTACTTTGTGGATTGGTTTTTATGGGGCTTTGCTTTCTACAGTGATGTGGGCACTTAATCCCAATTCGGGGCCAAGTATAGTGAACTTATCTGGTAAAATGATTGAAACAAATGGTTGGAAAATCCATTTAGAGCGTGTTGTGATTGATACTAATTTTGTGACTGTTTGGGTCGTTATAGCGTTTCTTGCTTTTGAGCTTTTACTGCTATGGGGCGGGTTTGATTTAAAATCTGTATTTGAAATTTGGCAACCAATTATCCCCTTCATGGCGGTTTTAATGGGGTTTATTCCAGGATGCGGCCCTCAAATTCTAATCACGACATTTTATTTAAATGGACTGATACCTTTGTCGGCGCAATTGGGGAATGCTCTCAGTAACGATGGTGACGCTTTGTTTCCTGCTCTTGCTCTTGCCCCCAGAACCGCTATTTTGGCAACCTTATATACTGCCGTTCCCGCACTCATTGTGGCGTATGGCTGGTATTTTTTGATGGAATGAAAAACATGAAACTTGTCACTTGGAATATTAACTCTGTTCGTCTTCGTGCGCCGATGGTGGTGCAACTGATGCGTGAAGAAGCAGCAGATATTATTTGTTTGCAAGAAACAAAAACCAGAGATGAGTTTTTTCCACTCGATGTTTTTACAGCCGAAGGGTATAAGCATATTCATATAGCAGGGATGAAAAGCTATAACGGCGTTTGTATCTTATCCAAACTACCTTTTAAAAAAACTGAAATTCATAACCGCGTTGGTAAAGAAGATTGCCGTCATATTTCGGCTAGCTTTAAAGACTTTGACCTACACAACCTTTATATTCCTGCTGGTGGGGACGAGGCCGACCGCACCATTAATGAAAAATTCGGGCATAAGCTTGATTTCATCACTGAAATGACGGAGCTTTTTTCTAAGACCTATACAGCAAAGAAAAATGTGATAACCGTTGGTGACTTTAATATTGCCCCGCGTGAGCATGATGTTTGGTCTTCTAAACAACTTCAAAAGGTCGTTTCGCATACGCCGATTGAGATAGAATATCTTGCCAAAATGTACGCGTCCTTAGATTGGCAAGATGCTATTCGCCATTTCGTTCCCGATGAAGAAAAATGCTATAGCTGGTGGAGCTATCGTAACCGCGACTATAAAAAATCAAACCGTGGTCGCAGGTTAGATCATATTTGGGTTACCCCACCCTTGGCTCAAAAGTTAAAAAATTACAAGCTATTGAACCATTATCGTGACCTTGAAAAACCGTCAGACCATATACCAGTCATGATTGAACTTGAAAAATAATTTTTAACTAACCCGCCCCAACATGATTGTTTGCACGTCGTTCATTTCGGTTTCGCTAAGTAATTTATTGGCAACGGCAAAGTTCTTAATGTTTGAGATATTTCCACCGCCAACACCACCGCCATTTGTTCCAATTCTAAAGTTGTTTGGTGTTGCGTCTGTATTATTGAGAGTACCGATGTTACCATTTTGGAACGTGCCGCCTTGTATTTTATAGACCCAATCTCCATTGGTGGGGTCATAACCAAAGCTAAACATTTGGTCACCTGCTCCGATTGCCTCTGCTGATAGTTCAAGGCTTTCTCTTGTCGAGCCGCCCGCAGATAAAACTTTCATTCTTAAACGTCTGACACTTCTAATAATTTCAAAATGAATCCCTGCGTCAACGCCAACAACACCAGTTCCCATCACCGGTAAATCCCCTGATGTAATATTTACTTGCATTGTAATTGTCCATGGCGCGCCATCCGAGCGATGCATCTTTGCAATTAAATCAGGGTTAGATTTTAATGTGAAGTAACGCCCCCCCATTGTGAAGAATGCATTACTATCTCCTGCAGTACCAATTAAGGCAGGATCATTCGTTGTTTCAGCTGTGCCATCATTGCCAAACCATGCATCAACCGTACCCTTTAAATCTGTCAAAGTTTGCCCTGAGGTATAGCTTGTTGTATCTTGCGCTGAATAATCTATCACGTGATTTGTGTCTAAAGCCGAGCCGCTTATTGCGGCCATAGGCGTACCAACCGCAATATTAGAATAACCACTGATACCAGCGCTTGTTACGATCTGTACACGGAAATCATAAGATTCATCATTGGTTAAATTATCAACGACAATATTTAAGCTGGGATCTGCTTCTCTATTAAAATCAATCCATGTGTTTGATGACGATGATTTATATTGCACAATGATATGCCGTATGGTTGATCCGCCTAATATGCCAGGCGTAACCGTAATTGTTGATTGCGCAGGCTCGTCATTACTGGCGCTAATCATAGCAGAGCCAGGAGCACTTAAACCTAAGTCATCTGATAGGCTTGTATTAAGAGCATTAAAATATCTTTGACCAAAAATGCGTAAACTTGGTGCATCAAAATGTACGCCATCGCCGCCATCAATTAAGCTTGTCGAAGGGGCAAACCCTGCATAAGGAACACGGTTGATAATATTTGATAAAGCGGAACGAACGCCTGCTGCATTTGATGTACCGATTAAATCTCCGCAAATAAATGGTGTTGTTATGCTTGCCCCTGCAATTCTATCGCGTGCCATTGTGATAAGCGTATCCATACGGTTCGCATAAAGTGTTTCAGACTGTCCGCCTTGCG
The DNA here is from genome assembly GCA_937931645.1 of uncultured Alphaproteobacteria bacterium. Classification (GTDB taxonomy): domain Bacteria; phylum Pseudomonadota; class Alphaproteobacteria; order Micavibrionales; family Micavibrionaceae. Next base: position 100,251 of record CALHAR010000005.1, read on the forward strand.
CTTCTCCTTGGTGCCATGCAATAGAATGAAGCCTGTTATTGCCTAATGCCATCGCCGCATTACCGCGCGCAATCATGTCTTCAAAATTTTCATCACCAATATTCCAATCATCACCAAAACCACTCGATCCTTCGGCAACAGGAACAAGTAAAATTTTTGCTGTAGCGGGTAGAGTTGTTAAAACTTGCTTGGCGTAGGTCAATCCCATTCCAATCGTGTTGGCGCTTGCCCCAACATGGGAAAGCGGATCAACCGCCAAAATAACTGCTTCTTGTGAAGCATCACCTGTAATTTCTTCGGTTCTGCTCAGCATAAAAATACGTGGGTCTGTGGCATCAAGGACGGTGTCAATGGGGCCATTGCGCCCCACCATATTAGATTGTCCTGCCAAAAGAATGACGTAGTAATCGACAACAGGCGGTGAATAAGATGAGATCGATGATGATTTTGGCGCCATACCGCGCCCCAGAGTTACAAGCATATAACTATTCCTTATGATGAATATGATTAAAAATAAAAACGGATTCTAAAAAAGCTTAGAAACAAAACTGACTAGAAATAAAAAAAGCGCAGACCGTGAAGCCGCGCTTTTATTGTTATTAATCAGTAAAATTTAGATAAATTTCTGCCGTTAATAGGAATATATTACTATAAAATCATCAAATGTCAAGAGGTTTATTTATTTACTTTTCCTGCTGCAATAATAGGCCCTGTTTTGGAATTTTTCTGGGCCAAAACAGCAAAGCCTTTGGAGGTTGAGTATTGTGATACATCATGAGTCATATTTTTTCCTGTACCATCCCATGTCCCCAAAGATGTTATTTGTTGAACAGGGTTGGTGTAGGTTACAGTACGTCCTCTATTTTCACCGCTTGGGATGCTTTGTTGATGCGCTTCGTTATAAACAACCAAATGTAAGGCGTAACTATCATTACCTGCTGTTTCAGGTAAACGAATAGATAAATTATCGCCTTCTACCTTTAAGTTAATAGGACTTACCTTATTATTTTTTAAATCTTGTTGGATGGCGTTGGCTATTTTACCGCCTTGTGATCCGACCATGGTGTCACGCCCATTGATAACAATCTGCGGTGTATAAGGTCCGCGTGAGCGTAAATTTTGAACATATTGGCGTTGACGGGCGGTACAAAATTCGTGTGATAACGTATCTTTCCAATGCAGATGGTTCCAATAAGTGACATTACAACTAAGCGCGATGATGTTGTCATTCTCACTGGCTAACTGCCCTAAAAGCCTATCTGCTGGCGGGCAGGATGAACAACTCTGCGAGGTAAACATTTCAAGCACAATAGGAGAATCTATATCACCTACGGCCTCTACGGCTTTTGTGTTGGTAAAGTTAATAAAGGCAAATACCCCTGCAAATAGCGTCATAAAGAGAATAATAGTTTTCATAGCTCGTCCCGTTTTAAAATGATCCTAAACTATATTCGTCTTCTGTGACTCATTCGTTACAAATGATATTTAAGTGTTACCATGAGTTTATTGAGTACTTTTTTTGCCTATTATGACACCTTGTATTTTATGTTTTTTAATCAGTTTTTCAATCGTTCCATCATTGGTTAGGTCTTGAATAACTCCGTTTAAGACATTTAGTAGGTGATGTTCATTTTTTTTTAAAGGGATTTGAACCATTTTGATAGTGATTGGTTTTTCAGAAATTTTCCGAATTTTATTTGGGTTATTTTTAATAAAAGAGTTGGCCTCAGGTTCGTCTGAAATAACAAAATCTGACTTACCTGTTATAACGGATAAAATCAAATCAGAATAGGGGCTAGAAGCTGTGAGCATGTGTCTTTTAGCTTTAGGAAAGTACCGTTTAAGATGAGATTCGCTTGAGTCACCATCTAAAGCAGAACTTGTATAGTTTCCATTATTTAGATCCGACAAATCTTTATTTAAGAACTTTTCGTCTTCTGAGCGAACATAAACATATAAGGGAGTGTAAAAAATAGGGTCTGACAAAAGTAAATGTTTGCGACGCCCTGCATCTGGCCAAACGGCATTGCAGAATAAGTCAATTTTTTTTGATGATATAGCTTCTGTTACTTGCCCCCATTGTACAGGCGTTGTCCAATCAATTTTAAGGCTAAGCTCTTCTCCCACAATATCCCAAAAATCATAGAAAAATCCTGAAAAATCTCCTGTATTTGCATCTATATCAAAAAAACTAGGCCATTCAGCATATCCACATTTAATGGTATTGTTTTTCTTTATGCGTTCGAACACAGAATCTTGATCGTTAGCCAAGGCTGGAATAGCCGTGAAACCAAGTAAAGTAATGGTTAGCATTAAAAATCGCATGGGAGAGTTCCTTATATCTTCAACAAAGATATAATAAAGCTTATTGTAGGCTAAAAATCAAATAAAAGCCGTTTAAGCGTTACCCTTTTGCCTGACGGGCGGCAGTTTTACGCTCATGCTCTTTCAGATATACTTTACGCAAGCGAAGAGATTGCGGCGTGACCTCAACCAACTCATCGTCATTAATATAAGCAATCATTTCTTCCAGACTCATACGTTTTGGTGGTGATACTTTCACTGCTTCATCTGTACCAGAGGCACGAACATTGGTTAATTGTTTTCCTTTAAGGATGTTCACTTCCAAATCATTGTCGCGATTATGTTCACCGATAATCATACCTTCATAAACTTTTTCTTGATGATCAACCATCATAACACCACGGTCTTGTAAGTTGAAAATAGCGTAGGCCACGGCTTCGCCTGTTCCGTTGGAAATAAGCGCGCCATTACGACGACCACCAATATCACCCTTATATGGGCCATAAGAATGGAAGATACGGTTCATTAAACCAGTACCGCGTGTATCTGTTAAAAACTGTGATTGATACCCAATTAAACTTCTTGATGGAGCAAGGAACATAATACGCGTACGACCAACGCCTGACGGACGCATGTCTGTCATTTCGGCTTTACGCTGTGTCATTTTTTCAACGACTGATCCTGAAAATTCATCATCAACATCAACCGTGATTTCTTCATAAGGTTCTGTACGATTACCGTTTTCATCTTCTTTATAAATCACACGTGGGCGAGAAACGGTCATCTCAAAACCTTCACGGCGCATTGTTTCAATCAAAACACCCAATTGCAGTTCACCACGACCAGCTAATTCAAAAGCATCTTTACCGTCAGACTCACTGACTTTAATCGCGACGTTTGTTTCTGCTTCTGCCAACAGACGGTCACGGATCATTGTAGAGGTTAGCTTCTTACCTTCTTGTCCGGCATATGGGGAATCATTCACCGTAATTGTTACCGCCATTGTTGGTGGATCAACCCGGTCAGATGGTACAGGTTCGGTGACACTGACATCACAAATAGTATCGGCCACGGAGGCTTTTGCCATTCCTGCGATACAGATAATATCACCCGCCACTGCTTCTTCAACGGGGACACGGTCAACACCGTTATATGAGAATAATTTTGTCAGACGAAATGTTTCAACTGTCTTTCCGTCTAATGACATCGCTTTCACAGGCATGTTGACCTTGGCAACACCAGAGTAAATTTTCCCTGTTAATGTACGCCCTAAAAATGGGTCTGCCCCTAATAAAGTAGAAAGCATAGAAAATGGCTGCGTTGTATCAACGGCAGGGGCAGGAACATGTTTTAGAACCAGTTCCAATAACGGGTGAAGATTTTCACGAGGACCATCCAGCTCAAGATCACACCATCCATCACGACCAGAGGCATAAAGAACAGGGAAGTCTAACTGCTCATCCGTTGCATCTAAAGAAGCAAACAAGTCAAAAACTTCGTTTAGAACTTCGTCAGGGCGCGCATCACTACGGTCGATTTTATTAATCATGACAACAGGACGCATACCAAGTTTTAACGCTTTACCAAGAACAAATTTTGTTTGGGGTAGGGGGCCTTCGGCGGCATCGTTCAAAAGAATAACCCCATCACACATACTTAAAACACGTTCAACTTCACCACCAAAATCCGCATGGCCTGGTGTATCTATAATATTGATACGTGTCCCTTCCCATTCAATAGACGTACATTTGGCTAAGATTGTAATGCCGCGCTCTTTTTCAAGATCGTTGGAATCCATCACGCGTTCTTCCACTTTTTCATTTTCACGGAAAGATCCACTCTGGGCTAAGATGGAATCAATCAATGTTGTTTTACCGTGGTCAACGTGGGCAATAATTGCGATGTTACGAATATCTTCTGGGTTTCTCATTTTAATCTCTCTATTGTATCAGCCGTATCAGCGTCTTATCCTGAATATGCATGACGTTTAATAATTAAGGCAGGGTTTATATGGTTTTTGGGAAAATAGCCAGTGAAAAAAGCTATTGAGGCAAGGTCAAAATAGGATATCATCATTTTTATGGATTTTAACTTATTTCTTTCTATTCTCATCAGCCTGTTCGTTATTGTGGACCCCATTGGCTCATCGGCGGTTTATGCCAGCCTGACAGCGCAAGAAAGCCGTGAAAAAGCAAGGAAAACCGCTATTAAAGCGGCAGGTATTGCTTTCATGTTACTCATTTTAATTGCTTTGAGTGGTCAATTCTTGCTTCATCATTTAGGAATTTCCTTACCTGCCTTTAAAATTGCAGGCGGGTTACTTCTGTTCGTGACAGGGTTTCGTATGATTATGGGGCTTCATGATAGGCCTAAGCTGATGTCGCCTGATGGTCCTTACCAAGACCAAGGGGACGTTGCTGTCTTTCCTTTATCTATTCCACTTCTGGCGGGGCCAGGGACGATGACGGCGGTGCTGCTTCATATGACGGCGGCCACAACCCTCATGGATAAAGGCTCAATCTTTTTGGCTATCTTTATTATTCAATCTATCGCGTTATTCTGTATGTTTGGTGCCGCAAAGTTAACCGAGATTTTTGGGGCAACGGCAAATAGTATCATGGCGCGTATCATTGGAGTTTTAATGGCCGCTATTTCTGTACAGTTTGTGGCAGATGGCTTTGTTGAAATTGTAAAGAGAGCCAATTTTTAGCCCCTAAATTTTTTAAAAATCACTACAACGGCCGCCTTTTTCCCAATCTCCATAACGGGTTGGGTCGGGGCCTTCTTGCCCGCCATACTCTTCATTGGCCTGGTTAAGCTTATTAGCTTCTTCTTTTTTATCTTTTTTACCTGTTTCTGATGTTTCAGGGCTTGGTTTTTTCATCGTCATGTTTAATATCCTTATCTATGACTGAAATATTAAAACCTTTAAGACAAAAAATCGACTCTTTAGATGAACAACTTGTAAAACTATTAGTAGAGCGTGAAAAAATCGTTCATCAAGTTGCCGCCATAAAGGAGGAACACGACATCCCTGTGGTCATTCCTGATCGTGTGGAAGAGGTTATTACACAGGCTGGTTTAAAAGCCAAAGAGATTGGCGGCACAGAACATTATATGCGTCAAATATATAAACGTATTGTTGAACTATCTTGTGATCTCGAAAATGACTTTATGGATAAGGCATAATCAATGTCTGAAGATAAGGGGTTATATACCCGCCAAGTTGCCTATAAAGTTTTAGTTGAAGTTTTGTCTCAAAAAAATCCCCTGGATCAAACGCTTGCCCGCCATAAAGAGTTTAATACGCTGGAGGGACGCGAACGCAACCTTGCCCGTATGATTATTGCCACCGCGTTGCGTCGTAAAAATCAAATAGATAAATTAATTGCGCGCGCCCAAGATAAAAAACAACAGCTTCACCCTTCAACAATTTACTATGTTTTATATATTGGCGTTGCCCAACTATTATATATGGATGTGCCTGACCATGCCGCTGTTGATGTTACTGTTCGCTTGGCAGAGGCCGAGAAGATGGAACGTCAAAAAGGACTGATTAATGCGCTTTTACGCCGTATTGGACGTGAAGGTAAGGGCTGGCTTGCCGCGATGGACGACGTGCAAACTACAATACCGCAATGGCTTTTGGAACAATGGGTTAAAGATTATGGTTTGACCGAAGCCGCGACGATAAGCGCTGCTTCTTTAAAAGAGGCTCATATCGATATTACCTTGAAAGAAAACAAGTCATCTCAAAAATTAGATTGGCCTGAAACGTTGGAGGCGGAGGCTTTACCCCTCGGATCCTTACGTTTAAAAAATGGCGGTAATGTGATGGAGCTTGAAGGATTTAAAGAAGGAGATTGGTGGGTGCAAGATGCATCGGCGGCAATTCCCGCAAAGCTTTTTGGTGATTTAAAAGATAAAACGGTTATTGATCTTTGCGCGGCGCCAGGTGGTAAAACTTCTCAGTTGGCGGCGCAAGTCGGACGGGGTAGCGGGCGCGTTATTGCGCTCGATCGTTCCGCTAAACGGATGGAACGCCTGACTGAAAATATGACTCGTATGGGTTTTAAACAACGCGTTGAGGTTGTTGTGGCTGATGGCGCTCTGTGGGTACCACCTGAACCGGTGGATGCTGTGCTATTAGATGCACCATGCAGCGCGACAGGAACAATTCGTCGCCACCCGGATGTTATGCATTTAAAGAACTCTCAAGATATTCATCGCTTGAATGATCTGCAAACACGCTTGTTAGAAAATGCGGCGAAGATGCTTAAATCTGGCGGTACTCTAATTTATTGCACCTGTTCTTTACAAAAGATTGAAGGTGAACAGCAAATTGATCAGTTCTTGGTTAATAATCCGGATTTTACGCGCAAAGCTATCACGGCGGAAGAAGTCGCCGGTCTTTCTAATATTGTGACTAAAGATGGTGACTTAAGAATTCTGCCCTATCATCTTGCTAATAAAGGCGGCATGGATGGTTTTTATGTGGCGCGGTTGGTAAAAAAATAATGCAACGTAAATTAATTTTAAAAAAGTTTGCTTAAAAATTGACCTAAAAATTTGCACTGTGGATAGAATCCCGATACACTAGAGAAATAAGGGATTCCTCTTATAATTTTCGAATTTTAAATTTCTGATTTAAGGAACGTTCTATGACGCGCGACATACGAATTGCACCCTCCATTCTGTCTGCTGATTTTGGTCATTTACATGACGAAGTTGCCGCTATTGATAAAGCAGGGGCGGATTACATCCATATTGACGTGATGGACGGACATTTTGTTCCAAACATCACCTTTGGCGCACCCGTGATGAAGCACGTGCGTAGTGCCTCTAAAAAGATTTTTGATGTTCATTTGATGATTGCGCCGTGTGATCCTTACTTACAGGGTTTTGCAGAAGCTGGCGCGGATATTATTACCATTCATGCTGAGGCAGGGCCGCATATCCACCGCTCGCTTCAACAGATTCGGGCGCTGGGTAAAAAAGCAGGTATCGCATTAAACCCTGGAACACCGACAGATTTCCTTGATGTCATTATTAACGATGTTGATTTAATTTTATGTATGACCGTCAACCCTGGTTTTGGCGGGCAGAGCTTCATTCCTATTCTTGATAAGATTGCTGACATCCGAAAGCGTATTGATAAAACAGGCCGCGATATTGATTTAGAAGTTGATGGTGGCATTAACCCGGAGACAGCGAAGCAAGTCATTGAGGCCGGTGCCAATGTTTTGGTTGCGGGAACATCTGTCTTTAAAGATGGCCCTGAAAAATATGCTGAGAATATCAAAGCTTTGCGAGGGTAATTGCTTTATATGTCCGTCCTCGAAACTCTTCAAACCACTGTTATTCGAAAAGTCCGCACCCATGCGGGACGTTTGACTTATAATTCTCCTTTATATAATTGGAGTCTGGGCGGTACTGTGCCCGATAAATTATTATTTAGTCCTTGTGATCTTTGGGCGGGCGAGGCCGATAATGCGCGGTGGCTTATTCATTCGGGCGCGTTCACGATTGAGGGCGATCGGTTAGAACTTCACAATGCCAATTGGCAACCAGAAGACGCAGGCGAACATTGGATCAGCCACATTCACAGCTTTGATTGGATACGTGATCTACGCGCCCTTGGTGGTAATGCGGGGCGTAAATCTGCACGGCAAATGATTGAAAATTGGATTCACAATCATCAAAATTGGGATGAGGTCACATGGCGGTCTGATCTTGTCGGTCGTCGTTTAGGGAACTGGTTGGCGGGCTATGATTTTTTTGGTGAAAGTGCCGATGAAGATTTCCAAGAGCTATTTTTAGATAGCGTTGTACGCCAACTGCGTCATTTGGGTCGTGCCTTACCGGGCATGCTGTCTGGCTTACCACTTTTATATGCTATTAAAGGGTTGGCTTATGGCGGATTGACGTTAGAAGGGCGTGAAAATTATCTTGAACAAGCGTTAAACCTTCTTGATGAACAAATTGATAAACAAATTTTAAGCGATGGCGGGCATGTTACTCGTAACCCACAGGCCTTGCTTGAAACTATTCGTATTTTAATTGACATCCGCGCCGCCATTCGTCAGGGCGGCTACCCCAGTATTGTTAAAATTCAACATGGGCTGGACCGCGCAGTCCCGGCGCTCCGTTTTTTCCGTCATGGTGATGGTGGTTTTTCTTTGTTTAATAATTGTCAAGAATCCACGGCTGAAAAAATTAAAAATACGGTGATGCAGGCTTCAAGCCGCGCGCGCACTTTAAATTCACTTCCTCATTCTGGGTATGAGCGTGTCTCAATGGGGCGTTCCTTATTAATCGCTGATGTCGGTAAGCCACCATCATGGCCGCATGACCAAAACGCGCATATTGCGCCGCTTTCCTTTGAATTTTCACATGGGCGTGAACGTATTTTTGTGAATTGCGGAACGCACCCAACTTGCGGCCAATGGCAAGATGCTTTGCGCTCAACACCGGCTCATAACACTCTTATTATTGATGATCGTAATATGTGCGATCTTAATAAAGATGGCTCTATGGGGCATCGCCCTAAAACAATAGTGGTTGACCGCGATGACCAAGCCGTAGGTGGTGGTAAAGCCAACAAGAAAGACATTGTTTTAATAGATGCCTGCCACGATGGCTATGTTCCTATTAATGGCGTAACCCATCGCCGCCGTTTTTATATGGCGGATAAGGGGCATGATTTCCGTGGTGAAGATAACCTGACGTGCGCGACTGGCCTTGCCACCCCGCATGATGTTGCTTTGCGTTTTCACCTTCATCCAAAGGTCATGGTCTCGTTGATTAAAGGCGGGGAAGAAGCACTTTTACGTTTAAATAACGGTACGGGTTGGCGTTTCACCGTACAGGGCGGCACGCTAGAGCTGGATAACAGCGTCTATCTCGGCTCAGGCATTCGCCCCCGCAAAACCAAACAACTCGTCATTCGTGGTAACATGACCACCGATCACGCCCAATTCAAATGGGCGCTGCAGTTGGAAGGTTGATTTCTACATTTTTGGAGCAGGAGGTTTAGGGTTTTTTAACATATATAAATTAAGAGAAACCCCTATTGCTATTGAAGACATTGTACCTATAACACCGCCTACTGAGCCTGATAACATTGGTGCTACTACACTGTTGTTGAAATCAATTTGGGCAACCATGTCCGCATATTTATCACGAACACAGTTCATTATCGTTGATGGATCTAGGACAAGATTTTCAACTTTTTCTACGATTAAGCGCTTTGCTTCTGCTATTTTACATTGTTCAGCGGCGTGTTCTAAACCACTCCAATCATTGATGTTGGATATAGGATTTTGCTCTAAAATGCCTGTTGCTTTTTGTGCGACATAACCAAAGATTGCGCCTAAACCAGTACTATAGATTGTCAATTTGTTCATCCCTGCTTGGCTAAGATGACCGTCTTTGACATTGTTTGGGTTATCAGTAAATTTTTGAAATAACATGGCTACCCCCTATAATTGAAATTTGTCGTAACTTACAGATAATTTTAAGTTATGTCAATAAAAAAAATATTGTTTTTTAAACGGTAAAAGTTCTTGCTATGTTCTTTTATTCACGTTATGTTCTTTTTAAGGTTAATGACTTTAGAAAGAAAACAACATGGTTATATTTTTAGTAAGCAGCAGTTTCATGACATATCTTCTTTATCGCTTGGTATGAGTGTTTTTATAGGGGCGAGGCCCCCCTCCCTCAATTTCCGGTGAACAAAAAGAGTAACTCTAATAAAGAAATAAAATCAATATGTTATAGGGCATAAAATGGGAAAATCATCGAAAAATTATGTTTGCCAGTCCTGTGGCAGTGTATCCTCCAAATGGTCGGGAAAATGCGAATCCTGTAGTGAATGGAACACAATTACAGAAGAAATTATCGAATCCTCTGCGCCCAAAGGTTTGGGTAATAAACGCAAAGGCAATAATATTAATTTTGTGCCTTTGAAGGGTAGTACATCTGAGAAAAAACCACGCCACGTGACGGGGTTAGCAGAATTTGACCGCGTGACGGGTGGAGGGCTTGTTAATGGCTCTGCACTTCTTATCGGCGGTGACCCTGGGATTGGTAAGTCAACATTACTCTTACAAGTGGTTTGCAAACTCGCATTGGCGGGGAAGAAATGCATGTATGTTTCAGGTGAGGAGGCTGTTGATCAAGTCCGTTTACGCGCGCAACGCTTGGGGCTTGATAATGCTCCGGTGGAGCTAGCCTCGGCGACCTCTGTCCGTGATATTATTGCCAGCGTCGAAGGTGGCGGCGCAGACAGTCCTGATCTCCTTGTCATTGATTCTATTCAGACCATGTATGTTGACACTGTTGAATCCGCTCCGGGGACGGTAACGCAAGTTCGAACATCGGCGCAGGAGCTTATCCGTGTTGCGAAGCGTCGTGGCATTTGTATTTTATTTGTTGGCCATGTCACTAAAGATGGTCAAATTGCGGGGCCGCGCGTTCTTGAACATTTGGTTGATGCGGTACTTTATTTTGAAGGGGATAGGGGGCATCAATTCCGTATTCTACGTACCGTGAAAAATCGTTTTGGGCCTACCGATGAAATTGGCGTTTTTGAAATGGCGCAAGAGGGTTTGGTTGAGGTCGCCAACCCGTCTGAGCTTTTTCTTGCCCAACGTCAGGAACATGTTGCGGGTAGTGCCGTCCTCGCTGGTCTTGAAGGGACGCGCCCTGTACTGGTGGAGGTACAGGCTCTGGTTGCGCCCTCTGCGCTGGGTAACCCACGCCGAGCGGTTATTGGGTGGGATTCCAACCGTTTGGCGATGGTGCTCGCGGTATTAGAGGCTAAATGTGGAGTTACTCTGTCTGATTGCGATATCTTTTTGAACATAGCGGGTGGTATTCGTATTTCCGAACCTGCGGCTGACTTGGCTGTCGCCGCGGCTCTTATCAGTTCCCAAACAGGAAAACCCGTGCAGGGGAATACTGTCTTTTTTGGCGAGGTTGGGCTGTCGGGCGAGATTCGTACCGTGTCACAACCTGACGTACGCATTAAAGAGGCCGCCAAACTCGGCTTTGAACAAGCCATGATTCCCTCTCCTCCTAAGCGTAAAAATCGCAATGGTAAAAAAGGTAGATATCCCCTAACGGTGCGTCAAATTGATCATCTTGATGACCTAGTGTCGCTGTTTTCTACCCAATTGCGGGCGGCTTAAACTAAATTCTTGTAATCATGACATAAATTCCTTAAAACTAGCGCCATGATTATTGATCTCGTAGTAGGGGCGATTGCTCTCATTTCCGCTATAATTTCTTTTCTTCGTGGTTTCATCCGTGAAGTTCTGACAATTGCTGGCGTTGTTGCTGGATTCTTTGCGGCTGTCTTCTTTGGTCCAAAACTTTCTCCTGTTTTCGATAAATGGCTTGGCGTGACTGACGATTTAGAAGGTGCCAAAAAGCTCTTTGATATTATTCCAATGAGCATTGTTGCCGATGTTTGTGCTTATGCAGTCGTCTTCATCTTCGTAGTCATCATCGTCTCAGTTATAAGCCATTTCACATCTGGCGCGGCAAAAGTAATGGGTTTAGGACCAATTGACCGTACGCTTGGTGTTATCTTTGGTGTTGTTCGCGCTGTCATATTACTTAGTCTGCTTTACTTGCCGTTTCACTTATTAATGGATGAAGCAACAAAGACAGAATATTTTGGGGATAGCAAAACGCATTATTATATAGAAAAGACATCAGCTTTTATCGCGACATTTCTTCCATCGTCTGATGAGGTTAAAGATAAGGTGGATGAAGCGTCAACCAACACTATTAAAGGTAAGCTGCTTGAAAATGATTTCCTTAAAGATGAGACTATTAAGTTAAAAGATAAAGTTTCAGTAAAAACCCAAGAGACAGGTTATGAGGAAGAACAACGTGATGAGCTTGAAGATCTTTTTGAAAAACCAAACTTTAATCAATAAAAGAGAAAAAATATGTGCGGCATAGTTGGAATATTCGGACATCAACCAGTCAACCAAGATATCTATGACGCGCTTACGGTTCTGCAACATCGTGGGCAAGATGCAGCAGGTATAGCGACGGAAGATAATGGTAAGTTCTACTTAAGAAAAAGTAACGGCCTTGTGCGCGATGTCTTTCATACACGTCATATGACGCAACTGAAAGGACATGTGGGCATTGGTCACGTCCGTTACCCAACCGCAGGTGGTACGTCTTGCGCGGAAAGCCAACCGCTCTACGTTAATTCTCCTTATGGTATCGTGCTGGCGCATAATGGAAATCTAACCAATCATGAACATCTTGCTCAAGAACTTTTTGAAGCCGATCACCGTCACTTAAACACAAATTCAGATTCTGAAGTATTATTAAATATATTAGCGCATGAGCTTCAATCTCAAAATAAGTTTAACCTGAAAAAAGATGATATTTTCTCAGCCGTTGAGGGGCTGCATAAACGTTGCCGCGGTGCGTATGCCGTGGTTGTTAATATTGCCGGTCATGGTCTTTTGGGCTTTCGTGATCCAAATGGTATTCGCCCCCTTATTTACGGTCAACGTAAGGTGAAAGACGGTGAGGTGGAGCATATGTTGGCTTCTGAAAGCGTTGCGCTTGATGCTCTTGGCTTTGAAACTGTGCGTGATTTAGAGCCGGGGGAGATGATCTATATTGATAAAAACGGTAATCAATCATCACATACGCCTAAGGTTAAGCGTGAGTTTACGCCGTGCATTTTTGAACATGTGTATTTTGCGCGTCCAGATTCAATTATTGATGGAAGTTCTGTCTATAAAGCGCGAGTACGTATGGGTGAATATCTAGCGGATAAAATATTACGCGAATGGCCAGATCATGACATTGATGTTGTCATTCCTATTCCTGAATCTAGCCGTCCAAGTGCCATGGAATTGGCCGTACGTTTGGGTTTAAAGTTCCGTGAAGGCTTTGTAAAAAATCGTTATATTGGCCGGACATTTATTATGCCAGGTCAAGGAGAACGTAAAAAATCAGTGAAGCAAAAGCTCAATCCACTAGAATTAGAATTCCAAGACAAAAACGTTTTACTTGTTGATGATTCAATTGTACGTGGAACGACCAGTCAGCAAATTGTTGATATGGCCCGTAAGGCAGGAGCGAAAAAAGTTTATTTTGCGTCCGCCGCACCGCCAATTCGTTACCCGAATGTCTATGGAATTGATATGCCTGTTAAGGCCGAACTTGTCGCACATGGTAAAACAGAGGAAGAAATTGAAAAAGAAATTGGAGCAGATAAATTATTTTTTCAAGATTTAAACGATTTAATTCGCGCTGTTGTGCCGAGCGATGAAGAAGTTGATGAACATAAATTTGATTGCTCTGTTTTTGATGGAAAATATATCACAGGGGATATTGATGAAGCCTATCTTAATCATATAGAAGAGCTTCGTAATGATAAGGCCAAAAACGGCAATGATAATAAAGTTGAACTGACAGATGTCAGCGAAAATTTCTAAGCGCTTTTGATGGGGCATGATTTAACAGGAAAGATTGCGCTGATAACAGGGGCATCCAAAGGCATTGGCGCCGCTGTGGCTAAGGCTTACGCGAAAGCTGGCGCTCAGGTTATTTTGATGGCGCGTAACAAATCTGCCCTTGAAAAAATTGATGATGAAATCCGCGAACTTGGTGGGCAGGCGACCTTGATGCCACTTGATCTTATGCGTTTAGATGATTTAGAAAATCTTGGGCAAGTTTTATATCAGAAATTTGGACAGCTTGATATTTTTGTAGGGAATGCAGGGATTTTAGGAACATTAGGTCCTTTACCACAAATTAGTGCGCGTGAATTTCAGCATGTGATAGATACAAATTTATCTGCTAATTTTAGGCTGATAAAAACGCTTGATCCTTTGTTACAAAAATCAGAGGCGGGACGTGTTATTTTTGTATCCACCGGTGCCGATATCGTAAAAGGTCATGCGTATTGGGGAAGCTATGCGGTGAGTAAGGCGGCACTAGAAACAATGGCACGTATATATGCCGCAGAAAATGAGAAGAAGAGTTTAAAAGTTAATATTATAGACCCCGTACGGGTTCGTACGGATATGCGCGCCTCTGCTAAACCAGGGGAAGACCCGATGAGCTTGCCTCATCCCGATGATATTACAAATGTATTTTTAGACTTAGCATCACCTGACTGTCAGGTGAATGGTGAAACTCTGCGCGGAAAGTAGTAAGTAATGATAAAATACCCCCTTCTAGTCCCAGAGTTCGAAGTTTCTAATATAGAAAAAACGAAACAAGTTTATATTGATATTTTTGGTTTCGTTGTAAGTTTTGAGAGACCAGAAGAGAAGTTTGCTTATATGGAGCGTGGAGATATCCATATTATGTTAGAAGAAGCGACAGGCCCAGGGCGGCGTTTTCATGTTGCAGATTTAGAATATCCTTATGGCCGCGGCATTAACTTCCAAATAGAAATTGACGATGTTGATGTCGTTTATGAACGTATTCAGCGGTCAGATTTAAAGATACACATTCCTATGGAAGAACGTTGGTATAGAAGGAAAAACGTCGAATTAGGTAACCGTCAGTTTGTTGTTTGTGACCCTGATGGATATTTATTACGTTTCTTTACGGATATTGGTGAGCGTCAGGCATAAAAAAACGGGCTATAAAGCTCGCTTTTATAATTATTTTGTTTGGAAATTATGCAGCCGCTGCTTTTTTCTTTGGTGCTTTTGCTTCAACTGCTTCTTCAATGGCCTCGTCTGCATCATCAAAAACAGGGCCACTATCTAGACCTTTGGCACTTTCATCACGATCAACAAGCTCAATAACAGCCATTGGCGCGTTATCACCATAACGGAAACCCGCTTTCATAATACGGATATAGCCGCCATTACGGTCTTTGTAGCGCTCACCCAATGTATCAAAAAGCTTTCTGATTTGGCTTTGGTCACGCATTTTGCTCATCGCTAGACGCTCATTGGCTAAACCACCTTTTTTACCCAAAGTAATAAGCTTTTCTACGAACGGACGTAAGTCTTTTGCTTTTGGCAAAGTCGTTACAATTTGCTCATGCTTTACTAAGGCCGCAGCCATATTGGCAAACATTGCCTTACGGTGAGGTGAGGTTCTGTTTAGTTTTCTTTGTTTTATACCGTGTTTCATAGTTAGTCATCCATCTTTATATTCTGACGTCGTTATTCACTTCTAAGGTAGTAAATCTACCCGTTGTCGTTCATGCCTAGCCAGAATACAAAGCTGAACGACTATAATTTATCAAAACTAAGCGCTGAACGGGTCGTCCAATTTCTTTGCTAGCTCTTCAATGTTTTCTGGTGGCCATCCTTCAACCTGCATACCCAAGTGGATACCCATATTGGTAAGAACTTCCTTGATTTCGTTTAGTGACTTACGACCAAAGTTCGGTGTACGTAGCATGTCGCTCTCGCTTTTTTGAACCAAGTCACCAATATAAATGATATTGTCGTTTTTCAAGCAGTTTGCTGAACGAACAGAAAGCTCAAGCTCTTCAACTTTACGAAGAAGATTACGGTTGAATGGTAGCTCATCCGCTTCATCTTTTTCTTGTGCTGTTTCAGGCTCATCAAAGTTTACAAATACTTGTAATTGATCTTGAAGGATACGTGCAGCAAAGGCCACCGCATCTTCAGGTGAAATAACACCGTTTGTTTCGATTGCTAATGTTAGCTTGTCGTAGTCTGTGATTTGACCAACACGTGTATCTTCAACTTCGTAAGAAACTTTACGAACAGGTGAGAAAACACTATCCACTGGAATAAGACCAACAGGGCATTCTTCAGGACGGTTTTGTGCCGCAGGGCGGTAACCTTTACCTGTATTTACTGTCATTTCCATGTTTAATTTCGCGCCTTTATCAAGCGTACAAATAACAAGGTCAGGATTCATGATTTCAATATCCGCACCGGCTTCGATCATTCCTGCTGTTACTTCACAAGGGCCTTCTGCGTTTAAACGCATTTTCTTAGGGCCTTCAACATGCATACGAACCGCAATCGCTTTTACATTCAATACGATATCAGTAACGTCTTCGCGAACACCTTCGATAGAAGAGAATTCATGTAAAACACCATCAATTTGGATAGCGGTAACCGCCGCCCCTTGAAGAGAAGACAAAAGAAGACGACGAAGCGCGTTTCCTAATGTTAAGCCGAAGCCACGCTCTAATGGTTCTGCAACAATTTTACCGTTAACCTGTGAATTAGATCCGTGGTTAACTTCTACTGTTGAGGGTTTAATTAATTCCTGCCAATTTTTATATATCAAAGTCTTATCCTTTCAAGCTTGTGAAATCTTACTTTTTATTCATTACACGCGACGACGTTTCGATGGTCGTGCGCCGTTATGTGGTATCGGGGTAATATCTTTAATAGATTTAATGGTAAAGCCGATCGCGCTGAGGGCACGTAGAGCTGATTCACGCCCTGAACCAGGTCCTTTTACTTTTACATCTAATTCTTTCATCCCATGTTCTTGTGCTTTGCGACCTGCATCTTCAGCAGCCATTTGCGCAGCATATGGGGTTGATTTACGAGAGCCTTTAAAACCCATCATTCCTGCAGAAGACCATGAAACCGCGTTCCCTTGTGCATCTGTGATAGTAATGATTGTGTTGTTAAAGCTAGAATATACGTGAACTTCGCCAGACGTAATATTCTTTTTAATCTTTTTCTTTGTTACTTTAGCTGATGGTTTAGCCATAATTTTATTCCTTTTCCGCTTTTATTGTCCGTGACCGTTATTTACCAACTTGCTTTTTACCAGCAATTGGCTTGGCCGGACCTTTACGGGTACGGGCATTTGTTTTTGTTCTCTGTCCACGAACAGGCAAATGTTTACGGTGACGTAAGCCACGGTAACAAGCCATATCCATTAAACGCTTGATATTCATAGAAACTTCACGACGAAGGTCACCTTCGATTTTGTAAGTGTCTGAATCAATTTCAGCACGAATTTGATTGAGCTCATCTTCGCTCAATTCATTCATTCTACGTTTTGGGTCAATTCCTGTTGCAGCACAGATATCATGAGAAAATTTACGGCCAATACCATAAATTGACGTTAATGCGATCCATACTGGCTTGCGGTCAGGGACGTTTACACCTGCGATACGGGCCATGTTTGCTTCCTTTTTTATGCTGTCATACGGGTAAAACCCGAAGACATGTTAAAGTTTGATCATTTCAATCAGAACCGTAATACCGGTTCCTTAACCACCAAAACCCTAATATTTCCGTACTTTTTATGAGTACTGCAAACAAGCTAGAGGCTTCAGATTGGCCGCATTATAGGAATTATGCTTTATAAGTCAATAGCTATTTTAAGCAGAATTTACGAATTAATATCGTCCGCTAAAACCGCCTCAAGCTGCATGGTGACTTCATCGACGGGGCGCATGCCATCAATGGCTATCACGATGCCTTGTACCTTATAGTAAGGGAGGACTTCGGCCGAATAACTTCTATATTGCTCAAGGCGGACTTTCATGGCCTCTACAGTGTCATCCGAACGACCTTCTTCGACGGCACGCTTTTTAATGCGGTCTAAGAGAGCGGTATCATCAACTTGAAGTTCTAATACCAAATCAATTTTTGCGTTTTTTTCTTTGAGCATCACACCCAGTGCTTCGGCTTGCGCATGTGTGCGGGGGAAGCCATCAAAGATAAAACCTCTGGCTTTTGGGTTCTTCTCCATATTATCGGCGATCATACCAATAACAATTTCATCAGAGACCAGCTTGCCAGCATCCATGATTTCTTTGGCTTGTAGGCCTAAATCTGTGCCTTGTGCAATCTGCGCCCGAAGCATATCGCCTGTTGAAAGCTGTTTCAGACCATATTTAGCTTCCATGATCTTGGCTTGGGTGCCCTTACCTGCCGCAGGAGGGCCAAAGAAAATAACGTTAAAAGACATTTTAAAACTCCGTTTTAACCGCTGTCATGTCGCGCGGGCAGTGATTGATGCTTATTTTTAAGTTACCGCCTTCTTTGACGCCCTTTTGTACCACCAAGCTTTGATTTCTTCATCAGTCCCTCATATTGATGGGCAATCAAATGAGAATGAATTTGAGCAACCGTATCCATGGTGACCGTGACAACAATAAGAAGCGATGTTCCGCCAAAATAAAACGGCATGCTATATTTTGAAATCATAAATTCAGGCAACAAACAAATAAAGACTAGATAAAGTCCACCAACCGCGGTTATACGCGTCAGGACGTAATCAAGGTAATCTGATGTACTTTTACCTGGGCGCATGCCTGGAATAAACCCACCATGCTTTTGTAGCATTTCTGCGTTTTCTTCAGGGTTAAATACAATCGCTGTGTAGAAAAAGGCAAAGAATAAGACCAGCGCCCCATAAAGGATCATATAAATTGGTTGCCCATGTTGTAGGTAGCGCGCAATAGAGGCGGTAAAGTCTCCGCCATCGGCGCCACTAAAGCCGACGATTGTAAGCGGAAGCAAGAGCAAAGAAGAGGCAAAAATTGGTGGAATAACACCAGACGTATTCAGTTTTAAGGGAATATGGTTTTGTTGTCCCATTTGCATTTGGTTGCCTTGTTGGCGTTTTGGATACTGGACGACGACCTTTCTTTGTGCGCGTTCAAAGTAAACGATAATAACAATAACACCAATAATCATGGCAGTAAGCGCAAGAAGCTCAATCGGGTTAAACTGACCTTGGCGGCCAAGTTCTAATGTTGAACCAATGGCGCGTGGTAATTCGGCGACAATCCCCGCGAAGATGATTAAAGAGATACCATTACCAATCCCACGTTGTGTTATTTGCTCACCCAGCCACATTAAGAAAACTGTACCCCCAACAATTGTGATGACGGTTGAGGCGCGGAAGAAAAGACCAGGATCAATGACGGCAGCGCCCGCTGAGCTTTGCATACCTTCAAGACCAACCGCCAAGCCATAGGCCTGAACAGAAGCCAAAAGCACCGTTAAGTACCGTGTATATTGGTTGATTTTCGTACGGCCAGATTCGCCTTCTTTTTTAATTTTTTCAAGTTGGGGAGACATAGCGGCCGCCAACTGCATAATAATAGATGCTGAAATATAAGGCATAATATTTAAGGCAAAAACGGTCATACGTTGCAACGCACCCCCAGAGAACATGTTAAGCATGTCCAAAATACCGCCGCCTTTTTGGGAATAAATTTCCTTCCAAATCACAGGGTCAATACCTGGAACGGGGATGTAAGTCCCTAAACGATAGATAACCAAAGCCCCAAGAACAAATAAAATTCTTTGTTTTAGTTCCGTTGCTTTGGAGAAAGATCCCCAGTTCGCATTTTTTGCAAGTTGTTCAACAGCTGATGACATTTATTACCTCTTATATATGTGATTAAGAAGGTATAGATAATTCTTGTCTTGAAAACAAGATAGCAAAGTAAAGATTAAGCAGTTTTCTTGCTCGGGGTTATTTCAGGCGTTATTTGAGATGGTGGTCTGCATTTATGAAAACAATTTAAGAGGATGGAAAAAGCAATCAAAACACCTTGTCTTAATTATGACTGATTTCAGACTTGAGCTTGCCGTACTTTCTTATTAAGTTCTGCCCTATGATAAAATTTCTTAAAATATTTGCAGTCTTTCTTGTTTTAATCGGCTTAGGGGCTTTTGCACCCGAGGCGTATACGCAGGATAAGAAATCACAAGACCGACAAGTGCCCAATACCCGTGAGCAGGTGACCTTGTCTTATTCACCATTGGTGAAGCAGGTATCTCCTGCTGTTGTTAATATTTATACCAAGCGTGTTGTAACACGGAATGTCAGTCCTTTTGGCGGTGATCCATTTTTTGAACAGTTCTTTGGTGGTGGCTTTCGTGGTTTAAACCGTCAACAAATTGAAAGCTCATTGGGAACAGGACTTATTGTTAGCAGCGATGGTGTGTTGGTAA
This sequence comes from uncultured Alphaproteobacteria bacterium, assembly GCA_937931645.1. GTDB lineage: Bacteria > Pseudomonadota > Alphaproteobacteria > Micavibrionales > Micavibrionaceae. The sequence goes on from CALHAR010000005.1 coordinate 120,479, forward strand.
CCAACGCGCATGTAGTAAAAGGCGCGCAGGAAATTTCTGTTGTTTTGAATGATGGGCGGGAGTTTGATGCGCGCGTTTCTCTATCTGATGAAAAAACAGATTTGGCAGTTTTACGGGTTGATACCAAAGCCGATAACCTTCCCGTTGCCCGCCTTAAACCGAGTGAGAGTTTAGAGGTTGGCGATATTGTTTTAGCCATTGGTAATCCGTTTGGAGTCGGGCAGACAGTGACAAGTGGTATTATTTCTGCCCGCGCCCGTTCTTCGCTTAACATTAATGACTTTAATTTCTTTATTCAAACAGATGCGGCGATTAATCCGGGTAACTCTGGCGGGCCGCTGGTGGCTATGGATGGCGGTGTGATTGGCTTGAATACGGCAATATATTCTCGTTCTGGTGGGTCATTGGGAATTGGTTTTGCTATACCGTCAGAAATGGTGCAAACGGTGATTGCCGCAGAAAAGTCTGGTGCAACCAATGCGGGGGCTGTTCGTCCATGGATTGGCGTGCATGGTCAGGCTGTTACACGTGATATTGCTTCCTCTTTAGGGTTGGATAAAGCCTCTGGCGTTCTGGTTTCATCCCTGCATAAGGCGAGCCCGGCACGAAAAGCGGGACTGAAAATAGGAGATGTTATTACGGCGATTAATGGACGAGATATCCATGATCCTGCGGAAATGAAATTTCGCCTTGCTACCGTTCCTCTTGGTGACAAGGCTGACTTAGATGTGGTGAGACGCGAAAAGAAATTAACGCTTCGTATGGAGGCGATGCAACCTCCTGAGGACCCACCGCGCCGCGCTGTTACATTACAGGGTGGACATCCGTTGAATGGTGCGACCGTTGGAAACCTAAACCCGCGTGTCGGGGTTGAACTGGGTATTGAGAGTGACCGTGAAGGCGTAGTTGTTTTGGAAACCAGTCGTTATAACCGCCTTGTGCAGGCAGGTGATATTATTATTGCGATCAATGATGATGCTATTGAAGACATTAAAGATTTACAAAAAGAGCTGGAGCAAGCAGAAGCCAAAGGGATTTTTGGTATTGCTATCGAACGAGACGGTCAACAAAGGCGCATTGTTATTCGATAAAGGCTTGGCTTTATGGTGAGGAGGCTTTAATTTAGCTTTATGACTTCAAGCCTTTTCCAAGCTGCTGATATGCAAAGCAATGCACCGCGTCCATTGGCGGATCAGTTGCGCCCCCAAACGTTAGACGAAATTGCAGGTCAAGACCATTTGGTCGGTGAAGGCGGACAGCTTAGCCGTATGTTGGAGGCTCAGCGCCTATCGTCTTTGATATTTTGGGGGACACCAGGGTGCGGTAAAACGACTATTGCCCGCATACTAGCTGATCATACAGATTTTCACTTTGAGCAACTCTCTGCCATATTCTCTGGCGTTGGGGATTTAAAGAAAGTTTTTGAGGCCGCACGTTTACGTCGTGAGCAAGGGCAGGGAACACTCCTATTTGTTGATGAGATTCATCGCTTTAATAAATCCCAGCAAGATGCTTTTTTACCTGTCATGGAAGACGGAACAATTATTCTCATTGGTGCGACAACGGAAAATCCATCGTTTGAATTAAATGCCGCTTTGCTTTCTCGTTGCCAAGTTATGGTGTTGAAACGCCTTGATGATGAGGCGTTAGAAAAATTATTGGAGCGCGCTGAAAAAGAAATAGGGCGGGTTCTTTCTCTAACAAAAGAAGCGCGCGAAACCTTAAAAATATTGGCAGATGGTGATGGTCGCTACTTACTGACGATGGTAGAACAGCTTGTTGGTATAGGTGAAGATCTTGATGTCAAAGCGTTAAGCGAGATATTGCAAAAGCGTGCCCCTGTTTACGATAAAAAAGATGATAGTCATTATAATTTAATAAGCGCGCTGCATAAATCGGTTCGGGGCTCTGATGTTGATGCTGCGCTTTATTGGTTTGCGCGTATGTTAAGCGGTGGAGAGGACCCAAAGTATTTAGCGCGGCGCTTTACCCGTATGGCAGTAGAGGATATTGGTATGGCTGATCCGCAAGCTTTGGTGCAATGTGAGAGTGCCTGGAAAACTTATGAGCGTTTGGGTTCTCCTGAAGGGGAGTTAGCCTTGGCGCAAGCGCTTATATATTTAGCAACGGCGCCAAAATCGAATGCAGGCTACATGGCTTATAAGCAGGCGATGAGCGCGGCAAAAAAAACGGGTTCTTTAACGCCGCCCGCACATATCTTGAATGCGCCCACCTCTATGATGAAGGATTTAGGCTATGGCGCTGGTTATCAATATGATCCAGATACGGTAGATGGGTTTTCAGGGCAAAATTATTTTCCTGATGATATGACCCGTACAAACTTTTATAATCCCGTAGAACGTGGTTTTGAGCGTGAAGTAAAAAAACGTCTCGATTATTGGATGAAGCTACGTAGTCAAAAAAATCTATGATAAATTTTGATTTATTTGTTGGTATTGATTGGAGTGGTAGTAAAGCATTCAATACAAAATCTATCGCCGTTGCCGAAGCTCATAAAGGTAATGCTCCACCCAAACTATTGCCCTACATTCGCTCTAGGAGTGCTGTGGCGGATTATATAGTACATCTTGCTGAAAAAAACAGACGTGTTTTTATTGGTATTGACGCTAATTTTGGATATCAGAAAGAAATAGGCCAAAAGCATTTTGGTCAAAATTATACATATCAAGACCATTGGAAAATAGTTGATCAATATTCTAGCGAGAATGAAAATTTTTATGCTTCTGGTTTTTGGGATCATAAAAAATTTAAAAATAATTTTTGGCAATATGGTAAAAAACCAAACTGGTTTGATGCAGAAAAATTAAGGCGTGTTACAGAAACGCAATGCATCATAGATGGTTATGGTTATCCTGAAAGCCCGTTTAAAATTTGCTATACTAAGCAAGTGGGGAAGGGCGGCCTTGCAGCGCAACGTATGGCGTACTACTTAAAAGAAAAATTGAAGGATAAAATTGCAATTTGGCCATTTGAGCATGGTGATAATGCTAGTGTTGTTATGACAGAGATTTACCCTAGGCAGTTTTTGATGCGATCGGGCCATGGCACAACCAAGGTAACAGATATTACAGATCTGAATAAGGCTCTGTCTTACTTTCATTCAAAACCAATGATATTGGTATCTGATGTAAGTGATCATGATACAGATGCTCTGATTTCTGCTGCAGGATTGCGTTATTTGTGTGGTTGGGATAAGACAGTTCCTGAAAACCTATCAAATCCGGTTGCTTTAAACGAAAAGGCAAGGTCTTGTGAGGGGTGGATATTTGGCGTAGGGGATAAAGTACAATGTATATAGTTTTAGCAATAGCGGCAGGTGGAGCAATCGGGGCGGTTTTACGGCATTTGGTTGGCTTACTGACATCTCAACTGGCGCAAACGGAGTTTCCGTGGGGAACGTTAAGTGTTAATGTTATTGGTTCATTTATTATGGGGGCGCTGGTCACGTATTTTGCGCTCATATGGACTCCTTCTCAAGAAGTGCGTGCCTTTTTAACGGTTGGTGTCCTTGGTGGATTTACAACTTTTTCAACTTTTTCGTTAGACGTCATGACACTATGGGAGCGCGGTGCGTCCATGGCAGCAATGGGGTATATTATGGCCTCTATCATGCTTTCAATATTCGCTTTGATGGCGGGTATGATGATTATTAGACAGGTAGTATTATGAGTGGTGTTTATCACATAGAAGTGACTGAAGATGAGGATAATCAACGCCTTGATCGTTTTTTACAAAAACATTTAAAGGGGACTCCTTTTGGTTTACTACAAAAATTAATGCGTAGTGGGCAGATACGCGTTGATAGTAAGCGTGTGAAGGCAGCGACACGAATTGTAGCGGGACAAAAAGTGCGCATCCCCCCGATGCAAACGAAGACGCATCATGAGAAAGAAGGTGTTAGTGATAAAGACGCGGCCTTCATTCAATCTTTGGTGATTTATAATGATGACGATATTATCGCGATAAATAAACCTTCAGGTCTTGCGACACAAGGCGGCACAAATATCAACCGTCATGTTGACGGTATGCTTGATGCGTTGGTTGAAAAAGGAGGCGTTCGCCCGCGTCTTGTTCATCGTTTAGATAAAGATACATCGGGTGTTTTATTACTCGCTAAATCAGCCAATATGGCGCGTGAGATGGGAAAGATTTTTCAAGGGCGTAACATTCGTAAAATTTATTGGGCTTTAACCTTACCAGCCCCTGAAATGAATAATGGTGAGATACGTGCGCCTATTCATAAAGCTGGTGGTTTTGGTAACGAAAAAATGGTGGTTGATGCCGAAGAAGGTCTGCGATCATCAACATTATTTGATGTTGTAGAACGCGCCCATAAACAGGTCGCATTTGTAGCCTTTTGGCCTAGAACTGGCCGTACGCACCAAATTCGTGTGCATGCCGCGCATATGGGTTGCCCTATTTTAGGTGATGGTAAATATGGCGGTCAGGACGCCTTTTTAGACGGTATGGATCATGTGAAGCGTGTCCACCTTCATGCCCATTCTATCCGCTTTAAGCATCCAAAAACCAAGAAAATGATCGAAATATCTGCACCACTGGCGGACGATATAAAAGAGAGTTGGAAGTCTTTTGGTTTTGATATCAATTCGACCTATAATGCTTTTGACGATATAAAAGAGGTTTAAACTATGTCTGAAGAAAAGAAGCATCGCCGCCGTAAATTAATGAAATGGTTTTTCTTTCGTATCCCCATCATATTGATGATTTTTGGCGGTATTTTAATTGCTTCTTTAAAATTGGTTGAACGTTACCCTGACCCATTAAGGCAGGGTTTTGAGGAATATTTATCAAAGGCAACAAATCGAAATGCTTTGATTGGGACGTTAGAAGAAATAAAGTTTTTTCCCAATTTTGTTATTGATGCCCGCAATATCACAATTCATAACCGTCAAAATGCGGCTGTTATTGATTTGGAAATCGAAAAAATAAATATGAAGTCACCATTTTCAAGCATGTTTTTGAATAGTAGGAAAATAAATAACCTCGTTCTTGAAAACCTACACGCCAATGCAGGTATGTTTGGCCCTAAAGAAATGAAAATTTCATCCGCCAGCATTGTTGATAAAAAAGGCCCTGATCAATACGGGTCATTTTTGTTTGCAGAAGGGGAACATGGCGGTAAAACAGCTTACTTTGAAGCCGAATTAAAGGTAGGAACATATAGCTATTCTGTTCCTTCAAACGTTCCTTTCTCCTTACAAATCGGTGAATATGCTTTAAATGCAACATTGAATAAAAATTTTACAAATGTCACTTTAGATAATGTTGTTTTTTCTAAGGGGGATCAGTCTTCAGAAGCTAAAAAATATATTTTTGTTGAAGACAAGAAATACCAACAAGATAACCCTTTAGTCTGCCTTTGGGTTGAAGAAAATTTAAAAAATTGTGATAAATATTTGTCTGTAGAATAAAAGATAAAGAATAAAAAAGTAGAGAATTAAAATTATGATGAAGCGTTTTTATAAATTAGTATCGTCTAGAAAGACAAGTGATGGCTATGCCATTGAATTAGATGGGAAGGTTATTACAACATCTCTGGGTCAGGAAATGGTCGCACCAACGAAGAGCTTGGGTGAAGCTATTGTGTTGGAATGGGCAAACCAAGGTGAAAAGGTAAAGCCTGAAAACATGCCGCTCACGCAAATTTTAACAACCGCGATCGATAAAATCCGTGACCGTGAAAAAATAACAGAAAGTTGCATGCGTTACTTAGATACAGACCTTGTTTGTTATTGGACGAAAGAGCCTGAAGAGTTGGCTAAACATCAAAAAGAGGTTTGGGGTGGTTGGGTAAAATGGTTTGAGAAACATTTTGAAATACCACTTTATACAACAAAAAATATTGATGCTATTAAGCAAGATGAAGAGGCACATAAACGTGTATGGAACTATATTGAATCCCTTGATGATTATTACTTCACTGTTTTACACATTCTGACCTCGTTAAGTGGGTCTTTAATATTGGCTTTGGCTTTTTCCGAAGGTGATATTGAACCACAAGAAATTTTCGAAGCAAGTTATCTTGAAGAACTTTATCGCGGTACAATTTATAATGAAGAACTTCATGGTGCGGCGCCAAATGAAGAGGCTGAACGAGAAGCATTTAAGCGTGATGTTGAGGCGGCCAAAAAATTCCTTGACCTTGCGAATGATTATTAAACATGAAAGCTCCTGAAAATGGCTTGATAGAAGGAATCGACGGCAATCTTCGGTGCTGGTGGCACGGAAATGACCCTGAATATCTCCGCTATCATGATGAAGAATGGGGCGTACCTGTTGATGATGATGTGAGGTTTTTTGAAAAGATAAATTTAGAAGGCTTTCAAGCAGGATTAAGCTGGCTGACTATTCTACGCAAACGACAAAACTTCAGAAAAGCATTCGATAATTTCGATTATAAGAAAATAGCTAAATATGATGATAAAAAAATTGAATCCCTTGTTCAAAATGCAGGTATTATTCGCCATCGCGGTAAAATAAAATCAGTTATTAATAATGCAAATCGTGTGCAAGAAGTGATTAAAGAGTTTGGCTCTTTTGCGACATATATTTGGAGATTTGAACCTGATGATAAAGTACGTCCAAAGACGTATGATTATAAAACTTTATCACAAATTACTTTTTCTGCTGAATCAACGGCACTGTCTAAAGATTTAAAAAAACGTGGTTGGTCTTTTGTGGGGCCAACAACTTGTTATGCCTTCATGCAATCAATGGGTATTGTGAATGACCATATTGAAGGATGTTGTTGTCGTCAAAAAATAGAAGAAGAACGGAAGAAATTCAAAAGGCCGGCTTAGGTATAGCTTATTAGGCATGACCTAAAACGCGGGGAAAATCTTTCTCATCTCTTCCGTCTTCCCCACCATGCGCAGGTGTCTCTACCATCTTTTCACTTGTTTTTGTGACGCGCTCTAATTGCTTGAGAACACGCTCTAATAAAGGAGAAATCTTAATATTTTTTGTCGTTTCAGGGATCATTAACAATATATTACAAGTTTATATGCTGTTTAACAAGATAAATTGTCATGAAAACACAAGTTTTTTTGTGTAGCTTGATTCTATGAATTTCAAGAAAATGCCTGCATTATCAGACCGTCTAAAATATATACGCCAAGCGTGTAACTTATCTCAAGCGGAGTTGGCGGAGAAAGCGGGTACGACACAGCAAGCCATTCAGCAGGCAGAAAAAGGTAAAGCCCGCCAACCGCGTTACCTTCATCGCTTGGCACAGCAATTAGATATTCCAACGGATTGGCTTGTTTTTGGTGATTCTATTGAAGAACAATCTATACATGGCTCGAACGTAAAAGGGTTAGAAGAAAAGCCTACCGATGTTCTGGATAAGTTTTTTTCTATGCCTGAAAAAGATCAAAAATTAATTTACGAGCTTATGAAGGCACGTAAAGATAAAGAGTAATTTAATCGAGCGTGATATCACCTTTTAAAATTTTACAAAGAGTATCAATATAAAATTGCGGTTCAGCCTCTTTAACTTTATTGGCTATATCAGAAACACTATCTTGCGGTGAGATAGAAATTTTATTCTGCGCTAAGATTCTACCTTCATCATATTTTGTATTTATTAGGTGAATAGTTGATCCAGTTTCGGTGTCGCCATTGTCTTTAACAGCCTGATGAACACGCTCACCATACATGCCTTTTCCACCATATTTAGGAAGTAGAGCAGGGTGAATATTTAAAACTTGCCCATCTACCGCTTCTATTGTGCGTGGGCCCAATAACTTCATATAACCTGAACAGCACACTATATTTATCTTATGGTGTTGCAATTTTTCGGCAATAGCATGGTCAAGCTCAGCGGGGTCTGGGTAGGTTTTACTGTTAAGACAGGCCGTCTTTAAGCCTTTATTTTCTGCCCACTCTAAGGCAGTGGAATTTTTATTATTGGTGATGAGGAGTACAGGGGATGCAATGAGGTCGCGATTTAAACACGCATCTGTGATGGCGTGCGCCGATGATCCATTATATGAGGCAAGAAAAGCAATATTCATCTTTTAAAACCAACTCTTGGTGTTGGAAATGATATTATTATTTTTCACGAGTAACATCCCTTTATAAAGACGGTAGAAAGCATATATAAAGCTTGACCCAATTGTGACCATAAAGACAAGCATATTATTCTTCATGTAGTTGATAAGTACTTCTTCCATTGCTCTTTCATTCGGCATTATTCCGTTGCTTGCTTGGTCAATGATAGCATGAATAGAGCTGTTATCAGCGAGTAACCCTGCGGCAATAATACCTATAAAAAGAAAAAGAGAGAATATCCAAATTGTTTTAATCAGATAAACAGCATGAGAGTGTTGTAAGCTGTTCTCTTTAGATCGTGACCTATAAATATAACAGGAAATGAGTGAGGCAAAGAAAAAAACGAAACCAAAAACTTGTACGCTATAAACGGGTACGAAGTTTAAAATAATACTTATAAAAATTCCGACATAAAGAGAAAGTATATTTTTTTGATCTTTTTGCATGTTCTATCCCTTCCTTATCTACGTCCAAATAATTTTTCAATGTCTTTTAACTCTAACGTGACATAGGTCGGGCGTCCATGATTACAATGGCCTGAATTTTCTGTTTCTTCCATTTGACGCAATAAAGCATTCATTTCTTCAGCATTCATACGTCGTCCAGACCGAATAGCACCGTGGCAGGCACAGCTGGATAAAACTTCATATAAAGATTTTTTGAGCTGTTCTGCGGTATCATGTTCAGATATCTCATCAATAATGTCATAGATTAATTTTTTAATATCAACCTTACTTCCCATGATGGCAGGCATGGATTGTACGGCAATAGAATCCGCGCCAAATGCGTCAATAAATAAACCAAAGCTATTTAATGTTTTTTGATGTTCGGTGAGTAAGGATATTTTTGTATCTTCTAAGTCAATAATCTCAGGAACTAATAATCCTTGCGATAGAACTTCACCATTCTCCATTTGTGTTTTTAGTTTTTCATAGACAAGGCGTTCATGCGCGGCATGCTGATCGACGATAACAAGCCCCTCGGCACTTTGGGCTATAATATAATTTTCATGAATTTGCGCGCGGGCAGCGCCTAACGGATATTCTACCTGCTCTTCATGATGCCTAGGGATATACTCTTCTGCACGCGCAGAGGGTTGTATGTTATCGATAGAACTTTGAGGGTTTGAGGGTTCAAGCGGCGCATAAAAATTTTGCGCAGACTCTGCTAAACCTTTTTGTCCATACGCGTATGATGGCGGAACAGCGGGCGCACTGCCGCGTGCGTAAGGTAAGCTTGAGGATTGATGAGGGGACATCTTTCCTAATGTTTGTTGGGATAATGTTGATGATGTTATGTTGGCACCGCCTTCTAACAATCCCGCCCGAAGTGCGGTGATAAGGAGGCCGCGAATATGCCCTGCATCACGGAAACGAACTTCTGATTTTGCCGGGTGAACATTCACATCTACCATATCAGGGGACAGATCAATAAACAGCGCCGTCAAAGGGTGACGACCATGATGAAGCACATCCATATAGGCCGCGCGAACACAGCCCAATAACATACGGTCTTTGACGGGTCTGCCATTGACGAATAAATGTTGATACTGGCTTGTCGCTCGGTTCAATGTTGGTAACGAGCTATAACCAGATAGCTTTATACCTTCGCGTTCTGCTAAAATAGGAAAGGAGTTTATCCCGAAATCTTTACCTAAGATCGCTGATAATCGCCCGCGCCGCTGGTCGAGAAGATCACCTTGCTCAACTGTTAAATTTAATTTTACCGCGCCGTCATGTGATAATTTAAACCCAATATTAGGAAAGGCCATGGCGATGCGTTGTATAGTTTCTTTCACTGCGCCATATTCACTGCGGGCTGTTTTTAGAAAATTTAATCGCGCGGGTGTTGCATAAAATAGGTCACGCACCTCTATACTGGTACCGTCATTATGTGCAGTTGGGGCAGGTTTATGTTTTTTACCCCCTTCGATTAAAATGCCCCACGCATTGTCGTTTCCATGCGGTTTGGATTTGATGCTTAAACGACTGACCGACCCAATAGAAGGAAGCGCTTCGCCACGAAAACCTAAATGGTTAATATGAACCAAGTCATCATCAGGAAGTTTGGAGGTTGCATGACGTTCGGTTGCAAGCTCTAATTCTTCTGCGCTCATGCCGCGTCCATTATCACGGATCAAGATAAGGCTTTTCCCACCATCGCGTAGATCAATATCGATTTGCGTTGCACCCGCATCAATGGCATTTTCAACCAGTTCTTTGACGGCGGCGGCGGGGCGTTCAATAACCTCGCCTGCGGCAATCTGGTTGACTAGATAATCGGGTAACTGGCGTATTTTCATACTATGGAGGATAGCCGCTAAAGCACCCTAATATCAATCAAGAATTGCACCTTCTATATTGGCGGCGGATAAGTCTGTTTGGTCAAGAATAGCCCCTGTCAGGTCGGCTTTGCGTAAGTCACATCCCTCTAGTTTTGCGCCTGTTAAGTCACATCCCATAAGGATAGAGTCTCTTAAATCGCAATTTCTTAAGTCGGTATAGCGGAATTTAGCGCCGCTTAGGTTTGTACGCTGGATGCGTACGCCAGTTCCATCGGGACTATCAAATTTCAACCCTCCCAACTTGGCTTGGGATAAGTTGGCATGATTAAAGATTGAATTTTGAATAGAAGAACCACGCAAATCGGCTTCTATCATTTGACAGTCACGAAAAGATGATTCATCTAAAGTTGCGCTTTGTAGGCTTACCTTGCGTAAATCTTGGTTCATAAAATTTGCGCTAATCGCTTTAATCGCTGTTAGGGGATAAAGCCTTAAGTTTTCAACCTCTCGTAAATCAACATGGCTTAAATCCATCTGTATACCTTTTTTACCAGCACTTCCAATCCAATCTTTATGGTTTTGAAGCAGTTCTTTTAAATCATGTCCTAGCTCTTCAAGAGTTTCACCGGTTCTATCGTCACTTAGCATACTATCCATTTTAGCACCGCGCATTTCAACGGATTTCAAAACAGTCCCGCTCATCATCGTGTCTTGCAGGTTCGCATCAGTTAAGTTAGAACCTGATAAGTCTGCATTTGTTAAGTTTGCCCCTTCAAATGTTACCCCTGTTAAATCGGCTTCATTTAAGGTAACCCCCGTCATATCGGCATCAGAAAAGTCAGCAGAGACGGCCTTAATACCTGATAAATTTGTTTCTGCAAGTTTGGCTCCTGTAAAAACTGCATTCCAATTTAGGGAGTCTTCAAGACCATTTCGGGTACGGTTATTTAATGTACCATCGCTGCTTTGGTCCATAATTTTACCTTCGCGTAAATCTGCGGAATCAAGGTCAGCACCCGCTAAGTTTGCACCAGCAACATAGGCACCACGGAAATCTGCTCGTTTGAAGTTGGTGTTTTCTAAGTTGGCGTTACGTAAATCACAAGCAAAGAAACATGTTGAAACGAAGGTTCCACCAGAAAGATCAGTATCTTGCAGGTTGGAGCCTGTGAAATCTGATTGTGATAAATCGACCCCCTTTAAAGATAGACCTGAAATATCAACAAACTTAAGCATGGCGCGCTGTCCGCCTTTTTGGCTTAAATTAAACTTTTTATGCTTTTCAACAACCTCATCAAGGTCACGTTGAGATAGTTTTCTTAAACTGGAAGGGTCTTGGCTATTCATAAGGTAAAGAGTAGCCTTATTTGCTCGCTTTGTGAATAAGAGAATGTAACCCCTTGGTAGAAGGGTCAGCATCGGATAAATCCTGTTTTTCAAGCTTTTGTGATAGCTCTTTGCCTAATTCGACACCAAATTGATCAAAACTGTTTAAGTTCCAAATAACACCTTGGGTGAATGTTTTATGCTCATATAAGGCGATGAGCTGCCCTAGTGAATAAGCGTCCATTTTATCCATAAGTAAAGTGGAGCTTGGTTTGTTACCTTCAAAATAACGGTAAGATTCATTGGGTTCATGTTGTCCCTGCATCATGGCTTGTCCTTGCGCTAACATATGGCTTAATAACAAATCATGATGATGCGGTAGGTCAGTTTCAGGGGTGAGGACACCAATAAAATCACAAGGCACTGTTTCACTTCCTTGATGTAGCAATTGGTAAAAACTATGTTGCCCATTGGTGCCAACTTCACCAAATAAAACAGGACAAGTTTTATAATCTGTTATGGTTTGTCCATCATAATCAACAGTCTTACCATTTGATTCCATTTCTAATTGTTGCAAATAAGCAGGGAAGTGAAGCAAACTTTGTGCGTAAGGTAAAATAGCAAGTTGAGGTAAGCTTAAAAAATTTCTATTCCAGACACCAATTAATGCCATCAAAACAGGCAGGTTTTCATTAAGTGGTGCCTTTAAAAAATGCTGATCCATATTATAGGCACCAGCCAGTAACGTTTTAAATTTATCAAAACCATGTTGTAAGCAAAGCGACAAACCGACGGCAGACCAAAGGCTGAAACGGCCATTCACCCAATCCCACATAGGGAAGATGTTGTCTGGGTTAATACCAAAATTCTCTACGGCCTCTATGTTTGAAGAAACGGCAATGAAATGCGGAGAGATATCAGAGCCATCAGGTAAATTATTTTGCAGCCACTGGCGTGCGGTGAGTGCATTGGTTAATGTCTCTTGAGTCTTAAAGCTTTTTGAAATAATAACGAATAATGTTTCTTCTGCCTGACATTCATCAAGAGCACTTTGAATATCATCACCATCAATATTTGATACAAACTTTGTTTCTAATATTTGATCGTTTTTTTGTGCAGAAATATGTAAGGCTTCACTAACCAGGCGCGGCCCTAAATCAGATCCACCAATACCAATAGAAACTATTTTTTTAATAGCACTCCCCGTCACACCTTTATGATCGCCAGAGCGCACCGCATTTGAAAAATTTTTCATTTTATTAAGTGCATTATGAACGGCGGGTATAATATTTTCGCCATTAACTTTGACTACGTCGCTATCAGGACGGCGAAGCGCTGTATGAAGCACGGCGCGACCTTCGGTATTGTTGATGATATCGCCATTAAACATAGCATTACGCTTACTAGTGAAACCGCTTTCATCCAATAAAGCGCATAAGTTAGAGATTACGTCTTGCGTAATGCGTTGTTTAGAATAATCAAAGAAAAATCCGTCTGTTTTTAGTGATAGGTTTGAAAAACGATTGTTATCTGCTTTGAAAAAATCATTTAAATGCTTGTCTTGAATATCAGAGGCTAAAGCTTTTAAAATATTCCATGATTTTTTCTGTGTTGGGTTACTTGACATTAGGTAGGCTTTCTAATATTTCAATGTTTTTTAAGTCTGTGGGTTGTCCAACCATAATGGTTAGTAATTTTTCAGGATTTAAAACACGGTTTGCTACATTTTTTATATCTGAGATTGTGACATTATTAATCCTATCAACATAGCCATCTAAATAATCTATCGAACGGTTATCAAGTTGTAAATTTAACAAAATATTGGATACTTTATCGGTTGAGGTTAAAGATAATGGCATAGACCCCGTGATATAAGATTGTGCATCTTTTAACTCTTGCGCCGTTACTTCTGTATTACGCAGCGTCGTCATTTCATTCGCTATTATCTCTTTCATTTCAGCAACAGATTCATTTTTTGTCGAAGTTGAAACGGTGATAGCTCTAACATTGTCCTGCATGAGTAAGCTGGAATATATACCATAGGTTAGGCCACGTTTTTCACGGGCCTCTTCCATAAGGCGTGATCCAAAGCCACCACCGCCATAAATATAATTCATCACGCGTAGTGCGTCATAGTCAGGATCATTTTTTCCAAAAGACGGCATGGCACTTGAAATGATAGTTTGTGGAATATCTTTTTTATAAAGAAAAGTTTTCCCTGTGTTCTTAAGCTCAAAGCTTTTGACTTTATTTTTTTCGCCAGTTGCGGGTAGGGCACCAAAGATATCATCTAAAGTTTTTGATAGTTCTTCTTTTTTTATGTCGCCCGTAACGCTAATAATCAATCTATCTTTGGTTAACCAACTCTCTTTATGCGCCTTTAAATCATCAACCGTAATATTGTTTAACGTGGTTAATGTGCCGCCACTATTTAAAGCATAAGGGTGACCTTCAAAGGCAATATCATTGAAAAAACGTGCATTTATCCATTCTGGGTTACCGATAGAGGAGCGTATACGTGATATATTGGCTTGGCGCATACGTTCAATAGGCTCACTATCAAAACGTGGAGAATTAAGGGCTAACTTTAACAACTCAAAGGCTTTGTCTTTATGCCTGATGAGTGTTTTTACATATCCACCAAAGTCATCGCGACTTGAATTAAAATGCAGCGTGATAGAGTGATCACTTAACGACTTTTGAAACTCCTGTGACGTTAAATCACCGGCCCCTTCATCCATTGTGTTGGAGAGTAATTGTGATAAGCCTTGCTTGTCTGGGCTATTCTGTATGGCGCCTGCGCCTTTAAAAGCAAATTTAATGTTAATAATGGGTAGGGCGTGGTCTTCTACCAACCAGGCTTTAATCCCGCCCTTGCTGGTTACTTCTTGTATGTCTAAGACTTTATTTTTTGCACTGACGTTTTTTGTACCGATGGGGGTACAGAAAATAATAAATGATAGGAGCGAGTAGAATAAAATTTTCATTTTGCGTCCTTCATCTTTTTTGTTTTCGTTTCAGGATATAGATATCCTGTAATGGCTGGCCTCACCCATGGGGTTTCTAAAGTTAGATATTTGATAGCAACATTTCTTACTTCATCGGCAGTAACCGCCTGTATTGCTTCTGGCCAATTTTCGACATCATCTAACGTGCTGCCCGTCATGATATTTTGACCAATGGTCATCGCAGGGCCGCTGAGGCTATCACGCGCATAAATAGCACTATCAATAAGCTGTTGTTTGGCATCTTCTAATTCTTTTGCAGTAACGCCGTTGACCTGCAACGCTTTAATTTCAGCATGAATATCATTAATAAGCGTGTCTAAATCACCATTTTCTACGGGTGTTCCAAAGAGTGAGAGTGTCCCATAATCACTTGCTGTCCCATTGTAAGAGAGACCAACAGAGATAGCTTTCTTATTATCGACAACTAAAGCTTTATAGAGCCTTGTTGTTGGACCACCGCTTAATATTTGCTCTAGAACTTGTAAGGCAAGCGCATCTTTTTTGGCGTTTTGAAAGCTGGGTGCTAGAAATACTTTTGAAAAACTAGGTTGATGAATAGAAGAATGTCTTAAAATCATTTTGGTTTGACCAATGGCTTTTGGCACAGAAGGTCTAACGCGCTTCGGCAGTTCTTTTGGTTTGATATCCGCAAAATGTTTTTCGACCAACGGCTTAACGCTTTTTATTGTAACATCACCGCTGATGATAATGACGGCATTGTTCGGTGCGTACCATGCATCATAGAATATTTTTACATCCTCCCAATCATATCCTTTAATTTCATCCATCCACCCAATGGTCGGTGTACCGTAAGGGTGGTTGACGAATAACGCGCTACGCATTTGTTCGCCAAATAAGCCTTTAGGGTCGTTTTCGGTGCGCTGACGGCGTTCTTCTAACACGACTTTCTTTTCGGATATAAAATGTTCTTTAGGTACTTTTAGATTGACCATGCGGTCGGCTTCCATGGCCAACATTTTGTCTAAATGCTCAACGGCGATTGTTTGGAAATAGGCGGTATAATCCTGGCCAGTAAAGGCATTATCATTCCCACCTAATTTTTTGACAGTACGTGAAAACTCACCAGGAGCAAGCTTATCCGTACCTTTGAACATGAGGTGTTCAAAATAATGCGCCATACCAGAGAGACCTTGCGGTTCATCCGCTGCGCCAACTTTGTACCAAATCATCGATGTCACAACAGGCGCCCGATTATTCGGAATAATAATAACTTCAAGACCATTTTCCAACTTAAAGCTCTCGGCATTAAAGACTTTTGCTTGCGCCGATAAAGGCCAAAAGGTTAAAAAAAGAAGACAGTAAAGACCTATATAAGAAGAAAGCTTCATTTTTTATTGCTCAATCGATGGTGTTTCTCCATCTGTGACCGCTTTACCTGCTGCTTTATTGCCAATAATGCGCTCATGCTCTTTAACAGGGTCTACAACAGAAGTAGGAGCATCAATCTGTTTACCAGCCCGCCCTAATATTTTATTGAAGGTGGATGTATTTTCTTTGGCAACTTCGGCTGTTTCAATATCAATAACCTCACGGATATTATCGTCTATTTTATCTGCTTGTGCCTTTTGTAATAAAGCAGATTCCCCAGAGGATAGCCTATTATTTTGTTTTCCTTTTGGCTCTTGGGTCGTTGCTACGGGTGTTCCAAATAAGGCTTCTTGCGCTTGTAACTCAGGAGATATTTCTTGTGGTCTTTGTACACCAGGGCGGGGCGTTGGTAAATCGAAGGTGTTCGGAATTTCTAATGGCGCTCGTGTTACAACCGCAAATTCATCGGGTGCTTTTTTTGAAAAATCAAATTGTTCTTTTGCTGTGGAACAACCCGCAAGCAGTATGGACGTTGAAAAGCCCAGAACCGTTAGTAAATTAATCTTATTCATCTTTACTCAACCTCTTTGTGATCACGATCAAAGAATAAACTATGCACCACCAACATGACAATCCCTACGCTAATAAAGCTATCGGCTAAATTAAAGGCGGGATAATGCCAGCCATTAATATGAAAATCCAAGAAATCCGCGACCGCCTTAAAGTGAAGCCTATCAATAACATTACCAATCGCGCCACCAATCACCATGGATAACGGGATTGCCTCTGTCCATTTCTTTGATCGCGTCAACCAAACGGCAAAAACAATGACGATAAGCATAGCTATAATAATCAATGGCCATGGGTTACCATTTTGGAACAAACCAAAGCTTATTCCTTGATTCCAAACCATCGTAAGATTAAAAAATGGCAAAATTTCGGTTGAAATGTGGGGAAGACGAAAAGGGGAGGTAATCCAATCCCAAAAACCAAGTGGTGGTATTGATGTATCGCCAATAATCTTTGGATGAAACACGCGCTCCAATATCAGCCACTTTGAAGTTTGGTCTAAAATTATAAAACCAATAATTAAACTAAAGCTAGTAAAGCGGATTTTTGTTTGTTTATTGCCTGTCATTTTTTACGTTACGCTGCTTGCTTTTTGTTCACAACATCATCGCAACGGTTGCAGATATGGTCGCTGTGGTTAGCTACTTCGGGTAGTACTTTCCAGCAACGCACACATTTTTCACCGTCGGCTTTTTTGAATTTAATATTGAGGTCATCGCCATCTTCAATCTCAACGTTAGATACAATGGCAATATCGGCAATGTTTAAACCGTTTAAAGCTTTTTTATATGTTGCGCTGACTTTTATCACGGGAGCCGCTTCTAAAGAAGATCCAATTTCTTTTGATGTACGGTGCGGCTCAAGCGTAGCTGTAATAGCCTCGCGAACATCACGAATCATTGCCCATTTTTCTTCAAGGGCTTTGTTTCCCCAGCTTGCAGGAGCATTAGGAAACTCACGTAAATGAACGCTTTCCGTGCTTTCAAATATACCTTCGGGCCTGTGTGACCATGCTTCTTCGGCGGTGAAAGATAAAATTGGCGCGAGCCACGCACTTAAGTAATTAAAGATTTGCGCCATAACACTGCGTGTTGCCTGACGTTCAAAACTTTGTGCATCGTCGCAATATAACCTATCTTTACGAATGTCAAAATAGAACGCCGATAAATTATGATTGCAAAAATCATGCAGTTCTTTGGCAAGCTTACCGTATTCGTTCCCTTCGATTAAACCACGGACTTTTTTATCCATGTCATGCAATTGATGCAGCATAAGTTGTTCCAGCTCTGGCAATTCAGAAACCTTGTCTAAATCAACTTGTTCAGCTTTGTTAAATCCATCAATAGCCCCCAATAAGAAACGTAAAGTGTTTCTAATACGGCGGTAAAGATCAGACGCACCTTTTAGAGCGGTATCACCAATACGAATGTCCTCGGCGTAATCTGATGTCATTGTCCAAAGACGTAATACATCCGCGCCATATTTTTCCATCATATCTAACGGGTCAATTCCATTGCCCAAAGATTTGGACATTTTATAGCCCTTTTCATCTAAGACGTATCCATGTGTGAGTACGTTTTTGTACGGCGCATGGCCTTTCGTACCGCAAGATTCCAGCAAACTTGAATGGAACCAGCCACGATGTTGATCTGAGCCTTCCAAATACATATCGGCTTGCTGTGCTAACTCATCACGCGCATCCACAACAAAACTGTGGGTTGAGCCAGATTCAAACCAAACATCAACAATGTCAAAGATTTGATCATAATCTTCGGCGTTATATTCATTGCCCAAAAATTCTTGTGCCTCCATAGACCACCATGCATCAGAGCCATGCTCTTCAAACGCATCCGTAATACGTTTTAAAACATCTTTGTCGTTCAGTGGTTCTTTGGTCTTTTTATCAACAAATAAGGCAATCGGAACGCCCCATGCGCGTTGACGTGAAATACACCAATCAGGACGGTTTTTAATCATTGCATTAATACGCGCTTCCCCTTTGGCAGGCACCCAATTTGTTTCTTTAATCGCACCAAGGGCAAGCTCTCTTAAGCTGGAGTTCTTACCACCGCTTGCGGTTGGTAAGGTAATATTCGTGTCCATCGCAATAAACCATTGCGGCGTTGTGCGGAAGATAACAGGGGCTTTAGAGCGCCAACTATGCGGGTATTCATGACGAAGCGAGCCTTTGGCAAGCAAGTTTTTCGCTTCATCTAGTGCTTTTAGAGGCGCAAAATTACCAGCCGCCATTTTACCATCTTGATCATAGATTTCTAACCCCGCAAATAATGGAACATGCTCACGGAACTTTCCATCATCGGTAACGTTGTCGGTCACCTCAATATCATGTTGTTGTCCTAAGTAAAAATCGTCTTGACCATGACCCGGGGCTATATGAACAAAACCTGTTCCACTTTCTTCGGTCACAAAGTCACCAGCCAATAATGGCACATCAAAATCGTAACCTTGCTCATTTAAGGGATGCTGACAAATCGTACCTGCAACGTCACCCCCTTTGAAGGATCCAATTTCTTTTACGCTATCCAGTTTTGCGGACTTGGTGACTGCTTCAATTAATGATTTTGCGATGGCAATTTTGTCCCCAACGATTGCTTTACTGTCCGGAAGAAGGCTTTCAATTTCATATACGCCATATTCAATGTCATCACCAAATGCGATGGCGCGGTTGGAGGGGATTGTCCATGGTGTCGTTGTCCAGATTACGATAGAAGCATCTTTTAGGATATCAAGGTTTGTTTCCTTTATAGGAAACTTCACCCAAATCGTTACTGACTTATGTTCCTTATATTCAATTTCGGCTTCGGCCAGTGCGGTTTGTTCAACCGTTGACCACATCACAGGTTTCACCCCACGATACAGCCCGCCATTATCTAAAAATTTATGAATTTCACGCGCTATTTGCGCCTCGGCAGGTTTGGTCATGGTGCGGTAAGGGTTTTCCCAGTTGCCAATCACCCCAAAACGTTGAAATTGCTCGCTTTGGATATCAATCCAGCCTTGGGCAAAGTCACGACATTCTTGACGGAATATCAGCGGATCAACGTCATCTTTGTCTTTACCTTCTTTGCGGTATTTTTCTTCAATTTTCCATTCAATCGGCAGGCCATGACAATCCCAACCAGGCACATATGGCGCGTCATAGCCCATCATCTGCCAGTTTTTATTAATGACATCTTTCAGAATTTTATTAAGGGCATGCCCCATATGCAGATTGCCGTTCGCGTAAGGCGGGCCATCATGCAAAATCCATTTGGGCTTGCCTTTGGAGTTTTCACGAATTTGACCATGCAGGTCCCGCTCTTGCCAGTTTTTAATCATTTCTGGCTCGCGCTCGGGTAAATTACCGCGCATCGGGAAGTCTGTTTTTGGTAAAAATACCGTGTCTCTAAATTTGTCGTTATTATCTGTCATATTGCCTCTCAAAGAAGCGAATATGCGGGAAAACCGCTGTTAAATCAAGATAGTAGTTTCAATATGAATATGGCAGCAGGGACAGTAAATATACCCAATATAGTACTGACAAGAACCGCGGCTGCCGCACGTTCTGGGTGCAAATCTAATGTTGCCGCATAGGCCACCAGATTACCTGCTAAAGGAACGGCCGTAAAGACAGCCAACATTTGATATATTTCAGAGCCATAAAGATGGAAAAAATGCATATCTAGCAAGATAAAGCCAAACCCAGAAAGAGGCCAAATGACGAATTTAGGCGTAAACATACTCAGCAGTAACTTTATGTCTATTTCTAACTTTACTTGTTTGGATAGGGCAATGCCAATAATCATCATACCAATGATGATAGAGGCTCCAATACTATAATTCCAATAAAGTGTGAAAACCTCAGGTAGAGTAAAACCACTGACATTATAAAGTAAGCCAAGCCATATAGCGTGAATAACGGGTAGTTTGATGACTTTGACAAGCGCGCCTTTTACGGTGGCACTTCCACGTGCGCCAAAGAAGTACCCTAAACCTATCTCGTTAAGGAAGGTTGCTAATGTTAATAATAAATATACGCCAACCCATTCAGTACCTAATAAAACTAAAATAACAGGTAAACCGAAATACATTGTATTTCCCGCCATGCTCCCCATACCGATTAAGTTAGCAATATCATTTTTCCATATTTGTTGCGAGGTCAGATAACTAACCGTTCCTATGAAGGCTGAAATAATAAAAAATATAATCGGTAGTAAAATATATTCTGGCGTAAATTCCATCTGCGCTATCGCACCGAAATTTACAACTGGTACTAAAATATAAATCACAACCGTTGCCATAGATGGTAAATTTACGTCCATCCATTTGCCCGAAATAAAACCGAGGGCAATAATGATGTAGAGCGGTACGATATTGGCGATAAGAAGAAGCGTGACGTCCATTTAACTGAGAATCTTTCGTGCTTGCGTGCAGTCTTTGTCCATTTGAACAATCAGATCATCAAGGGAGTTGAATTTTGCTTCACCACGTAAGCGTTTAACGGGTTGCACGGTTAAAATTTTGTCGTAAATGTCGCGATCAGGAAAATCGAGGATATGCGCCTCAACCTGCCCAACAGGGACTTCAAACATGGGCCTAATCCCTATATTGGTTGCGGCTTTCAACCATTCTTCTTCTCCTTCAATCTGGACATAGCATGCATAAATTCCATAGGCAGGGTGGATAGTATCTTTTAATAATATGTTGGCTGTTGGATAGCCAAGCTCATGCCCTCTACGGTCACCACGGAAAATACTACCTTGAATGGTCCAATCC
Source organism: uncultured Alphaproteobacteria bacterium (assembly GCA_937931645.1). GTDB lineage: Bacteria > Pseudomonadota > Alphaproteobacteria > Micavibrionales > Micavibrionaceae. Next base: position 141,866 of record CALHAR010000005.1, read on the forward strand.
CACCCCAGCAAGTTATTGGCAATGTCTATGTTTCCTGCGCGTAAGTTCTGACGAATACGGCTAGATGAAATGATATCATTTTTCTCATCGTGAATAGCGTCAACAATCGTAATAGGAAGATTAGCATTTTTAATTGTCTCCGCATTTCCGGCGCGTAATTGACCAAAATGAAAATCATGACCAACAATAATATGCGCCGCGTTAAGACCATCAATAAGAATATTTTTGATGAAGTTGTCTGCTGTTTGGCTAGCAAAGTCCCAATCAAAAGGTAGGCAAAATAGAAAATCTATATCTTGATATTTTAGTTTCTCCGCTTTTAATGGCGCGGGCGTTAGGCGGGCGGGCGGTAAATCTGGTTGGAACAGGCGACGCGGGTGCGGCTCAAATGTTAGGACACCTAATTTTTTATTTTCGGCTTTGGCAATATCTGCCGCTTTTTGAATAAGCGCTTGATGCCCACGATGAACGCCATCAAAATTACCAATGGCAATGACACAATTTTTTGCATCATTTGGGATCGTTAGAATGTCATCAAATATTTTCATTAACGATATTAAGGATAGTTTTGGCTAGCTTGTCAAAATGTTCTTGAGGAAAGTCAGGAATATTACTCTCTATTTGACTCGTGATTTGCATTTGTAGGGGCAGGTCTTCATCACGTAAGCCTTGGTACTGGCTGGTATAATCAGGTGGAAATCTAAAATCCCACCATTCAGAAGGTAGAGGAAGAAAAGGGAAGCCTAGTTTGTTCGCGGATTCTATAAAAGCATTTTCTAAAATTTTACGGTTGTTTAAAATTCCCTCTGAAAATCCTGTGTAATTTCGATGTGATTTCTCCTCCATAAAATCAAACGGTGTTCCCATGTCGATTTCATTGTTATTCTTATCTAGCACACGAACATCAATCGCCATGGCGCGTGGATGGCCACCCGCGCCAGGTGGCGCGAGTAATCGATTAGGCTCTTGCATCCATTCTGGGTGCGCCTTAACAATGTCAGTTTGCTGCATAGATTCTTGCGCGTTAATGGTTCGCAAACAATCTTGTATTTCTAAAACATAGTTATATTTTTTATGAAGCGTGCGCGCTGTTAACAATGTAATTGCAGCAATATCTTTATGCGCCCAAAGACGTGCTTGGTTGTGATATAAAGCTGTTTCAAAAATATTTCGGGGATGGTTTTTTTGTGTGTAAACCAAATCAATTTTGAGAGGTTCTTGCTCCACAAATATATCCATCGGAATTAAATCTGAAGGGGATATTTTCTGCATTATAAATCGTTATGCGTCCCATCACAAAAAGGCACGTTTTTTGTTGCTTTACATTGACAAAGATAAAACTCACCATCTTCTTTGATCTCGAAAGGGTGAGACTTCATATCAGGTGCCTCTTCACGGTGCGTACCGTCACAGAAAGGGTGCTTGCTGGAATAACCGCAGGTGCAAAAATGATATAGCTTATCTTTTTCTAACTTTACCTTAACAGGGTATTTAGCAACAATTTTGGGAGAGGCCATGGCGTTTTTTCCTTTTTATAAGTGAGCGGATGTGCGCTATGATATGTTACAATAAGTAAGGTCTTTATCTATAATGCTTTTATTCCACGACAGCTATTATTATGTAGTATAACGCTGTACCAAATCAAGACTAATTTATTTTGTTTTATGTTTTGCTTTACGACCAGATACCCGTTTGCGCCACATGCGAAAGCTTGAAGGTTTCATGTACTTACACATAATCGATATAACATCTTTCTCACTATACCCAGTTTGCATTTCTATAGAATAAAAGCTTGTTTTGTCACACCATGCCATTTCTATAACATCGTTATAATCAAGGGGTATATTACCACACGGGGGATTATTTCTCATTTAATTTTCCTTTTATGCTTCTACATTTATTGGAACAGCATTTCACATCTTTCCAGACAGTTTTCCATTTTTTACGCCACAAAAAAGGACGTTTGCATATAATACAAATTTTCTCTGGTAGGTCAGACTTTTTCATTATTATCTAGCATCTTAAGGAACCTACGGCTATCTTCTTTTATGGCTTGAACTTTATCGTCTTCCATGCGCCCTAATGTCTTATACATCATTGAAAGACGATGATTACGACATAGTTTATCTTCATTTCTAATTAAAAAGTCCCAGTATAGATAGTTGAATGGACAGGCATCTGGTCCATTCTTCTTACTCACCTTATAGCGGCATCCTTTACAGTAATTAGACATTTTATTAATATAAGAGCCACTTGCTGCATATGGCTTAGACCCCAAAAAACCGCCATCAGCAAATAATATCATACCTGTTACATTCGGAAGCTCTACCCACTGATAAGCATCAGCATAAACAATCATATACCATTCATTGACTTCATCTGGATCTAACCCTGCAATGAGTGAAAAATTTCCAAGAACCATCAAACGTTGAATATGATGAGCATACGCATTTTCTTTCGTTTCTTTGATACATTGCCTTAAACAATTCATTTGTGTTTCTTCACCCCAAAAAAAATGAGGGAGCGTGCGTTTGGCTTCCAGAAAATTGCTTTGTTCATAATCGGGCATTTTTAACCAGTAAATACCTCGAACATATTCTCTCCATCCAATAATTTGTCGAATAAACCCTTCAACCGCATTAAGAGGAGCTTTTCCTTCATTGTAGGCATGTTCTGCAGCCTGAACGCATTCAAGCGGCAGCAATAAACCACAATTAATATAAAAACTTAGATGTGAGTGATACATCCAAGGTTCATTTTGTATCATCGCATCTTGATAGTCACCAAAACTTATAAGACGCTCTTGAATAAATTTTTCTAATGCGTGTAAGGCTTGCTCTCTTGTAATTGCAAAATAGAACGGGTCTATATCACCAAAATGATTACTAAAGTTTTCAGATACTAACTTAATAACATCATTTGTTATATTATCTGGTTCTGAGGTGTAAGTCTGTGGAATATTAAGTTTTTCTTTTGGGGGTTTTCTATTCTCACTATCATAGTTCCACTTGCCGCCAACTGGTTTATCGTCCTCCATAAGGATTGAGTATTTTTTGCGCATTTCACGATAAAAATATTCCATTTTCATTTGCTTGCGACCATTTGCCCAATGCTCAAACTCTTTGTGTGAGCATAAAAATCGGCCATCAGAACGTATTTCAACTGGAATATGAAGATTCCATTTTTTCATATCTGTTAAAACGCGATACTCACTCGGCTCTGTCACTATAACTTTAAAGGGTTTATATGTATGAACAATACGTTGGACTTCGCTTTTAAACGATCCTGTATTCTCTGGATCTTTAAGCGTTGTATAATGAACATTATACCCTTTATTTTTTAATTCTTGTGCAAAGTGCCGCATTGCAGAAAATATAAAAGAAATTTTCTTTTTATGATGCTTCACGTAAGACGCTTCATCCCAAACCTCGCACATGAAAATTACATCTGCTTTCATATCAATATCGGAAAGTGATGATATTTTTAAATTGAGTTGGTCTCCAAGAATAAAGCGTAAATTCATGTGTTTTCTTAATAAGTGAAATTCAACACTTTGTTTGAAATAAAATTTTATCCTATAGCAATAATTATCTCATAATTTTAATGCGCGTGTATCAAGTACATATTGAAAAAGAAGTGGTGGCGGTACGAAGATTTGAACTTCGGACACATGGATTATGATTCCACTGCTCTAACCCCTGAGCTATACCGCCACTTTATTCTCGTTGTCCCCTTTAAATGCGAGGACATCCGAAGCACGTTTTATCGCTTAAAAACCCCTTTTTTGTCAACAACATATTAGGCCGCCAAGGCCATTTTTGAGTTTTCAGTGTGAAAAATCCATCCACCGCCTAGGACACGGTCGCTGCCGTTGGTTGTGGAGTAACAAACAGCCGCCTGTCCAGGGGCTATTCCAAACTGAGGCGTATTTAGGTGGATTTCAGCTTTATCGCCTTTGATAAACAATTTTGCTGGTGCAACAGGACTAACCGAGCGGAGCTTAATAGAGATATCAAGTCCTTCTTCTGGAATGTCATGCATCAACCAATTACAGTCGTTAATGTGAATGATATCACGGGCTAAGGCTTGCTTAGGACCGACAATGACTTGGTTGAGTTTTGGGTCAACACGCACCACGTAAAAAGGCGAGTTATCATCATTGTGACCGCCGCCGATTTTTAAGCCGCGACGTTGCCCGATTGTATAGTGAATGATGCCATCATGCGTCCCTATAATTTGCCCGTTCATATCAACGATGTTACCAACTTTTTCTGCCTCGGGTTTAATTTTTTTAACAACCGCGGCATAGTCGCCGTTGGGAACAAAGCAAATATCTTGGCTGTCTGGTTTGTTACAAACGAGCAAACCAAGCCTTTCTGCGTGTTCACGGGTCTTGTCTTTTGTCCATGCGCCTAAGGGAAAGCGTAAGAAGTCAAGCTGTTCTTGCGTTGTTGCGAACAAGAAATAGCTTTGGTCTTTACCATTATCAACCGCGCGATGAAGTTCAGCGATACCAGTTTCTTCATTCACAACACGTTTAATATAGTGACCTGTTGCCATGCAATCTGCGTTGAGGTCTTTTGCGACTTTGAATAAATCACGAAATTTCACGGTCTGGTTACAACGTACGCACGGGATAGGGGTTTGCCCGTTCATGTAGCTATCAACGAAATCTGTCATGACGCTATCTTTAAAATTATCTTCGTAATCAAGAATGTAATGCGGGAAGCCTTTTTCTTCGGCAACGCGTTTAGCATCGTAAATATCCTGACCCGCGCAACATGCCCCTTTGCGATCAACCGCTTTGCCGTAATCGTAAAGTTGTAGCGTGACACCAACAACGTCATAGCCCGCTTCATGAAGGAGCGCGGCAGTCACAGAGGAGTCGACGCCGCCCGACATGGCCACAACGACGCGTGTGTCCTTTGGTGCCTTGGCGATGCCCAGACTATTAAGGGCGGGGCTAATCATAGAGCTGCTCTGTTTTGTGTCATTGTTCATATTCTCTCTTTGCCGCGGAATATATAGGGAAATGGGGTTAAATAGCAAGGAAAACCGCGTTTTAGGTCATTTTCACCCCTGTAAGTTACTGATATTATTTATAAATTAGAGTTACTCAGTTTGTTCATCGGAAATTTGGGGGAGGGGGGTATCTTTATTTAAGTAGCCGCTATGCGAGCAAGACCGAGAACGCTTTTTATAAGACAAGCCTATAGTTACAAATGAATGCTTGGCCGAACGCTTGGCTTTACGATGTCTCCCATAAAGCGGTGCCGCATGTTTGAATGCGGACAGTGGAACGAGTATAGCAAAATTTCACAACTTAAGGAAGGAATATTTTCCTGTCAGAGGGAGGCGGTATTGACAGTTTTTTCATTATTATGTATAAGTATTATGTGTTTTATAAATAAAAAAGAGACGAACCGTGTCAGACAATAAAACAGATGAAAATATAGAGCCGTTTGTGCAAACTGTCAGACAGTCTGCATGGAGGCATCTTAATGCGGCATCGGCGGAACTGGTTAACACCCCTAGAAGAAACGATCTTATTTACCTTTATATAAATAATTTTTTGACCGTGCTCGATACGGTTAAAGATAATCCTGATCTTAAAAACGCAATGATACCTGTCATGATTGAGAAAGCGGCAGACGTTTGTTTGACTCAGCCAAATATCAATCTATTTGCAAAGCTTTTATGGGCGATAAAAGATAACCCTGTTCTTAAAAAAGCAGTTACCCCTGTTATGATTAAGCAAGCAGGAGAAAATTATATTGCTAAAATGGAATGTACAGAAGATGCCGTATATCAAGACAAGGGGCAGTATATTGGCTATTTTTTATATTTGTTGGATGTTGTGCAAGATGACACGAGGCTTAAAAAAGGAATCTCGGCAGATATGATTGAGAGGGTAGCCAGTGCTTGTCTTAATTATAAAGATATAAATGAATTTATAAGTTATCACGATATAAATAATTTTTTAAATTTTTTTGATACCGTCAAAGAAGATGAAACCTTAAAAGAGGGAATAACATTTGACTTAATTCAACAAGCCGTAGAAGTCTGTTTTAAAAGTCGGAATAGCGGTATGCTTTCCTATCTTTTTGAGCGTGTAGAAGAATATACAGACTTTAGTAAAAAGGATGTGTTGGCGACAATAATAAAAGATCGTTTTGAAGGTGGGAAGATAAATAGAGTGACGCCATCGTTGAAGGCCATAAAAGGCGAACTTAGCGTTTTAGAAGAGGTTTTTCCAAATTGTGACGTTATATGCGCAGACCAGTCTGATAACCAGTATTTGCCGAGTACAGCCGTAAAGAGTTTGGTTTTTACGTTTAACCGTGAGAACGGTCAGATGAGTATCTACGGAGATAATCTTAAAATAGAGCCTGTTACATCGTTGCACAGTGATTGGAAAGAGTGCGTTAGCCATACGAAAGCCTCTGATCAAGCTTTAGCATTTATAAAAGAAACATTAAGACAGATTGTCACAGGGCGTGATTCAAGCGTTGTGCAATCTATTGTGATGCAGGGTAGAAATAATGTAATGGAAATTGCTTCTAAACAATTAGACTCTTTCATTCCTGAATCTATAGATAGTCAACCTGCTTTTAGTCCGCGATGAGAAAAATATATTAACGATAAGCGCTTAACGTTCCGTTATCGGTCAAAACATAAAGCGTGCCGCCTGCCGCGATAGGGGCGAGGGAGACTGTGTCCTTCACCTTCCAGCTATTGACTTGCGCGCCTGTTTTGGCGTCCAGTTCGACCATGCGGCCGCCTGTACCAGAGACAAGGATTTTGCCGTTTACCATTAATGGTCCAACCCAGTTGATAACGCCTTTATTAGATTTAGGTTTTTCGTATTTAGCAAGTTCAGACACCCAAATAATATCCCCATTGGCGATATCCATGGCGACGACTTTGAAGTTGGGGGTTAGGACGTAAACCGCATTGCCTGATACCCATGGGGTTTCAATACTGCTAATCTCACGTTGCCACAAACGCGATCCATTATTCTTATCGAGGGCAACCATTTTGTTGCTGTAGCTGATGGCGATGACACGATCCCCCGCGATAACAGGGTTGCCGCGAATATCGGATAAACCCGCGATGCCGCCAAGACGTAGCGAATTTGAAAGGGAATCTTCCCAAGCGGTTGATCCGTTTTCAACACGAAGCGCGACGATGTCACCCGTAGAAAAAGCGGCGATAACGATTTGATCATCGGCGGCGGGGCTGGCCGCGCCAAGAAGCCCTGTGGTTTCGCCTGTGCCTTCATATTCCCAAAGGACTTTACCATTGCTGGCATCCAGCGCGATGGAGTGATTATTGAGTGCCGTGACAAAAACCCGTCCGTTAATTACAGTCGGCGCGGCGCGTGAGCCAGCGGTTATTTTTGTACGCCAATAGATATCGCCATTGTCAGGGTTGAGCGCCAAGACTTCGTCATAGCCCGACGTTACAAATAAAACACCGCCAGAATAGGCAAGGCCACCATTAATGACTGTTTCTTTTTCTGTTATACTTTTAACGCTTTGTTCCCAAAGGACTTTACCAGTTTGGTTGTGAAAGGCGCGTAATTTACTGTCTGAATCTAAGGTAAAAACTTTGCCTGCCGCGGCAATAGGTTTGGCGTTTAAAGGAACGCGTTTGGTTGCGCCATCACCGATGGAGCTGTGCCAAATTTTTTCTAGATTTGCGCCACTGCCAACATTGATGTTTTGTAATAGATGATTGGGGTAGCCACTGGATTGTGGCCAGTCTTCGTTATCAATAGCGGGTGGGATTTCTATCGCTGTGCTCTCGGCTTTGGCGGTCAGCGTTGGGCTTAATTCTTTTTGCAAATCTAAAATAGAGATACGGTCACCTGGTAGGCGTGGATTTTCAGGCTCGCTTGAGTCAAAAACAGAGCACGCACTGATGAAAAAAAGACTACTTAATAAGAGAGTGTTGAAAAGAAAGGGGGATAGTAATTTCATTATTTTTTATCTCCAGAATCTTTTTCTGTTTCTTTTTCAGCAGTTTCTGTGGCCATTTTTTGTTTTTCTACCTTCAAGCTATAGACGTGGGCAAGGGCTTCCGCGCGCTGCCTTAATGAGGCGGGAACATATTCCGTGCTTTCGAAAGGGGCAAGGTAATCAAGGGCTTGCGTGTAATTCTCTTCACTATGCGCGGTTATCACGGCCGCCTCGATACGGGCATGCCAAATCCAGGGTGATTTTTTATTTTTCAATAAAGGTTTTAAGATATCGATATTGGATTGATTGGCCGTTTGCACATATAAAATACGCGCAAGGTCGCGAATATTACGCGGTGATTTTTTGTTTGTTGCTATGTCTTGAAACAGGGCGGCGGCGTCTTCTTTCTTATTATTTTTGAGGTGCAGATTTGCAGCACTCATTAACCCAAGGGCCTTATGTCCTTTACGGGTATCTTGTATGACGTCTTGGATGGCGGCTTGGGGGTCGTCTGCTTGCAGGGCTTGGCTGAGGCGTTGTGTCTCGGCGGCGTTACGCTTGTTATCCCAACTATGATAAAAATTAGTGGCGGCTGTGCTGACGATTAAAATGGCGATAGCCGCAATAATAGTCGCGCGATATTCTTCCCAAATCTTAAGCATTTTATCGTGCTGTAGGGCTTCATCAACTTCGCGAAATATATCAGACATATTTATTAAACCTTCGGTTTAGGAGCCGTCATGACCATAAATGGCAGGACGCTATCCATGCGTTAAAATTATTTTAGATATACTAGTCAAAAATAGGCGCGTTTCTAGTCTAAAATAAGGTATAATAGAGGTTATGCCAGACAAACCCCCAAATAAGCCACCGACCAAGCCCTCTTTTGATGGCAAAATCGGCTATACGCGTCAGGAATTTGGTGCGATTTTTCAACTTTATAGTCAAAATGTTTATAGCGGCTTGTTTAAGGATTTCTCCTTTAGTGACGTGAATGGCAAATATTTCATCTCGTTCAGGGAAGAGGCGGGTGCTATACCGCTCATTACCATAGAAAAACGGAAGTTAGGGAGTGACAGAGTGTTGTTTGTTGCCACCTCACCGGCCCCCGCCAAGAAAGGGGACGTTAAGGAAATTGCCCGTAGTGAAAAACTGGAAGCTTTTATCCGTCAGCTCAAAGGTAAAATCGAGATTTTACGCTCTAGCAAGGGGGGAAGTAGGGGCGGTAAAAACGACAGTGCTTCTTCTTATACTTAGTTTCCTTTACTGACGATGGGATATTCAAAAAACTTATCGTGAAGCTTTATATGGTTTAGACACAGGGTAATTTGTTTTGTCATCTGCGTGATGATTGTCATCAATAATTTTTTGTATGGCGCCAGTATTAAGCAAATGTCTTAGGGTACTATCCATTAAATTTTTGAAACTTTGCTCGCCAATATGTGTCGACATAACAGAGGAAGGCATCACTAAAACTTCTTTGTTTATCATTTTCAGCTTATTAGGGTTTTGATCTATATATTTCTGAGCGACGGACGGTAGTGCAAAAACAACGTCTGCTTTTTTTTGTGCAACATCAGGAAAAACCAAATTATAAGATGTTCCCGGAGCAAGCCTATGTTGTTTTGCTTGTGGAAACTGTTCATTGGCAACCACCTCACCATATTCACCATCTAATATTGCAATTTTTATATCAGGAGAATTTATGGCATTTAGATTGTTATCAAAACGTTGATCATCCACGCGAACGTAAGGATAGTAAGTGGCGTATGTGACGGGTGTCATGAATAAAGCCCGTTTACTTCTTTTGGGTGATTCCCAAAGGCCGCTACATACGGCATCGTAACGTCCCGCATATAAGCCTTCAAACATGCTGTCGAAAGTGACTTCTTCAGTCCATTCAACCTTCCATTCTAATTCTTTTGCGGCCGCTTCAATTATATCGTGAACCCATCCAGATAGCTCTTTTGTATTGGGATCAATAATAATTTCAGGGTCATAAACTAAATAGCCACATTTTAATACATTGGTTTTCATGACTCTGTCATAAACTGTTTCGGCCATGGCAGGTGATGCTGTTATAGTCAATAAAAGCGTTGTCAGAAGAAGTTTAATCATTTTTTGCCTCTTTAAATTACGTTTATTGCATTGTTAAGTATTCTTATATCATAATTATTATGGGAAAATCAAGGGGAAAATGATCTCAATTGAGCAAATAAAGGCAGCGCGGGCTTTGTTGGACTGGACGCAAGATGATTTGGCGGCGGCGGCAGGGCTGTCTAAGCCATCGATTAATACGCTGGAAAGGCGTATTTCCAATCCGAAGTCTAATACGATGAAGGCTATTCAGAAGGCATTGGAAAAGGCGGGAGTTGAGTTCACCGAAGGGCCGGGGGTAAAGCTCCGAAGTTCTGTTGTTAAGACCAGTGTCTTTGAGGGGGAGGATAGCCTAGTACGTTTAACGCATGATATTTTTGATACGTTAAATGGAACGGATAAAGAACTGATGATTGCGGGGATTGCCGAGCATAAATATAAATATTTAGGGGGTGAGCGCGTCTTAAAAGAAATTGAAAAGCGGGTGAAGCATGGCATTAAAACCAAGTTGTTATCCTGTGAGGGCGATACAAATTTTATAGAGCCTGCCCACCATTATCGCTGGCTTCCTAAAAAGTTTTTTCCGCAAGTGCCTTATTATATATACGATAATAAATATGCGTTGTTGTTATGGGGGCCGCCTAAAAAAGTTGTTATTATTGAGAATGACGAAATAGCCAGCAGTCACCGCGACCAGTTCTTGGCACTATGGGAGGGGGCGAAAGTCCCTGTTATTGATTAGTTCTCTTATTTGTCTTGGTAGGTTGGAAGCGGTATAGTTTACCTTTATAAGAAAACAAAAATTAGTATGATAGTACCAAGTTTAAGATTTTTTATAAGTGTTAAATAAAGGAACAACTTTAGGTGGAGTTTGAGCAATGTTCCACATTGATTGAAATTGTTGTTTGTAAACTTCGACAATCATAGGGCTTTCTATGATGATGACTCTATTTGCTTTTCCTAATACAAAAATTGCATATTTATTTCCATACAGAGAATATCCAATTTGTCCTGAAAGCTCTTGAGAAAACCATCTATATTCGGAGGTTTTATAAGGGGCATATCTTACGGTATTACCTTCACAAACTAAAACTCGTTCACGGATTCCGTAACGGATCATATTTTCAAAGAATGTATGATAGGCGTCAGTGTGCCCTTGCTTAACCCATAGTCTATCATCAAAATTGAAATGTAGCGGTATTTCGTTTGTTCCTTTAACTGTATTAACCACATCGTCTAGATAACGTGCAATACTTTCATGACCTTCCCAAACTTGAACATTAAAAACGTTTTTTTGTATATCAACGCCGTAACTGCCAGAGAATATAATTCCTTGCGCTAAAAACTGTGTCTTAATAGTTTCTAACGTTGATGTTCGTGGTTGAACTTCACCACGCTCTATATTGTTAATGGATGTTGTTGAAATTTGGCACTGTTGTGCCAAATTTTGTTGGCTCCACCCTAAAAGTGCCCGCGCAGCGCGTATTTGTTCTGGAGTAATCATTCAGTTATATTACCTTAAGTTTATAAAAAATCAATTTAAATGGTTTAAAACAAAATTTTTATAGCATTTCCTTTTTTATTATGTAATTTATTATTTGATTTATTCAATGAAAGGAAAAATAATAATGTTAAATAAAACGACACTAACATCTCTATTTACAAAAAAGGTAAAAGTAGGAGTTAAACTTCTTGGAATGACGATAGCTCCTTTTGCAATGTTAGGAACAGCAGTTACCACGCCGATAACAATGGATGCTTTTGAAACGAATCTTGTTTTTCAAAATAAAGATGGTGAAACCGCTATATTGTACTTAAATACGCCAAATACGAGCGTTAAACCAACACAAAGTTTACGTGCGTTTGTGGCCTGGGAGCAAACTGATAAACTTCCTTTCTGGCAAACAGTTTTAACTAGTGGTAATAATGATTTTAGGGCGCAAGCAACAAGCCTCGAATTTGAAACACGGTTTCCAGGTGCTTTTGATATGGCTCTTAATCACTATATGAATGAAGGTTTAATAACTAAGCAATGTGTAGAAAAAATGCGACATTTCAAAGAAGGAAGATACCGACAAGATCCGTTTTGTTTTATTCCATCAAATAATTAAAAATTAACATGAATAAAGGGCGGCATTCGTGTATGTTTGTGGCTTATAAATTTTTTAATATATCGCGTTGAAGGAATAGTCACATGAGCAAAATTAAAGTTGAGAATCCTGTTGTAGAAATTGATGGCGATGAGATGACCCGTATTATCTGGGCGATGATTAAGGAGAAATTTATCACGCCATATCTGGATATTGATTTGAAGTATTATGATTTATCTATTCAAAGTCGTGATGCAACGGATGATCAAATTACGATTGATGCCGCCAATGCGATTAAAGAACATGGGGTGGGTATTAAATGTGCGACCATTACCCCCGATGAAGGACGCGTTGAAGAATTTGGCCTTAAAAAAATGTGGAGATCACCAAACGGTACGATCCGTAACATATTAGGCGGTACAGTTTTTCGGGAACCTATCGTGACCAGTAACGTGCCTAAATATGTACCAGGGTGGGAAGAGCCTATGGTGATTGGCCGTCATGCTTTTGGTGACCAATATAAAGCAACCGATGTTCAGATTGAGCAAGCCGGAACATTGAAAATGGTGTTTGAGCCGAGCGATGGTAGCGCCCCTGAAAGCTGGGACGTGTTTGAGTTTACTGAGCCAGGCGTGGCGATGGGGATGTATAACGTGGATGAGAGTATACGCGGTTTTGCGCGCGCTTGCTTCAATTATGGTTTGCAACGTGATTACCCTGTTTATCTATCAACCAAGAATACGATTCTAAAACAGTATGATGGAAAATTCATGGAGATTTTTCAGGATGTTTATGACACAGAATTTAAGGCCGAGTTTGAAAGTAAAAAGATTTGGTACGAGCATCGTTTGATTGATGACATGGTTGCCTTTGCTATTAAATCCAAGGGTGGTTTTGTTTGGGCGTGTAAAAATTATGATGGCGATGTGCAGTCTGACATCGTTGCGCAAGGGTTTGGCTCACTCGGGTTGATGACATCTGTTTTATTGACACCCGATGGTAAAACAGTCGAAGCCGAAGCGGCGCATGGTACAGTGACGCGCCATTATCGCGAGCACCAAAAAGGAAACGCTACGTCTACTAATCCTATTGCGTCTATTTTTGCATGGACGCGGGGGCTTGGCTATCGGGGTAAGTTTGATGAGAATCAAGCATTGATCGATTTTGCTTTATCTTTAGAGGCGGCGTGTGTTGAAACCGTGGAGTCTGGTGATATGACCAAAGATTTGGCTCTATTGGTCGGGAAAGACCAAGAATTCTTGACAACCACGGGTTTTATGGACAAGGTCGAGGCGAATTTTAAGAAGAAAGTATCGTAAAAGATGAAGGTATTTCAAATTACTCTGATTTTATTTGTTGTTATCGTAACGAGCTATCTTACAGTGCGATTTTCTTCTCCATCGAACAACAATAGTGCTGTTGTAAAACAAGATAAGCAAACTACATTTGAGCGTGTCATGGACACGCAAACGATTAGATGTGGTTATGCTGTATGGTCACCGTCTATTTCTGTCGATCCAAACTCAGAAGATATCTCTGGGTATTCTTATGATGTAATGAATGCGGTTGGAGAAAAATTGGGATTAGATGTTGAGTGGGTTGAAGAGACTGGTTGGGGTGTTGCTGAACAGGGCCTTGTTTCTGGGCGTTATGATGTGATGTGTACGGATGTTTGTATCGATGCTCCACGAACAAAACGCGTATGGTATTCGCAACCCTTCACATATAATTTCTTGTATATGTTTGTTAGGTCTGATGCTAAGCAATTTGGTAGCAATTTATCTGATTTGAATGATTCAGATGCTACGATAGCTGTTATTCCTAATACTATACTTGATTATGTATCTAAATCTGTTTTTCCAAAAGCAAAGAGATTGGATGTCAATGATTTATCTGGTGACATTGATGTTATGATGGCAGTGCAGACGAGTAAAGCTGACGCTGCTTTAAGTAACGTTTATACAATTGAGCAATTTAATAAAAATAATTCTAACTCTTTAAAAATGATTGAAGAGCCTGTGCGCGTTTGTCAGGGAGGTTTTCTTCTTCCACCAGGGGATATTCATTTAAAACACATGGTTGATACGGCTATCACACAATTGAATGTTACTGGGGCGTTGGAGAAGATTTTATCAAAACATACACCCAATAATGGCCTGTATTGGACATTACCAGCTAAACCTTATGAAATAAAAGAATAGAAAGTGTTTTCAAGAATGAATAAATTTATAGGATTAAAATATATAGGGCTCATGATTGCGTTATGCGGGGTTGTCTGGGTAGCAACGCCAGCATCGGCAAAGAGTAAATATAATAAAGATTATTTTGGTGAAACGATCGTTCATAAGGCAGTTTTTGAAGATACGCTTATTCATTTGGCGCGTAATAATGGCCTTGGCTTTGTTGAGGTGCGTGCCGCCAATCCAAAGCTTGATTCATGGATACCAGGGGCGGGTGCAAAAATTATTTTGCCAAAGCAGCATATCTTACCTGATGCACCGCGCAATGGTTTGGTGATTAATTTGGCCGAGATGCGGGTTTATTATTTTAAAGAGCATGGACAGCCGCCACAGACTTATCCTATTTCCATTGGTCGTGAAGGTTTGCAAACGCCTACGGGATCAACGAAAATTGTCCGCAAAAAAGATGGTCCAACGTGGCGCCCAACAAAGAGGATGCGCGAAGAAGACCCTGAGCTTCCTGTTAGTGTGCCGCCTGGCCCTGATAACCCATTGGGAACGCATGCCCTATATTTAGGGTGGCCGCAATATTTGATGCATGGCACCAATAAGCCGTATGGGATTGGTCGTCGCGTTAGCTCTGGTTGTATGCGGATGTACCCTGAAGATATTAAAGCGCTATTTCCACAAGTGCCAGTTGGTACGCCTGTGACGGTTGTTGACCAACCTGTAAAAGTAGGGTGGATTGAAGAAAGTCTTTATGTTGAGGTTAGTCCGACGCAAGATCAATCGCTGAAAATTGAAGAAGATGGGGTTGTAGAACCTTATGAAATGACAGCTGCTGATAAGGCCATTATTAATAAAAAAGCAGGGGTCTATGCGGACAAAATTAATTGGGATGTTGTGGAGAAGGCCGTAAAGGACCATAGCGGTTACCCTGTTGAGGTTTTGAATGTGACAGGTAAAGATCTTAAAAAACAGGTGAAGTCAGAGCCAGCAACAACAAAAGAAGAGGCGAAAGTTACGTCCAAGAAAGCTGTTAAGAAAGTTGTTAAGCAAGAGGTTGAAGAAGAGGTAGCTAAACCGAATATTTACACACAAACGGAAGCCGAAACGACGACGCCAAAGGATGTTCAGTCAACAGAAGCTGTAGCAAAACCTATTCAGAATACAAGCTTTTACGTTAATCACTAAGGTTGATTAGGGTTGGGCTGCTGAGGCTTGCCTAAAGAGAGTTTATTAAGTTTGCGTTATCGTATAGACGATAGTGAAAAGCGCAGGGAGTATCAGTGGGCAAAGCAGTAAAGTGATACGCCATTTTTGACGAATAAATAATGATATAACCCCAAGAACCATCGCCCCCATCCAAACATAAGTTGCCTTTAAAGCCATTGTTTGTAGGAAGTTATTAGGCGCGTTTTCTACGTTTAATATACCAAAGTAAATTAATAGGTTGATCGTAAAGGCAACGGAAATGAAACCAGCCGCGGCGATAACAAGGAGAACGAGAATTCTGAAAATATGATCTTTCATGGTCATTATAGTGCCCGAAAAATAGGTAAAGAAAAAGGCCGTTTAGATTTTTCTAAACAGCCTTTTAAAATTCTTAGGAAAGAAACAAGATTACTTAACTTGTCTGCTTTCGAATACTGGCTCAGCTGAACGAACAACAGGAGCTGCACGACGAACTGCTTCAGTTGCACCAATTGTGCGCTCTTCAGCGTAAGGAGCACCTGTTAGGGCACCGTCTAGATCATCTGCAGAGTTACCAGTTGCGCCACAAGCAGCAACAGCAACTGTAGAACCAAGTACTAATAGTGTAGAAAGTAGTTTTTTCATTTTATATTATCCTTCATTTTTGTGACAGGGATGCTGTCTATTTCATAAACATAGCCCCCCTATCGGGGAAACTTCACCTCTTATACAACACAGTTTTGCATTTGATAATAGTTTTTTTATGATTTTTTTCGCAATTTTTCATGGGCTTAGGCATTTTTGCCACAAAAATAAGGGTTTTTGCGGCTTTATTGGCTATTTTTAGCCAGTTTTTGAAAGTAACTATCAATACTATCGGTTAGAACATTGGCTATTTTAGCCTGATGGAGGGGAGTGCTTAACAGCCGTGCTTCGGCTCTGTTAGACATAAAACCCATTTCAACAAGGACAGAAGGAATATCTGGCGCCTTTAAAACCGCAAATCCAGCGTAACGATGGGGACGGGGTAGCACCTTCAATTTATGTTTTTTCATGTGGGTGACCACATTATTGGCAAAAAATTTAGATTGGTTCATGGTGTCACGCATGGCCAGATCAATTAAAATATTGGCGACCTCTTTATCTTCATGGCTTAAATCAATCCCAGCAATTAAATCAGATTGATTTTCACGTTTTGCCAGTTTGGCGGTTTGGGCATCTGACGATTTATTGGAGAGTGTGTAAATGGAAGCACCACGAACATCAGACCGCCCTATTGAATCAGCATGGAGAGAAATGAATAAATCAGCATTTTGATGACGCGCAATTCCGACCCGCTTTGATAGTTTTATATATTTATCATTGCTACGGGTGAGGGCGGCGCGATAGCGACCTGTGCTTTCTAATTTCTTTTTTAAAATTTTTGCTGCGGATAAAGTTACATTTTTTTCTCGTTGATTTTCCGCACCAATGGCGCCAGGGTCTTGGCCGCCATGTCCCGCATCAATAACAATTAAGGGTTTACGCAAGGGGCTTTTTGTTATGGTTGATTTCGTTTTAGTCGTTGGCTTCGTCTTAAGGTTACTTGGCTTGCGCGCTGGGGTCACTATGGCGGTGGTCGCTTTGTCTACGTTTTGCGGCGTATTGATTTCATTGGCAGTTTGGCTGGCAATCAGCAAGTTTAGATCCCCACTTGTATTGGGTAGAGTACCAAGGGGGTTACGTTTAATCGTGGCAAATTGTGCTTTTGTGACGGTGCTATAATCAATGACAAGACGATCTTTATTTTTACGGTCTGCGGGCAGAATAAAAGCAGTGATGATTTTAGCCGGTTGTTCAAGGTCAATAACAAGGCGTTTGGTACTGGCATTTAAAGTACCAGAGCGCACATCAAGAATAGTTGTTTTGGGAGGACGTTTTATAGTGCCGGCCTTCCAATTGAAATTGGGCATATCAACCACAAGGCGGTAAGGTTTATTTTCAATTTCGGGGAGCATAAACGTCCGAAATTCAGTTTTATCGCTTAGCTCTATGACCATTCTGGTTTTGTCATGATGGACACCAAAGCGGACTTTATTAACGTCGAGCGCCAGCGCCTCTGTACCCGTCATAACAAGGGTGCAAAAAAGGAAAGTTAGAAAGTAAAATAGGCGTGCAGGAGTCATGAATGCTAAACTTTGAAAATGTCTATATTCAATTTAGCACGAGGATTATGGCTGTGGTAAGGCTTTTTTAGGAAACTATTAGTCCTATAGAAACCCTCATTACCAGTCTGTCGTGCTACCCGGCATGGCGACGGTGAGGCCTTCCATGTCTTCAGTCACAATAATTTGGCAGCAAAGGCGCGAGGTTTCCCGGATATCAAAAGCTAAATCAAGCATATCTTCTTCATCTTCGCTTATCTCGCCATCTTCGGGCATGGTTTGGTTTTTGAAGTCAGGGTGGACGTAAAGGTGGCACGTCGCGCAAGCCAATCCGCCGCCGCAAGCGCCTTCGATGGCGTCGATACCTTCTTTGACCGCGATCTCCATTAAGGATAGGCCGAGCGGCGCATCAATTTGTTTCTGACTTCCATCTTTTAAAATAAAATTTATTTGTACCATTTTTTATTTTTCTCTATTTACTAGTTTTTTCCAGCTTTCTAAAAAGCGATCAATATCGGCAGGAGTCGTAGCCCACCCCATCGAAATACGCAAGGCACTTTTTGCTTCTGCTTTATTCGCTCCCATCGCGGTGAGAACATGAGAAGGCTTGAATGCTCCGCTGGAACAGGCCGACCCACTAGAAACCGCGATACCATCAAGGTCAAGCGCCATCATTTGCGTTTGTGCGGGTATATCTTGTAAACCGATATTGGAGGTATTGCCGACGCGGGGGGCTTGCTCCCCATAAATAATAATATCGTTCGAAATATTCCGCATGCGCGCTTCCATATCATCGCGTAATTTTTCGAGGGTGGTATAATCCGTTATATGTTGCGCCGCCAGTTCTGCCGCTAGTCCCATACCTGCTATACCAGCGGTGTTATGCGTCCCTGCGCGGTAATTTTGTTCCTGACCACCCCCCAGCATAAATTTAACAGGTTGTAATCCTTCGCGGGTGATAAGCGCACCAACGCCCTGTGGTCCCGCCATTTTGTGGGCAGATAAGCTCATAAAATCAACATTAAGTTTGTCCATTGAAATATCAATACGACCCGCCCCTTGGACGGCATCGGTATGAAAAAGCGCCCCAACGTCGTGGGCTAATTTCGCCATTTCGACAATGGGTTGTATAACGCCTGTCTCGCTATTAACCAACATAACGGAAACAAGGGCGGGCGGCGCGCCATCATTTAACATTTTTTTATAGGCACTCATATCAATAACGCCATCCGAAGTAACAGGAATAATGTCAGCGTGCGGTGCGGCGGCAATGGTGGCGGGGTGTTCAATCGCAGAAATCAAAATGCGCTTATCACGATACCCACAAAGAGCCGTGTTAATGGATTCAGTTGCGCCACTGGTAAAGATTATTTGCTCTGACGTGACATTGCAAAGCGCGGCGACTTGACGGCGGGCATCTTCTATATATTTGCGGGCATGACGCCCAGCCCCATGGACGCTGGAGGCATTACCAACCTCGCCCATGATTTGTGTGACCAAGGATAAGACATCAGGGCGAATAAGGGCCGTCGCGTTATAATCGAGATAAGTTTTTATCATGTTTTCTTCGTTTTTCTTCCCCATATGAGGCAGATTAGAGCACTGATGATAAGTGGAAGCACACTTCCTGCAACGACTAAATGTGGGTTTTTCGTTATAGCCCCAGACAGATAAGTGGAGCCGCCAATAAGGAAGGAAAGAAGGATAGCCCAAAAGACAACGTTTCCTTTCATTGGCTTCCAAAACATAGTGAGTATTGTCGGAATAAAACTAGGCGCGCGGAAAGTTGTTGTAAAAAACCATAGATGTATGATTTTAACACCTGGTAGCAGTGCCATGAGTAAGCCAATACAGGCAATAGCTAGCATCCCTAGACGGGCATAGGTTGTTTTTCGTCCCTTTTTAGAATCGCTATTTTTTGTGTGTTCTTGAAATACATCAATTGCGACCAGTGATGAGACGGCACATAGGATGGAGTCCAATGTAGAGCAAAGGCCAGAAAGAAGCATAACGCTGAAAGCGAGAAGAACAACGTCGGGTAGAAGATAAGAAACAGCTATGGGGCCAACCATTTGAGGGTTAGATATGTTCCAGTTTCCAGATACTTCAGGGTTTGCCGCAAGAAACCCTAATATAGATAAGGATAAAGGAACAAAAATGAAGAGGCAGGCTCCAAAAGTGAATGTTTTGACAATATTTTTGTCAGATTTAAGGGCGAAAGCTCGCTGCCATTGCATTTGATCAGCTACGGTACCTGTTATAAGTGTGATGGCAACAGGGATACCAAATGAATAAAGTATCCAAGGGTTAAATATATTTCCCCCTATACCTGCTATACCGCTTAGGCCATTAATGACAGATTCTATACCTCCTGCATTATGTACGGCACTTGGAATAACAGCCCCAATAACGCCCAAAATTAGAGACATTTGTAAAACATCGGTTAAAATTGAAGCTCTAAGACCACCAATTAAAGAATAAGAAAGAGCAATGACAACTAAACCAATTCCAACAAGAGGAAAGCTTAACCCTGTTAGTAATGAGATAAGGGTACTACCTGCTAATATTTGAATGGAAAAAGAACAAGTTTGTAATCCAAGAAATTGGACGAGATAAATAAGATGAGTTTTTTTACCATAGCGGTCTTTCATAAGTTGCGGAAGTGTAAAGCCATTCGGAAAAAGTTGGCGTGCTTTTACGGCGATGAACGAAAAGACGATAAGGGCAAAAAAGTTTGGAAAGCAAAAGGCAAAAACGCCAGCTATGCCTTGTTCATAAGCTTTTTGTGAGCCAATAAAAAGGGCAGGTGCCCATACCCATGAAACGGCAGCAGACATTGCCCCAAAAACCATTCCAACATTTCGGCCAGATAAAAGAAATTCTGTACGATCTTGGTGCTTATGTTTATGTCGAGACCATAAAGCTAAAGCCAGCATAATAAAGCCATATAGAACAAGAATGGTGAGTCCTTGGGAGGGGGTAAATATATTTTCCATTATTTATATCCTATAAGTTTTAGTCATGTTTTCTTCGTTTTTCTTCCTTACCCTTTGAAATCAAACAAGCGCCTTTTGAGTGCTATGTTCCTGATAATATAGACGAGAGGCGTATCAAGAAGTGCAAATAACCATTTAATCATTAAGTTTCCTGTAAAAATTTGAAATAGAACAGAATTAGGGACGGTGCCATAGAAAGATATAGAAACAAATAGTGCAGCACCTAAGGTATAAGCAAAGAAAGTTGAGATATTATTCCTTAAAAATAAAAGATTTCTACCTTTATGCTTTTCTCTAAAATAGTGGAAGATATAAGCGTCAATAATTGCACTGGTCGTATATCCAACAATTCCCCCTATAAGAATTCTAGAGGAACTACCTAAGATAGTTTGATAGGCCTCTTGGTTCACATACGTATCAAGCCCTTCTATTGATATAGCTATTAAGAAGAATCCTGCCGTAAAAAGGCGCGCTATAAGCCCCAATATTGCAACAAAAATTGCATGCTGTCTTCCCCAGATCTCACTTATTACATCCGTTGCTAAAAAGGATAAGCAAAAGAGACTTGTGCCTATAGGAACAACAATATTGAGCCCTAGTAATTCAATATCGTACATTTTTGAGGCTGTCACATTACTGATAATCAAACTCATGACAGAGAGCATTATGCAGAGTCCGTAAATAATTTCTTTGCGTTCCATGATGGATTATCTTTCATTCTTATTAGCGCACTCTAGTTTAGCCCATTATCCACAATGAAATCAATGGCTTATAAGAATTATTTGGACATTTGCGAATCAACTCTATATAAAATAACAAAGCGGTTAAGGCGCGTTACGAAAAATAACACGGTTTAGACCCTATAAAAGTAAATATTATCATCAAGCCTCTTCGTTTTTATGCGGATGAGCGCTGTTTTAAAATATGTAAGGATTTTTAACATTATGCCCGAGATTTTTTTTAGTGGACCCGAAGGCCGCCTTGAAGGCCGTTACTATCACTCCAGCACGCCAAATGCACCGTTAGCGTTGTTGCTGCACCCTAGCCCAGAGCATGGCGGGACGATGAATAATAAAATTACGTATTTGATGTTTCAGGCGATGAAGCTTCGAGGTTTTTCTGTGTTGCGGTTTAATTTCCGCGGCGTTGGAAAGTCTCAAGGCGTTTTTGACCGTGGTGAAGGGGAGTTAAGCGATGCGGCCTCTGCGCTGGATTGGATGCAAGATTTAAATCCGAATGCTCCATATACATGGGTTGGTGGATTTTCTTTTGGGGCGTGGATTGGGATGCAACTTTTGATGCGTCGTCCAGAAATTGAAGGGTTTATTTCTGTTGCTCCTCCTGCAAATTTATATGATTTTAGTTTCTTGGCGCCTTGTCCGTCATCAGGGCTAATTATCCATGGTGAAAAAGATGATGTTGTGCCGCATGACCCCGTTGGTAAGTTGGTCGAAAAGCTTTATGCCCAAAAAGGTATTGAGATTGACCACCGTACAGTTGGTGGTGCAAACCATTTCTTCCATGATAAAACCGATGACTTGATGGCGCATATCCATGACCACATGAATCTAGCGGGTAATTCAGGACGTGAAGTTCCTGTCCTTATCAAAAAGAGAAAAGCGGCTTAGGTTTTTATAAAAAGAACAAAATAACTAGCGGCATTAATATACCTGAGACTAACCCCATAAGACTCATCCCAAGGACAGAAAACGCGCCCGCTGTTTCACTTTTTTGAAAAGCTTTTGCAACACCTAGACCATGACAAGTTGCGCCTAAAGAAAACCCAACGGCTTTATCTTCATCTATTTTCACAATCTTAAAGATAAAACTAGAAAATAAAGTTCCTAATATCCCTGTGGTAAAAACAAAAAATACAGCCAAGGAAGAGGCTGTTCCTATCTTTTCCGCAATACCAATCGCAATCGCCGTGGTCACTGATTTCGAGATAATAGATAGTTGAATATCCTGCGCCGCCCCCATTTGACTTGCAATAAACCAAGCCAAAAAACCAGAAATGAAACATGCCGTTAATACTGACGTTATAACAGCTATGGCTTGTTTTTTAATCATTTGAAGTTGTTTATATAACGGGACTGCCAACGCCACAGTTGCAGGGCCCAATAAAAAATGAATGAAGTTTGCTCCCTCCATATAAGTTTCGTAACCAATACCACTCATTGATATGAATATGACAGCCAAACCAATTGTTATAACGACAGGGTTTAAAAGGCTATGACTGCCTGCTTTCTTTTGCAACCAGACAGAAAATGAGTATGCCCCTAAAGTCACAATAAGAGACGTTAGCGGGTAAGAAAGAATATATTCCATTACGTCCCTCTCTTCTTCTCTAATAACTTAAAGGCATAAGCCGTTAATATTAGAGTTGCAATCGTCGCTGTAAATGATGCCGCCAATATAACAAGCCATTGTTCGGCGATGAGGTTTAAATACAGGCTGACTCCCGCGCCCGCCGGTACAAATAAAAGACCAATATATTTTATAAACTCAGAGGTTGTTTTATCCAAATCATCAGGCACACTACCTTTAATGATAAGACCGACAAGTAATATTACCATCCCTACGACTGAGCTAGGGATAGCAACACCAGAAAAATGAACAATCATTTCCCCAGTAAACTGACAGCATAAAATTATAAGTAAGGCGTTTACCATATGTTTATCCAATATTCTCTTTTACTACGTTAATTTTACTTAGGCCGCTTTTGCCATGTCTTGGGCGGCTTGCATGACGGCTTCGACGTGGCCTTTCACTTTTACTTTACGCCAAATTTGCGCGATTTTACCGTTCTCATCAATTAAGAATGTAGTGCGCTCAATCCCCATATATTTTCGCCCATACATGTTTTTCTCAACCCATGTGCCGTAAGCTTCGCAGGTTTGCTCATTCTCATCAGAAGCAAGAGGGAATGTTAAACCGTATTTAGCCTTAAACTTATCGTGCTTTTTCACACTGCATTTAGACAAGCCAATAACAGCCGTGTTGATTTTATTTAAGGTACTTAGGTTCTCATTGAAGGCACAAGATTCCTTGGTACAACCTGGTGTGTCGTCTTTTGGGTAGAAATATAAAACGACTTTTTGTCCTTTTAATTGTGATAAAGTGATTTCGCCATCTCCATCGGTCGGCAAGGTAAAGTCGGGCGCAGTGTCACCAATGTTTAATTCAGTCATAATATCCTCCAATTTTATGTTTATAGTGTCGAAGATTGATGTTAATCACTTTAAAGTCAAGGGAGAGTGGCTATAATCATTCGTAAAAGTGGGCGGATAAGTTCCCTAGTTAAGGAAAATGACTGTGTTTAAGACAATTTTGAAAAGCTGGCTTCACCATTGTAATTTTTGGGTAAAGTTCCTGTTGGTCATTGCTATTTTGGTGATGAGTGCGACAGGAGCTTTAATGATCCGCCTGAAAAAAGGCCCGCTGGATTTAGACTTTGTCAAAGTGCGTATTGAACAAGCCTTAAGTGATAAGGAAAAAGGTTACGCGGTTGAAATTGGCGAGGCGAGTTTGATTTGGCCAGAGGTCGCAGCGCCGCTTTTGATTAGTTTAGAGAGATTTAAAATAACACATGACGGCAAAGCCGCCCTTGCAGTTAATGATTTTTCTTTCAGCTTGTCAGGTTTAGGGCTGTTAAAAGGTAAAATTCTTCCGTCACAAATTATTATTAATCGCCCCGCTTTTAAAATTTTTAAAGAAGATGGAAGCTTTAATGATTTTTGGAAAAGTGAAAATGAAAATTTAACCAGAGTGTATGGACCGATTAAGCCAAAAGAGCTACGTGAAAATATCGCGGATCTTTTAAAAACAATTACCGACCCAAAGAACAAAGAAATAAAAACACTATCGGCACTGACAAGAATAAAAGTTAAAGAGGCTCGTCTCTATGGTAAGAATGTAAAAAAACTAGCGGTTTTAAATTTAACTGTCGAAAACCATGATTTAGGATTGGCGGGTGATTTAGAGGTCACATATCCAGAAGAGCAAGGTAAGATTGCGCGTTTTAGATCTGATGTTTTGTACCGTTATGCCCAAGAAGATTTAACCTTTACCGCCAATTTAAAAGATTTGCATACATCGCATATCGTGCCGTTTTTAAAGGGTTTTGACGTTATTACTGGCCAAGATTTATTTTTTAATGGTGATTTAAAAGCAGCCTTTGACAAAGACTTAAAACTGCAATTAGCGACCATGAGCCTATCTATGCCAGGTGGTGAATGCTCTATACCGAATATTTATGATACGCCTGTTCCGTTAAAAGATATGTCCTTTAAGGCTGAGTTAAATAACGTTGAAAAAACATTAGATGTGACGGAGCTTAAAGCCAATATTGACGATATTATTATAGAAGCAAAATCCTTAGCAAAATTTGAGGTAGGGAAGTTAATAGCGCCGATAGAACTAAAAATTACAGATTTACCGCTGGAGTCTGTGCCTTCTATTTTTCCTAAAGCGCATATAGACAGAGCGGCAGGTCAGTGGTTAACGCAAAAATTAAGTAAAGGGCGGCTTTATGATGTTGTGATAAATACAGATTTACACATGCTGTATGATGCCAAAGAAAAAAACCGCGATACTCAATTAAAAAACACGACGGCGAGATTCAAGGCCGAAGGGGTAACGGTTCAATATCACAAAACATTAAAGGCGGTGACAGATGTTGTTGGCGAAGGGTCTTACGCGGATGATGTGCTGACTATTAATGGAAAAAGCGGTCAAGTCGGTGCCTTAAAAGGAGAGGACGTTACAGTCAAAATCACTCAATTAAGTGTTAAGCAAAAGGGTGATGTCGATATTGATATTAAGGCCTCTGGCCCGTTGAAGGATGCGTTAAATTATGTATCAGATGAACCTATTGGGCTGAATGATAAGTTGGGTTTTGATGTTAAGTCTGTAAAAGGTGATGTGGACCTTAATATCCAGATAGATTTTCCTGCGTTAAAGAAAGTGCCGAAAGAACAAGTAAAAGTGAAAGTTACGGGTACGGCCAATAATGTTTTACTGCCTAATATTGTGCAAGGATTATCCTTAACAGGCGGGCCGTATCAGTTAGAGGTTGAAAAAGGCGCTGTTACGCTAAAAGGAAAAGGGAAGCTGGCCGATCGTGATATTGATTTAAACTGGATTCAATATTTAGATGGTAAAAAGCGTGAGTATGAATCAAAAATTTCTGCCAAAGTTATAGCCGATGAGGGCTTACGAAAAGCGTTTAATATAGACCTAAAAAATAATATGAGCGGCGCGCTTCCTGTTGATGTGACTTACATTGATCGCGGGGCGAAGGCGACCTTGGATGTGAAAGCTGATTTAACACCAGTTACCCTTCAAATAAAGTCTCTTGGATATAAAAAGGATGCAAATGTTGCTGGAACTTTGGCGTTGAAAGGGTATTTAAACGGCCCTTCTATAGAAGAAATTGATAATTTCACAATTGATACGAAAGGCTTCTCGTTATCAAAAGGGCGTCTTATTTTTAAGAAATCAAAAGAGGGTAAAAGCATCATCGCCCAAGGAAGTGTACCTGCCGTGATATTAGGCAAAACGCAAGCATCCGTTGATTTTGAAACTACGAACGATAATGTTTTGAAGGCAGTGGTTAAGGGGAGCGTTTTTGATATGGAACCATTTTTGTCTTCAGATAAGAAGAAGGTTAAAAAACCATCAAATGATAATAAGCAACCTAAGAAAATTTCTGTGATAGCAGATAAAATATTGGGTGAAGATGGTGAATTTATGACGAAGGGTAAAGTTTACCTAGAGCTTAATGATGCTGGTGATCCAACACGTATTGAGATGGATGCAAATGTTGGATCTGGTGTGATGTCGCTTCGTTTTAAACCTGATGCTAGTGGGATGAGTAACTTTGAAATGCAATCAACCGATGCGGGGCATACGTTAAAAGTCTTTGGCCTCTATAATAAAATGCGTGGTGGACAAATAAATATTTCAGGAAAACCAAAGCGTAGCGAAGCCGGAAATAATTTATACGGGAAAGCTATTATTCGTGATTTTAAAATTAAAAGCGCACCTGCTTTGGCGAAGCTGATTAGTGCGATGAGCCTGCCTGGTGTTGGTGCTTTACTCAACAATGATGGCCTTTCTTTTACCAAGCTACAATCTGACTTTGAATGGAGATTTAGAGACCAAGGTAATTTACTGGTTATGAAGGAGGGGCGTACATCAGGAAACCAATTAGGACTGACCTTTGAAGGGGTGGCGAATATGGGTACGGGTACGAAGGATATATCTGGAACTATTATTCCTTTATCTGGTGTTAATAAGGCGATTGGCAAGATCCCTGTGATAGGGGATATCTTAACGGGTGGCGATGCTTTATTTGCCGCCACTTATTCAATGAAGGGTGAGGCAAATGACCTGAAAGTCACGGTGAACCCGCTTTCTGTCCTTGCCCCAGGGTTTGTCCGTAAGGTGCTGTTTGAAGGGGACGTTGATAAGAAGGTGAAAAAAGAAGAAGCGAAGGAGTAATTTTTTATTTGCGTGGCTATTTCACTTTTACAAGCGCATGACGTTTTTTACCTGATGACAGTTTGATGTAACCTTCGTCTGTTAGGTTGGTGGCATTTAACGTCATCTCAATGTTTTGGACATTATTGTCGTTACATTTTGCACCGCCGCCTTTGATAAGGCGTTTTACTTCACCTTTACTTGTCGCTAAACCACATTGAATAAATAGATCAACAAAGGGTAATCCTTTTTCAAGGTCAGATTCTGATACTTCAATAGAAGGTAGGTCGTCACCAACACTGCCTTGTTCAAAAACTTTTTGCGCGGTGGATTGTGCATCCTGCGCTGCTGTTTCTCCGTGACACATTTTAGTTGCTTCAAAGGCTAAAATTTTCTTGGCTTCGTTAATTTCTTGACCTGGTAGGGCGGATAGTCTGTTGACCTCATCCATTGGCATCATCGTGAAGCGTTTCAGTAATGTTTCCACCATCGCATCATCACAATTACGCCAATATTGGTAGTAATCATAAGGAGATAACATATCCGCAGATAACCAAACTGCACCATTCACGGTTTTACCCATTTTCTTACCATCTGGTGTGGTCAGTAATGGTGCCGTGAGGGCGAAGAGCTTCATTTGATGTGATTTATGACCGAGATCAACACCATTAATAATATTTCCCCATTGATCAGAGCCACCCATTTGTAAGATAACGTTATGACGTTTATTCAACTCAACAAAATCATAACCTTGCATGACCATATAATTAAATTCGAGAAGGGAGAGCGGGCTTTCACGTTCAAGGCGAGTTTTGACACTGTCAAAAGATAGCATTCTATTGACGGTAAAGTGACGACCATAATCACGAAGGAAAGCGAGGTAACTTAAACCATCGAGCCAATCATTATTATTAACCATTTCGGCATCGTTTTCGCCTGTGCCATAATTTAAAAATTGTTTGAAGCATGTATCTTGAATTTTATCGATGTTGGTTTGGATTACCTCGTCGGTTAAAAGAACGCGCTGTTCATTTTTAAAAGATGGATCACCAATTTTAGACGTACCACCACCCATAAGCGTAATGGGTTTATGACCGCATTCTTGAAACCATTTTAACATCATGATTCCAGTTAAATTTCCTATGTGTAGAGATTCCGCCGTGGCATCAAAACCGATATAGGCGCTTTGTGGTCCTTCCATCAATTTTTCATCAAGTGCGTCAAAGTTACTACACTGGTGAATAAACCCACGTTCTTCTAGAATATTAAGGAAATCTGATTTATAGTTATGCTTATTTATTTTTTGGGTCATACTTTACTCCTATGAGGAATTTACACATGAGTGAAAATAAAGTCTATACCGCAATTGGTATGATGTCTGGTACGTCGTTGGATGGTATTGATATGGCGCTGATACGCACAGATGGTAAGGATTTTACCAAGTTAGAGGATTTTAAAACGGTGCCTTATGCGGATGGTATTCGGCAGAAAATCCGTGATGTTTTGGGCGTACGCCATGCTAATGACGTAACAAAGGTGGTAGAAAAATTAGTTACTGAGGCGCATATTCAGGCGATTCAGGATTTTGGCCATCGCGCTGATTTAATTGGATTTCATGGGCAAACTATTTTGCATGACCCATCACAAAAATTTACATGGCAAATTGGTTGTGCGAAAAGTTTGGCGCAGGCGACGGGCATAGATGTTGTGGGTGATATGCGCATTGCCGATATAAAAGCAGGCGGGCAGGGCGCACCGCTTTTACCTTTATGCCATCGCGCCTTTGCGAGTGAGGCGACCCGCCCGATTGCGATTTTAAATTTAGGTGGTGTAGGTAATGTCACATGGTTGGGCGAAGAGCGTCATGATATTTTAGCGTTTGATACAGGGCCAGCCAATGCGTTGATTGATGATTTAGTGAAAGAAAAAACAGGGCAACGTTATGATAGTGGCGGTAAAATCGCCAAGGCAGGGACAGTGCATCAAGAGATGGTGGATGATTGGTTGCAACATAGTTATTTTACACGCCCGGTTCCTAAATCGTTAGACCGTGATGAGTGGCAAGTAAAGCGTGCCTATGATTTACCCTTAGAGGATGCAGTTGCGACGTTGTCGGCATTTACTGTGCAATCTGTTGTAAAATCGTTTGAATATTTACCGACTGTACCAAAGGTTATTTATGTTGCGGGTGGTGGACGACTTAACCAGTTTATTATGGATGAGTTAAATGCCGCAATGCCTTGCCCAGTGGAGCCTGTGGAGACTTTGGATTGGAATGGTGATGCCGTGGAGGCCAAGGGCTTTGCTTATTTAGCAGTGCGGTCATTATTGGGGCTTGCCCTGACTTTGCCGACAACGACAGGCGTACCAGCCCCAATGACAGGCGGTGTTCTTTATAAAGCTACGTCAGGTAAGGGCGCGTTATGTTCTGGAATGGTTAAATAAAATGACCCGTATTGTTGCTGCAAATAAAGACTCCATTTCTGAAGCTGCCGCGATGTTACGGGATGGTAAAATTGTCGTTCTACCAACCGAAACAGTTTATGGCTTAGGGGCGAATGCGTTGGATAGTGAGGCCGTCGCTAAAATTTTTGAAGCAAAAAACCGCCCTAATTTTAACCCTTTAATTGTCCATGTGATGGATAAAGATTCTGCCAGTGCGTTAGTGGAGATGAATGAAGAAGCGCATAAAATTGCTGATACTTTTTGGCCCGGTGCGTTAACATTAATATTACCGCGTAAAGAAAATACAGGTGTGAGTGACCTTGTAACGGCTGGGTTATCGACTTTGGCGGTGCGTGTGCCAAGCCATAAAGTGATGCGTGAAGTGATAAAGCAAGCGGGCGTACCGATTGCCGCGCCCAGTGCTAATAATTCAGGTGAGCCATCGGCAACAACGCCCGCCCATGCGGCGCAGAGCCTTGGTGATGGGGTGTCTTATGTTTTAGCGGCGGGGGCTTGCGATGTAGGTTTAGAGTCGACGGTTCTGGATTTAAGCGGTGATATACCGATAATTTTAAGACCAGGGGTAGTGACGTTAGAAGATATAAAAAACTATTTAGAAAATGTAGAGATTGATGCATCCACAAAAGATAAACCAAAATCACCAGGGCAACTTTTGAAACATTATGCGCCTAACATTCCCGTGCGATTAAACGCGGTTGATGTTAAAGAAGGTGAGGCGCTGCTGGCTTTTGGATCTATAAAATTTATGGGGTTAAAATCTGGCGGGCCTGTCAAAGATATGCCGACGAGCGCGTTTAGAAATTTAAGTGAGAATGCTGATTTAAACGAAGCCGCAAAAAACTTATTTATGATGTTACGCGATTTAGATAAACCAGAGCATAAAGCCATCGCGGTGATGAATATTCCTGATGAGGAGATAGGCGTTGCGATGAATGAACGTTTAGCGCGTGCGGCGCAAAAATAATCTATCTCAAGACATCTAAAAGAGCAGAAGAGGGTGTACGCAAACGGCTGTAAAGTGATGTGGGGTCTGTGTTTGAAGTGTTGTTGAAGCCGTTATTGAAACCAAAGTTGGCGCGATCAAACATGTTGATAGGCTGACTAAAAAACGCATTAATACTATTTTCAATTTGATAAAGGGAATTGATTGCTGGATTACTTCTTGTATTATCTGCAGCAATAACTTGAATTGGTTTTTTAAGAGAAAAAGGAATATGTTGGTAACCCTCACTGCGCTCTGAATTATTTGTCAGGCTGTTTGCTTTATCTGATGGTTTATGTGCCATTGTGATAGGAGCATCATCACCGGCAAATTTTTTATCGAAAAATTCGTAAATTTGTCCGAGGCTGCGGGCATCACCATTTTTATTATAAAACACACCGCGATTTGCGTTAGCCTCTTTAGGGAATAAATCTGCGCCAGTGGCGAGTGGGTTTTTCTCATATTGTGTTAAGAAAGCGGTTGCGCCCCCTGCACCCATGAAATGCGCGAAATACATTTCGGTATTGCCAATGTCACCACCAATAGTTTTTTGCAAATATGCTTTGTTACCTTGCGCAAATTCAGCCGCCATGACAGAGGCAATCTCAGGGTCTTTACGTAAGTTGAGCAAGTCCTGTTTAGATTGGTTTGTATCAATGCCATGCTTGGCGCCGTGGCGGTTAATGGTGTCTATCCATGTGCTCTCGATGAACTGAAATAACCCCGTGGCGGAGCTGGTTTTGGCCTTAACCGTCGGGTTAAAGTTGCTTTCAGCGGCGGCTTTTTCCATCAAATAGGAAAAACTTACCCCTGTTTTGTCACTGGCAGTCTTAATAGCATTGACCACGCCTTGGGGCGCGCGCTGGGTTAGGGCTGCTAAGGCATTGTTTTCTAACGATTTTAAGGCATTGTTCATAATGAGGCCGTTAAAGTTTCTAATTATCTTCTTATTTATATTTCAAATGCCATGCCATTTTGATGGTCAGGCGTGCGCGGGGTGTATGCGCGGCGGATAATAAACCATCAGGGATGACGACATTAGAAAATCACGCTATAGTTTGGTTCTGATTTTTTCATTTTTTTGAGGTTTTGTTATGTCCGATTATCATCCGCCGCTTAGCGATATGCGCTTTATTTTAAACCATGTTATTGGACTGGATAAATTGCCAGAGCATCCTGATTTAGGAGCGTTGGATGATGAGATGATTGAGAGTGTTTTGACCCCTGCGGCAAAATTGGCAAGTGAAGTATTAGCACCGATTAATCATAGCGGCGACCAAGACGGAACAATATTAAAAGATGGTGTGGTAACAACAGCCAAAGGTTTTAAAGAAGCTTATGCGGAGTATCGTGATGGTGGGTGGAACGCTGTGCCGTTCGAGGGTGAGCATGGCGGGCAAGGATTACCGTGGTTAGTTGCATTTCCGTTACAAGAAATGTGGCAATCCGCGAACATGGCATTTGGCTTATGCCCCTTATTAAACCAAGGTGCGATTGAAGCAATTGCGGCGCATGGATCAGATGCACAGAAAGAGCAATATTTAGAAAAGCTGGTTTCTGGTGAATGGACAGGAACAATGAATTTAACCGAGCCACAAGCGGGGTCAGATTTATCTGCCATTCGCAGTAAAGCGGAGCCGCAAGATGATGGGTCATATAAGATTTTTGGTCAGAAAATTTACATCACCTATGGTGAACATGACATGGCAGAAAACATTATCCACCTTGTGTTGGCGCGCACTCCTAATGCCCCAGAAGGAGTGAAGGGAATATCTTTATTTATTGTGCCAAAGTTTTTAGAAGATGGCGCGCGCAACGATGTTCTTTGTACGGGGATTGAACATAAGTTGGGGATTCATGGCTCGCCAACATGTACGATGCAGTTTGGTGATAAAGAAGGTGCGATTGGTTATTTGGTTGGTCAGGAAAATGAAGGTCTGAAATATATGTTCACGATGATGAATAATGCGCGTCTATCTGTTGGCTTGCAGGGAGTAGCGATTGCAGAAAAATCTTATCAGCATGCACTGGCCTATGCGAAGGAGCGCGAACAAGGAACGGCGCTGACCGATAAGTCAAAGCGCGTGCCCATTGTTAAACATGCCGATGTAAAACGGATGTTATTATCCATGAAAGCGAACATCGAAACCATGCGTGCTTTAACTTACGAAGCCGCGCTTTATTTAGATTTAGCCAACCAAGGCGATAAAGAAGCGCAAGCGCGTGTAGATTTATTAACGCCGATTGTAAAGTCTTGTGGGACAGATATGGCGGTGGAGGTAACCTCTATAGGCGTACAAATCCATGGTGGCATGGGGTTTGTGGAGGAAACGGGTGCGGCGCAATATTACCGTGATGCGCGTATCTTACCAATTTATGAAGGCACGAATGGTATTCAGGCCATGGATTTAGCCTTTAGAAAAACATTACGTGACCAAGGCGAAGCCGCGAAAGCTTACTTATCTGAAGTCGAAGCTTTGCTGTTAGATTTGAACCAAGTTGCGGATAGTAAAATTGTGTCAGTTAGGCATGGGTTGGATGAAGCCTTACAAAGTTTGAGCATGGCAACCAGTTGGGTTTTAGGGAAGGGTATGGCAAGTGCAGAAGATGTTGCAGCCAGTTCTGTTGCTTATTTAAAATGTTTTAGTATTGTTGCTGGCGGTGCGATGATGGCGCGAAGCGCAATAGCGGCGAAGCAACAGTTAGAAAATGGTGAAGGTGATGAAAGTTTTTTAAACGAGAAAATAAATACTGCTTATTTTTATGCTACGCATATTTTACCGCAAGCGTTAGCGCATGCAAAGTCTACGACAGAAGGGTCGAGAGCGGTTTTAGAAGCGCGTTTCTAAGAGGTTTTGCGAGTTTAAGAATTTGGATTTAAAGGCCGTATATTGCAAGACCGCATAGCCGCGACTTTTATTTTTCCTATATAATTCAACCTTAAATGAGGTTTGAGACTAAAGTTTTTGGCAACAGTATTGCCGACGCATTTGCAATATTCGTCTGTATCTTCCCCGCGTGGGCGGATAAAACTAGCCATTTCTTTACATTCTAAATAACTGCCGCCTGCTATTTTGGCAGTATCAACGCAATTACTTTCATCACTATTTAAAAGACCATGCATGATTTTATTTTGTGGTATCAGTTTTTCTTCATCACGCTTTAAGCGAAAGGCACCAGCAAGGCAGGCGCAGTCAAAATATTGTTGCTCGGATACACTTCTATCGCATTGCTGTTTTACCAACTCTGCTTCTGCATCTTTTTCTTCGTCAGAAAAAATTCCATCATCTTTTAAATAATCAAAACTATCTTTGGATGTGTATTGTGCAAAGGCAGGCACAGATATCACACCAAGCGCCAGTATAAGAATGAGTGTTTTATAAAGTTTATAAGCCATACAGGATTATAGCACATTAAGGGCTATAAATAAAAAAACAGTTATTTATTTACGCAGCCTTTTCGCCTTTAATTTTCTTCCAAAGCCCTTGGAAGTCTAGTAATTGGCTTGCCTCATGTTTTTTGGCGTTTTCTTCGGTTAGCTTACGCCCCCGGTCTTGACCGCCTGGATTTTCAGACTGTGTTGTTGGTCTGTTGGAGGGACGTTTTAAGCCTGCTTCGTTGCGGTTATTATTCTGACCTTCCATTTTATTCATGCGGCCAGCCATAATTTTTTCACGTTCTTCACGGCGTTTACGCGCGGCTTCTTCACGAGACTTTAATTGAGTTTTATATTCTTCAGCCTGTTTTTGGCTATATTGACTGGTAATAAGAACTTGTTGCGCTTGTTTTTGCCATTGGTCACGTTGCGCGCGTAAGTCTTCCATGTTGTTTGTGGTTACTTCTAATTGATCTTCAAGCGCTTTAACTTTCATTTTCATGCGCTCCATCTCAATCATATCGGCTGCTTTTTTTAGCTCAGCTTCGATGGCCGCTTGTGGATTCACAGTGCTTGATGATGAAGAACCACTTAATCCATAAACGCGCTCTAATTCAGAAACATCAATAATACGACGATTATTGGTATCTTTTTCATAGGATAGTTTGCCACTATTCATGGCGCGTTGAATAGTTGATTTTGATTTGCCTGTTAATTCGGCGGCGCGTTGCGCTCCTACTTTAGCCATATCTCATTTTCCCTGTTATTTTGGTAAGCAAAGAAGTTTTACCCCAAATTTTTGAAAAATTCAAATCTTATTTTACTTATTACTGTATATTTGGCCTGTATAGAGGTCTTTTACTTACTTTGTTCCAAGACGTTCATTCAGCAAGCGTGTGAGCTTTTGCCATTGTGCGCCAGAGAATAAGTGGGCGTAAAGGAAAGGCAGGTAGCCTTTTTTGCGCCATTCAAGGAAAGTTTTTTCGTCTAATTCAGCCAGTTTCTTTTCATCAATAATTCTAAAACCTGCAAAGTTAATACGTTTGCCCTCACCAACATTAATTTCAGCCTGTCTTTCAACCAAAATACCAGACTTTGCCAATTCTTGACCAAAGGCAACGGTTTGTTGTGCCGCCGCATGGTAGGATTTACAAAATTCTAAAGCATTTTGTGACAGCTGTGTTGGTTTGCCATCTTTATCAAAAAAGGGCTGTTTCCCATTTGATTCAACAATATTTTTATCTAAATCAATACAAAGGGATAGTTGATCATTTTCTGGCATTTCTGAGAAAATAAACGGATAACGCCTTATATAAGCAGGGATATAGGTATCTTTTTCCCATTGGTCTTTCTTATCAAGATAGAGATTTTCATTATCGCGCAGTCCTAAAATAGCAACAGGCGTCGCAGACGCGTCAGGTGAGAAGCCAATAGGGTAGAAATGGCAGATTTGCGGCATTTCTATCATGTTGATTGGCACGGCGTTCACCGTTTTGGTGAATCCTAAACCAAAGCCTTCTATCAAGCCTAAATCTTTATGTTCTTTACCGTCTAAAGGAATGGGGGCTTTATAAAAAAGAGGCATTGGAGTGTCAGCACCTTTGCCGTTGGAAACGGTATTCTTAGCAGTTTTCGTGTTTTTAGATTCTTTTTGATCTTCTGCCTGCTTTTTCCCTTGGTCTTTTTTATTACTCTCTTTTTGAGCCATTTTTCTTTTCCTTTGATAGCAAAGTTTAAATTACGTGCCTACTTAAGCAAAAATACGGACTTTTAGCAATGTTTGATGTATGATGCTTATGCATTTTAAGGTTGTATTCTGAACGCTAAATAGCTTATAAGATGCGTCGAATTATGTTTATTAAAAATAAGGAACAAAAAAATGCGTCTTACAATGGTTGGAACAGGGTATGTGGGTTTGGTTTCAGGAACTTGCTTTGCTGAATTTGGTATCGATGTAACGTGTGTTGATAAAATCGAAGATAAGATTACACGTTTGAAAAAAGGTGAAATTCCTATTTTTGAGCCTGGCTTGGAAGATTTGGTCGCGAAACAAGTCAAAGCAGGACGTTTGCACTTTACGACAGATTTAGCCGATAGCGTGAAAAATGCCGATGCCGTTTTTATTGCCGTTGGAACGCCGCCGCGTGAAAGTGATGGGCATGCAGATTTAAAATATGTCCATGCCGCCGCCAAAGAAATTGCCGAGCTGGCCGAAGGTTATACAGTTGTGGTGACCAAATCGACAGTGCCGGTTGGGACGGCGCGTGAGGTTGAAGCCATTATTGCCAAGCATAAAAAACCAGATGCGATTATTGATGTTTGTTCTAATCCAGAATTTTTACGCGAAGGGGCGGCCGTGAATGACTTTATGCGTCCTGACCGTGTTGTGATTGGAACGGATTCTGATCGTGCGGCGGCGGTATTAAAAGAAGTGTATCGTCCGCTTTATATTAATGAAACACCAATGGTCATTACGACGCCAGAAACGTCAGAGATTATTAAATATGCGGCTAATGCATTTTTGGCAACGAAGATTACCTTTATTAATGAGATCGCAAACCTATGTGAAGCATCAGGTGCCAATGTCCAGCATGTGGCAAAAGCAATCGGTTTAGATGGCCGTATTGGTAGTAAGTTTTTACATGCGGGTCCGGGGTATGGGGGGTCATGCTTCCCTAAAGATACGCTGGCTTTAACACAAACAGGGCAGTTATTAAACGCGCCGCAAACTATTGTGGAGGCGGTTGTTGAGGCCAATAAAAACCGTCAAATTCAAATGGCCGAACGCGTTATTGCCGCTTGTGGTGGGTCGGTTAAAGGTATGAAAATTGGCGTGCTTGGTGTTGCGTTTAAACCCAATACGGATGATGTGCGTGATGCACCCGCATTGACAATTATTCCACTCTTGCAAGAGGCAGGTGCGCACGTGATCGCTCATGACCCTGAAGCACAAGAAGAAGCAGATAAACATTTGAAAAATGTGACATGGGTTGAAAACCCGTATGATGTTTCCAGTGACGCCGATGCGGTTGTGATTGTCACAGAATGGAATGAGTATCGTGGATTAAACATGGCAAAAATTGCAGACCAAATGAAAGTGAAACGTCTTGTTGATATGCGTAATATTTACAAGCCTGATTTAATGCGTGAGCTTGGCTTCCATTATGTGTCTATTGGTCGTCCTGATGTTGACGCACAAGATCAGACGCAAGGTGGGTTGAAAAAGGTTTCTTAAATGTCTCCCTATTTTCTTTTAGGGTTGCTTGTTCTTTTGGCTTTGGCACGACCGCTTCTTTATAAAAAAGTTAGCATGACATTGGATCATGACTCTGGACCAATTTTTACATCTTTGTGGGTCTTGATTGGTTTGGTCGTCGCGTTCCCTTGGTATGGTGATTTATTGATGGGGGAGGTTAATAATTTAAAATCCAATTATTTACTGTTGTGCCTTTTGGTTTTAAAAGGTGGGGCTTTGTGGTTTTTATTTTACAATGGTCAAGCGTTGATGCGGCAAAGTCTGTCAGCGGCAAAATTTGTTTTACCTACAGCTTTGGGCTTTATTGCAATTATCAATAGTGTTTTGGGTGAGGTGCTTGAAATAAAAGAGTGGGTTGCGGCTTTGGGGCTGTGTGCCTTGGGTATTGTATTTTCTTTGCGGGGACATTTGCAAGAGTTGGGTGCGCAAGGCAAGTTATTATTTTTAAAGTTAATCGTGATCTCTATTACGACAGCGACGTTAGATTTCCTTATTTTTAAAGAAACAA
The DNA here is from genome assembly GCA_937931645.1 of uncultured Alphaproteobacteria bacterium. GTDB lineage: Bacteria > Pseudomonadota > Alphaproteobacteria > Micavibrionales > Micavibrionaceae. Next base: position 179,599 of record CALHAR010000005.1, read on the forward strand.
ATTGGTATGTTTTGTTACTTTCCACCAATTTTCTTATGCTTGTTATTTCTGTGTGTCGCCGCGTACCGTTAGAGATATGGCAAAAATCTTTATTTGGCAGAGATTCTATGCTTGCGGGGTCTGTTTTTAGCGCCGGTGAGCTGTTGAAATTCTATCTCATGGTCTCTGTACTGCCGATGACAGTAGTGATTAGCGCGCAGGTGGCTATCCTTCCTGTTGTTTTAATTCTCAGTGCTCTTTTATGGGAGGAGCGCGGATGGAAAGAACAGCTGATTTGGGGTATATTATCGGTCAGCCTGCTCTTGCTTCTTTTCTTGTAGATGATTGCATTAAGCGAGTTCAGATAGTTCTGAGAATATATCTGCCGTAAGGTGATTCACTGTTTCAATTTCTTCTGTGGTTAATGACTCTTTCCATGTGTTGTTCGTGTGCTTAATGGAGCGCGTGAAGTCATGTATAGATTTAGGATCTCTATTTTTCCCTTTATCTTTTTTCTTTAGAAGTTTGTGTGTTTTTTGAAACGGAATATCCAGTTTTTCAAATAAATTTCTATAAGTGCTAACTTCATTCTGCTCTAAAGAGGTTGCTGATATGATATGAAGATTAGGGTGATTTAAATTTTTAATAACCAAGCTATAGGCCATGCGCCATACGATAGCAGCGGATAATACTGAAGGCGCCCATTGTTCTATTTTTTCAAGATAAGGCTCAATCAATTTATCTTCACCATATCTTTCTTTATAGCGCGCATAAATGGGTTTTATATCTGTTCTCCAATTGAGGCGTTTGTAACTTGAGGCTTGAGCAAGCGGTGGTCTTAATGTGACGACAACGTCAATATTTTTTGATAAAATATCGGGTATGGTCATAATGGCATGAGGGTCTTTCCATACAAGTTTATTATTCCAAAATTTCAATTTTGCGAGCCTAAGAGTGTGCAGGGTTCGTGACCCTGTTAATTTAAGCAATAATTTTACGTGTAAAGGCTTTAAGGTATGTGTTGGGCGGTGTTGTGGTTTTAACGTCAGCTTTAAATTATTTATATCATCAATGAAGCTATTAAAGATTTTCTTTGTCAGGCTTCCCGTATCAACGATAGGAAATTCATCGTGAAACCGTACGTCTCCTGTTGGTCCTAGGGGTTCATAAATACTATTGGACTTAAGACCTTTCGCGATATAATGTCCGATGGGCGTTGTGCCGCTTCTAGGGGCACCAGTTACAAGTACAAGTCTCTTGTTTTTAAAAAATGCCATGTTTGTTTCTTTAAGAGCCCATCATACAGATTGTTTAATAATTCGACCTTTATTTTCGATAATATTTTGAGTTGATTTCAAATACAAAACACATTAAACCCTGTAATGATAGTATAAATGTAGATTTATTATAAGATAGAAAGTCTTTTATGTCAGAAAACTTAGCAGAACTTGAGGCACGTTCAATTTATATTATTCGGGAAGCCTATGCGCGGGTTAATCCGATGGCGATGCTGTGGTCTATTGGGAAGGATTCAACCGCAATGCTGTGGTTGGTTAGAAAAGCGTTCTTTGGACGTGTGCCGTTTCCGCTTGTCTTGTTGGATACAGAGCAAGAAATGGACGAGGTTTATGCGTTTCGCGATATGTTAACAGAAAAATGGGATTTACCTGTTATAACCCACATGTGCCCCCCAGAAGAAGAGATGGACCAGACGTTGCCCCCGGCCACACGCGCGGCGATGCGTAAGACAGAAGGGTTAAAGTCTTTATTGTTGGAGCATAAGTTTAAAGGTGTTGTTTGTGGTATTCGCCGTGATGAGCAAGGCTTGCGTGCGAAAGAGCGTGTATTTAGTCCGCGCTCACTCGATGGGGCTTGGGATTTTAAAGATCAGCCAGCTGAATTTTGGGATCAATATAAAACCGAAGTACCTGATGATTGTCATGTACGAGTTCACCCCATATTACATTGGACGGAGCTGGATATTTGGCGCTATACCAAGCAAGAAAATATTCCCCTATGTGAGTTGTATTTTGCCCGCGATGGTATGCGGTATCGCTCCTTAGGAGAGAAAAATATTACTAAGCCTGTGCCGAGTGATGCGGCGACGATTGATGAAATTATTACAGAGCTTGAGACGACAAATACGTCAGAGCGCGACGGCCGCGCCATGGATAAGGAAACCGAAGATAGCTTTGAGAAGCTCCGCAGTCAGGGGTATATGTAGGTTGAGTAACGTTGAAATAAGGCAATTAACAAAGAAAGACGTTCAAGCGTTTAAAGAACTTCGTTTAGATGGGTTGAAAAAAGCTCCTGATGCTTTTGGTGCTAGCTATGAGCAGGAAATTGAACAAGATGATACTTTTTTTGAAGGTAGAATAGTAAGAAGTATTATCGTTGGATGCTTTGTTGATCGTGATTTGGTAGGGGTTACATGTTGTTTGCCCGATACAGGTTTAAAGTGTAAGCATACTGCTGTTATTTGGGGTGTTTATTTAAAGAAATCTTACAGAGAACAAGGTCTTGCTAAAGGTTTATTTGAAAATATATTAAATTTGCTACCAAATTGTATAGAGCAAGTTCGATTAAGTGTAGGCGCGCATAACGAAAAAGCAAAAAAACTATACGAATCCTTTGGTTTTAAAAAATATGGTTATGAAGAACGTATTTTGAAAATTGGTGATAAATATTATGATGAAATTTTAATGGTAAAATTCTTAAAATGACAAAAGAAAATAAAAAAACAAATCAGTCACAAATGGGTGTGGTTATTGTTGGTCATGTTGACCATGGAAAATCCAGCCTGATTGGGCGGTTATTACATGATACAGACTCTTTACCTATGGGAAAGAAAGAGGAGCTGGAAGCGATTTGTGAGCAGCGCGGTGTGCCTTTTGAATGGTCGTTCTTGCTTGATGCGTTTCAGGCCGAGCGCGACCAAGCCATTACCATTGATACCACGCAAATTTTCTTTTCAACGGCGCAGCGTAACTACGTTATTATTGATGCGCCAGGGCATCGTGAATTTTTGAAAAATATGATTAGCGGCGCGGCGCAGGCCGATGCCGCCGTCTTGGTGGTTGATGCGGCGGAAGGTGTACGAGAACAGACGCGCCGCCATGCGTATATGCTTCATTTGTTGGGAATGCAGCAGATTTGCGTTGTGATTAATAAGATGGATAAGGTGGGTTATGATGCCGATGTTTTTGATAAAGTTTCAAAAGAGTCTGTTGAATATTTAAAATCTATTGGATTGAACGCGGCGCATATTATCCCTATCTCTGCCCGTGCGGGCGATATGATGGTGGAGCGCGGCAATAATATGGATTGGTATAAGGGTGAAACTTTAACCAACACGTTAGATAGATTTTCTCAATCTAGTCCACCAGTTTCATTGCCGTTACGTTTCCCTGTGCAAGATGTTTACAGGTTTGATGAAGAACGTATTTTGGTTGGACGTATTGAAACAGGAACTTTGAGTAAAGGTGATACAATTTTCTTTTCACCAACCAATGAAAAAGCGGTTGTAACATCGATTAAAAATTGGCCAGAAGAAGAAAGCCTTTTGAAGGCATCAGCAGGGCAGTCAGTCGGTATTACATTAGATGATCGTATCTTTGTTGAGCGCGGACATTTGGGAAGTGCCGTTAAAACGCCACCAATGTTATCTAATGTTTTTAAGGCGAATATTTTTTGGTTGTCGCATAATCCGTTAAAGGTTGGGAACTCCTATAAAGTGCGCTACGGCACAACAGAAGCCAGTGTGACCGTACAATCCATTGATAATTTAATAGATACGCAAGATTTAAAACAAGAGGGTGATGCCGCCGAAGTGGCGCGTAATTGTGTTGCCGAGATAACATTGCGCGCGCGCGATACGTTGCCAATTGATGCGCATGATATGAACGCCAAGATGGGTCGTGTTGTTTTATATGAAGGGTATGATGTTGCCGGTGGTGGCTTGATTAATATGGATGGCTATCCGGATCAACGGCAAAATAGTGAACCTAAATCTAAAAATATTTATAAAGTTCTACACTCTGTTACCCCAGAAATGCGGGCAGAACGCTTTGGTCATTTTGGGGGTATATTTTGGTTTACTGGATTGTCAGGCTCAGGAAAGTCAACTTTGGCTGTGGCTGTTGAACAAGAAATTTTCAAACAAAATATGAATGCTTATGTTTTAGACGGCGATAATGTTAGATATGGTTTAAATTCTGACCTTGGGTTTTCTCCTGATGATCGTGCAGAAAATATTCGCCGTATTGGTGAAGTAGCGGCGTTGCAGGCAAATTCAGGTGTGATTGTGCTTTCTGCTTTTATTTCGCCTTATCAGGCCGATAGAGATAAGGCACGCATAGTGGCCCCGATGATGTTCCATGAGATTTATATTAAAGCCGATTTAGAAACCTGTGAAACCCGCGACCCAAAAGGGTTGTATAAGAAAGCGCGGGGGGGAGACATTAAGCAATTTACGGGGATTGATTCGCCTTATGAAGCGCCTGTTAACCCTGATTTAGTGGTTGATACGCAAGGGAATGATATTGAAACCTGCGTCAAACAAATTGTTAATTACATTAAAGAAAATGTTGGCTTAGAAAAACTAAATCAGAAACAAAAAAATGCAGAAAAGCGTGTTGTTTCTATCAAGTAAAAAAAAATTAAAGAAATTGAATAAATATTGTGACCAAACCGACATCTAAACTACTTCTTCCTGCTAACCGTAAAGGGCTTTGTAATCAAATCCGCCGTATTGCGATTGAAGCAGGGAATATCACATTGAATCATTTTGATGATAGTGGGTATGAGGGCGCAGATGCAAAATCAGACGGGTCCCCTGTGACGTTGGCAGATACACAAGCGCAGGAATTTATTAATAAAAAATTACGCGATATTGATGATTCAGTTTTGATTGTCGGAGAAGAAAATAAAAACCCCGATGTGTCGAACGCAGAATATTTCTGGCTGGTTGATCCGCTTGATGGCACAAAAGAATTTATTTCAGGCAGTGGTGATTATACGGTGAATATTGCGCTTATTCACAATAACGATCCTGTATTGGGTGTGGTTTACGCCCCTGTACATGGTGATTTATATGCCGCCTGTGGCGAGGGAACGGCAATTCGTTGGATGGAAGATAGTGATGTTGAACGCCCAATTACGGTGCGCGATATGCCGCATAAAGGCTTAACGATTGTGTCGAGTAAGTCGCATGGTAAAGGTGAGGCGCTGGAGAAATTTTTAAGTCATTATAAAGTTGCCAAGCAAGTGCAGCGCGGTAGCTCGTTAAAAATGTGTGTGATTGCGGCGGGGAAAGCGGATATGTATCCGCGTTTTGGTTTGACATGTGAGTGGGATACGGCGGCGGCGCATGCCATTTTGAATGCCGCTGGCGGTACGATAACGGATATTGATGGGAATGAATTGCGGTATGGGTTAGGAACGAATGATAAGTTTTTGAACCCTGAATTTATCGCGCGTAGTAGAGAAATTGATTTACCAAATGAGGAGGCAGCTTAAATGGCGGCAGGATCAAAAAAAGTTATATGGGCGGCGCTTATCGGTAATGGATTAATTTCTATTACAAAATTTGTTGCGGCAACAATGACAGGCTCTTCGGCGATGATGTCTGAAGGTGTCCATTCCTTGGTGGATACAGGAAACCAAGTTTTACTTCTTTATGGATTGAAAGCGGCGAAAAAACCAGCCGATGAAAAATTTCCATTTGGTCATGGAAAGGAAATTTATTTTTGGAGTTTCATTGTCGCGATTTTGATTTTTGCGATTGGCGCGGGGATATCTATTTATGAAGGTATTCATCATATTCTACATCCTAAAGAAATTACAGACCCGACGATTAACTATATTGTTTTAGGGTTAGCGATGGTATTTGAAGGTTTTGCACTCGCCATTGCAACCAAGGAATTTAATAAAGCGCGTGGTAAAAAGGGTACGTTAGATGCTGTGCGTCATGGAAAAGATCCAACATTATTTGTAGTACTTTTTGAAGATAGTGCGGCTATGTTGGGCCTTGTTATAGCGTTTATTGGTATCTTTTTGGCGCAAACGACAGGTCTTGCTTGGTTTGATGGCGTGGCTTCCGTCCTTATTGGTTGTATTTTGGCTATGACGGCGTTCTGGTTGGCCTTTGAGACCAAAGGATTGCTTATTGGTGAGCGTGCCAATGTTGAGGTTGTTGAAGGTATTAAAAAGATTCTAGAAAAACAAGATGGCGTACAAAAAACGAATGAGGTTCTGACCCTTCATATGGGGCCTGAGTTTATTTTGGCAAATATATCACTCGAATTTTCTGATAAATTAAAGACAGGAAAATTAGAAAATATTATTAGTACAATAGACGCGGATATCAAGAGCAAGTACCCGATTGTAAAGCGTATCTTCATTGAAGCAGAAGATCACAGTAAGTAAAATCCATACGGATTAGATGGTTTTTTCTAACGTTTTAAATCTATCACCAAACGTTGATTAGAGACTTCCTTGTCAGGTGCAAGGTAGAAATCTTTTAAGATTGATGTTGATTTATTGAGCTTGAACTCTAACACGCTGCCTGCGCCAACTTTGTTTTGTTTGATGGTTTTAAGGAGAGCAGAAGCACGAGCATAGCGGTTGAGGTTGGCGTTAATAGACCCTTCAGGGAATCTTAAGAGCATAAGCTTGTTCTCATTATCAACTTCAATATCATAATCTACCTTACGCTTTGTTTCAAAAACGATACGTGTTTTACCGTTATGGTCGCCTATACGGATTTTAGAAATTAAATCATCAGCTGTCGAGTTAGAGGCAGATTTTATATTGACTGTTTTTTGAGGGGGGCTATTTACTTGGTTTTTTGTATGAGGGGCAGGAGCTGTTTTTAGCATTGTATCTTGAAGTTTTTCGTCTGTTGTCAGTGTTTCTTCGGTGACCTTTATTTCTTCTTCGATAACTTGCGCTTCTTCAATAAAATTTTGCTTCCTATTTTCTTTTTCATCATAGACGCCCTTATTGATAAGCTCTTCTAATTGAAATGTAAGCGCATCAAGCTCCCCTTCAATACCGATTAACTTTGTGATAGATGGAGACATTCTATTGAGAGTGTCGGAAATTCTTTGAACATGATCTTCAATACGCTGAAATCTATCTTCGTTTGTTTTGGTAGTTTCTGTGAAAAGCTGATTGGGATTTTTGTTCGTTTCTTGATCTTTTGGATTGTTCAACGCGACAGGGTTTACGGTAAACTTACCCTCATCTGACGCAGAGGTGCTGTCCGCAATATCACGAACCTTTTCAATCGAAATATTGGGTGCGGTATTTTGACGGGCAAAGGGAGGCTTGCTCACAACTGTTTTTTCAGTGCTGCGTTTAAAGTCTGGGTAGATTTTATCATAGACATAGTCGCACCCTGTGATGTTTAGCAAAGCCAAACATAGCGGTAATATCATCCATATTTTCTTATGCTTTCCCCTTAGAAGACAAGAAGAAAGCGCGTTTCTGATCATAGAAATCGCCCTTTAGAAATTTAGCCTGCCAGGAAGGCAAGACTAACCCATTCCGATTATTGGGTGATTTGCTGAATCTGTCAAATATATAGAGGATTTAAATGATATAAATATTAAGGGGTGACGGTTATGCTGAATGTCCCATTATAGGTTACATCCGTATGTGTCACGCCGCCGCCATCACTGGTTAGAACGGCGCCGACATCAAAGGTTACAGATCCTGTGCCGTCCGTAATAATGGTCGCGGGGTCGGTAAATGTACTGCTGGTGGCGAAATTGGCCGATCCAAAGCCGACAGGGTCGACACTTGTTGTACCAACGGACACGGTTAGTGGGGTCGCCGGTGGGTAGCCATCTACGGTTACATTGCCCATTTCTGGATCAATAAAGAAGATATACTCGGCATCTGCGGAAAATCCACCACCTGATAATAGGGTGATAACGCGCGGCGCTGTGTTATCGGCAAGCACGAAGCGACCAAAATCAAGCGGTTGATTGATAGTAATGGTCTGTGCCTGCGCTGGAGCTACTATCGATAGCAGCGCTAGAAGCAGTAAAGGGAAAAGTAAAAATCTAACGCTGAATAGTAATTTCATCTAAAATTTTCCCTTTATTAACTTCGTCGCTATACCGAACGAGAAGTGTTCCTTTTCCTATAGGCATTTCATTAAGCGAAATTTTAAAATGCCGCGTATCTATTTCCGTAAATACATTAGCATTAGAAACGAGACCTATTTTTTTATTCTTGCCGCCTTCAGGTTGCCAAAAAACTTCTAACCGACCAATCGTGCTGGCTTGACCTTCTCTTGCGATATCTAGTTTTAGTTGTGGTTGTTTGTTTTCTTCTTGCCCAGCCGGGATAAGCTGAGTGTTACTAATCTTTGCTTGGCTTGTAACGTTGCCGTGTCTCACAATCACTGGAATTGTGACACCAACATTTAAGACAACACTTATGGTATCATTAGTGTTTTCACGTTCGTCATCTTGGATGAGGCGTATAGCTTTGGCATGAAACCTATACTCACCTTCGGCTAAATCGGCAGGTTTTCTGACAGATAGCCTGACTTTTTGCCGCCCACCAGGCTCAAGGCTGAATTGTCTAGGAGAAAAACGTATTGTTTTCTCAGGATCAAAATTAGGGTTTAATGGGACTTCAAGCTCTTTATAAACCCCGTTTTCACTTTGTTCAAAGCTAACGAGTTCAATACGAAAAGTACCTTTAATATTCTGTAGATTTAAAACTGTAAATTCACCACTGCGCTCACGTGGTTCAATAACAACCTTTTGTGGCACTATATCAAGGCGTGCTTGGGACGTAGACGGGATAATAAAACTGAAAATTAAAATAAGAGAAAAAAATATTTTTTTCATAGTGACTTTCATGGTGATTTCCATATGGGTTACGTGTGTTTTAAGTATTTTATGATGATGTAACATAGCTGATATTGAAGCAATAAAAAACCCCGCATTATTGCGGGGCTTTTTGTAAATTATTTGTTATGTCTTAGTAACTGATGACAACGTCATAAGATCCCGCATATGTTGCATCTGTATAAGGAGCAGCGGCGACAGTTGTTGTTGTAATAGTGGCACCAATATCAAGGGTGTTTGTACCCCCACCAAAGGCCGCATCATATGTTTCGGTAAACGGCGTACCGATAACCTGTGCAGCAGGACCACCGCCATTATAGCTTGTAAAGAACTGGTCAAGAACAAAGCTTTCCGCTCCTGAGAAAGGGTCGACTTTGTTGTTGATGTTAATGTTTAATGTTGCGCCATCTGCCGCAGCACTAATTTCAACAGTACCTTGTGAAACACTTGTTCCATCAACGATAGCCGTTTGAGCAGGAACACCAGTTGACGCTGTTGTTGCGACACCAAGTGTATCAACCGTAACAGTCGCTGTATTGACAGTATCAGACACCGCGACAATTGTACCGAAGTTTAATTGATTAGGTGTTGCCAATGTAATCGTGTTTTGTACGACCGCTGTTGCTGTCATATTTGCCGTTTGAGCATTTGCCGTTGTTGCATAAGCACCAAGGGTTAAGGCACAAGCCGCCATTATAATTTTGTGAGATTTGATAAGACCTTGCATAACTAGGACTTCCTTCCTTGTTAGTTTTAAAATATGTAAAGCATTACTTTGCTTTTATTGATTTTGATATTACATGCTGTAAATCTATGAGTACATTATCACATAAATTGTGTTAAAGCATTATTAACTTATCTAAAATTTTATAATTATTTTAACAGATAATTAATCGTAGTTTTTTAATCACAAAATTAATTGTTTGATGTTGCGGAATAATGTAAGCTGAAAACCTATATAATCTGTGGCTTTTCGGCGCTTTGAATGTCTTTGTTGTCAATGGCCTAACGAAAAATAACTTATGAAAAAGTATTATCAAAACAGTTTTGCTTTTTATTTATTGCTTCTTGTGATGGTTACAATGGTAACGCCTCACCATGTTTCTTACGCGTCTGAATCAGTAATAATAAATAAAACAGGGTTGGCAGAAGGGGAGAATTTACTCTTACGTCCTAAGGTAGGGCGTATCGTTTATGAGTATGATATTTATACGCTTATTCAGGATGATAAACTTTATTATTCCTTAGCAGACATGATTGATATTTTAGAGTTCGCTGTTGATTTTGATGAGGCATCAGGTCAGGGGCAAGGCTGGTTCTTACGCGAAGACTGGAAAGTCTTTATTGATTTGAAAAACAATCAGATTGTTTCCAGAGACCAAGTTTATAATCTAACCGCAGATAATAAAGTAACCAGAGAAGATATTTCATTTATTGAGCAAGATGTTTTAGCGCAGATATTTAATATGCAGTTTAAGGCGGATACAGCGCAGCAATATTTAGAAATTGATAGTCCATATCCTCTGGCAGGTGTTGCCCGCTATTACCGCCAGAACAAAAAACGAAGAGATAATAGCTCAACAAGTGTTGCGCAATTACCGCGCCAGAAAACCCAATATGATTGGTTTGATATTAATACAGCCGATATTCGTTTGGGGACACGCTTTAGGCGCAGGTCGGGTGAGGATTCTACGACGTTTCAGACAGGAAGTTTGGCGCTCGAAGGGCAGCTTTTAAAACATCAAGCCTATGTGCTAGGGACAGTCGATAATAATGGTCAATCAGATAGTGTTGTTGCCCGCCTTTCTAAGAGAGATGAAGATGCGGTTTTGCTGGGCCCTTTAAAGGCGCGTAGCTATACCATTGGTGACACGGATTTAACGGACTTACCCTTGACGGGGGATTCCCGTCAGGAGTTGGGGTTTCATGTGAGTAATAGTACGCTTGATAATGTTCAGTTCCAAACAACAGACATAAGCGGTGATACACTACCTGGATGGGATGTCGAATTATACCGTAATGGTATTTTGGTATCTTCGGTTGTTATTGGAAATGACGGATTTTATGAGTTTGCAGATGTGCAACTTTTTGGCGGTGATAATGAATTTGAATTATTCTTTTATGGTCCACAAGGGGAAATCCGTAATCGTGAATTAAATGTTCCTGTGACGGCGGCGTTATTGGCGGCGCAAGATAACACGTATGATGTGTCGGTTTCTTTAACCGAAACCAGAACCTTTCAAAGAAATAGAGACAATGATGTTGATCGTGAATCTCCGCATGTTGTGGCGCGTTATAATAAAGTCCTGGGAAATACGCTGGCTTATCTTGGCGTGCGTAATAGGGACATTGAAGGGGATAATAAAACATTTTTGGGAACAGGATTTACGGGGCTGTTTAAGAACACCATTATTGACGGAAATTTTGGGATTGATGATGATGCCAATACGGCCGTTGAATTATCGGTTAGAAAAAATATTAATGATTGGAATCTTTCTTTAAGCGGTCTTGTGCAAGATGAAGATTATATTGTTGATGAGGTTGAAACACCAAGAACGTTGATTATTGCTGCGAATGCTCAAAAATCTTTTATTCCTACTGTCGGTACGCGTAGTAGCGTTTTTGCCAATGCGCAATATTCAGAAACATCAGATAATAGAAGCCAAACAAACGGAAATTTAGGCGCAAGTTTTCAAAAGGGTAGATTAAACTTTAGTGATAGTTTTTCATACGATAGAACAGATCAGTTATTTGGGGCGGAAAATGATCGCTTAGATAATAACTTTGCCGTACGTGGAAATTTTGGAAAGTATTTTTTCCGTGCGGGTGTTGATTATAATATTAGACCAACATCTGAAGTTGATCGTTATTTTTCACAAATTAACTATTACCCAACACCGTATCTTTCTGGTGATTTAAGGTTGGATCACGCGCCAAACCGTGATTTTACCGAAATGCGTTTGGGGCTTAACTATGTGAATCAATATTACCGTAGCTCACCCTTTATTGAAATTGATAGTGATGACGAAGTCGTCCTTGGGTTTAATCTAAACTTGAATATTGTTGATACACCGAATGACGTAAAACCAGTTGTGACGAGCGACCGTATTGTTGGGCGCGGCTTGGTCTCTTCGTTTGTATTTCATGATAAAAATGGTAATAACATTTTCGATAGTGGTGATGAAGCCTTGCCAGATGTGACTGTTGAAAGTGTGAATGTTAGACGGCGCGCGGCGACAGATAAAAAAGGGTATTCATTAATCAATGACTTACCGACAACGCGGGCAACGGATATTCAGTTAGATAATTTAAGTTTGCCTGATCCGTATATGATAGCCGCAACCGACGGCGTGTCTATTTTTCCAGATGCGGGAGAAATTGTTGAGTTAAATTTCCCTGTTCATATGTCAGGGGAAATTGATGGAACTGTGGCTGTTCGTGATAAAGAAGGTGAGCTTAAACCTTTAAAGAGAGCCGATATCTTACTGTATCCTGTTGGTGCCAAGAAAACGAAAGAAATAAAAGTTGAAGCGGCCTTTGATGGTTTTTATGTCGCCTCACAAGTGCCACCAGGGCAATATGTGATGGTGGTGAGTAATGAGACAGCAAAACGGGCGCGAGCAGGACTGCCGCCGCCGCGTTTGGTTGATATTGGTTATGGTGGTGAAGTTATTTACGGCAGTAATTTTGAGCTGGATAAGGCGGCTGTTAATGTACCAATTCATGTTGTTTATAATAAAAACTCATCTTCTGAAATTATGTACGCTCTAAAAACGCCTGAGCAACAACAAACTAAATTATTACGTTTGTTTAGAAAATTGAAGAATCAGAATAACGAGACAGATATTTTTGCAGGGTTAGAGGAAATGTCTAATGATGAAGCGGGGGCAAAGATATATAGATTATCGTCGAATGATTTAGATGCCAGCCATGGTAAGTGCCGCGAGTTGGCAGAAAATGCTATTCCTTGTGCCTTGCAAATTTATATTCCTTCAGCTGTTAAACCCATACAAACAGTACAAGCGGCGCAAACATTATTGCGTTAAAGCTTGCATCGGCTTAAGCTAAGCTCGAATTTAATATGATTTAACCCTTTGTGAAAAATTACCCCTTATGTGCGGCATAGCAGGATTTTATAGCGTCAAAGCAGATCAAAACAGGCAAGAAAGCTTGGATATTGCGCAAAATATGCAGCGCTCTATTGCCCATCGTGGACCTGATCGCGGTGATATCTGGCAAGATGAAGAGAGCAGTCTGGCACTTATTCATCGCCGGTTGGCGATTATTGATTTAAGTGATGATGGCGCGCAACCGATGTTCTCACCCTCAAAGCGTTATATCGTGACCTTTAATGGTGAGATTTATAACTATCTTGATCTTCGCCGTGACCTAGAAGCGCAAGGTGTGAAATTTAAAGGTGCGTCCGATACCGAGGTTATGTTGGCGGGGTTTGACCAATGGGGCATTGAAAAAACATTATCTGCATTAAATGGTATGTTTGCCTTTGTGCTTTATGACCGTCGTGAAAAATACCTTCATTTTGGCCGTGACCGTTTTGGTAAAAAACCACTTTATATAGGGTGGGTTGATAAGGCGTTGGTTTTTTCTTCTGAATTAAAAACCTTTCATAGCTACCCCAATTTTTCCCGTCAAATCAATCAAGATGTTTTGGCGTTATATATGAAGTACGGATATGTACATGCGCCGCATTCTATCTTTAAAAATGTATGGCAATTGCTTCCTGCTTCTATTTTGTCGCTTGATTTATCGAACGTTAAAGCCGATGAAAATTTAGCCACAAAAATGAAAACCTACTGGTCATTAAAAGACGTAGCACAAGAAGGAAGACAGAAGCCCGTTAAAAAGTCAGATGTGATACTGATCGATGAATTTGAAGGAAAACTAATCAAAGCGGTTGAGTCACGAATGATATCTGATGTGCCTTTGGGGGCGTTCCTGTCAGGTGGTATTGACTCGTCTAGCGTTGTGGCGTTGATGCAAAAAAACTCTCAAACAGCTGTAAAAACGTTTTCTGCGGGGTTTGAACAAGAAGGATTTAACGAGGCGGAATATGCGAAGAAAGTGGCCAACCATTTAGGAACAGATCATCATGAATTTTATTGTTCAGACCAAGATGCATTGAATGTTATTCCAAATTTAGCCAATATTTATGATGAACCTTTTGCCGATCAATCACAGATACCTACTTTCTTAATTTCCGCGTTGGCACGCGACCATGTTACCGTTGTTTTAACGGGTGATGGTGGTGATGAAATTTTAGGGGGGTATGACCGTCATACAAAAATACCTGCTTTGTGGAATAAAGTCAGTTGGATGCCAAAGAATGTGCGTCAAGCCTTGTGCGGTACACTGAATATGCTACCTGAAGAATTTTACGGACAGTTTAAATCTAACAATCCAAATTTTGGACGACAAGTTAAACGCGCCTTATCTCTGATGGGGGTGAATAATGCTGAAACTATCTATGATGCGTTGGTGAGTGGTTGGGTCGGTGTCGATAGTGCTGTCTTGGGCGGTAATATGCCCAACATTCCTCTACATGATAAAGCGCAATGGCCGGATAATTTAAATTTCCTCGAACAAATGATTTTTGGCGACACGCTATCTTATCGTCCTAATGATTTAATGGTGAAGACAGATAGGGCGAGTATGGCCGTAGGGTTAGAGGCGCGCGCGCCGCTGATGGATTATGAATTGGCTGAATATTCTTGGCGTTTACCGCAACATATGAAGGTTCAAAATGGTAAGGGTAAGTATATTTTACGCGAGGTTTTAAAGCGTCATATCCCTGAAGAGCTGTACGAACGCCCCAAAATGGGGTTTTCTGTCCCCTTAAATGAGTGGTTGCGAGGGCCGTTGAATGAATGGGCAAATGCGTTATTAGAGCCATCACGCCTTAAAAGACAGGGGTTGCTTAATGTTGATATGATAACTGCGCAGTGGAAAGACTTTCAGGATAATCAAGCTTTCCAAAATGTTCGTAAAGATTTATGGTCAATATTAATGTTTCAGGCTTGGTACGACCAGTGGATGAAGTAAGGGAGACGTCACTATGAAGATAGCAATAACAGGGGGCTCAGGGTTTATTGCAACGCGCCTTATTCAAGAGCTGAAATCAGATGGGCACGATGTTGTAATTATTGATATTGTTCATAGCAACCCGGTAGATATTTTACATCAGGATAAGTTAAATGCAGCATGCGCGGGGTGTGATGTCATTTATCATTTGGCCGCCGCGCATCGTGACAATATTTCCCCCGTTGATGAATATTATGAAGTGAACGGTGTGGGGACACAAAATGTGACCAAAGCCGCCGAAGTAAACGGAATTAAAAAAATTATCTTTACCAGTACGGTTGCGGTTTATGCGATGAATAGTAATTACGCCGATGAAACGCATAGCCCAGACCCCTTTAACGATTATGGCAGGAGTAAATTAGAAGCTGAACAACATGTGAAGACATGGATTGAAAAATCATCCGATAATTCTGCTGTTATTGTCCGTCCTGTTGTTGTGTTTGGAGAAAATAATCGCGGGAATGTTTATAACTTAATTAAACAAATCGTGAGTGGTAAGTTCTTTATGATTGGATCAGGTCAGAATAAAAAATCAATGGCGTATGTTGGTAACGTCGCCGCTTTTTTAAAAACACGGCTTGTGGTTGATAGTAAATTTGAAGTTTATAATTATTCGGATAAACCAGATTTAATGACTCAAGAATTGTTGGATGTTATATATCACGGCCTTAGAAAGAAACGCTCAAGCCTGAATATACCTTATTTCATAGGGTTGTTGGCGGGTTATGGTTTTGATGTTCTAACGCTGATTACGCGTAAAACGTTCCCGATTAGCTCAATCCGTATTAAGAAGTTTTGCGCCGATACCACGGTTAATGCGGATAAGGCGCATAAAGATTTTACCCCGGTTTTTACGTTAGGTGACGGGATAGAGCGGATGGTTAATCACGATTTTAAAGAATATATTCAAAAATAATGCGTGATAATCCCGTTAAATTCTTAATGATCTTGAATGAACTGGCGTGGTTTTGGTCACATCGTTTGCCCCTTGCTCAAGCTATTCAAAAACAGGGGTGGAGATTATCTGTCGCTGCCCATGACGCCGATCAAGAGGAGTTTTTTGAAAGAGCAAACGTGACAGGCTATGACCTGCCGCGCTTTGGGCATTCTTTAAATATTATCTCGCAGTTAAAATTTATGTTTGGTGTTTATAAAACCATAAAAAAAGAACAACCAGATATCATTCATGTGATTACCATACGTTATGCCTTTTTTGTCGGTCTGGTAACACGCCTTATACGGTATAAACCTGTGACATTTACTGTGGCAGGGTTGGGAAGCTTATATACCGCGCCAGGGTTTAAAATGAAAATTTTACGCTTGATTGTCCTGCCATTATTGCGCTTTGCCTTTGGTGGGCAGGGAAAGACAATAATTTTTCAAAACCCTGATGATCAAAAAAAGATGGTCGATACGCGTATTGTTAAAAAAGAAAACACGGCACTTATTCGTGGTTCTGGTGTTGATTTAGATGATTTCCCATTTATGCCTTATGAAGAGGTTGAAGGTGCACCGATTATATTATTTACCTCTCGGCTATTGTTAGAAAAAGGTATTACAGATTTTATAGAAGCGGCGCGCCTTTTAAAAAAACAAGGCATAAAGGCACGCTTCGTTGTGGCGGGAAATATTTATCCCGATAATGCGCGCTCTTTAACCAAAGCGCAGATTATGAAGCCGCATGATGAAGGGGTTATTGAATGGATGGGGCAGGTAGATGATATGCCCGCGATGTTAAAATCTGCCATGATGGTGGTGCTACCTTCTTATTATGGCGAAGGTGTACCCAAAGCCTTGTTAGAAGCCGCGGCGATTGGTCGTCCTATTATTACCTGTGATGCCCCTGGTTGCCGTGAAGCGGTGGAGCATGAGGTGAATGGTTTGCTAGTTGCTCCCCAAAGTCCGACAGATTTGGCACGCGCTATTGAAAAATTGATAGAAGATCCGCAAAAACGTTATGTTTACGGTGCGGCGGGGCGTCAGCGCGTGGAAGAGGATTTTAATACTGACCATGTGGTTGCGCAGACAATGGCCGTTTATGATGGCTTATTGAAAGAATAATACTGGTTTTTACACCGCGTTCCCTTTATAAACCCTGTCATGGATGACTTAAACGATTATACCACACGGCGCACTTTTGCGATTATTTCTCACCCCGATGCGGGTAAGACGACATTGACTGAAAAGCTCTTGCTTTTTGGTGGCGCTATTCATTTGGCAGGTGATGTAAAGGCAAAAGGAAATCGCCGCCGTGCTCATTCTGACTGGATGAAGATTGAGCAAGCACGTGGAATTTCTGTGACAACGTCTGTCATGACGTTTGAATATGAAGATGTAACGTTTAATTTGCTCGACACGCCAGGGCATGAAGATTTTTCTGATGATACTTATAGAACCTTAACCGCGGTCGATAGTGCGGTGATGGTGATAGATGCGGCGAAAGGGATTGAGGCACAAACGAGGAAGCTTTTTGAAGTTTGTCGCCTGCGCGATGTCCCAATTACAACTTTTGTGAATAAAATGGATCGCGAGACCCGTGACCCGTTTGAATTGATGGATGAAATCACCGAAATGCTGGCGCTTGATACATGTCCGATGACATGGCCAGTGGGGCAGGGGCGTGATTTTAAGGGCTGTTATGATTTGGTGAATGACCAGATGATTTTGTTTGAAGGTACGAGTAAGCGCGGCGGTATCCCTGACATTTTACCGTGCCAAGGTGTTGATGATCCTAAGTTAGCCGAGGTTATTGGGGTGGAGCTTCATGCGAAGTTAAAAGAAGATATTGAAATGGTACGCGGTATTTGGCCGCAATTTGATTTAGATAGCTATAGGCAGGGTCATTTAAGCCCTATTTATTTTGGCTCGGCGTTGAAAGATTTTGGCGTGAAAGACTTGCTTGATGGACTAAAAGAATTTGCGCCTGTTCCACGTTCTCAAACAGCGGAAAGCCGTGAAGTCAAACCTGATGAAGGCAAAGTCTCTGGCTTTGTCTTTAAAGTGCAGGCGAATATGGATCCAAAACATCGTGACCGCGTCGCCTTTATGCGTATTTGTTCAGGGACGTTTAAACGCGGTATGAAATTATTAAATACCGCCTCTAATAAAACAATGACAGTGGCCAGTCCGATTTTCTTTTTTTCGCAAGGGCGAGAGTTGGCAGAGAGTTGTGTTGCGGGTGACATTATTGGTATCCCTAATCATGGAACATTGCGTGTGGGGGATACGTTAAGCGAAGGCGAAGATATCATGTTTACGGGTATCCCAGATTTTGCGCCAGAGATTTTGCGCCGTGTACGTTTGGGTGACCCAATGAAAGCAAAGCATTTACAACGGGCGCTGGAAAGCCTTGCTGAAGAAGGGGTAACACAAGTTTTCCGCCCTATGTTGGGCGCGGATTGGATTGTTGGTGTTGTTGGAACATTGCAGTTAGATGTGTTGAAAGATCGCCTGCTTCATGAATATAACTTGGAAGTTGATTTTGAAAACACGCAATATATCACGGCGCGTTGGGTGTCGGCGCAAGGTGAAAATAAGCATGATGATATTAGAAAATTCATTGAAGCTAATCGTGCATCATTGGGTGAAGATCGTGATAAAACGCCTGTCTATCTCGCCCGTAATGCATGGGATTTAGACCGCGCACAGCAAGATTATAAAGAGATAAAATTTAGCGAAGTCCGCGAGCGCGGAAGATAGTGATACTTAATAATGCGGGGGTTTGTTGGCGGCAGCTTCGTCGCTAATTGATTGAAACTCGCCATCACCATTTTCATCATTGATTGTGTTTTCAATCTTATCGAGCTTGATTTTGATGTATTTTTTTAAGTCATCAATTTGATTGGCCTGCGCGGTGACAATATCATTTAAGTCAGTGATTTGTCTTTCTTGATGCGCCATAAACTCCTGCATCTTGGCCAGTTTATCATCTATATTACTTGTCATTTTTTGGCCTGCGTTCTGCTTACGCTTTTATAACAAGGGCTAAGCTTGTTAAACTGGTTCCTTGCTTGGTTGGCCAAGGCAATGTTCCTAACGAATGCGCTTTTATAGCAGGGTTTTCACGCGTTATACGCTCAAGGGCGTTATAAGGGCCATTAATGATGTTATTATCTGGGAATAAGGCTTCACCATTTGGATAGTAATCATGGAGCAAGATAACACCTTTTTCATTTAAGATGCCTAAGGCGGTACTGACCTCCTTATAAACGGCGGCGGCAGTATGGTCTCCATCTAGAAAAATAAAATCAAATTTTTCATTTGTTTTGTTCATTAGGTCTAAGCAAGGGCCGCAATGAAATGTGATATGGTTGTCGCACTCTAATTCTTCTGCAAAGCCTTGCGGTGATTTTGCGAGGTTTAGGCCTTTCCAACTTCCTGTTTCGCTGTCATTAACATCAATAATATCAACGGTTGTAACGTGACCACTTTGATTAAGCTGTTTCAATGCACGCGCAATGTGAAGGGTCGAAGCGCCAATATGTGTTCCGACCTCTAACGTGTTTTTTGGTTTTAGCGCCATGACAAGGTAATATAAAGCGCGTCTATCCCCTGGGTTAACGCCGCCAAAATTATCGTCACCACCATAAACATCTTGGATTGCTTTTTTATCAATATCCCATAGTGCCTTAATATCTTGGTTGGCGTACATCTCATCAAGGGGTAGATCTTCAATAGTGCGTAAATTATCCGTTGTAAAATCTTTTGAAGAAATAATAGTCAGGTCTATATTATCTTTTAATTTCCTTGCCTGGTTAAGGACGGGGGTAGGAAGTATTTTTTTAACGAGTTGTTTCATGGTGTGTGGCCTAATGGTCAGGGTAATTATTTAAATTCTAGCAGAATGTCGAGTATTTATAGCAAAAAGTCAATAAAAGGGCATTGTTGTTTAAAAAAATTAAAGCAGTAGCTTGCCATCTTTTATTTCAATGACACGGTCTGCGTTTTTTAATGTTTCTGGACGATGGGTAATTGTAATAATCGTTAAGTCTTTGTTACGTAATGCTTTAATAGTTTCCATTATGGAGGCTTCGGTTTCAATATCAAGCGCGGATGTCGCTTCGTCCAGCATTAATACTTCTGGTTGAGTGTATAGCGCTCTTGCTAAGGCGACACGCTGACGCTCTCCTCCAGATATGCGTATGCCGCGCTCTCCTATATAGCTATCTGCTCCTTCGGGTAGTTTTGAAATAAAATCATCCAGCTGCGCGTCAGAGATTACTTTTTTGATAAGGTCTGGGTCTCTGTTTTCTGCGGGGACACCAAATGCGATGTTATCTAACAATGTTCCATCAATAAGGTCAAAGTTTTGCGCGGTATATCCAATTTTTTGGTGCCAATGAGTGGTGTTGACGGGGTATTTTTCATCAACTTTTATACTTCCCTCTGTTGGTGTTATTAAACCTAAAATCAGCGAGAGTAATGTTGATTTACCTGATCCTGTTTTTCCTAAGATGCCTAAGAATTCACCTTTTTTAATTTCTAATGTAATATCAGATAAGACGACACGCTCTGTTTCTGGGTATTGGTAAGAAATGTTTGATACTTGAATGGTGTTTTTAAATGATAAGTCGGGCGCATTAATATAATTTTTTTCTAATAAGGGAGAAGTCATCTCGTTAATGACACGCCCTAAACTGGCATCAGCCATTTTAATGTTGTTCATTTGAATAAGTATACGGTTCAGCCCAGGTAATAAGCGAAAGCCTGCGTAGAGGTAGGCACTTAATGTTAAAGTGAGTTTGCTAAAATCAGCATCTTGTAAAGAATATGTGATGACTATCCCAGCAAAGAACAGAATAAAGATAAGCTCTATCCCCGTTCTAGGAATAACTTGAGAAACGCTTGTTTTCACATTAACCGAAGCGCGTAAACGTGCTTGATCCATATAGCGTTTAATAAAATATTCTGTTTTTCCAAAGATCAAAATATCACGATAAGATTGAAGTATTTGTAGCCCTTCTTGGTAACCACGTTTGGCCGTATCTTGCGCAATTTTACCCCATTTACGAAAGATGGGTAGTAGGAAACGAAGGGCTAGAAAGCTTAAACTACCGAGTAATAAGACGAGTATAGCTGTCATTTTCAGCTCAATATAAAATAAGAACCCGAGTAAGACGACCAAAACCAAAAGCTCTGTTAGTAGTATGCCAAGAGCTGTTAGTCCCATGCGTATATAGACATCAATGTCACTAAATAAAACAGATAAAGACTCGCCGGAATTACGAATAATTTGATGGGCATAATCCATCTTTGTATAACGCTGAATAAGTTGATGTTTGATGAAGACTAAGAAACCTTGAACCCAGCGATTTTGAAACCAGCTATCAAGTAATGATAATAAACCTTTTAAGGCGAAGATACCGACACAAATAATGGAATATAGTACTAATAAACGACTATTATCTGCGTTTGATACGTCAGGGGCGGTAATGGTAGCGGTGAGTTTAACCACAAAGCTTGCGGCTAAAATTTCGATACTGGCCACAAAGATCATGAAAATCAAACAGAGAATTCCTGACTTTATATAGTCTTTACCGCCTATGCTAATAAGCTGTCCCATAGATTTGAATGTTTTAAAAATCATATTTTTTTTAATGCTTTATAGAGTTTCTATTTTTCTGTCTTTTTGTTCTGTCTTGAAGGTAGTAATGAAACGTTTGACTAATGTTCTGATACAGAATATTCCCAAACCAAAAAACACAATAAGACAAGCGGGCGGTAACACAAAAATTTTGGAGCGCAATGAAATAAAAGTTGTAGAAAATAGATAGGTAAACCGATCTATATCCATTTTAATCCGTCCAAAACTGCTTCCGAGTGCTTTTTTGTGAGAAATTGAGTAAGGATCATCTTTGTAGCGTTCGCGGAAAGGTTTGTCATTTTTAATTTTCTTCATTAAAGGGGCATCAACAAAGACAAAACCGTAGTCACAGGCAAAGGCAGAGAGAAACGAGGTGTCACTAGGTAGGTCTGGGTAGTCCGCTATAAATTTTTTAAGCAGATCAAGACGGAATATTCCCAAGATATAACGATTATAATTTTTACTTTCTTCACCAATATAAAGTAAATGATAGAGGCGTTGTATAGCCTGTAATATTGTTGGACGATCTAAGTTTTTCAGCGGCTTTGCATTTAAAAATTCATCACGTTCACTATAATATTCTGCGCGACAGGCGGCTAAGGCGGCATGCTTATTATTTTCTAAAGCAGTGACAAGTTTTTCAACAAAATCTGGCTTCCATGTATCATCACAGCCAGAGAATAAAATATATTTACCTGTGGCACGCGCCCAAATAGATCTAGAGTTATCATAAACCCCAATATTGGTGTTGTGGCCTTGTAGAATAATACGTGAATCTTTATCTGCGTAGTTTTGACAAATGCTGTAGGTTTTATCGTCTGAGGCATTGTCTGAAACTATAATTTCTAGGTTGGTATGTGTCTGAGCCAAAATAGAGTCTAAAGCATTACCGATGGTGCCTTCCCCATTAAAGACGGGCATTGATATTGTAACAAGCGGTATCCCATCTTCTTTGGGTATCTTGTTATCATCTGCGCTATCATCTGCCATAATTATTCAGCTTTAGAGTTCTGTAAAACATTTAAAATTAGTTGTTTTCACCTTACAATAAAGCTAAAAAGATGCAAACACATTGAATCAATTCATGAATAAAGGTTCACCATGAAAGTTGTTATCTTAGCTGGGGGGTACGGAACACGAATTAGTGAAGAATCCGCGCTAAAACCGAAGCCAATGATTGAAATTGGCGGCCGCCCAATTTTGTGGCACATTATGAAAACATACTCTCACTATGGTTTGAACGAATTTGTCATTTGCCTTGGGTATAAGGGATATATGATTAAAGAATATTTCGCTAATTACTTTATGCATATGTCGGATGTTACCTTTGATCTCGCAAAGAATGAAATGCATGTTCATCGTGAAAAAGCGGAACCTTGGAAAGTAACGCTGGTTGATACAGGCGAAGATACGATGACAGGGGGTAGACTGTTGCGTGTCCGTGACTACATTGAGGATAGTCGTTTTTGTTTCACATATGGTGATGGTGTTGCCAATATTGATGTTAAAGCCCTAATCGATCAGCATGATAAGGGTGGTGATATTGCGACGTTAACCGCAATCTCTCAGCCATCTCGATTTGGAACTCTCGAAACAGATAAGAATAGAATTACAGAGTTTTCTGAAAAACCACACCAAACGGGAGCGTGGATTAATGGTGGGTTTTTTGTAATGGAACCTGAGATTTTTGATTACCTTCAAGATGGTGACGCAACTATTTTGGAAGGCGACCCCATGAAAAATTTAGCGTCGAATAAGAAATTGGGCGCTTATAAGCATAGAGATTTTTGGCATTCGATGGATACTTTGCGGGATAAAAACAACCTTAATCGATTGTGGAAAGAAAAATCAGCACCATGGAAAATATGGTAGAGACCAAGGCACAGTTATTTGGTGGATGTTATCATGGTCGCCGCGTTTTAATTACGGGGCATACTGGTTTTAAAGGCAGCTGGTTGGCTGTTTGGCTGTCGATGATGGGCGCGCACGTGACGTGCTTAGCGTTGGAGCCTGAAAGGGATATGAACCATTGGACGTTTATATCGACAGAAAACAACAATAATGTGTCAGATATAAAAAGTCATATTGTTGATATTACTGATTTAGAACATCTGCAATCAACTATCTCTCAGGCGAACCCTGAGATTATATTCCATTTGGCGGCGCAATCTTTAGTGCGGCGCTCTTATGCCCATACCCTTGAAACATGGAGCGTAAATGTTATGGGAACAGCGCACCTATTGCAGGTCTGTCGTAATTTACCTGATTTAAAAGCTGTTGTTATGGTGACCACTGATAAATGTTATGAGAATACAAATCAAATTTCACCGTATAAAGAAAGTGACCCTTTAGGAGGGCATGATCCTTATAGTGCATCTAAGGCATCTATGGAGATTCTCGTGTCGAGTTATCGCCGTTCTTTTTTTGAAGAAAATAAGAAGGTTTTAATTTCTTCTGCTCGTGCGGGAAATGTGATTGGTGGAGGCGATTGGAGTGAGGATCGTTTGATTCCAGGTGTCGTGTGCGCGGTACAAGATAAAATGCCATTACAAATTCGTTCTCCCAAATCAATACGCCCGTGGCAGCATGTATTGGATTGCTTATCAGGATATTTAATGTTGGGAGAAAAATTATTAAAGGGTGAAGAAATCTTTGCTGATGCTTGGAATTTTGGTCCATCACCTGATGAGGCACGTAGTGTCGAAGATGTTTTGTTCAGTTTACAAAAATTATGGCCTGACATTAAATGGGAAACTGATGGCAAAGACCATGTCCATGAAAGTAGTTATTTAACACTTGATAGCACCAAGGCGCATAATATTTTAAACTGGTATCCAGTTTGGGATGTGGAACAAGCCATTAAGAAAACAGCATCATGGTATAAAAGTTTTTATGAAGATAATCAGTTGAGTACGGAAGATCAAATTATGGTCTATGTTGATAGTGCGCGCCGTGCAGAGGCGAGTTGGGTTTAACGTATGGATGTTCATTCTACAGATATAGATGGTGTATATTGGTTGCAAAAAAGGCGTATTGGCGATGAGCGCGGGCATTTTATGCGGTTGTTTTGCGAGGCTGAGTTAGGAGATATCCTTCAAGGCCGTACTGTGAAGCAGATTAATCATTCTTATACACAAGAGGTAGGCAGCATTCGCGGTATGCATTTTCAAAAACCACCACATGCTGAGATGAAGTTGATCTCTTGCCTGAAAGGTAGAGTTTTAGACGTTGTTGTCGATATTCGTGCCGAGTCTAGTACTTTTTTAAAACATTATGCTGTAGAGCTTAGTGCCGAAAATCAAAAAACTATTGTGGTTCCTGAAGGATTTGCACATGGCTTTCAGGTTTTAGAAAGTGATAGTGAATTGCTTTACCTTCATACTGAGTTTTATGCACCTGGTTTTGAAGGCGGATTGAGGTATGATGATCCGGCGTTGTCTATAGACTGGCCACTGGTTGGTGAGAATATATCTGAGCGCGATCAAGCGCATACTCTGATTGATAATAATTTTAAAGGACTGGTTGTTTAAGATATGAAATGTAGACATTGCGCACAAAACCTTGATTTATTGTTCCTTGATTTAGGGTATTCCGCACCGTCTAATGCGTATCTATCCAAAGAGGATTTAAAGAAACCTGAATTGACATTTCCTTTACGAATTTTTACGTGTACGCAATGTTGGTTGGTGCAAACTGAAGATTTTACAGATGCGGATGTTTTGTTTTCTAAAAGCTATGCTTATTTTTCTTCTGTTTCTACAACATGGCTTGACCATGCGGAATCTTATTGTCGTTCTATGACAGATCGCCTTAAGCTTAATAGCGATAGTTTTGTTATTGAGCTGGCTTCTAATGATGGCTATCTTTTAAAAAATTTTGTTGCTAATGATATTCCCTGTTTAGGGGTTGAACCGACGGATAGCACGGCGGAGGCCGCTGAAGCGTTAGGCGTTCCGGTGTTGAGGGAGTTTTTTGGTTTTGATTTAAGTGAGACTTTAAAGCAAGAAGGAAAAGCAGCCGATCTTGTGATTGGTAATAATGTTTATGCACATGTTCCTGATATTAATGATTTTACGAAGGGCGTAAAAAATATTTTGAAATCAGATGGAACCGTTACGTTTGAGTTTCCTCATTTATTGGAACTTGTTAAGCATAACCAGTTTGATACAGTCTATCATGAACATTTTTCTTACCTGTCTCTTTGTGCGGTAAAGCGTATTTTCGAATCTCAAGGCTTGCGTATTTTTGATGTTGATCGCTTATCAACACATGGTGGTAGTTTACGCGTCTATGGGTGTCATCAGGATGATTTGCGTCAAACTGAGGAGGCTGTTGATGCAACGCTTCAAGAAGAAACATCGTTTGGTTTACAATCAAGAGAGGTTTATGAAACTTTTCAAGATAAAGCGGATGCCATTAAGAATACGCTTTATAAATTTTTGATTGAGCAAAAAGAACTAGGAAAAACTGTTGTTGGTTATGGCGCCGCAGCAAAAGGGAACACTTTGTTAAATTATGCGGGTGTGCGTCATGATCTTTTGAATTATATCTGTGATGCCGCGCCATCTAAGCAGGGTAAGTATACGCCAAGCAGCCATATTCCAATTTATTCCCCAGAGCGTATCATGGAAGAAAAGCCAGATTACGTCTTGATTTTACCGTGGAATATTGCAGAAGAGGTTACGAACCAATTATCTTGTGTTCGTGGTTGGGGTGGAAAATTTGTCACGGCTATTCCAGAAATAAAAATATTGTAAGGGGATAAGAATGAATAAGAACCGTATTGCTTATACTAAGCCTTCAATATCTGAGTTGGAAGTTGAATACGCCACTGATGCCGCGAGGAATGGATGGGGTGAAAAATGTTATGATTACCTTCATAAGTTTGAAGTCACATTTAAAGAATTTACGGGCGCTCAATATGCTATCGCAACATCTAGTTGCACGGGCGCTATTCATATGGGGTTATCTGCCCTTGGTGTTGGGTTGGGTGATGAGGTTATTTTGGCCAATACAAATTGGATTGCAACGGCATCACCGATTGTTCATTTAGGCGCAAAGCCTGTATTTGTTGATATTACTCCAGATACATGGTGTCTTGATCCTGCGTGTATTGAGGCGGCCATTACACCAAAAACAAAAGCCATTATTGCAACGCATATTTACGGTAATTTATGTGACTTAGACGCGCTTAAGAAAATTGGTGAAACCCATAACCTGCCTGTTATCGAAGACAGTGCAGAGGCTTTGGGGTCTTATTATAAAGGACATCATGCAGGAACGTTTGGCACGTTTGGGGTATTTTCTTTCCATGGAACGAAGACGTTGACGACAGGGGAAGGTGGAATATTCATTACGAATGATAAAGACCTTTATGAACGCGTTTTAACCTTGTCCAATCATGGACGACGCCGTGATCAGGTGAAGCAATTTTGGGCTGATGAAATTGGTTTTAAATATAAAATGTCTAATATTGAGGCGGCTTTAGGGTGCGCTCAAATTGAAAGAGCTGATGAGCTGGTTTCAAAGAAACGTGATGTGTTTCATAAATATCAGAGCAGTCTATCAGATTTAATTGATCGTGAAGTCATAACCATGAATCCAGAATATGAAGATACGATTAACGGTTATTGGATGCCAACTATTGTTTTTTCAAAAGAGACATTTATTACTAGAGAAATTATACAAAAAGCATTTTCAGAGGCTAATATTGATGCGCGTGTATTCTTTTGGCCATTGAGCATGTTGCCTGTTTTTGATGATGTGAGTGAGAATTTAACGCCTAATAGTTTTGATATATGTGCGCGTGCGATAAATTTACCGAGTTATTGTGATATGTCTGATGATGAGATTGATAGAGTTTGTGCTGTTATTCAGAATTTGGCAGCTAATTCTTTGAGTGGAGAATCCTTATGAATGTTATGATTGCGGGTATCGGCGGGGCTTCTCTAGGGACGGAGTTGTTGAAGGCATTAAAGATGGCGGATCGTTATGTCGTCTATGGGTGCGACATTTCTGCGAATGCTTACGGTATATATCAAGCAGAATTTGAAAAAACTTATTGCGTTGATCGTGATGATTACGTCACAAGTGTTATTAAAGCTTGTCATGATTGCGGGGCACAGTGGCTTATTCCAGGTGGTGAAAAACCTATGGTTTTATTGATGGCCGCTACAGAAAGACTAAAGGAACATGGAATAAATTTTGTTTCAAATAATGCAGATATTGTGAATACTTTTGCTGATAAAGCAAAAACATTCCAAGTCTTAAAAGATAAAAACATTCCGATTCCCCAAACTAAAATAATCACAGTTCTTTCTGACTTAGATAGCATTGACTTTCCTTGTATTATAAAGCCATCAACAGGAACGGGTGGAAGCGCGATGGTGTTTTTTGCTGCAGATGCGCAAGAAGCCATGATTTATGCGGAGTATATTCAGCGCATGGGAACGGTTGCTATCGCACAGGAATATATTGGTGAAGAAGAGGGTGAATTTACAATCGGCGTTTTGTCATGGACAGATCAGTCAATTGCAGGATCAATTGCATTAAGGCGATCTCTTGACGCTAAACTATCTGTTATGATGCGCAGCCGTGGGGGTGTTATTTCATCTGGCTACTCTCAGGGCTATATTGCTGACTTTCCAGAGTTGAGACGGCAGGCAGAGGCTATTGCTATGGCGATTGGCAGTACGGGGCCTATTAATGTTCAGGGGCGTGTTAAAAATGGTGTCTTGATTCCTTTTGAGATTAACCCAAGGTTTTCAGCGTCTTCGTATTTACGGGCCATGGCGGGCTTTAACGAAGTTGATTTTTACCTTCAATACCTACAAACACAAAGTAAGGATATTTCGTATACTGTTCGTGAGGGCTGGTATTTACGTACATTATCTGAAAATTATATTTCACCTGATCAATATAAAGAAAAAGCGTTATGATACGTTGGGTTACGCCATTTTTAGGAACAGCTCCTGCCTCTAAAGTTGAATTAGAGCATGATATGCGCTTGTTAGATGTCCGCGATTTAGTTGATAAATTTGGAAATCACCCAGATGCGATTTACGATAAAATTGAAACGGGGTTAAAATTTTTAAAAGAGGGTCGCCGTGTTGTTGTAGGTTGTGACTATGGAATATCTCGAAGTAATTCTGTTGCGGCCGGTTTGTTATCAGTGTTTAAGAATATTTCTTTTGATGATGCGGCATACCAAGTGGTTCAATCAACAGGAGAGCTTGAAATTAAGCTAGGCCCTTTGAATGCGGTCAGATCTGCGTTACTAGACAAAAAAGAAGCTGCTGTTTTAAATATTATACAGAAAGATCGTCTTCGAGTTTTGCTGACTGGTGGGACGGGGTTTATTGGGCAGTGTTTTTCTTCTGAATATGCAGATGAATATTCGTTACATGCACCAAGTAGTGATGAAATAAACTTGTTGAGTGGTGCAACTCTTTTAGATCTTTATGCTAAAAAAAATCAGGTGTCATTTTGTGTACACTTGGCCAATCCCCGTGTTTATACATCTAATAAGGCAATGGGTGATGCGGTGACAATGCTGCGTAATGTCTTAGAGGTTTGTGTAAGTAATAATTTGCACCTTATTTTTCCTTCAACACACGAAATTTACCTAGGTTGCGTGCTAGCAGAAGGGCAAAAAGACTGTGTTTTACATGTTGATGAGAATACCACACCTTGCCCTAAAGGTCCTTATGGAGAGACTAAATATCTTTGTGAGAATTTGATTAATCATTATCGTAAAAAACATGGCTTAAAGGCAACTATTTTGAGATCATCTTTACTGTATGGTCCCAGTTCTGATAGGCCTAGATTTCTATATAACTTTATTGCGAAGGCGTTAAAAAACGAAGACATATACACGCATCAATACCAAAACGCAAAACCAATGTTGGATATTTTACACGTGACTGATTTTACATCAGCAATACATTGTGCTTTACAAAGCAGCGTTTGTCATGATGTTAATTTAGGTGGTAATAGTATATGGAGCACGCAAGATATTGCAGGGTATGTATGTGAAGCACTTGGATCTCAAAGTAAGATTAAGCCTAGACTTGTAGAGGATAATATTGTAAATATTGCTTTCCAAAATATCTCTGTAAATCAGAAGATTGGTTGGAAACAGAACATGGAATTTAAACAAGGGATTAATGATCTCTTGAACATTCAGGGCGTAAAGTCTGAAAGCAAGGATAAATGTAATGACTAAGTTATCGCAGGAAAAAGAAAGACAAGAAGAGTTTCCATGGCAAAGAGGAACCTTTCACGCTGAATATAATGCGTTTTTAGCGCATTATAAAGTTGTGTCATGTCTTGAACATGCAAAAGGAAAATCTTTATTAGACTTGGCCTGTGGTGATGGTTTGATGACTGAAATGTTCTCCCACCATTTTGAGAATATTGTGGGTGTTGATGCGTCTTCTAAACATGTTGGGGAAGCTAGAAAAAGATTACCTAATGCAGAGTTTCATGAATCTTTGATTGAAGATTTTAACACAGAGCAAAAATTTGATTCAGTTTTTTTACTAGATATTTTAGAACATGTTATTGACCCTGTTGCAGTATTGAAAAAAGCGGCAAGCTTTTTGAATGAAGATGGTGTGTTGATTATGCATGTTCCGAACGCACAGGCAATTAACCGTCGTTTAGCTGTTTTAATGGGGACATTGACTAGCTGTGAAGAGTTATCACCTTTTGATATAAATATAGCAGGTCATCGTAGAGCTTATGATTTAAATAGTTTAACGAAAGAAGTTGAAGATGCAGGTCTAAATGTTGAAAAAACTGGCGGTATCTTCTACAAAATTTTATCTACCCCACAAATGGATTGGTTTCTTAAAGAAGGATTGTGGGAAGAAGGCCATGGTTGGGGGCGGACTGGACAAGAAACAGCAAAAGATTGGAAGGCTGAATTTTGTCGCGCTTCTTATGAGTTAGGTAAAGATAATCCAAATGATTGTAATATCATTTTTGCATGTGCCACGTTAAACAAATAACATATAGGTGTAAATTATGAATCAAGTGTTGGCCTTTAAACAAGAAGCTGAAGATAATATTACGGCGCTTTTCGAAGATAAAAAACTTCAGGACTTTGCCATGGAATTTTTAAAAGAGAGCGGCTTAAAAAAGTACTCATATAATTTTACGGCGCTTGGTCGCCCGATTATACAATATCCACAAGATATGGTCGCGATGCAGGAGTTGATTTGGTCTGTTCGTCCTGATCTTATTATTGAGATGGGTGTAGCGCATGGAGGGTCGTTGATTGCAAACGCAGCAGCATTGGCGCAGTTAGATTATTGTGATGCCGTTGAGCGTGGCGAGACGCTTGATCCAAAAGCAAGTAAGCGTAAGGTTCTGGGTGTTGATATTGATATTCGCCAACATAATAGAGAAGAAATCGAAAAGCATCCAATGGCGCACCATATTGACATGATAGAAGGATCTTCTATTGATCCGGATATTATCGCGCAAGTGCAAACTTATGCCAAAGACTATTCAACAATCCTTGTATCTTTAGATTCAAACCATACTCATGAACATGTTATGGCTGAATTGGAAGCTTATGCGCCACTTACAAGTGTTGGAAGTTATTGCATTGTTTATGATGGTAGTATCGAAGATATGCCAAGTGATATGTTTGATAACCGTCCTTGGGGTAAGGGTAATAATCCTAAAACGGCTCTGCATGAATATTTAAAACGTTTAGAATCGGAAGATATTAAGGCTGCGGATGGTCAGAAATTGAAACTTGAAATTGATAAACGCCTTGAAAGCAAAATTTTAATTACTGTTGCTTCAGATGGTTATTTAAAGCGTGTCGCGTAAAGCATTCTTTGCATTCTTAAGTACAATATCATGAGATAAAGAGGCATCTATATGATGCACCTCTAAGCCTGCGTAAGAAGCTGCGCGTAAGATATCATTCATAAGCGTTGAGTAATTTATCAAGTTATCTTTAATATTCTCCTGAGGTAGGTCATCAAAACGGCTTGTGCCTTCTGTACGATTTTTGACACGTAAAGTGGCTTCTTCTGGTGTGATAGAAAAGTATAAAATACGCGTTGATATGCCATGATAAAGCGATTCAATAAAGGATGCTAACACGTGTGGTTTAACGCTATGTATATTTGATGTTATTAATATAGACCATAAGTTCTGCAAGAAAAGCTGTTCAATTAAATGAGGGGTATTTTCTGTGGCTTTCTTTAAACGAAGAATTTGCACAGGAAGTCTGAGAGTATGTTTTAAACTATATTTTCTTTTCCACAGTTTTAATTCCAAGATTAGCTTTAGGGCTAATATATAAGTTGTTGGCATAGTTATCAGAGATAAAAGCGTAACGTAAATTTTAGAGAGTAAGCTTATAGGGTGAGTAGGAGGGAAGGCATCATCTATAGATTTTAAATTATGAGATTCATAAATATTTTTGCAGATTGTAGTTTTTCCTGCTCCGGGTAACCCCACACATTCATAGATAGATGGTTGAGTTAGAGGTCTGTTTTTTAAATGTAACCAAATTACATCACGTACATTTTTTAGAACTGTTTCAATAGGGTGGTCCGCATCAATAATTTTGTGCTCTACGCTTTGTGGGAACTGGATACGCTTGAAAGCCTCCATCTTTGCTGAGATTAGATCTTTTATATCACTATGTTCTTGTTTGCGGCTGATGGCGGTGTCTAAAGAGGGAGATAGTTGTATAGCGATGTCCGGTTGTAGAGTGTAGCAAAACTTATTAAATTGCTTTTCTTCCCAACGGGAAAGCATGCGATATAGGCTATTATTATGGTCTTTATAGGCAGATAGAAGAGGGCCATCATTAATACCACTTACTTGATTTTGTGGCCAGCGGTCGCAAATAATAATAAACCCTCTATTTCTTAATTTTTGGATACGGCGTATTTTTTGAGACTTATCCCAAGATGAAGTGCAGGCATATAAAAGTGTTGATAATGAGGGGGCGTTGTTTCCTTCTTTATTTTTTGATCGCTGCACTTGCTGGTTAGAGGTATGACCTTTGATAAGTTTTTTTACAGTTCCCCCTATCAGTAAAATCAATTTAGTGATGCGCCATAACAATGTTTGGGAACCATCTCCTGTTCCTAAATATACATGGGCTAAATCAATTTTATGTTCCCATTGTGAGATTATTGTTTGGGTTACTGTTGATTTCCCTGATCCATCAACCCCTAAAAAAGCAATAATTAGCCCATCGTTATTTAATGTTCTTCGACGAATAATTAATTGTTGAGAGATTCCCATTTTTTCAGCTATACGTGTGGCAATATATAACCCTTCGCGCAACCATACCTGGAAGCGAGCCATCATAGATCCCATTCTATACCAACTATTTTGTTGTGATAGTCTTTGGACATGTCGACGTAAATTTACAAATTGAGAAAAACTTGGAGGTTTTGTTGTCATTTTATGCATTAAATCAGCGGATTCTTGATTTAATAAACTTGTAGCACAATCTTTTATTTCATCAGCACTGATGCGATTTGTAAGCCAATCCAGTTCTTTTTTAAACCCTTTGCCTCCCCAGGGTAGGTCTTGTTTTGTACGACGTATATCGCGCGTTCTAATTTTGAGGGATTCGCGTGCGAGTAATAAGACTGCTTCAACGGCTGGAGTTGACGTTGGAATGTTATCAGTAATTTCTGAAGGGATACGATTTTCAAGGATATAGTCATTCCAAGGTAAAATAACACTTTTTAGATATTTTTCACCAGAGGTTAAAAGGAAGTGCGTATGAGCATGGAGCAAACGTCCTGTTTCGATATCTATAGAAATTGTATCAATGACACCAGGATAAGATCTATGTTTGGGCGTTTTAAATAAAATAAACCCACAATCATGCATCAGGCATGTTACGAGAGGACGATCTTTCTCATAAAACAAAATATCAATATCTGTCTTACCTTGAAGACCTTCAAGTAAATGCTCATTACTTTTCCAGCTGCACCAGCTAATATTGTGAGCGTCTAGTTGTAGAAATAATTGCGTATAAGCAGGAGGAATTTTATCTGTTTGAGAAGAGAGGGACACGTTATGCTGGATTTCATTCATGGCTTTACTTGGCTCGTATATTCATAGGAAGATAAAGCCATGGTTCTCTTAGTCAGTCAAGACCAGCATATTGCAATTAAGTCCACAATAGTTCAAGATTCACTTCTATGACAAAAAGTGAAAAAATAAAAACTGTGTTCATTTTACCGGCCTTAACCGCAGGCGGGGCAGAGCGTGCGCTGATTACCTTAATGAATGGTATTAATAAAGAAATCTATGATTCGAGTTTAGTCGTTGTGAATAATACTGGGCCAATGCGTAAGATTATGGATGAATCTATTCCTTTTTATAGTTTGGATTCAAAAAAAGTCTCACTATCAATATTGAAGCTATATAAACAGCTTAAGAAACTTGAGCCTGATATTGTTATTTCAACGATGGTGCATATGAATTTATGCCTCATGTTACTAAAACCGTTTTTGCCGAAGACACGTTTTATTATTCGCGAAGCCATTACGCCTTCTTACATTATGACGCAACATTTTTTGATGGCTTTTGCGTTGAAGATGGCTATTAGATTTTTATATCCAAAAGCGTCGGCGGTTATGAGCCCCGCCAGAATAATTATTGATGAATATCGTGATGATCTGGGGTTGAAATGTAAAAATCATCGTTTGCTTTACAATTTTGTAGATATGGATCGTATTCGCACCAAAGAAATTAATTTTTCTGAACTACGGGGGTATAGAAGAAAAACCACTCAATTTGTTGCGGCGGGGCGTTTACATTCCCAAAAAGGGTTTGGGCGTTTAATCAAGGCATTACCAGATTTAAATTTAAAAAATGATTGGCGTCTCACGATTTTTGGTGAAGGGCCTGAAAGACACCGGCTAGAAAAATTAATAGCAAAGCATAACTTAACAGAGAATGTTTTTTTATATGGATTGAGCGATAATCCGTGGCCACATTTTGCAATGGCAGATTGTTTTTTATTGCCCTCACGTTGGGAGGGGTTACCGAATGTTGTATTGGAGTCTCTGGCCTGTGGTACACCTGTGATCGCGTCACATCAGGCGGGCGGTATAGCAGAGATAGCGGAGTTATCGCCACCTGAGGCGGTTACGGTTGTGAATGATATGACTGACTTTGTACGCGCGATGGAGAAGGTAGAGCCGCTAGAAGAAAGAGTGACTAAGCCGTCATTACTGGCCGAACCTTTTCAAAAGCAAGGGGTTTTGGATAAGTTCGAAATTATACTGAATGATGCCTTGAAAAATTCCTAAGCTATAGCGAAAGGGTTTAAATTCAGGTATCATAAATGAACACTTTATCCTCTGGTTATATCGCTATTTTTAAGAAAGATTATATTCATGGCTGATCAATCTGTTTCCTCTCAATCAACCAACCATATTATGTTGATGGAATCTGTTGATTTTCATGCCAATCCTGAAACAATGCCAACAAACTCTTATCAACATAAAGATGATAAAGAGGTCGGTGATATTCATCAGCAAGCCGTTGCGGAATTTCGAGTAATGCGGGATTTACTGGTTGAGCACGGGGTGAGTGTGACAACAACGTTAGGGCAGAAAGGGTGTCCTGATGATATCTTCCCTAATTGGCTTTCTACCCATCATGGGGGGCGGATGGTTTTGTATCCTATGTTGACGCCTAATAGGCGGGCAGAGCGCCGTAAAGATATCATTGAGATATTGCGCCGCACTTATAAAGATGTGCAGGATTTCTCGCTTCATGAGCAACATGACAAAGCGTTAGAAAGCACGGGTGCGATGTGTCTAGATAGGGTTAATAAAGTTGCCTATCAGGTGCGTTCGTCACGGTCCCATGATGAGGTTGCCGCTATGTGGTGTAAAATGAATGATTACACCCATATCTCCTTTGATACAGAACATAATGGCCAACCCGTTTATCATGCCGATGTTGTCATGTGGATTGGAACCGACTTGGTTGGTGTATGTAGTGAATGTTTAATCAAAGATGATATTGTTAAACATTTAAAACATCGCCGCGAGGTGATTGAGTTCACCAATGCGCAGATGGAAGCCTTTTGTGGTAATTCACTAGAGGTTATTGGCACAGGCGGAGAAAAAATGTTGGTGATGTCAGCGGGAGGGTATAATAGCCTACGTGATGATCAAAAATCTTTGCTTGCCCAACACTATAAGACAATCATTAAGCCCGAAATCCCAACCATTGAATATTATGGCGGTGGTTCTGCCCGCTGTATGATATTGGAATTATTTTAAGCGGTTAAATCTACTTGTGTACCGCGTAGAGCTTGGAAGGGATTGCTAATTCTTTCTGTTGCGGCTGGCGTGCGACCTAATAAAATATTAGCATCTTCTGGATTGAAATCAAGTGTGACATTGGCTGTCGTGACACCGGTTTCATCGGTAAAACGTTGAATAAGGCGAAAGCTTCCATCTTCTTGTCGGTCAAATACATCCTCAAGCGCGGTGCTGCTGCCAGAATCATTTTGTTGGATTACAACACGTCTTGATCGATCCTCGGTTGTGGTGACTTCTTCGATACGGGTAAAGGTGCGCCCTTGACCATTTTCAAATTCTTGCGTACGGCGAAAGCCATTGGCTGTATCTTGAATTCTTTCAGAAACCAGTTGTGACTGAGTCTGGGTTGACCTAAACGGCACTTGGTTGTCGCGTGATAGAGCAACAATATCCTGCCCTTGTGGGGCATTATTGTCGGGTGTCGGCGCAGATGTAGGGGAGGGCGCATTATTGTTAAGCGTCCGTTGCCTTAAAGCTTGTGAGAGAATATTGTCAAGCGTACTGCCTGCATTTTGAATAGTCATTATGCCATAACCTATAGAGTAGGTAACAAGGGGGTTAGGCCTCGTTACGTTGTTTTTGTTCTATAGGTTACTTGGCACTCCTGTGCCGCATAACCATCTTCTTTACTAGATTAGATTCAATATTATAAATAAAAATAGAGTGTTTCAAGAAAGAAATAGGAGAGGGCTTTATCTTATTCACAATGTATGTTGTCTATGGAAAACCTTTGTTGTGATTGAGACGTTACCGTGTGCCAATTCTGTTTATTGCTAAAGATATGATGGTAAATATGATAACGTGGGAGCATATTTATAGCGTAGGCTGAAAAACTTAAAGACCAAAATTTATAAGATTAAAAGTATAGGCGAATGACAAAACGCGCATTGATTACAGGAATTACGGGGCAAGATGGTGCTTTACTTGCTGAAATTTTGCTTGCCAAAGGGTATGAGGTGCATGGTATGCGTCTTTATTCTGCTGTGCCTGATGCGGGACGCATTGAAAGCATAGACGGGCTAAATCTTCATTATGGTGACATGACAGACGGTGGAAATATAACTCGCTTGCTTGATACGATTCAGCCAGATGAGATTTATAATTTAGCCGCAATGAGCCATGTTCATGTAAGTTTTGCTGTTCCTGAAGCGGCGGCTAATATTAATGCGTTAGGACCTTTGAGGATTTTGGAAGCCATGCGCACTATTGGGGCGACGGAAAACCAAATACGTTTTTACCAAGCCTCTAGCTCGGAAATGTTTGGACGTTCTCCCGCGCCGCAGAATGAGATGACGAATTTTGAACCTTGTAGTCCTTATGGCACCGCTAAATTATATGCCTATTGGATGACGCGGAATTATCGTGAAGCCTATGGTCTTTATGCCGCTAATGGAATTTTATTCAACCATGAAAGCCCGTTGCGTGGTGAAGAATTCGTCACCCGTAAAATCACCAAAGCAATTTGTGAGATTGAGGCAGGGCTGCGTGATAAAATATCCTTGGGTAATTTAGATTCTAAGCGGGATTGGGGACATGCCAAGGACTATATGGAAGGGATTTGGCAGATTTTACAAGCACCAGAGGCGGATGATTACGTACTGGCCACTGGCGAAGCCCATAGCGTGCGTGACTTTGTTGAGGTCGCGTTTTCTTATATTGGGACAGAAATTATCTGGGAGGGTGATGGTATTAATGAAGTCGGGCGCGATAAAATAACGGGTAATATTCTCATTGATATTAAGTCTGAATTTTTTAGACCAAAAGAAGTGAATTATTTATTGGGTGATGCCACCAAGGCACGTGAAAAATTAGGATGGAGCCCAAGCTATAGCTTTGAAGGCTTAGTTGAAGATATGATGCGCGCTGATAGAGTTGTTAAATCACGTATTGAATTACAAAGTAAAATCCGTGCTGTTTGATTTAACGGATAAAAAAATATGGGTGGCGGGTGAAACAGGTATGGTCGGGCGCGCCGTTTTACGCGCACTAGAAACCGAAAATACTCACATTATATCTGCGCCACATAGCGATCTTGATTTAACAAATCAACAACAAACTTATGATTGGATTAAGCACAATAAACCTGATGCCATCATCATGGCGGCGGCAAAGGTTGGTGGTATTGGTGCTAATATGGCCAAACCTGCCGCTTTCTTGCATGAGAACTTATCCATGGCACAAAACGTTATCCATGGGGCGTTTCAGGCGGGTGTTGCTAAGATCCTTTATTTAGGATCATCCTGCATTTACCCCA
Source organism: uncultured Alphaproteobacteria bacterium (assembly GCA_937931645.1). Lineage (GTDB taxonomy): Bacteria > Pseudomonadota > Alphaproteobacteria > Micavibrionales > Micavibrionaceae. The sequence continues at coordinate 217,717 of CALHAR010000005.1, forward strand.
AAATGGCGGCGCAACCGATAAAAGAAGAAGCGTTATTAACGGGTACGTTAGAGCCAAGCAATGAAGGTTATGCCTTAGCAAAGATTGCAGGACTTAAGCTTTGTCAATTTTATCGCTCGCAACATGGGTGTGACTATATTTCTGCTATGCCGACAAATTTATATGGGATGTATGATAATTTTAATGCAGAAAAATCTCATGTCATTCCTGCTATGATTTTAAAATTCCATCAGGCTAAACTTAATAATGATAAAGAGGTCATGTTATGGGGAACGGGAAATCCATTACGAGAATTTTTGTATGTGGATGATTTATCTCATGCGCTTATTCATTTACTGAAAAATTATTCAGATAGCACTCCTATAAATATTGGCAGTGGTCATGAAGTTTCCATTTTAGATTTAGCACATCTTATTCAAAACATTGTTGGGTTTGAGGGTATTATCAAATTTGATGCTTCAAAACCCGACGGAACGCCGCGTAAATTGCTTGATAATTCAAAAATAAAGTCCCTTGGCTGGAGCGCTGAAACGCAATTAAGCCAAGGGTTACAGAAAACTTATGATTGGTTTCTAAATGATAGATTGTTAAGCTGCCAATAACCCTTCACGGCGTAACAAGGCATCTGGGTCGGCATCACGACCGCGGAAACGCTTATATAAAACTTCTGGTGGTTCACTCCCACCTTTAGATAGGATTTCATCGCAATATTTCTTGGCGACTTCTTTGTTATATAGTCCTTCTTGTTCAAATAATTCAAACGTATCTGCATCTAACACTTCTGCCCATTTATAACTGTAATATCCTGCGGCATAACCACCTGCAAAAATATGACTGAACGATGTAGACATTGGCCCTGCTAAGCGCGGGAAAAGGCGTGTGTCTTCGGTGGCCATATCTTCAAATTCTGCCACATCTGTAATGGTCGCCGGGTCGGTGCTGTGCCATTTCATATCCATTAGGCCGAAGCTAACTTGGCGGAGGCCGCCCATACCAACCATAAAGTTTTTGGCTTTATTGACTTTTTCAATCAACTCAACGGGGATTGTTTCCCCTGTCTCATAATGCTTAGCAAATAGATCGAGCGTTTCTTTTTTATAAGCCCAATTTTCTTGCGCTTGTGAAGGTAGCTCGACAAAATCCCATAACACACTGGTTCCTGAATGCGATGTATAGGTTACGTTAGACAGTAGAGCGTGTGTGGCATGCCCCATCTCGTGGAAAAGGGTTGTGACCTCGCCAAAGCTTAATAGAGATGGCGTATCCTTGGTCGGTTTAGTGAAGTTACAGACAATAGCAACAACGGGCTCGCGCATTGTGTCACCTTCTAAGCCTTGATCGCGGTAGCTGGTCTTCCATGCACCAGATTTTTTACCCGTACGCGGGTAAAAGTCAGCATAGAGGACACCGATAAACTTACCGGTATCGTCATTATGTACTTCATAGGCTGTGACATCCTTGTGCCACGTTGGAATATTATCGGCAGGTGTGAAATTCAAACCAAATAATTTACTAAAATGAGTGAACACACCCTCTAAAACATTTTCAAGTTGGAAGTAAGGACGAAGGTCTTCGCTGGAATAATCAAAAAGTTTTTGTTTTAGTTTTTCGGAATAATACCCAACATCCCACGGCATAATTTCATCGTTAAAATCAGATTCAGCAGCAAACTCTTTCAAGGTGGCTAGCTCTTTTTCTGCCGCTGGTTTATAGGCGGCGGCTAACTTTTCACTAAAATCAATAACGGTTTTTGGTTTCTTGGCCATACGACGTTCTAAAACATATTCGGCATGTGTGTTATATCCAAGAAGCTTGGCGCGCTCATCACGAAGGCGAACAATTTGTAGAACGAGGTCAGAATTATCAAATTCATCTTTATAAGCTCTGTTCCCAAAAGCACGCCACATTTTCTCACGTAAATCACGATTATCGGCATATGTTAGAAATGGACCAAAGCTAGGATAATCAAGGGTGAACAGCCATTTACCATCATAGTTTTTTTCTTCTGCGGCGGCCAGAGCGCCCGCAATCGCGGTTGTTGGCAACCCTGCTAAATCTGCTTCATCTTCAATGATAAGTTCAAACGCTTCAGCAGATTTTTTACTGTTATTCATAAATTGTGGACCAAGCGTTGATGTCTCTTGTGAGATTTCGCGCAGGCGAGATTTTTTATCCTCATCAAGAAGCGCACCACTACGGACAAAACCGATATAGGTGTCTTCTAATAATGTATGTTGCTCAACATTTAGATTAAACGATTCTTTATTATCAAAGACAGATTTAACTTTGGTAAATAAGTCTTCATCTAAAGAAACATCACTAGAAAAAGCGGCATTGATGGGGCCAATTTCTTCGGCGAGTTTTTCTAACTTATCTGTCCCTGCTGCAGATAACTGATTATAAAAAATTGATGTAATCGTGCCAAGTTTTAATGAGGCCATTTCAAGGGCAACAATAACATTATCAAATGTCGGGTCTTGTTCATTGGTTTTGATGGCGTCGATATTGGCACGCGCCTCTTCAATCGCGACTTTAATCGCAGGCATATAGTCACTTTCTTTGATTTGGTCGAAAGGTGGCGCACCATAAGGGGCAGGGGAGTCTTGAAGAAGAATATTGTCAGTCATAATATTAAGGTCATTCCGTTATTTAATTATTGATTTGCATAGAGTATAACCAATTTTATGAAAGATGTACCTGTTTCTCAAGAATTTGATGATATTTATTTCTCAAAAGAAGATGGATTGGCCGAAACGGCACATGTTTTCTTGAAAGGGAATGATTTACCGCAGGTGTGGGCGGCCAAATCCCACTTTACTACCAAATCCTACTTTACTATATGTGAAACAGGCTTTGGAACAGGACTTAATTTCTTCAGTGCTTGGAAACTGTTTGACGAAAACTCAGAAGATAATCAACGGCTTGATTTTATCTCTATTGAGAAATATCCGTTACGTTCTGATGATATTCGCAATGCGCTTGCAGATTGGGTTGATTATTTTGATGGACGTATTGATGAATTTTTACAAGTTTACCCGATAAGAGCGGCAGGTTTTCACCGTATTATTATTTCAGATAAAATAACATTAACGCTTATCTTCGATGATATAAACATCGCTCTACCGCAAATTACAGCCGACATTGATTGCTGGTTCTTGGATGGTTTTACGCCTGCCAAAAACCCAGATATGTGGAGCGCGGTGCTTTACACTCATATGGAGCGTTTATCTGTAACGGGTACAAGTTACGCCACTTTTACCGCGGCAGGAACGGTTAGACGCGGACTAGAAAGTGCAGGCTTTAGTGTGACTAAACAAAAAGGATTCGGCCATAAACGCGAGATGATTTCAGGAACGTTTACACAACAGAAAAAAATTACGACGAACAAACAACAAAAGCAAAAAACAATCGCCATTATCGGCGGTGGTTTGGCGGGCACATCCTGCGCGTATGTTTTAAAGCAATATGGGTTTGAGCCTGTCATTTATGAACAAGGTGATAGATTGGGGAGCGGCGCATCGGGAAATTCTGTTGGGCTTTACAATCCACGTTTTTCTAAACGTCGTGATGCTTTATCGGATTTCTTCGCCCCTGCGTACGCGCAACTTATCCGCACTGCTATGCGCGCTGGCGATGATGTTGATTATAACCCGTGTGGTGCATTGCACCTTATGAATGATGATAAGAAGAGCGAGCGCTATGGTGAAATGGCACGAAATTGGGGCTGGGACTCTACCCATATAGAAACGGTTGATACCGCTAAAGCCAGTGATATAGCCGGTGTTCAGCTGTACCATGATGCGCTTTATTTGCCAGATTCAGGCTCTGTTAATCCGCAAAAACTGTGCGCGTATTATGCGCGTGATGTGGCGGTTCATTATAATGTGACGGTTAATGACTTAAGCTTATTGGAAGAAGATATTATTATACTGGCTTGTGGTGGTGCGGTGAGTAACTTTGCTGAACTGTCATGGTTAGAGTTGGAAAATGTACGTGGGCAAGTGACGAGCGTTACGCAAACAAACAATTCTAAAAATTTAAAATGTAACCTTCATTATGGCAGTTATATATCTTGCGCGCGTGATGGCTCTCATTCAGTGGGATCAACATTTGAAAAATGGATTGAACATACGAATGTGCGCCAAGAAAATCATGTAGAAAATATTGAAAAATTAAAAACTAATATTAAGGCCTTTGAAAAAGAGGAATTTATTATTGAAGGCGGGCGTGCCGGTATGCGCGCCGCAACCAATGACCGTTTTCCTGTTATTGGTCAGGTGCCGCACCATAATAATATATATGTCAGCGCGGCGTTTGGGTCGCACGGCATTGTGGCGTCTATTGCGGGGGCGCATTTAATTGCAGACTTTATACGGGGCGGTGCTTATAGCTTACCTGCAGAAACCATATATCAGCTATCGCCGCGGCGATTTATTGACCGTGCAGCAAAAAAGGGGCGCGTTTTAATTTAAGTCATGCTAAAATATGAACCGTATTATTAATTTGAATAGTCGTAGGGGGCTTTTCCATGATTTTGAACCAGTATTGTAAGTGCCAGCTTGGTGCAACCGCTATTGAGTATGTTCTTATAGCCTCTGGAATAGCGTTGGCAATTGTGGCGGCGATTTTTGCTTTTGGTGGTGATCTTTCCACCTTATTTGGCGGTCTTGAGTCTGCTACGTCTGGCCCATAACTATCATGGATTTTACTTTAAACCCTTATTTTGCTGGTCTTGGCTTTGTTGTCACCTTTATCCTTTTTCGGATAGGGATAAAATATGCCCATAAAATTGGCTTAATGGATAAACCTGGTGGGCGTAAAACGCATGAAGGGGCTATCCCTCTTATTGGCGGGCTCATTATTGTTCCTGTGTTTGCTGCCTTGGTTTACTCATCAGGGCTACAGTCACAAACATTTCTAGGGGCCTTACTGGGCGGTGTTGTTTTGCTAATGGCGATAGGGGCGCTGGACGATAAATTTCAAATACATCCTTGGGCGCGCTTTATTATTCAAATATGGCTGGCCTGTTACGTTGTTATTTTTTGTGATGCTAATCTGTTAAATTTAGGCAATTTATTTGGCTTTGGCGATGTTGATTTAGGTCAATGGGGGGGTAAGATATTCTCTGTTACGTGCCTTGTTCTGCTGATGAATGCGATTAACATGCTTGATGGTATGGATGGCTTGGTCGGCGGGTTTCTTGTCATTGCTTTAGGGTGGTTGATGGTCGCGGCGTACACGGTTGGGGCTACGCTTGTCTTTTGGGCCATGCTGTTCTTACTTGTTCCTATTTTAGGGTTCTTATTTTTCAATGTGCGTTACCCCTTTCATAAAAAAGCACATGTTTTTTTAGGGGATGCGGGGTCATTATCTTTGGCGCTTATCGTTGGGTGGTTTGCTATACAAATGACAAAGTCACCGCAACCTTATATGCCACCTGTTGTTATTATTTGGATTATGACGGTTCCCATTATGGACACGTTCGCGATTTTCTTTACACGTAAAAAACAAGGGCGCAGCCCGTTTGAAGCAGACCGTCTTCACGCGCATTATAAGCTTGAAGATAGAGGGATGAAGCCGAAAATTGTGACACCACTTATTTGGTTGACTGCTCTTATTACGGGAGGTATTGGCTATGTTGGTATCCAAATAGGCGTACCAGACTATGTACTGCTCTATAGCTGGTCAGCGATTTTACTGGGCTATACTTATTACCGTATTAAGCTAGATACTTAATCTTTGTCACTGGGTGTAAAACGCGCCATCACTGTGGTCGCAACCAAGTCCCCTGTTACATTTAATGTGGTTCGACACATATCTAAGATACGATCAACACCCAGGATAATCCCTATTCCTTCAGGCGGAACACCGATGCTTGATAAGATTGTGGCTAACACGATAATACCAACCCCTGGTGTTGCAGGCGTCCCGATGGAGGCCCCAACGGTTGTAAACATTAATAAGAATATTTCCCCTGTTGTTAAATCAACCCCAAAAATACTACATAAAAATAACGCCGCCGCGGCTTGGTAAAGGGCGGTTCCATCCATGTTTATTGTCGCCCCTAAAGGAATAACAAAACGAGATACTTTTTCATCAATGCCTAAGTGTTCTTCCGCCGCCTTTAAAGTAAAGGGAATTGTGGCCGCAGAACTGGAGGTTGAAAACGCAAAAATTTGCGCGTTACGTATGGCTTTTAAAAACGTAAAAACATTCTGTTTGGCAATAAGTGCTGCGATGACAAGGTAGACTAAGAACATAGCAAACAACCCCAAAAGAACGCTTAACATATAGGCACCAACACCTGCCAGTGTATCAAGACCCATATGAATGGTGACGTTGGCAATAAGCCCGAAAACTGCATAGGGAGCTAACATCATCGCCCATTCAATAACCTTCATAGTTGCGGCCTGCGCAAATTCACACAGCTCAGCAAAGGGTCTAGTTTTTTTCTTGGGTAAGGTCAGCATGACGATACCAAGAAGAATAGAAAAAATCACAATTTGCAGCATATTCTTTTCTAGGCTGGCTTCGGTAAAGTTAACGGGCAGCATATTTTCAATGCGTTGGGGGATGGTCAGTTCGTCAAAAATTTCAAAAGGTACATCGCTGGTGATCATGATATCATCAACAAATTGCGCGTTAATATATTGTGCGGGGTTAACAGTTTGAATAATCAATACGCCAATCGTAATAGAAATAAAGGTCGTCATTAAAAAATAAGGAACAAGCTTGGCGCCCATAGTCTTTAAAAAATGCAAACTACCACTATCAATGACACCCAAGACGATGGAGCTGATGACGAGGGGGATAACTACCATTTTTAATAACCCCAAAAATATAATACCGGGGAGGGCAATCCATTCACCCAATAGTGTTGCCGTCACGTCATTAACAATGGCAAATCCCGTTGGGGATAAGATAAGGCCAAGAGCAATACCAAGCGCCATACCGAGCAAAATTTTCCACCATAATGTTTGATCTGTTTTTGGAATATTATGAGTTGTCATGAAATTATGCTCTCTTATCTTTTGTTTTTATTGTTCAATATCAATGGTTTGAAAATAAGTTGTGATGTTTTTTTAAAAATATCGAATGGTTTAGTGCGACTAAGCGTATAACAAATATAAAGAATAACAACAAAAAGAAGGAGTATTGAATCATGAAAAAACTATTCTTATTGGAGACAGCAAGATTAATTTTTTAAGCCCCGCCTGTTTTGGCAGAGTACCATGAAGAATGGCACTATCGCGTAAACATAAAGAAGGTGTCACGCATTAAAGATAGTTTAATAGGTACGGTTTAATAAGCCGTGTCACCAGGAATTCCTTCACCCGCTTTTTTCATTTGTTCGTGACGCATTCTAAACGCATGGGCTTTTTCTTCGCTCAATGTTTCAATACAATGCGGGCAAGACACCCCTTTTTCATAGGCGTCGCTCTCTAAATCTTCAGGGCTTAAAGGGAAGCGGCATCCGTAGCATAATTGATAGGGGCTTTCTTCTAAGTTCTGACCCACGGCAACGCGGCGATCAAAAACAAAACAATCACCATTCCATTTACTTTGGTCGGCGGGTACGTCTTCTAAATATTTCAAAATACCGCCTTGTAGGTGATAAACCTCTTCAAAGCCATGCGCCATCATATAACTAGAGGCTTTTTCACAGCGAATACCACCCGTGCAAAACATGGCGACTTTCTTTTGTTTTTTAGGGTCCATATGTTCTGCAACATAATCTTTAAACTCTGTGAAGGTCTTTATATTGGGGTCAATCGCGCCTTCAAAAATACCGACAGCGGTTTCATAATCGTTACGTGTATCAATTAACGTGACATCAGGGTCATTGATCAAATCATTCCAATCTTGTGGTTTCACGTAGGTACCGACCTGGTCATTGGGGTTGGCCTCTGGCGCTTTCATCGTGATAATTTCTTTTTTCAAGCGCACTTTGATACGACGAAATGGTTTTTCTTCGGCGCTGGAATATTTTAACTCTCCAGACTTTACGCCCGCAATGTCGTCTAATAGATCAATAATTTGTGGAATGGTATCACCTTGCCCTGCAATGGTACCGTTCATTCCTTCGGGGGCAATCAAAAGCGTTCCACAAATACCGAGATCATCACAACGTTCACGAATTTGCGTTTGTAACGTCGGCAAATCTTTCAATGTGACAAAGCGGTAAAGCGCCGCGACTGTCCAGACATCATTATTTTGCGGTTTATTTTCCATTTGGCTGTTATATGAAATTATAGTGTTTTTTTCAACGTTTTTATAACGGCCTTAATATTAGTTTTTTTATAGCTCCTATCGCGCCAAACAAGGCTGATGTTACGCGATGGAGCGGGCTTACCAAAGTAATGAAGATCAACAGTTTTAGGGGTGACCCCTTGCTTAATCATCATTTCTGGGAGGAGTGTCAGGCCATAACCTTGCCCAACCATTTGAATCAAGGTCTGTAAGCTGGTGGCGCGTAAAGGTTGATCGCTGTCATTATCAACCTTGCTACAGGCTGATAATATATGGTCGCGCAGGCAGTGGCCATCTTGAAGGAGAAGGAGTTTTTTATCGTCTAAATCATGGATGCTCAGACGTTGGCTTTTGTTAAATGTATTTCTAGGTGAAGCACAGATAAACTCTTCTTCAAATAAGATGACATGATTAAGTGATTTTATTTCAAAAGGTAGTGCCATTAAGGCAATATCAATCTTACCTGCCGTTAACTTTTCAATGAGGTTGTCGCTTGTCTCTTCGGTAAATTGAAAATTCATTTTAGGAAAATGTTTTTGTAAGGGCGTAAGAAGTTGCGGCAACAGGTAGGGAGCAATCGTTGGAATGATACCAATCTGCATAACCCCTGAAAGAGGTTCCTGCATTTGCCGGGCACTATCTATCATAGCGTCTAATTCAGGCATAATTTTTTGTGTGGTGGCAATGACATCTAAGCCAAAGGGGGTAAAGGTCACGACTTTACGTTTGGTCCTATCGAGTACTTTTGTGCCTAGTAATGTTTCCATTTCTTGAATAGCTTGGCTGAGCGTGGGTTGTGTTACATGGCTCAGCTGCGCGGCTTTACTAAAATTTTTAGTTTCAAAAAGATTGAGCAAATATTGTAACTGCCGTAAGGTAGGAAGATTGATCATAAATAGAATATTTCATAATTTAATTTAATTTTCAATAAGTTTTTCCTATTAATAATGTTCAAAATATTAATTAGATTTTATATGTAGACTCCTTGTAATCTTGTCTTATAATTCCAATCATAACTTTAAAAAGGATGAACAATGTCACAATCAAAATGCCCAATGTCAGGGGCTCACTCAACAAACATGGCAAAACATGCCGCAGGTAAAGGTACCTCCAATAAAGAGTGGTGGCCGAATCAGTTAAATTTAAAAATTCTGCACCAACATTCCGATCTTTCAAACCCCATGGATAAAGATTTTGATTATGCGAAAGAATTTAAAAGCCTTGATTTGAAAGCTTTGAAAGATGATTTGCATACGCTAATGACAGATTCTCAAGACTGGTGGCCTGCCGACTATGGTAATTATGGTGGATTTTTCGTCCGTATGGCATGGCATAGTGCGGGAACGTATCGTACGGGTGATGGTCGTGGTGGTGCGGGCGCAGGACAACAACGCTTTGCTCCTTTAAATAGCTGGCCTGATAACGGAAATTTAGATAAAGCCCGCCTTCTTTTATGGCCGATTAAACAAAAGTATGGGCGTAAAATTTCTTGGGCAGATTTAATGGTGTTGGCTGGTAATGTTGCCTTAGAAAATATGGGCTTTAAAACATTTGGCTTTGCTGGTGGTCGTACTGATGTATGGGAACCAGAAGAAGATGTTTATTGGGGCGCAGAAGATGAGTGGTTAGATGATAAAAGATATACGGAAGATCGCGATTTAGAAAATCCGTTGGCCGCTGTTCAAATGGGCTTAATTTACGTCAATCCTGAAGGTCCGAATGGTAACCCTGACCCTGTCGCATCGGGCCGGGATATTCGCGAAACATTTGGCCGTATGGCGATGGATGATGAAGAGACAGTGGCGCTAGTCGCTGGAGGTCATACTTTTGGTAAGGCACATGGTGCGGGTGACCCGTCACATGTTGGCCCTGAGCCAGAAGCCGCGCCTATTGAGGCGCAAGGTCAAGGTTGGTTGAGCAGCCATGCAAGTGGTAAAGGCGTTGACACCATTACCAGTGGTATTGAAGGTGCGTGGACATCAAACCCAATCCAATGGGACAATGGATATTTTGACGTTTTATTTGGGTATGAGTGGGAGCTAACAAAAAGTCCCGCAGGGGCACACCAGTGGAAAGCGGTTGATTTAAAAGAAGAAGATCATGCGCCAGAAGTTGATGGTTCAGGTAAGAAAGTTCCATTAATGATGACAACTGCGGATATGGCGATGCGGATGGATCCTATTTATGAGCCTATTTCAAAACGTTTTCATGAAAACCCAGATGAGTTTGCCGATGCGTTTGCACGGGCATGGTTTAAATTAACACATCGTGACATGGGGCCACTTGCTCGTTATTTAGGTGCAGATGTTCCGAAAGAAGTTTTGATTTGGCAAGACCCTATCCCGACTGTTGACCACACATTGGTTGATGATAAGGACATTGCTGGTTTAAAAGAAACAATTTTAGGCTGTGGTTTATCAACGTCAGATTTGGTGAAAACGGCGTGGGCGTCGGCTTCAACATTTCGTGGATCTGATATGCGCGGCGGTGCCAATGGTGCCCGTCTTCGTCTTGCACCGCAGAAAGATTGGGCGGTGAATAACCCATTAGAACTTGCGAAAGCGTTAGAGGCTTTGGAAAAAGTTCAAAGTGGCTTTAACCAAGCGCAATCTGGCGATAAGAAAATTTCTTTGGCAGATATCATTGTTCTGGGCGGTTGCGCGGCGATTGAAAAAGCGGCGAAAGACGCTGGCCATGATGTTAAAGTGCCTTTCCAAGCAGGACGCATGGATGCAAGTCAGGAGCAAACTGACGCGGCCTCTTTTGAACCGATGGAACCAGAAGCGGATGGCTTCCGTAATTACTTGAAAGGAAATTACACCTTATCAGCGGAAGAAATGTTGGTTGATAGAGCGCAACTCTTAACGTTAACGGCGCCAGAAATGACAGTTTTGGTCGGTGGGTTACGTGTTTTAGGGGCTAATTATGATGGCTCTACACATGGCGTATTTACGAGCCGTGCAGGGCAGCTCACAAATGACTTCTTTGTGAACTTGCTAGATATAGGCACGACATGGAAAGCCGTTGAAGGGAGCAATGATAATGAGTTTACAGGGACGGACCGTGCCACAGGTGCCCAAAAATGGACAGGAACGCGTGCGGATTTAATCTTCGGATCAAACTCTCAATTACGTGCCTTGGCAGAAGTCTATGCTTGCGAAGATTCAAGCGATGCCTTTGTCGCAGACTTTATCGCGGCATGGAACAAGGTTATGACCTTAGATCATTTTGGCTAAACCAATGTAGTAAGCTGTAAGTAAAATTATAAAGAAAAAACCGCTAATTATATGGCGGTTTTTTTATGCTTTTAATATTTTCTTGTAATATTCTTTCAATTAATCAAAGGTTTAAAAACATAATTGACGTAACACATGAATTGGGTTATAAAACATCACTTTTAGGGATAATTTGTAATAAGGGGAATGTAATGGGCGCACCACAATTAGCAGAAAAATTAAATGAGGTTACCAGCCCTAATCCGTCTGAAGTGGCGAAGGAAATCGTTGGTGGCATAATTGCCGAAGCAAAGAGAAAGCACCCTCAATTAGGGTACTTAGAAGAATCTATGCGTGATTTATCTATTTTAAGGTACGTTCACTCTTCTTTAGATAGTAAATTAAAGGACAGTGATCCAAAGACTAAACTTCAGGGTGTTTTATGGGCGAATATAAACTTTATTAAAAACTCTATCAATTCTTCAAAACTAACGAAGTATAATGCAAGTGATAAACTTGATGACCTTAAACGGGTTGTTAGGAAAGGGTCTAATCGTCCGTTGCACTCTCTTGGTTCAAAGGGTTCTAATTTGACTGTATTAAGACCTTAAATTCTTAAATGTCTTTGATAAAACAATATCAATAGAAATCTCTAACGTTTATGCATAAAAACCTGGCGATGCGGATAGGGAATTTCGATATTATTTTCTTTTAGCGTATCCCATAGAGAGAGCATAACACTACCTTTTGTATTTGTTAGGCCTTTTTCAGCATCCTTAATCCAATAACGAAGCACAAAATTAAGCGAGCTTTCACCAAACTCCACCAAATGGCAAACAGGCGCGGGGCTATCAACCACGCGCTCTGGCTTAGTTGCTGCTTCGGTGGCTAATCGTTTTACATCATGGGGGTTTGAGTTGTAATGCACACCAAATTTGGTTTCGACACGGACCAAAGTATTACCATGTGACCAGTTAATCACTTGCTGTGTAATAAATTCTTCATTCGGGACCAGGTATGATTTATTGTCACGGGTGACCAGCTCAGTATAGCGCGCGCCCATATGGTTGACCCAACCAAATGTTCCATCCATCTCAATAATATCACCGGGTTTAATCGATTGATCCATCAAAAGGAGCATACCGCTAAATAGGTTTGAGATAACTTTTTGCAAACCAAAACCAATACCCAAACCAACAGCACCAGAAAAAACCGCAAATAAGGAGAGGTCAATTCCTGCGGAGGTTATACCGATAAGCAAAGCGGTGACAATTAAGAAAACACGGGCGATTTTTGAAATCAAAACACGTGATGAAGGGTTTAAGCTTTTGACCGATTGAATACGCTTATCTGTTAGATTGGCTAAAAATAGCGCGGCATACATTAAGATAAATATACCTAAAATCCCTTTGGTTACACTTAAGGCGCTCAGGCGAAACTCACCAATACTAAAACCGATGGCGTTAAGTGTTTCCATGGTTTGGTCAAGAACGCCAAAAATACTTAAGGCGACAAGGCCAAGAACCGTAAAAGAAATAATGTTACGGGCAAAGCGTTGCTCTATAATTTGGGACATAAGGCGAATGAAAACCCAAGCCAGCAATAGTTTTGAAAAAGCAAAGGCGAAGTTAACGGAAAATCCAAAGCCGCTGGGTCCTGCTATTTTTGCACCAATGAATATAAAAATCATGGCAATAAAAGGGAAGGTTATCTTTAAAAGACTATAAAGTATCTCCGTTAATCTATAAGGGATGTTTGCTTTATTAATGCGTTCATTTAATGTTGGGTTGATTACACGACTTAAGAGAAAAGCCGCGAAAAGAGCCGTCACAATTAAAGTCGCTTGGACAGCGCAACTAATCGTTAGGATATATGTTGATACCCATTCTATAATTTTGTCTTGATAAGCGAGAAGGTCTAATTTTTCCATTGTTCAAATAGTTTAGCCGAAGCAACGCGACTTGAAAAGTATTCATAATGGAAATCAGATATTATTATTACTCTTGTTGTTAAGCTTTAAGGGATTTAATCAGCATGGTGGTCATGTCTTTAATGAACGCATCATCTAGCTCTTGTCCGCTAATCAAACGAAAGAAGACAGGGCCAAGGACAACATCAATCGCGCTGTCTGTATCAAGTTCCTCTGAAAATTCACCCGTTTGTTTGCCGCCATCAATATAAGATGACAGCGTATTATAGCGATCTTGCAAATACGTATCGGTGAAAACTTGTAAGGCTTCGGGGCTAGATTGTGCTTCCCCAATAATTTCTGCGACAAGGCGTCCGTTCTTTCCCGCCATTTGCCGACATAGTTTATCTAACTGCATGGTGACCCCTTGCACGGCGTTGCGCGGCGTTGGCATGACATTATTAAAGGCGGGTTGGGTGAAAATAGCTTCCATTATTACGGCAGATTTATTGGGCCACCATCGATAAATAGTGGTTTTACCAACGCCAGCCTTTTTGGCGATAGCCTCGATTGAAAGCTTTTGCACAGAGTTATGGGTGAGTAAACGTCGCGTGGCATCTAATATAGAGCGGCGTGAGCTTTCTGAACGTGGACGTCCTGATTTTTTACTTTCATTATCAACATATTGATTTTGCTGGATATTTTCCTGCATTTTTAACTCCATATATCTTACTAAACGAGACGTATTATAATTGTAATTATTTAAGAGTCGATATTTTTTTAATCTTTTTGTGGTATAATTTTCCTTTATGACGTAGGGCTAAGATAGTGTATAAAGGAAGAATAATCACTATTAGGGAATAAGCATAATATTTTTGCGAAAGCTTCCATGGGGGTAACCCTCGTGAGCTTTTATTAAGAGTTTAGGGAGTGTAGCTATGGAAGTTTGGGTTTTATACGGTGATGATATCGAATCAAATGCGGATTTAGCGCACGAAGCACGCCGTTTTTTATCCGAAGGGCGTAAAATGGATATTGATGTGAAGGTTATTAACCCTGCACAATTTGATATTTTAGTTACTCAAGGCGAACGTGAGTCCGTTTTGATTGATGGTAAAGCGGTTCCTCTTCCTGATTTTGTTTTTCCTTACTTTAATCATAATGACCAAGGGTACTTTCCATTGGCGATTGCACGGCAGTTAGAGCGTTTGGGTGTTCATGTTTTTAATGGCGCTGAAGTCATTGAAACGGTGCGCGATAAATTACATACGCATCAGATACTCGCCGAAAGTGGTATTGATACGCCAGATACCATGCTAGCAAAATTCCCTGTGAATATAGATTTGATTGAAAGTACAATCGGCTTTCCTTTGGTGGTGAAAACGTTGAATGGTGCGCTGGGGATTGGTGTGTTCTTATTAGAAAGTAGAAGTGCGTTTCAAGATTTGATGGAACTGGTTGGTGAGACGAACCCAAACCTACAACTTATTTTTCAAAAATTTGTGTCGGTCAGTAAGGGGCGTGATTTACGCCTTTTTGTTGTTGATGGCGAGGTTGTGGCCGCAATGGAACGCCGCGCCCAAGATGGCGGTTTTAAAGCCAATTATAGTGCGGGTGCAACGGTTCACGAGTTTAAGCCTGACATTGAGGCAATTGATATAGCTCTGCGTACGGCGGATGTGTTGGATATTGATATTGGTGGTATTGATTTATTATTCAAAGAAGGGGGCGGTTATACAATTTGTGAAGCCAATACATTCCCTGGATTTAAAGGATTAGAAAAAGCCTCTGGCGTTAATGTCGCCAAAAAAATATTAGAGTCTATGAAACGTCAGTTGGAAAAAAGCGGTGGTGTTTCCCGTCAAATGAAAAAGGACTTAGGTATTCCTGCCGATTATGTGACACGGCACTAACCGTAATGACCTAAAAGTTATTTTCTATTTTAAAATCTTGCTGGTGCAGGGTCTATTTCTACGATACGGCCATTACGAAGTTCTAGGATAGAAAGTTTCCGCTCAACAATTCCATTGCGTTGAAATCTGAATATACCGTCTGTTCCTGCAAAACCATTTTGGTTGGTGAGGGACGCATAATCATAAGCGGGTCGATTGCTTTTTTGATAGCCATTTTTTGCCAAAATCGCCGATAATGCGGTGGCATCATACGCCAATGTTGCTAGGCGCGCAGGCGCACTACCGTAGGCGGCGGTGTATTTTTGTTCAAAGCTACGGCGCGCTGTTGGCGATGGGGCGGCAAACCAACCACCTTGCATATTTGGTTCGGCGGCAATGCGCTTGTCATCCCAAAGCCCTGTACCAAGGCGCTTAACTTGCGCTGGTGGTAAATTATTATAGCTGAGCGCGCTGGCGATTAAGTCAGTTTGATTCCCACCAACAGGCATGAAGACTGCGTTAAAATCTGGTGATTGCCCTACTTGCGGTTTCAATGTTGCTATCTGGTTAGTGACACCAGTATCACCGTTATTATAGCGGATAGATTTGATCAGACTGCCGCCATTTTTTAAAACAACTTCACTAAACTGTCCTGATACGGCGTTGCCGTAAGTGTCTTGTGCGGCGATTAAACCATAGTTTTTATATCCCTTAGACAGCGCATAGCTGGCGATACGATTAACTTGTGAAAATGGCATGAAGCCCATGAGGAAGGTGTTGTTATCCGCCAAAGTCCAATCAGTGGAAAAGGCAATGATGTTAATATTTTTTGATCGCGCAATCGGTTTAACCGCCCGAACGGAATCAGAAAATAAAGGTCCTAAGATAAGTTGCGCGCCATCATTGATGGCAGAGGTTGCCGCCGCCGCCGCACCATTTTGTGTACCTGCGGTGTCACGCGGCATCAGATTAAAATTATTATACCCCATTTCAAACATGGCCAGTTGCGCCCCTTGCAACATTGATTGACCAAGGGCGGATCTTGACCCGCTTAACGGTAAAAGAATTGCAACATTGACGGGTGGTAAATTATCAAATTCGCTTTTAATAATAGGTTTGTGAGAGGGGGAAGGTGGCGCTGGTGTGAATAAAGGCTCAGCTGCGTTTTCTTCTTCTGTGGCGGGCGGTGTACTCCAAGGGTTTTGTCCTCCTGTTTGGTTCAGCGGCGCACAGCCTGTAATAATAAGCGGTGCAATCAAAAGAATAGCTGTAAAAAGATAGGTGATAAGCGGCGTAAATCTTATGTTAGTCATGGCAATCTCTGTCAAACCTGATAGTTTCAATAAGTTATGTCTGATAATCTTGGTGAGCCTACACAAAAATGAAGGCAAGCACCACAGGGTTTTTCTCAAAGCATATGAATGAAGTAATGAATTGAATACGCAAATGGTTGTAAAAGAACAAAAAAAACAACAGGTTGAAATAAAAGAAACACCAAAATCCGTGGCGATGAAACCAGGGTTTTATTTGGTGGCAACACCTATTGGTAATTTGCGTGATATTACCTTTCGGGCGCTGGATGTGCTGTCCTCTGTTGATTTAGTCGTTTGTGAAGATACCCGCGTGACGGGCAAGTTGATGAACGCTTATGGTTTTAAGAAAAAAATGCAGGTTTATAATGACCATAGTACAGATCATCAGCGTGAATATTTAATTCAATGCGCGGCAGAAGGGCAGTCTATCGCTGTCTTAAGTGATGCGGGCACACCGCTGGTTTCCGATCCTGGCTATAAACTGGTACGCGGCGCGGTTGAACAAAACCTATATGTGACTTCCATTCCAGGGCCAAATGCGGCTTTGCCGGCCTTGCAACTTTCAGGCTTACCGACAGATCAATTTTCTTTCCTTGGTTTCTTGCCGCCTAAAACTACAGCGCGTCAAAATACCTTGAAGAAATGGGAGGCTGCACCGGGTAGTTTAATTATTTATGAAACAGGGCCAAGGCTTCTCGATAGCTTGCAAGATATGCGTCAAACATTAGGTAATCGTGAGGCCGCCGTTATGCGCGAGCTCACAAAAATGTATGAAGAAGTGCAACGCGGCAAGCTGTCCGATCTGATTGTTCATTACACAAAAATTGGCGCACCCAAAGGTGAGATTGTCGTGGTGCTGGGGCAGGCGGTGGCCGAGATTGTCTCAACCGAAAGTATCGAAAAGCAAATTAAATCAGCATTAGAAAAGATGTCAGTACGTGACGCAGCCGAAATGGTGGCGCAAGCCACGGGCAAGCCAAAGAAGACTATTTATACGCTGACTTTAAAGTTAGCCAGTGATAGAAAAAGCGACAGGAAATAAGTAAATTCATGCTAGATCGTCGCCTTATAAATAAGAAAAAAACTTACGATAAAGGACTTCAGGCGGAAAAAGCGGCGGCGAATTGGTTGCGGTTAAAAGGCTATAAAATCCTCGAACAGCGTTATAAAACAAAATATGGTGAGATTGACCTTATTATCACCAAGAAGAATGTTATTGCCTTTGTTGAGGTTAAGGCGCGTAAGACCGAAAGAGAAGCGCTTGAGAGCTTAACCCCTAAAATGCAAAACCGTATCGCGCAGGCGGCCTCTTATTATATCAGCCAAAATGACGTGGCAGAGTATGATCTGCGCTTTGACCTTGTTGCGGTTCTACCGCCTTTCCTTGGAATAACCACAATTCAACACCTAGACAACGCATGGCAGCTCACGGCATAATAATAACCATGATTCGAAATAAACTTATTTTAACTCTTTTTCTTGTTCCTCTTATGCTTGGTGGCTGTACGGGGCTGGGGCTTTTAACTGGGGCGGCGGCAGTGACGGGTGTTTCTGCGGCGCAAGAGGGCGGTATCCCCCGTGCCATTGATGATACAAAAATTAAAGTCAGAATTAACGAAGCTTGGTTTAGATATGACGTTGATGCGTTTCGTAAGTTGGGCACAACGGTTAATCAAGGGCGCGTGTTGGTGACGGGTGTTGTTCAAGATCCGGCGCAACGGGTTGAGGCTATTCGCCTTGTTTGGTTGGTTCCTGATGTGAAGCAAGTTATTAATGAAGTGCGTGTTGCCGATAGTGCGGGTATTACAGGTTTTGTAAAAGATAAATGGATTACATCACGCTTACGCGGCTCACTGGCGTTTAATCGTTCTGTGCAATCGATTAATTATTCTATTGATACGGTGCAGGGGGTTATTTACCTGATGGGTGTTGCGCAACATCAAGCCGAGCTTAACCGTGTGATTGAAACGGCGCGGACAATTTCAGGTGTGAAGCAAGTTGTTAGTTACGTGAAGCTGGCGGGTGAACCGCTTGAGGGTGAGACAAAAGCAGAGCCAATCGCCGAGACGACTGTTCCCGCGCAACCGCAAGGTTTAGAGAGCAATGTTCAGGGGAATGCCCCGATTGTCAGCAGTTCTAATATAAAAACGCGTGAGCTTGCGCCAGATATTGATGTGCCAGCAAGAACCGTTCCTGAAAACTCACCTTCTATTCAAGACCAATATTATAATTAAATATGGCTGAGGATAGTCTAACACTTCTCAAAAATTATGGTGCTGGAGCAGATCAAGATATTGATCTATCAGCCTGCGCTTTGGCGATGGCGTCTATGGATAGTCCAGGTATCTCCATTGACCGTTTTCAAAATCATATAACAAATCTGATAAAAGAAGTTGCTGACCGCCATGTTTTGTTATTGAAGGAAGGCGCGGATGATGATGCGGCAACGCAGCTTGCCGCTCTTAAGCATATTATTGCTGATCAATATGAATATGTCGGTGATGGAGAAAATTATGATGACCTACAAAATGTAAATTTAATGCGTGTGATTGAGCGCCGTAAAGGTATGCCTGTTGCCCTTGCATTAATTTATATTCATGTGGGGCAGGCGCAAGGTTGGCAAGTTGAAGCATTGAGCTTCCCCGCGCATGTTGTGTGCCGTATTGAAAAACATGGGGTAAGAATTTTGTTTGACCCTTTTAATCGTTGTGATGTCTTACAAGCGCCAGATTTACGGAACTTACTAAAAACGTTAGTGGGTGAGCATGCTGAGCTTTCGACTACATATTATGACCCTGCGACCAAGCGCGCTTTGCTTATTCGTATGCAAAATAATATAAAGTTGCGCCAGATTGAAGGCGAAGATTATTTAGGGGCTTTAAAGACAATTGATGTGATGCGGCTTCTTGACCCTAAAGAATATCGCCTACTTTTTGATGCGGGTGTGCTGTATGCACGGACGAATCAGGCGGTGGCCGCTATTGAGGCACTGGAGGCATATTTAGACCGCGCCCCTGCGGATGAAGATCAGCACGATGCGTGGATGTTATTACAGCAAATAAAGAGTGATCTGCATTAAGGGGTATGCTGTTTAATTACGACAAAACCTTGAAAATTAGGGGGTAATCTTATGTACCCCCTTGTCACGTCAGAACCAAGGGTTTAAATATAGAATCAAGATTTTGCCCCTGCGCTTGTTTGCGCTTCTATTATAAGGGGTTTTTTAAAAATGACGCTTAAATTTTAAAGGAGCCTTTCACATGCGCACACGTCACAATTTATCTAAGTTTTTAATGATTGCATTAATACCATTGGTATTAGCGGCATGTTCGTCTAAAAAAGATTTGGGTGATTCAGAAGGGATCACAATCGGAGAAACTACGGGTCTTAATGAAGGAACAGCTGTTGAAAACACAGGTGATACATACGGAACAGGTGTTGGTATTGGCAATGTTGATAGTTCAACAGTTCCAGGGTCACAGGCTGATTTAGCGGCGCAAGCGGGAAGTGATATTGTTTACTTTGACACTAACCAACATGATCTAAATTCACAAAGCCGTAGCATTATTGAAGGTCAGGCGCGCTGGTTAAACTCATACCCAAATCTAAATGTAACAATCGAAGGTCACGCAGACGAGCGCGGAACGCGTGAATATAATATCGCGCTTGGTGATCGTCGTGCCAATGCGGTTAAAAACTATATGACTGCGATTGGTGTTGACCCACGCCGTGTGAATACAATCAGCTATGGTAAAGAGCAGCCATTGGTTGTGGGCGCGGATGGTACATCATGGGCGCAAAATAGACGGGCGCGGACACGTGTTGAGTAAGTCAAACGTACCATTAAAAATTTTAAAGGCACGGAAAGGAAATCTTCTGTGCCTTTCCTCTATTATTGCCTGTGTTGCTTTATCAATCATGGTCGTGCCATCCATAGTCATGGCGCAGCAAGACCCCGTTTATCTGGGGAATAGCGCAGGGCAAACGGAAATCCGTATTCAACAATTAGAAACTCAAATTCGTCAGTTGACGGGTAAGGTTGAAGAGCAGGTTTATGAAGTTAATTCCTTAAAGCAAAAAATAAGGTTTTTAGAAAAAAGCTCTGTTCCTTCCCAAAGTGGCAGCGCCCCTCAACAGCAAAGCGGTGCTTCAAACACTGGACAGTTTGATGCATCACAGATTGCGCCGCCGTCTTCTATCAATCCATTAGGCGTTGATTTCAGCGCGCAACAACCAAGAGGTATACAGTCCAGAACAGTGACGGGAAGTACGACGGATGCAACCGCGCAGTATGAGCAAGCTTACGCTAACCTAAAAAGTGAAAATTATGAGCAAGCACAAAAAGGCTTTGATGGTTTTTTAAGTACGCATAGTGACCATGTTTTGGCCGCTAATGCTAAATACTGGCTAGGTGAAACTTACTATGTCCGTGGTGATTACAAAAAATCGGCGCGTGTGTTTGCAGAAGGTTTTCAAACTTACCCTGACAGTGTGAAAGCGCCTGATATTTTGTTAAAGCTTGGTCTGTCATTAAAAGGTCTGGGTAAAGAACAAGATGCTTGTGTGGCTTTAGGACAAGTGCCTGTTAAGTTTCCAAGTGGTAATGGGGAAATATTAAAACGTGCAGAGCAAGAGCGTAACGCTTTATCCTGCGATGCCTAATGGGTACTCAAGATTGTTTAGAGCAAGATAAGCTAGAAACAGCATTTACTGGTTTTTTAAATAAACATCCAGACATAAAGACTCAAACATCATTGGCTGTTGCTGTTTCTGGTGGACCTGACAGCATGGCTTTGGCACATTTTATCTGCCAATGGAGTGTTTTAGAAAAGAAAGAAATTCATATTTTAACCGTCGATCATGGCTTGCGCGATGCTGCTAAGGCGGAGGCTGAACAAGTAGCGCGCTGGACGGAGCAACAAAATGCTAAAAATATTACGCACCAGATTTTACGCTGGGAAGGTGACAAGCCTGATACCTCTATCATGGAAGAGGCACGTCACGCGCGTTATGACTTAATCGCAGATTATTGCCAGCACCATAATATAAAAACTGTTTTTGTTGCCCATCATCAAAATGATCAGGCCGAAACTTTTCTTATCCGTTTTGCAAAAGGGAGTGGCCTCGATGGTTTAGCTGGGATGAGCGCATTACAAAGTTACAGTGAAGATTTAAAAATTGCCCGTCCTTTTTTAAATATCTCTAAACAAAATTTAATCAAATATTGCGACAGTAATGCTGTTGATTTTGCAAGTGATCCCAGTAATGAAAATGAAAAATATTTACGCCCGCGTTTGCGACAATCAATGACAGTTCTTGAAAAAGAAGGATTAACCCCAAAACGCCTTGCAAGCTTATCAAACAGATTAAGGCGGGCACGCCATGCTCTGGAGGTTATGAGCGAGCGTGCCTATCAAAATTGTTTAAAAGAAGAAAATGAACAACAAGTTATTTTAAATTTTAATATGTTGAGCGTTGAACCAGAAGAAATTACTTTCCGTGTTGTGAAGCGGGCGGCGCATCACATACGCGGTCATGATGGTTATGGCATTCGTATGGATCGCTTGGAAAGCTTGCTTGATTCCTTGTTAACCCGGCCAGAATTATTTAAACCTCGTACGCTGGGTGGGTTAATCTTTGCATTAAAAGACAAAAATAGCGCATTATATATAGAGAAGGAGTGATTATTATTTTACGTCTATATTTAATATTTATGGTTATGTTGTCTTGCTTGGTATTTGCCCCTTACCTTGTGCCTACTTCTTATGCGCAAGCCGTTGAAAAGCTCACTTACGCTAATGAAAATGAAATTTTGGATACTGCGGATGTCCGTGGTTTTATTTGGGGGTTACCACGCTCTATTATTCTAGCAGAAGAAAAAGCTACTTTTGTTGAGGAAGAGGACGGCGCTCTATTCTATGTTGATTACATTAGAGGCATAAAAGCGTCTATTACGTATGAATTTGAAGACGATAAATTATTCCGCGTGCGGATATTTTCTGAAAAAGACTACCCCAATCCACAAGACCGTATGGAAGATTTGGTCAAAATGAAACGTGATTTGGATAAGCGTTTTGGTGAGCCTGAAGAAGAAAATTTTGAATGGAAAAAAGATACGGATAAGAAATTCCCAGAAAGCTGGGGTTGGGCTGTTTATAGAGGGGAGCTGTTAATTACCCTAAAATGGCAGAGCGCAACAACATTTGTCAGTGCTTATTTAGGCGCCTCTAAGCCTTATTACCCTGTCTTGAGCGTGACGTATGAAGACGCCAAGGCCAAGAAGGCGAAGATGGAGCGAAAAGCGGCGGAAGATATCAAAATACTGCCATAAATCAGCCCTGATTACCGTGTAACCTACCCCATAGAACAAACCAAAATATAGAGGAATTGCTTGCTTTTTTGGCTAAATTCCTTAGGTTAACAGGACATTATAAAACAAGGATTGACCCCTCATGAATAATCTCGGAAAAAACGTTGCTTTCTGGCTGGCTGTTGGCCTGCTATTGGCTGTCTTGCTGAATACATTTCAAAATGGACAGATAGGCGGCATTACCGCAAAAGAAGAAATCGCTTATAGTGATTTTATGGCGGATGCGCGTGAGGGCCGTGTTGGTGATATTTTAATCCGTGGACAGGATGTTACAGGTCATTATACCAATGGCGGTAAAGAATTTTCGGTGACCGTTCCTAATGGTGAAAACGTTGTTGAGCGTTTAGAGGGTAGCGGTGTCCGTATTCAGGCAAAAGAAGCCGATGGTGAAAAGTTAAGCATCTTCTCTGTCTTGTTATCATGGTTCCCAATGTTACTGCTTATTGGTGTGTGGATTTTCTTTATGCGTCAAATGCAAGGCAAAGGTGGTGGCGGTGCGATGGGCTTCGGGCGTAGTCGTGCGAAACTCCTCACGGAAAAACATGGTCGCGTTACATTTGATGATGTGGCAGGGATTGACGAAGCCAAAATTGAGCTTGAAGAAGTTGTTGAATTTTTAAAAGACCCTGGCAAGTTTCAACGCCTTGGCGGTAAAATTCCAAAAGGGGCGTTACTTGTTGGTCCTCCGGGGACTGGTAAAACTTTAACCGCGCGTGCCGTTGCGGGGGAGGCGGAAGTACCGTTCTTTACAATTTCTGGGTCTGACTTTGTTGAAATGTTTGTTGGTGTTGGGGCGTCCCGTGTCCGTGATATGTTTGAGCAAGCCAAGAAAAACGCACCTTGTATCATCTTTATTGATGAGATTGATGCTGTCGGTCGCCATCGTGGCGCGGGCCATGGTGGTGGTAATGACGAGCGTGAGCAAACTTTGAACCAGCTCTTGGTTGAAATGGATGGGTTTGAAGCCAATGAAGGCGTGATCTTGATTGCCGCAACCAACCGTCCTGATGTTCTTGATCCTGCGCTTCTTCGTCCGGGTCGTTTTGATAGACAAATTGTTGTGCCGCTCCCTGATGTAACAGGGCGTGAGAAAATTTTAAAAGTTCACATGAAAAAAGTACCATTGGCAAGCAATGTTGACGCTAAAGTTTTGGCACGGGGAACGCCTGGTTTTTCTGGTGCTGACTTGGCTAACCTTGTTAATGAAGCTGCCTTGCTTGCCGCGCGTAGAGATAAACGTACCGTTGCGATGGATGTTTTTGAAGAGGCCAAAGATAAAATCATGATGGGGTCTGAGCGGAAATCTATGGTCATGACAGAAGAAGAGAAAAAATTAACCGCTTACCATGAGGCTGGTCATGCGATTGTTGCCATTCATGAAGAAGAGTCTGACCCTATTCATAAGGCGACTATTATCCCACGTGGCCGCGCGCTTGGTCTTGTGATGCGCTTACCAGAAGGGGATCGTATCTCCATGTCTCGCGCAAAATTGAAAGCAGATTTATCTGTGGCAATGGGCGGACGTATTGCCGAAGAAATGATTTTCGGGGAAGAGGCCGTGACGACGGGTGCGTCTAGTGATATCCAAATGGCGACCGACACCGCGCGTAAGATGGTCACCGAATGGGGGATGTCTGATAAATTAGGTCCGCTTCGTTACGTGAGCAACCAAGAAGAACTATTTTTGGGGCAGGCAAGTGGGTCGTCTAAAAACATGTCTGATGATACAGCGGCATTGGTTGATTCTGAAATACGCGTTATCGTTGAAAATGCTTATGCTCGTGCGCAAGATATCTTGACCAAACATCTTGACCAACTTCATACGTTGGCAAAAGCTTTGCTTGAGTTTGAGCTTCTAAGCGGTGATGAAATCAAAGATTTACTAGCAGGAAAAACCATTGAACGCCCTGATGAAGAAGATGAAACACCTCTTGATAAAGGGCCAACTTCTTCTGTGCCAAAAGCCAAAGGTGGTATCAGTGGCGCTGAACCTCAAGGGGTTTAACCGTCTAGTTTATTAGGGGCGCTTACATGACAAAAAAGTATTTTGGAACAGATGGTATTAGGGGGACAGCCAATCAATACCCGATGACCGCGGAAATGGCGATGAAGGTTGCTATGGCGACGGCGCATGTTTTACGCCTTCAGCAAGGGGCAAAGGGCAACGCTAAAATTATGAACCGTGTTGTGATTGGTAAAGATACACGCCTATCTGGTTATATGTTGGAGCAAGCCATGGCGGCGGGCTTTGTCGCAATGGGCATGGATGTTATTTTTACAGGACCTATCCCCACACCTGCTATTGCCCGTTTAACCAACACTTTACGCGCCGATATTGGGGTAATGATTTCTGCCTCACATAACCCGTATCAAGATAATGGCATTAAAATTTTTGGCGCAGATGGGTATAAATTATCTAATGAAGTAGAGCGTCAAATTGAAGAGATGGTTGAGCGCGATATGGAGGTTTTATTACCCCCTGCTGATAAAATTGGTAAAGCCACACAGTTGGAAGATGCCGCAGGGCGTTATATTGAATATATTAAAGGTAGCGTTCCTAAAGGTAAGACATTAGAGGCCATGAAAATTGTTGTCGATTGCGCGCATGGCGCGGCGTACAAGGTTGCGCCTAAAGTCCTGTGGGAGCTGGAGGCTGATGTTATCTCGATTGGTAATAGACCAAATGGGCGTAATATCAATGATGGGTTTGGCGCAACGGCGACTGAAAATTTACAAAAACGTGTTGTTGAAGAGGGCGCAGATATTGGTATCGCCCTTGATGGCGATGCAGATCGTTTAATTGTTGTTGATGAGCAAGGCAATAAAATTGATGGCGACCAATTATTGGGATTGCTGGCGGTTACCAAACGCGATGCTGGTTTTTTACAGGGCGGTGTTGTTGCGACAGTGATGTCGAACTTGGGTTTAGAACGTTTTTTTGAAAAAGAAAACATTCCCTTTAAACGGTCTGCCGTTGGTGATCGTTACGTTGTTGAAGATATGAAGGCCAATGGATTTAATATAGGCGGAGAACAATCAGGGCATATTATCTTGCAAGATTTTGGAACCACCGGTGATGGTTTGCTTGCTGCCCTTCAGGTTTTATTTATCTTACGGGATAGCGGTAAAAAAGCGAGCGAGGTTTGCCATGTGTTTGATCCGTTGCCGCAGCTATTAAAAAATGTTCGTTATGCGGGGGAAACACCGCTGGATAAAGATGATGTGAAGGTCGCGATTAAAAAATCAGAAGAAAAACTTAATGGCTCAGGACGTTTATTGGTGCGCGCCTCAGGGACGGAACCTCTTATCCGTGTAATGGCAGAAGGCGATGATAACGCCTTGGTTGAAAGCGTTGTGAATGATCTGTGTGGTATTATCGAGAAAGCGGCTTAATCTTTAAAAACATCGCCGTATGTTTCTGTGTTAAACCCTAAAAATACTTTGCCTTTATAAACCATAAGCGGTCTTTTTATAAGTGATGCGTTCTCTACGGCAATGGCGATTGCCTTTTGTTCATTCATATTCTCTTGCACTGTTTTATCTAACTTTCTCCATGTCGTGCCACGTTGGTTGAGAGTTTTTTCCCATCCATGTTGTTTCATCGCTTCTTGTAAAACAGCCTTATCAACATTTTGTTTTTTATAGTCGTGAAACTCATAAGAAATATTGGCGGCCTCTAACCACTTGAAGGCTTTCTTCATCGTGTCGCAGTTCTTAATACCGTAAAGTGTTGGGGTGCTCATTTTTATGCCTTTGAATTTAGGTGTTATATAAGTTGAGATGTTAAGAAAGCGGGCGCACGCACGCAAGAGTTAAAAAGAGAGAGGTTGTCTTTATATTGCCATAACTAATAAAATATTACTCTATAATAACCTTTTTCTTTCCGTTGTTTTTTAAGATTAAAACCGCTAAAACGTAAGAGATATGACGCAAATAAATTCTTCTTTGTTGCCTAATGGCTTAAAAGACCTTTTGCCGCCTGAGGCTGAGAAGGAAGCGCATATTATCAATTTTTTAATGCAGGAATTCTCTAAGTTTGGCTATGGACGGGTGAAACCGCCTCTGGTTGAATTTGAAGAAAGCTTGCTATCCGAAGGTCCGGGCAAAGCATTGGCGCGCCATACTTTCCGTTTGATGGACCCTGTCTCGCAACGTATGATGGGGGTTCGGGCTGATACAACGGCGCAGATTGCGCGTATTTCTCAATCCAGATTGGGCGATGAAACACGTCCACTACGCCTGTCTTATGCCGCCGATGTTTTAAAAGTAAATGGCACGCAATTACGCCCCGAACGACAATTTTGTCAGGTGGGTTGTGAGATGATTGGCGTTGATACCATTCAAGATGACGTTGAAATATGTTTGACCGCGCTAAACGGTCTTCACAAAATAGGCGTTGAAAACCTATCTATTGATCTGACTATTCCCGCCTTGGTTGATGATCTATTCCAAGCCTTTAATATTGATGAACAAACGCAAGAAAATTTAAATAAGCTTCTGCAAAAGCGCGAGCGTGATGGCTTGAAGAAAATAAAGTCTGAAATAACAGACTGCCTTGTCGGTTTATTGGATGCGTCTGGTGTGGCGTCAGAGGCGATTGAAAAGTTACAAAAAGTAAATATACCTGATGAAGGCAAGCATAATATTTCCAACCTTAAAGATGTATATCAAGAGTTGATGATTGCGTTAAAAGCCTATGAACTGACCAATATTAATATCACGATTGACCTTGTTGAGCGTCGCGGTTTTGATTACCAAAATGGCATTAGCTTCACGTTATTTTCATCACAATCGCGCGGAGCATTGGGGCGTGGTGGCCGCTATCTTATCGCCGAAGGTGAGAGCGCAAGCGGCTTTACCCTTTATATGGACAGCTTGCTAGAGGTAAGCACTATAACGTTAGACAAGAATGAAAAATCAGTGCCACAGGGCAGTGATTGGGAAGAAATTAAACAATTACAAGATGCTGGTTACCAAGTATCTCGTGTGAAATAACGCTAAATAACAGGTTTTTAAATAATAGATCTTTAACAAAAGGAAAAAGCTATGTCGAATGTTGCCGTGATCGGTTCCCAATGGGGTGATGAAGGAAAAGGAAAAATTGTTGATGTCTTGTCAAAAGAGGCGGACATGGTTGTGCGTTTCCAAGGGGGGCATAATGCCGGACATACCTTGGTTATTGATGGTGTAACGTATAAACTTCATTTACTTCCTTCAGGAATTGTCCGTCCAGGAAAAATGTCGGTGATTGGTAATGGTGTTGTTGTTGATCCCAAAGCCTTACTGACAGAGATTGAAACTGTCAAAGCGCAAGGCATTGATGTGACTTCTGACAATCTTTTGCTGGCAGAAAACGCGACCTTGATTCTTCCCGTTCACCCTGCGCTTGATGTTGCGATGGAAGAGGCACGCGGTGCTAAGAAAATCGGCACAACGGGACGCGGTATCGGTCTTGCTTATGAAGATAAGGTGGCACGCCGTGCTATCCGTGTTTGTGATTTGGCGCACCCTGAATACCTAAAAGAACGTATTGAAAACATGCTGAACCATCATAACGTCTTGTTAAAAGGTATGGGCGCAGAAGAAATGAGCGTGACAGCAGTTTATGATGAGCTAATGAGTGTGGCTGATAAAATCTTGGCATATTCAGGTGTCGCATGGAGAGCGATTGATGACGCCGATAAAGCAGGTAAGAAGATTCTGTTTGAAGGCGCGCAAGGTCACTTCCTTGATGTTGATCATGGAACATACCCTTTTGTGACTTCATCAAATACAGTTGCGGCGCAAGCGGCGGCGGGGGCTGGTGTTGGCTCAAAGAAAATTGGTTATGTGCTGGGTATTACCAAGGCCTATACCACGCGTGTAGGTTCGGGCCCTTTCCCGACGGAGCTTCACGATGCGGTCGGTGAAGAGATTGGTAAAAAAGGCCATGAATTTGGAACGTCAACAGGGCGTAAGCGTCGCTGTGGTTGGTTTGATGCCGTTTTGGTGCGTCAGGCAATTAAAACCGGTGGTATTGATGGTATTGCTTTGACCAAAATGGATGTCTTGGATGGCTTTGATGAAATAAAAGTTTGTGTGGCTTATGAGTTAAATGGGACGCGTATTGATTACTTGCCTGCTTCAACGGTTGATCAAGCTAATATTAAACCTGTCTATGAAACAATTAAAGGGTGGTCTGATACCTCGCAAGGGGCGCGTAGCTGGGCAGAGATTCCTGCCGAGGCCGTTAAATATGTACGTTATATTGAGGAGTTAATTGAAGCGCCAGTGGCGTTACTTTCAACCAGCCCTGATCGCGATGATACAATTTTGATGCAAGATCCTTTTAGATCCTAATCAATATCTTAATATTGATGTGTAATGTTATTGGTTTCCATAGAATTTAAGGTTGATTTACATTCGGGGCAAAGCGATTTAGAATAGGAAACTGGCTCTTGCCCGTTCTTTTCTAACCGCATTTCTCAATGATATGACCGATAAACCTGAACCCACAAAGACTAAAAAACCCGAAAAAGGTCAAAAAACACCAGAAAAGGATCTTTCTGGTGATAAGGATATTGTTCTTAATGGTAATTATCGCCTCATTGCGGAAGAGCCGCTTTCTTATTTAGATAAAGGAAAAATAAAAGCTTATCGCGCCATGGGAAATACCCAACATGGGGCAAATTTATTTGCGCTGATCTGTGATAAATCCATGACTCCTCGTTTTCAAAGTAAAACGAAATACATGAACATTAGTAACCCTAATCTATGTAAGTTGGTGCAATCTGGAAAAATTTTCTGGCCGAGTGAAAAGCAAGAACGTTATTGTTTTGTTTATGAAGATACAATCGGCCAACCTATTATAAAACGTGACGATAAAAACCCTGCCTTGGGGTGGAAACCTGAAAATATTTTATCAAATATTGTTGACCCCATGGTGACGGTTTTAAAAGAGTTTAGGAATAAAGAATTATCACATGGTGAAATTTGGCCTGGTAATATGTTTGATGGGGGGTCAAAAGCAGGACAAAAAATTAATCTTGGTGAGTGTTTATCCTCGCCTGCCTCTTCAAACATGCCTGCTTTGTATGAGCCTATAGAGCGTGCCCTAGCTGACCCCATGGGACGCGGGCCAGGTGATATTTCTAGTGATATTTACGCTTTGGGAGCTTCTTTGGCGGTCATGTTGCGTTCAGAAAATCCGATGAAGGGGCAGACTGATGCTCAGATTATTGAACATAAGATTGAAAAAGGTAGTTACGCTACATTACTTGGTAAAGAAAGATTAAGCGGTGCTATCTTAGAATTATTGCGCGGCCTTTTATATGATGATACCGCGCAACGCTGGACGATTGACGATATAGAAGCGTGGCAAGATGGACGACGTTTGAGTCCAAAGCAATCGCCAAAGCGCGCAAAAGCAACGCGGCCTATTATGTTTCAAGACAAAAAATATACACGCCCTGAATTACTCGCAAAAGATTTATTTCATGATGCCGATCAAGCGGCGAAGCTGATAGAAAATAATGAAATGGATCAATGGGTTGATCGAGCGATTGAAGATAAATTAATTAAAAGCAGATTAGAGCAATCGCTACAAGATATCGCGGGGTATGAACGCGGTGGAAGTTATAATAATCGGGCGACGGTTGCCGTTGCTCATGCGCTTTACCCTGATTGCTGCGTTCAATATAAAAGTGTGAGCTTCCACCCTCAGGGATTTGGTAAATATTTAACGCAAAGTTATGTGGAGAGTAAAAATATCGAACCATTCGTTGAAACAATACGATATAGCTTTATTGCGCCGATTATCCATGAATCTAATATGCTTGATAAATCAACGTTACTCTCAAATTTTGAATTATCGAGAAATTATTTAAACCAAAAATCATTAAATGCGGGGTTTGAAAGATGCTTATATATCATGGATCCAGAGGCACCTTGCTTAAGCCCGATATTAGATAAATACTATGTGCAAACATCGATGGATATGATGAATGCTTTTGAAGATATTTGTCAAAAATCTTTGAAGGCAACTATTTTATTTGACCGACATGTCATTTCATTCTTATCGGCTAAAGATAGACAGAATATTGATCCTTATTTATCTGAGTTATCTACAAATGACCCAAGAAAAAAGATATTGGCGCAATTGAAGATTTTAGCAACGATACAAAAGAGATTAAACCTTGATTATTATCCGGCTATTGCACAGTGGATCTTGAAAAGCTTTGACCCTGTTTTAAGTTATTTTCATGATAGTAAAAAAAGTGAAACTTTAAAGTCGAAAGTTGAAAAACTGGCTAAAGAAGGCAATTTGCAAGGGATGGCGGCTTTATTTGATAGTCCTAATTTATATGGGCATGATGTCGAAAACTTCTTTCAGGCAAAAAAACATTATAAGAAACTAGAAGATGAGAAAAAATTAATAGAAAAAGAATTGGCAAAAGGAAATCGCTATGGACAAAATACAGGTAGGCAGGTTGCCTCTGTTATATCGATGGGGTTTGCTTTTTTAATTATGGGGTTTTCTATTTATAAAACTTTTTTAGGTGGATAAATTGGCTAAGAAGAAGAAAAAAAATAAACAGAATAAGGGTAAGAAGTCTATTTTGACGTTCAAAACTTTGTTTTTTTCGTTTTTGTTTGTTATTGGCTGTATTTTATATCTGCCATCGGTTGTTTTACTTTTTGTTGGGATGCTACCAACACTTATTGTCTATTCGACAGATAATCAACCCGGGAAAAATAAGACATTCACAATCGGCGCGCTTAATTTTTCAGGGTGTTTTTATTACTTAATTAATATTTGGGGGCATTCTCACCCTATGGATAGGGCCGTGGATTATTTGTCTGACCCTATGACGATTGTAGTTATCTATTCAACTGCGGCTTTGGGATATTTGATAGATTATATGGCGACGCTGTTTGTTTCTTCAATTTTAAGACAAAAAAGTCTTTTACGACTTGAAAAAATAGAAAAAGAGAAGAAAAAATTAGAAGGTAGGTGGGGCACGAAGGTCAATGGCGAGCGGCGCTTGGATGATGATGGTTTTCCCCTTGATATAGGTGGTGACGCCAGTGATAGTGCGGAAGAAAGCGCGTAATTCTTAATCTTTCTTTAAAGGAAAGAGATGTATAATAGACCTATTATTAATAATTTCAGGGCATGTCTTCCTTATAAGGTTGGCGTGCTTTTCACATTTAAGCCATAGAAAAATTTTAATTAAATATGTTTAAAATACCATATAAAAAATTATTACTTTGGCAACGTAACAAAGACGGTGCAACAGCGGTTGAATTTTCGCTTGTTGGTATTCCTTTTATTTTAATGGTCATTGGTATTATTGAGATGGCTTTGATGTTTGCCTCACAAAGTTTGTTGGAGGCCTCTACGGCAGAAGGGGCGCGGCAAATACGGACAGGGGCGGTACAGCAAGGGGGCGGTGAAACGCTATTTCAAAATACCTTATGTGACTATGCCAGTATCTTTATTGATTGTGATGATCTGCAATATCAGGTCGTGTCTATCCCTTCTTTTGAAGAGGCACAAAACTTTCCAGATGTCTCATTTGATGATGAGGGAAACCTTGAAGATCAAACCTTTGATGCTGGCGGTGTTAGTGATGTCGTGATGATACGAACCGCCTTTAAATATGCCATTAAAACCCCGATGATGCGGTTTATTTTAACCAATAATAGTGACGGTAATAGAATTTTATTATCAACGGTTGTTTTGCAAACCGAACCGTATGAGTTTGAAGAAGAATAAAATGATTAAATATTTTTTAAAAAAAATGAGAACAAGTCGTTACGTTCAAGATGAAAGGGGGCTATCCCTTGTTGAGATGGCGGTCTTATTTCCTGTGTTATTATCTATGATGATGGCGGTTTATGACTTAGGGCAAGGGATCGTAGTTAACCAAAAAACAATCGCCGCGTCGCAAGTCATTGCCGATTTAATAACGCGACCAGAAACCGTTGATACAGCAACGATTGCAGATATCGTAAATGCGGGTGAGCTTGCTTTAGCGCCATATTCAACCACCGCTTTTGGCTATGACATAGCCAGCGTTATCTTTGATGAAGATGCTGATCCTGTTGTTTTATGGCGCGTTACAGAGAATATGGATTCTTCTGATTCGGCTATTGATTCAACGTTTGGTCTGGGTGAAGAAGGTGAAGGCGTTGTTGTGGTCAGTGTTACGTATGAATATATCCCCTATTTCAGCAGTTTTATTATTGATCGTTTTGATATGACTGAGCGTGCTTTTTTACGGGGAAGAAAAAGTGCAATTATTACCTGTACAGATTGTCCTTAAAATAAAAAAATATAAAATAAAAAGGCGACAGCATGAAAAAAATATTTCAAAAATTATTATCCAAAAACGTAAAAAACGTTACAAAATTTTGGTGTCACCAATCAGGTGTTGTGGCGGTTGCTTTTGGTATAATGATTCCTGCAGTTATTGGTGCTGTCGGTTTGTCGGTTGATATGTCGCAGGCTTATTTGGTGCGGGCACGTTTATCCAGTGCCTTGGATGCGGCGGCGTTGGCGGCGGCGGCAAGTGGCGCCGATGATGAAGCGGTTATACAAGATAGGGTCGATGCTTTTATGGAGGCGAATTACCCTGAAAACCGTATTGGAACAACCGTTTCAACAGAAGTCTCTTTAAATGGGAATGAACTAACAGTGACGGCAACCGCACGTCTTGATACCTCGTTCATGCGTATCTTTGGCTATAATGAAATTGACGTTGATGCACAGACTATTGTTCAACGCGAAGTACGCGGATTAGAAGTTGTCATGGTGCTTGATAACACAGGCTCTATGAACACCAATAATAATATTGGTACATTGCGTGCGGCGACGGCAAACTTTGTAGAGATTCTTTTTGAAAGTGTTTCAGATCCTGAGCTTGTGAGAGTAGGGCTTGTTCCTTATGCCAGTTCGGTGAATGTTGGTCCTTACGGCCTTGGGATTGATTTAGATGATAATGATTACGGCGATGGTAATGTCTTTGTTGAAGCGCCAGACGATGATGAATACTCAAACTACTCTAGTAACCTTAATCAATTTACTGGGAATAACTACGGCATTGATGAAGATGATTTGGAATATGATCCGTCGTTAAAAGGTCAGTGGCATGGCTGTGTCTTGGCTGAGACCTCTCCGTTGGATACTGAGGACCATAACGGTCCATGGGAGATGTATCGCCATGACTATAATGGTAATAATTTTTACAGAAACACAAATTATTACAGTTCAAATAGTATTTATGATTCAACTTATGCTGAAGTGTTTAATGCATTTTATGGTCCAAACCGTTTTTGCCCGGTGCAACCTATCGTTCCTTTAAGTAGTGATGAGGATTTCTTGCTAAGCTCCGCTGCTAATATGACGGCCAGTGGTGCTACCCTTGGAAATTTTGGTATGGCGTGGGGGTATCGTGTTATCTCACCGCAGGCCCCTTTTACTGAAGGGGCGGATTATGAGGATGATCAGTGGGATAAAGTGGCTCTGGTTATGACGGACGGGGTTAATACCATGAGTAACGTTTATTCTGCGTACGGGTTAAGTAACGAACATAATATTGATGCGGGTGACCTTG
The DNA here is from genome assembly GCA_937931645.1 of uncultured Alphaproteobacteria bacterium. Classification (GTDB taxonomy): domain Bacteria; phylum Pseudomonadota; class Alphaproteobacteria; order Micavibrionales; family Micavibrionaceae. The sequence continues at coordinate 252,263 of CALHAR010000005.1, forward strand.
ATGATCGCTTTACCGATACGTGTGACAATATGAAGGAGGAAGGCATTCTAATTTATGCGGTGACCTTTGACGATGGTGTCGATGAAGACACAAAAAGCCTTTATCGTGATTGCGCGACTATCCCAACAAATTATCATGACGCTCCAACGCAAGACAGGTTGGAAGAAGTGTTTGAGCAAATAGCGCGTGAACTCAGTAATCTGTACATTAAACAATAAAAAAACTAAGAAAATACAGAAAAATAAGCAAATATTTTACGAAATGTATAAAATGCGAGCTTTATTTAACCTCACTTTAAAAAGATATGGTATATTCTAGTATCTAAGGGTTCACGTTCTCGCGGCACACGCCAGAATTATAAGAACCAAAATAAACTAAAAAATACTATTATGTAACGAAGGAGATTCCTAATGATAAAATTACTTGCTTTAAAAAACGCTTACTTAAATAACGAAAATGGCGCAACAGCTATTGAATATGGTTTGATTGCCGCTGGTATTGCACTGGCTATTCTTGTTGCTGTTCAGACTTTCGGAACAGATCTGGCTGGATTGTTCGGTGAAATGTCAACGGCACTAGGCGGCGGCAGTACTTCATAAGCTGTAACCTAACTTACTAATTCTTAAGAAAGCCTGTGGCTTATATTTAAAACAGGCTTTCTTATTTCTCAAGATTTCAAAATATAATTCTCAAATAAACTCTTTTCATTTTTGTTTCATTAACCCCCCACGCTTGGACTCTGTATAGATGATATTGGTTTTCATAGTTACTTTTTGTCTTGTTATTGCGCTTGGCTTCGGCGGCGGCGCGGCGTGGTCTGATTTTAACCGTCTTATAATTCCTAATGTGTACGCAGCCCTTATTGGCGCGGCCTTTATTCCTGCTTTTTTGGTGGTCACTTTCTTTGCTCCAGACGTATCGTTCTTTGCCTCTTGGAAAAGCCATGTTGGGGCTTTTGTTTTTATGTTCGTTATCACCTATGGCCTTTTTCACTTTAACAAAATTGGCGGCGGTGACTCTAAATTACTAACCGTATTTTCTTTATGGGTCGGTATGAAAGGTTTAATGCCTTTGCTCTTTATTATGGCGGTTGTGGGCGGCGTTTTAGGCGGGGTTACGCTGGCGTTAAATAAATGGAAGCCTGTGAAGAAACCTCAAAAAAATAGCTGGATTGAAAAATCACAAAAGGGCGCAAAAGATGTTCCTTACGGTATTGCAATTCTTGTGGGCGCAGTATTTGCGTTCTGGCAGATCGGTTATATACAACCGAATGAATTACTAACATTGGCAACAGAAACTTTAGGGTCATAAATTATGAATAAAAATATTTTAATTATCATCGCGGGTGGTTTTCTTGTCGCTGTTCTTGTTGCGGTACTTTTACAATCTATGCTGGGTGGATCCAATAAAGAAGAAGAGACACAAGCTATTCAAATTTTAGTGGCGGCGAAAGATTTAAGCGTAGGGAAAGAGCTTAAAGAAGGTGACTTAAGGTGGCAAAACTGGCCCGAAGATACAATTTTTTCAGGCGCTATTATACGTGATGGCGAACAACCCGCTGTTGAGGCTCTCGAAGGAAAGCTTTTAAGATCATTGGCTGAAGACCAACCTGTATCGTTATCCCTTGTTGTTGAAGATGATAAAGGTAACTTCCTTTCTGCCAATGTTGCAAAGGGAATGCGCGCCGTTGGGGTTAGTGTAAAGGCATATACCCTTGCTGATCGTCTTGTTAGACCAGGCGATTATGTTGATGTGATGATGACATATAAGGTCAATGTGAATACCCGCCGTAATCCAGAGGCCGCCAGTCTTGTGAATAGATATGCGACAGAAACTGTTCTTGAAAATATTAAAATTCTGGCGATAGACAGTAATGATACGAAGGCCGTTGATGAGGAAGAAGAAAACGGTAAACCGAAGAAGAAAAAGAAAAGCTCAAAGAATGCAACCGTGACATTAGAGGTAACACCAGAAGGGTCGGAGAAATTAGTCCTCGCGGATAGGCTTGGTGATATTGGTTTTGCTCTACGGGCTATCGGTGATGATAAAACGTCAAAGACAAGTCCTTCAACCACCGACGTAGAGATGAGTGATGTCATGACAAAATTAACTAAAATGACGGGCGCGTCCTCTGCGGTTCGTATTTATAACGGCGATAATATGGTTGAGGTCAGAGGGCGTCGATTAGACGATAAAGAAAATAAAGTTGATTTTTCAGTGGAGCAAGAAGCAGCACCAGAACAAAATATTGTTATAACGCCAGAGGCTCTACGACAGCTAGGGAATGAGGAATAAAAAATGATAAAAGTAACAAAATTAATAACTAACCATTTGGTTATTCTGGTTTTAGGTGTTTGTTGTGTCGGTGCCTTTATGATGGGGTCGTTGACGGTGGCGAAAGCTAGCAAAACCAACCTTGCTGCGCTTGGTGCAAAGAAACCTTCGGGCGTTGTTTTGATGTTGGGTAAGGCTGATATCGTCAATATAGGTGGTGAAATTGCGGATGTTCTTGTGGCCGATCCTTCTGTGGTCGATGTCATGGCGGTGAAGTCTAACCGTCTTTACCTTGTTGGGTCTAAGTTGGGGGATACCAATATTATGGCGCTTGATGCCGATGGTAATATTCTAAGACGAATAAATGTTCATGTGCAATTAGATACAGAACGTTTGCAATCTATGATTGATGAACTTTACCCGAATGAAGATGTTCTTGTGCGTGCAATGGCGGATCAAGTGGTTTTGACGGGTAGTGTGACAACACCTGCAAACGCGAATAAAATAACCAACCTTGTTGGTAAGGTGGCCAGTGAAGCGCAAGGGGTTGATATTGCCAGTGCTGATAATGTTATCGTGAATATGATGAGCGTCCGTGGTGAACAACAAGTCATGTTAAAAGTTAAAATTGTTGAAGCCTCCCGCAGTGCTTTAAAAGACTTGGGCGTACAATTACAAAGCCCGAATGGCGCGAATATTGATGACCTGACAGGCGGGTTGACTACCGCTCCTGCCCTTGGTTTGGCGTCACCACAGCAAATTGCAACGGCCTTTTTAAATTATAGCTCTGGTAATTTTGGTAATCTTAGTTTGGTGGCCAATGCGCTGGAACAAGAAGGTATTATCAATACATTAGCAGAACCAACATTAACCGCTATTTCAGGAGAACAAGCTGGATTTTTAGCAGGAGGAGAATTTCCGATCCCGACGCAAATTGATGAAAATGGTAATTTAGTTTTTGAATTTAAACCATTTGGCGTGTCCTTAAACTTCCGTCCTGCTGTCATGTCAAAAGAACGTATCAGCCTACAATTAACAACCGAAGTTTCGACAACTTCTTTTGAACAAAGCTTACAACTTAATGGTATTAGTATTCCAACATTTAATGTACGCCGTGCGGAAACAAATGTTGAACTACCAAGTGGTGGAACATTAATGATTGCAGGATTGATTCAGTCAAACTCAATCTCTGGCCTGTCTCAAATACCTGGTGTTGGTGATGTACCAGTGGTGGGGGATTTGGTTAAATCTGATTCTTTCCGTCGGTCTGAATCGGAAGTCATTGTTATGATTACGCCTTACCTTGTGCAACCGTTTGCACAAAACCAAACGACGGTGGCTACCGCGCCTATAACGTCACAACAAACACCATTGCCAACGCAAACGGGTCCTGATGTGAATTATGGCGCTATTATCCCTGATGATCGCGGTCTACCACGCTTACCGCCAGAGCAGGATATAATAGGTTTAGAGGCTATGCCCGCTAATTTACCCGCTCCTGTGCGCCAACAAAGCCAAGTTACAGGTGTCTTTAGTGATAACTTACGCCGTGTTTATGGGCAGGATGCGCCTGATAATTTAATATCTCAAACCTCTGGTTTTGGATATGTATTGGATTAGAGGAAACATAAAAATGAAAAAGAATTTTAAAATATTACAGATGCTTGTCCTTGTGTCGGCTCTTGCTCTACCGGCATGTACACAAACAACGCCTTCTATGATGAATGAATCGGCGATACAGTTGTCACAAACAACAATCGTAGAACAGGTTTTGTTTGAAGATATTAATGACAATGTTTTATCGGCACTCTCCAGTCATTACCTTCAAAATGGAACAAGCGCGTTAGACCTGACAATGACGTATAATCCAACATCAAAAAATTTTACAGCGATGAACGCCGTTCATGAACTAGGTCATATAAAAGATAATTTAAAGAAAAATGGTGTGACAAGTGTTACAACTCAAACAATGGCTGTGCCCAATGGTGTGCCATCTTTGATGGTTTCTTATGACATGGTACAGGCGTTGGCACCTCATGACTGTGCGACAATGCCTGGACTGGAAAGAAATGGGACAACGCGCTTTTTAGGGCAGTATAAATTTGGCTGTAGCGTTGATACAATGGTCGCCAGACAGATCGCTCATCCCGCAGATTTACAAGGAAATTCAGGTTTAGGTACGCGTGATGCACGCCGTGAAGCCCTTATTTTAGATGGTTATAGTGGCGCAGAGCCGAGCGTACCTTTAGAAGGGTTAGAGCGTGATGGTCTGACTTCAGAATAGCAATTACTAACCATAATCAAGTCATAAGCCATTAATCTTTTTTGCTTATAATAAGAACGTAGACATTCTTAAAAGGGCACAATCTGTGAACAACGAAACAAACATATTATTACCAACGGCTTCTGTTGATTTATTCTTAAAGGATAAAGAGACAACGCAAGCCGCACAAGCGTTGATGAATAATTGGCGTTTTGCGCGTGTCACGGTTAGTGTTGAAGAAGGGTCGGTTGACACGGCGATAGCAAGCTATAAAGAAACAAAATCGCCAAACCTCGTTATCATTGAAACAGATACAACAGATGAAAGTTTTACGAAAGCGTTAGAAGTTTTGTCTGAACATTGTCATGAAGGAACAAGTGCTATTGTCATTGGTCCTGTTAATGATGTGACCTTATATCGTAGTTTAACGGCGATGGGGGTCAGTGATTATCTTGTTAAACCTGTTCCTTTGGAAACGTTAAGCGACATTATTGCCAATAGTCTTATAGAAAAATTAGGAGCAAAGGGTAGTCGCCTTATTGCCGTTGTGGGGGCAAAGGGCGGGGTTGGAACGTCGTCTTTGACGCAAGGTTTGGCGTGGGGCGTGTCTGAAACGTTGAAGCAAAAAACGTTCTTACTCGATGCGGCAGGAGGGTGGTCTTCGTTAAGTGTCGGTATGGGGTTTGAACCATCAACAACTTTATATGAAGCGGTTCGCGCAGCGAGCAGCCAAGATGAAGATACCTTGGCGCGTATGTTCTTTAAAGCCAATGATAAATTAACAGTACTGGCAGCAGGGGCAGACCCGATGCTGGAGGCCTCTATCCATTCGCAACAATATGAAGAACTGATAGATTTATTGATGGTGAAATATCCGGTTATTATTGTTGATCTTTCGGGCGCTGTCCCTTCATTGAAACGCACGGTTATAAATCGCGCTCATGAATTAATGTTGGTGACGACACCAACGCTTCCTTCTCTTCGTGCGGCGCGCTCATTAACGCAAGAAATAAAACTTATCAAAGGGGGCGATATCTCTTCTATTGATTTGGTTGTCAATATGGAAGGTATGATACCGTCTAAAGAGGTTCCAAATAAAGATATTGCAGATGCACTTGATATGAAACCAAGTGTGACCTTACCGTTTGATGCTAAACTTTTTGTTGGTGCAGAAAATGAAGGTAAGAAACTAACGGGGCAAAAGGCTGGCGCCGATCTTGTGAATCGTTTGTTACCTATTGCACGTCACGTTCTTGGTCAGGCGGATGACGCTGGTTTAAACGAAAAACCGGTAACTGGTTTACTGGGTAAGTTATTAAAGAAATAAGAAGGAGCTATTACCATGTTTGGAAAAAAACAAGATAACGCCCCTGATAGGCAAGAAAAAAAATCTACACCTTCTGTTTCTGAACAAGTAAAGAGAGAGGAGATTTCTGCACAGCCGCCATTAACACCAACGCCATCCACGCTAAAAAAATCTGAAGATCTTTCTTCACCTCAAGAAGAACCGTCTGTTGCTATTGACCCTGTTCAAAATTCACCAAAAGAAGAAGCGGTAGAAAAGAATACAGAACCAAAAGAATTGAAATCTATGGAAGATGATATGCTTTTGCATGAAGAAGGCGAAGCAGAAGAAGGGTCTGAAGTTGCAGAAGATTCCATGACATCATTACGCCTTCAACGTGCTAGAAGCCGTATTTGGCTTGATTTGCGCGATGGTATTGATTTAAAAGCCTTGGCTAGAATGAAGTCTGAAGAAGCACGAAGCGAAGTCAGCTCTGCGGTTGAGGAGATCGCTCGTTTTCGTAATTTAGACTTAACGCCCGCTGAACTAAAACGCATCGCTAAAGAATGTGGTGATGACATGCTGGGTTTTGGTCCCTTGGAAGAACTTCTCGAGATTGATGGTATCGCCGATATCATGATTAATGGGCCTGAGACAATCTATATTGAACTTAATGGAAAAATTGAACGTGCCAATATTAAGTTCCGTGACAACCAACACCTTGTAACAATTTGCCAACGTATTGTGGGTGCTATTGGTCGCCGCGTTGATGAAGCTTCTCCGATTTGTGATGCACGCTTGCCAGACGGCTCACGTGTGAATGTTATTATTCCGCCTTTGGCTGTTGATGGTGCGTGTATGACTATTCGTAAATTTACAAAAGATAAATTAACGCTTGAAAAACTCCTTGAATTTGGGGCAATGACACCAAGTGCGGCAAAGCTTTTAATGGCGATTGGTCGTTGTCGTGTAAACGTTCTTATCTCTGGTGGTACAGGGTCTGGTAAAACAACAATGTTGAACTGTCTGACTCGCTATATTGAACAAGGCGAACGTATCATTACCTGTGAAGATGCATGTGAGCTACAATTACAACAGCCCCACGTCGTGCGTTTAGAAACCCGTCCGCCAAACCTTGAAGGCGTGGGTGAGGTGACAATGCGTGACTTGGTGAAAAACTGTCTGCGTATGCGCCCTGAACGTATTATTGTGGGTGAGGTACGTGGCCCCGAAGCCTTTGATTTATTACAGGCGATGAATACAGGCCATGATGGCTCAATGGGAACGGTTCATGCTAATAATCCGCGCGAGGCTGTCTCCCGTATGGAAAATATGATTGCCATGGGGGGGCTTAACCTTCCAACTGTCGCGGTGCGTGAACAAATTGCCTCTGCGGTTAATGTTATTGTTCAGGTGCAACGCCTGCGTGATGGGTCACGTAAAGTGACACATATTTCAGAGATCACAGGAATGGAAGGCGATGTCATCACGATGCAAGACCTCTTCAAGCTTGAGTTTGAAGGCGAAGATGAGAATGGTAAGTTGATTACAAATTTAAAATCATCTGGAATGCGGCCAAAGTTTTGGGATAATGCCAGACAGTTTGGGGTTGAAAATCTTGTTCTTGATGCAATGGAAGAAGCATACGGGTAACCATGCTAACAGTTATTCTATCCATCGTTATATTTCTTATCTTTGGTGTTGTTTTCAGCATTATTATTCTTAACTCTCAAAGCGAAAAACGAAAACGCTTAATGCGTGTTGTAAAAGGCAGTTCGTCTCGTAACGCTTCGTCACAAAGTAGTAGCAATCTACAAAATAATAAAAAGCCAAACTTAGCTAAAAAGTTAAACGAGGCAGAAAACGAAGCCAAAAAAGAGAAAAAAAGTGACACAATAAAAGAAAAGATTCAACAATCTGGTATGGAGATATCAGTTAATCAATTCTGGCTTGCCTCTGTTGTATCCTGTCTTGTTGTGGCGGGACTTGCAAAAATGATGGGGGTCTCTCCTTTTTTAATGATTATGTCCGTTATCATTGGCTTCTTTGGTGTACCGCGCGTTGTCCTTAATTTTAAAATTGGTCGTCGTCAAAAAAAATTCATGGAGGATTTTCCTGATGCGTTAGATTCTATGATGCGCCTTTTAAAGGCGGGTATGCCTGTTAGTGAGGCAATTAAAATGGTCGCACGTGAATTTGAAGGGCCAATGGGCGAGGAAATGGGGCGTATCTTTGACCAACAAAAGATAGGTATCCCTTTACCAGAGGCCGTCTTAAATGCAGCAAAACGTATGCCATTGGCTGAAATGCAGATGTTTGCAACGGCGATAGCCATTCAAACACAAACCGGTTCCAGCCTGTCAGAAGTATTGCAAAACCTATCCGCAGTTATTCGCTCGCGTTTTAAATTGGCGCGTAAAGTGAAGGCTTTATCTTCTGAAGCAAAGGCTTCTGCCATGATTATTGGGGCACTTCCGTGCGTGGTTGCGGGGGGGATGTATTTTATAAACCGTGAGTATATCGAAGTTTTATTTACCGACCCAACGGGGAAATTTTTACTGGGGTGTGCCATTGGTTGGATGTTTTGTGGTGTGTTAGTGATGCGTCAAATGATTAACTTTAAGGTATAAAAATGTTTGGTATTACAGGTGAATTTGTCATTATTTTACTCAGTGTCCTCGCGGCGGCGGCATCTATCATTGCGTTTGTTTTATTGATGTTTAAACGTGAGAAGAAGAAAGAGCATTATAAAAACGTTATTGAAAAAAAGAAAAAAGCGTTATTTCAAAGTGCGAAAGAAGAGCTGAATAATAAACAAGATGTAAAAAATATATCAGCAAAAGAATCCGTTGCTACTTTCTTTAAAGTACAGCAACTCGCGGGTAACTTTGGTGAGAAGGTTCGTGAAAGATTAATTCAGGCGGGTATTCGTAGCCCGTCCGCACCCTTATTCTTTATTGGGGCGCAGGCAGGTTTACCTATCTTATTTGTTTTAATATCAATGCTGGTGATGTCTGGTGGTGAAGAGGAATTATCAAACGCCACGCAGTTTTTTATCCTTATTGGTGCTATGTTTTCTGGCTTCTTTTTGCCGCGTATTCTTATTAAAAACAAAGCGGATAAAAGGCAGGAAGAGCTAGGCTTTACCTTCCCTGACGCCCTCGACATGATGCTGATTTGTGTTCAAGGGGGAATAGGTTTGGAACAAACGGTAGAACGTGTGGCCGAAGAAGTTTCTGAACACTCCCCAACTTTGGGGGAGGAGCTAGGGATTTTAAGCGCAGAGATGGCAATGCTGAATGACCGTCGTCAGGCCTTGGCAGATTTTGGTCGCCGTGTTGGTGGCTTTGGTAAATCATTCGCCACCGCGTTGATACAGGCGGAACAATATGGGACGTCGGTGTCTCAGGCTTTGCGGGTGATGTCGGTAGAATTGCGTGATATTCGTATGGGCAATGCTGAACAAAAAGCGGCCTCATTGCCGCCAAAACTAACTGTGCCGATGATCTTATTTTTCTTGCCGGCGCTGTTTATTATTATCTTAGGTCCTGCAGGGATTGAAGCCTCTAACGCGGGCGTTGGTAACAACTAATTAGTCGCTGGCTTCGCCGCTTCAGGGATATTGATTTCTGGCTTTTTAGCAGGCGCAGGCGCTTGCGGGCTGGCCGTTTCCAACAATGTCGCAATGATACGGCGGTTACGCTCTAACTCCATACGTTTAGGCGAAATCTTCACCGCGCGCTCTAACAAAGACAGCGATTCACTCAAATGTCCTTGGGACGCCAGATTAAGGGCTAAGTTATTTAAGATGGGCGATGGATCACCCTTCCAATATTTTAGACCCTGACGAAAAGACTGTTCGGCATTTTGATGATCTTTCAGCGCATCTTGCGCCGTACCTAAGGCAAGGAAGCCACGCGCATTTTTAGGTTTAATGACTGTTGATTTCAACGCATAGTTTTTTGCCTGCTCATAGTCCCCTAAAGCAAGTTGCGTCATTGCCATTTCAGTCAAGGCTTCAACATTTGGTTTTTCTTGGTTGGCAAAAGGCTTTAAAATATTTTGCGCTTTATTAAACTGGTTGTCTTCACGAAGGGCACGGGCATAGCGCGTCGCAATAATCGCATCTTCAGGGTTACGCGTATTAATCTGCGCTAACGTTGATATAATTTCTTGCGTGTCTCCACTGGCTTCTGCTTGCGCCAACGCGGTACGCATCGCTTTATCAATGGACTTTGATTCCAACGCAGGTCGTGCGCTATTTTGTGTGCCTGATGTTGTCACGGCTGGGTTTGTTGTACTCCCTGTGGAGGTACAGGCCGTAACAAAGAGCAAGCTACAAAAAGTGAGGGCAAGAGAAAGAGTTTTATGTGACATTATTATAAACCAATTATAGTTGTTAAAATCATAATAGGGGGCATTATAAGCCAACTCTTATAAGAATGCTATGCTGTCGTTAATAAAGGGAAATTGGCTAAATATCTATCGGCGGCGGCTGTTTGCGGCGGCGTTTTCTAAGACTTCATGACAGGAATCAGGGCAAAAATAAGTGCTCATTTCCTGGCAACCACTACCACTGGCCGCGTTACAACTACGGCGAATACGAACATATTTTTCTTTTTGCGCGCCGACAATGACATGGCGTTGCATCAATATACTGCCATCTTGACCAATGACGGTAAAATGACTGGCACCTGCGGTACGTGGAACAACAACCAACGTATCAGGGGTGTCTAACAAAACACTTATATTATTGGGGTTGCCGACAACGACACTGGCGGCAGGTTGTTCTAACTTAACCAGCTCAGATTTATCCTGTGTCATCCGCATAATCGGATGGGTCATATTCTCATCTGTTGTGCTTGCCGTGCTTGTTGATGACGTCGCAGGCATGTCCATGACCTCTTGTTGTGCGGCCGCAAGAGAAGTGCCGCCGACCCATAGGCCAAAAGCCATAAATACGCCGAGACATAGGTTGATCGTAGTATTTTTAGAAAGGATAAGCATAGACACCAATATATATGTTGAAGAGGAAGACCATTCTAAAATTGATAAGATGGTCGCGATTGACTTATATATTAAGTATACCCCGAAATTGGTGTTAAAACACGTTTTTTCTATTCAAATTTAGTTAAATTTTTATATGGTTTTCTTGATAAAGACGTTATCTGGTCGCGGTTTTAACGTGCAGAGGAAAGAGAAGCAGGAGGGACCAAGCGGAACTCATTTGTTCTTGGTTGATGCGTATATTGAGTACGGCGCGCCAGTTGAGAACGATAGGCCATGTCCATTTTAACAGCCTCAGCCATCATTTCTTTGGCTTCACAATCGTCGCGCTTGGCGTTTATGGCCTCGTAAGCGCGTTCATACAGCTCTTTAATATCAAAGAACGATAATTCAGCAAGATCTGGATTTACGGCGTTTTGTCCGTTCTGACCTTCAATCTCGATATCTTTCATTTGAAACATAGGAGGTTGGGGAGGTTGGGGAGGTTGGGGAGGCTGAGCTTCCGTCACTTTTTCTGTCTGTATCGTTTTTAATTTTTTCATAACACTTTCCTGATGATTAACTTATAGAGGAAAAAGGTTAACAAAAGGTTAAAAAAGTGAATAATATCCATAAAAAGGAAAATTATTTCGGAAAATGAACAAAAAATCCTTGCCAATATCATTTTTCATATGTATAACAGTGCATATTATTTTGATACATATTGTAACTTAAATCGATTTGTGGGGAACACATAGAGATGATTACGCCGACGCAAATGCGCGCTGCTAGAGCAATGCTTGATGTCTCACAAGGACACGTAGCCGAATATCTAGGGATCGCCGCCAACACGCTTTCAAAAATTGAAAGCGGTCAAAGCGATGTGTCCGTCTCCCGCAATACAGATATCAGACGCTTCTATGAACGCGAAGGTATTTCCTTTACGGACAATGATGGTGTGCAGTGGAAGTCAGGTGGTGTTATTAGTTATAAAGGGCGAAGTGGTTTTCTTGATTTTATGGATGATGTTTACGATACCATAAAAGACCATGGTGGTGAAATTTTTGTGAATAACGTTGATGAAAAAGAATTCCTAAAATGGGGGGCTGAAGATGTTCCAAAACATATTGAACGTATGAATTCAGTAGATAATCTTATGTCTAAGATATTAATAGAAGAAGGCAGCGAAGGTATAGCAGATTCTTCGTATGCCAAATATAAATTTGTTTCAAAAGAAAGCTTTGGTTCTTTACCACTCTATATGTATGGAGATAAGACAGCGTTAATCATCTTCAAGAAAGATGACGTAGAAATTTATTCTATTAATCAATCAGCTGTCACGCAATACTTTAGAAGTATTTTTATGCTTAAATGGCAGAATGCTAAAGGTATATAAGATGACTTCTATAACAGCTGCATATAATAGTGAAGGGCCTGCTAAACCTGATATAACTTCTCTTGTTGTTGATACTAACGTATTAACGAAGCAACAAATTGAAAAACTTCATGGTCTTTTTAGTGGTAAAACTGCTGGTAATTTAGACGAGTTACTTTTTTTGAATGCTAATATTCCTTATTGGGATAGTTTGGTTAAAAACTGTTCTGATACATACTATCCGATTCGTGATTCAGAGTTAGGAAGGAGGGCAGGTAACGTTGTTGCTAATATTATAGCTCCTCCAGAAAGTATAACGTTAGTTGCGCGTGGTGCGGCGACAAAATTTGATAAAGAAGCATTAGTTATTAAAGCGCTTCAAAATTCTGGTCATAGGATTGTATCTGTCGCTCATATTGATGAGTCTCCAGCGGCGCTTGATCATTCTGTTGCTTCAGGAAAAAAACTTTTACCAGACGGTGTGTTGCACCAGCGTGTTTTGGGTAATATGTATGATCCTCACTTGAAATATGAAGTTCACGGCGATAGAGAAATTAGTACATCCTTTGGTCTTACATTTGGAAATATAGCAGGTTCACCTGATGTTGATTTTACTCATGCCACACAAGTACTAACACAAAGGTTGCTTGGCATTAAGCGGCAAATGGATAAGAATGGACATTCTGAAGGTGCTCGTCCTGCAAGTTTGATTGCAACACATGATGTAGTTAATGATGCTGAAGTTATTAAAGCTGCTTATTCAGGGGCAGAACATGATGAGTTAGCTATTAATTCATTACGTATTGTGTTTAATCATACGGCTATTGATAATTTTTTATTACCCGAAAGAAATTATTACGATTCAGAAAATTACTATTCTTCTCGTGGATATAGAGCTGTCCAATCATTCGATATTATTTTAGAAGATAAAGCATATCATATTTCAAAGGGACAGGTCTTATGGACCGGTAATTCAGTTAAACTACCAGAATCTAAAATAAAATCTTGTTATGATATGGCTGGTTTTCAGTATAAATACCCAGCTGATATTACTGATGGAAGAATAATATGCCCACAAGTTTTTGCAAAATTGTAATACATAACAAATGAAGTTTCCCCACTATAGAGCCCGCAGTTATTTACGTAGCTGCGGGTTTCTTTTTATCTGCTCCGATAAGAAATATAAGAAGGGCACGCCGCGCCTACCTGCACCTAACCTCCCATGTATAATAGGCAATAAAAAATGAGGTAGGAAATATCTCTCCTACCTCATTATAATAAATTATTCAGATTTTCAGCTTACGCTGCGACTTGTAGATCAGTTGCAGATTGCTTACCTTTTTCTTCTTTTAGTTCGTATGATACTTGTTGACCATCGTCTAAAGTTTTCAATCCAGCTGCTTCAACTGCACTGATGTGTACAAACACATCATTGCCGCCTTCTTCAGGCTCGATGAAACCAAATCCTTTTTGTGGATTGAACCACTTTACTTTACCAGTTGCCATGAATTACTCCTTTGTAACAAAATTAGCATAAGTCCATTATTAAACTTACTAGCACTAAACATATTTTTTGGGCTGCCGTCAATAACTTACGCCATAAAAGGCGCAGAATTAGCCATATTCCTTATAAAAACCAGGTTTTTAGGCGGCATTTCTACTTTTTGACTTGGCTGAGTAAGGTTTCTTACCTGCCCTAGATTTTGTTTTCGGCTTTGTTTTAGGTTTCTTTACGCTTGTCCCTTTTGTGCCAGATGATTTCTTGAGTGTGTCAAAACCACCACCTTTTGCACTTTTAGGTTTGGTGAAATCAGTACGACGTTTTTTGCCGCCTTCTTGTCTTTTCGGTTTAGAGTTTGACCCACCATATTTTTTCTTCTCGTCTGATTTTTCAAAGAATTTACTTTCATCAGATTTTGAAACATATGGTTTTTTAGATTTGGCTTTTTTAGAAAAAGGTTTCTTACCTTCAAACTTACGACCTTCGGTTTTACGGTTTTCTGTTTTGTCACCGTATGGCTTCTTGTCACCATACGTCTTTTTCGCAAAAGGTTTCTTACCGTATGATTTTTTCTTATCATTAGGTTTGTCGCCCCGTGAATCAACTCGTGAATCAACTCGTGAATCTTCACCGCGTGACTCGTTGCGCTCGCCACGCTTTTTAAAGTTTTTCTTATATCTTTCGTTTTTACCGCCTTTTGGGCGTCCACGATAGGGGGCTTTACGGCCTCTCTTCATTTCTTTGGGCGCTGGGCCACGCTTGGCATCAGGGTCAAGCAAGCATTCAATTGCGTGCCATTTACGCCCCTCTTGTGCGGAAACAAAAGAAAGCGCAGACCCGCTTGCACCGGCGCGGGCTGTACGGCCCATACGGTGAATATAATCTTCTGCCACCTGTGGTAAATCATAATTTACAACATGTTCAATATGCGGCACGTCTAATCCACGGGCGGCAATATCTGTTGCAATCAAAATTCTGAAATTCTCTTTGCGGAAATTTTTCATGACTTTGTCACGTTTATTTTGACGCAGGTCACCATGTAAAGCTTCGGATGTAAAACCATCACGGCGCAAATTCTTTGCCATACGGTCGGCGCCATGTTTTGTTTTAATAAAAACAATGACAGATCCTGTACGCTCAGATAGTTGCTTGCTTAACTCTTTATATTTTTCACTTTGGTCAATACGAATAACCTCTGTTTCGATGTTCTTGGCAATAACATTTGTATGACCAACAGAAATACGCTCTGGGTTGTTTAGGTATTTACTGGAAAGTTTTACAATCTCTTTCGGTAAGGTTGCCGAGAACATCAAGGTTTGACGCTCTTTTGGTAAGTATTTGATAATACGGTCTAATTGTACACCAAAACCCATATCCAACATTCTGTCTGTTTCGTCTAAAACTAAGAAATTGGTCATGTTGAGCTTGATCGTACCGCGTTCTAAATGGTCATTAATACGCCCTGGTGTCCCCACAATAATCCGCGGCTTGGCACGTAATTCATTTAGCTGTTTGCCCATCGGTGCGCCGCCAATAATAAAGGCAGTTTTGATTGAGCTTTTATATCCTAATAGTTGCTGAACAACATCTAAAACTTGTTTGGCCAGTTCACGCGTTGGCGTCATAATTAACGCACCGGCGCTTGGGTTTTGTAACAATGTTTCTACGAGCGGAATGCTAAACGCCGCCGTTTTACCGGTTCCCGTTTGGGCAGAGCCTAAAACATCGCGACCTTTAAGGGCGAGCGGTATGGCCTGCGCCTGAATAGGGGTCGGCGTTGTATATTCCATTTTTGCGAGAGATTTATTCAGCTCTTCAGAGAGGCCAAAGCCTTCAAAATTTTTCATCATATATCCTTTTCCGTCCAAATTAATGGAACAAAGTTGTTAACTTTTTAAATTACCCCCTCCTCCTGCTTGCAGGCATGAGGGGCTTTAATACGACCTCCTCCCGTTTACGGGTATGAGGGTCTTTAAAAAGCTAGGGCCTTGATTGGCCTTTCATCTATAAATGTGAACTTTACTAGAAAAGGTGGGGCGTTTTTGACAACCACATATTCAAACTAGCGTTGAATATTTTTTTCGAAAGCTCCGTCTCTTGCTCACTTATTTGAGGGTATATAAGAGACATTTATCAAACGTTGAGGGTTTATAGGCTTTTTGTTGGATTCTGTCAAATTAAATCTTTGGAACCACTGGATTAACACTCTTTTATACTTGTTTTTAATTACATAATACATTAAAGTGCTCGATGTTATGACCCGTAATATAGTGAACATTGATGACGTTGAGGCGTTTATCCGCGCTTTGGCGGATGCTGCTGCTGACCCGCGTCTGGCTGATTACCTCGTCATCGCGCTAAAAAAATCTATATTGAAAGAAGATAGATTTTTTAAAATGGTGGAGGACTATCCTGACCCCGCGCCTGATTGGCTAACGCCAGAGAAAGTCGACGCTGGGGTTATGGCCTTTAACCGTGACCTTGCAACAGGGTCTACAGATACGTTCCGTCATATAAAAGACTGGATTGCAGGGGCGTTGAATGATAATGACCCATGGATTAATAATCTCGATAATAAAAACCGCCCTAAAACCCTTTTACAAATTAGCTCTTTGGAGAATGCTCGCGTTCGCGCTGATAAAGCGATGGCTTTAAAGGTGAACAAGCTACAGTTAGAATTTGCAAACGCCACCAATAATTTTGAAAGTGATGAGGCGGCAGGGCATATAAAAACTATCAAAATATTGGATGATGGCAGCCGCATTGTACAGCTTTTAACCGCGCGGGCGTTGGATATTGAATCGGCACAACTGGGTCATTGCATCGGTAATGGTGGGTATGATGAACAGGTGGCGCAACCTGAAATATACCAATATTACTCCCTACGTAGTCCGTCAAACAAAGTTCATGCAACATTGGAAGTTGAAAATGGGACGTTGACACAATGTAAAGGGAAGCAAAATGCCCCCCCGATTGAAAAATACTTTACGCCGTTGCAGGATTTTATTCGTGAGCATAAATGGAAATTGACGGAAGGGGCGGGCCATACTGGCTTGCTTGAAAAAAATGGTGTTTATTATGCGGTGAATAACCTTCCTAAAAATTTTGAGTGGGAAGGTAATCTTGATATTAGGTACGCTCAATGGCTCACCCATTTGTCAGAAAATTTGTCGGCTGGTGGAAGTCTATATTTAGAAGGCTGCACCAGCCTCACCTATTTGCCTGCAAACCTCTCGGTTGGTGGATATCTGGACTTAACAGGTTGTACCAGCCTCACCAGTTTGCCAGAAAATCTCTCGGTTGGTGGAGATTTGGACTTAATAGGTTGTACCAGCCTCACCAGTTTGTCAGAAAATTTTTCGGTCGGTGTAAATCTATATTTAACAGGTTGTACCAGCCTCACCAGCTTGCCAGAAAATCTCTCGGTTGGTAGAGATCTGAGTTTATCAGGTTGTACCAGTCTCACCAACTTGCCAGAAAATCTATCGGTTGGTGGATATCTATATTTAACAGGTTGTACCAGCCTCACCAGCTTGCCAGAAAATCTATCGGTTGAAGGGAAGATATTTTGGAATGATAAAGTATATAAAACTGTAGATGACTTCCGCACCGCCTTTGAAAAACTTCACCCGCCTCAGCCAGTGCAAGAAACGGTGCCACCTCAGGCGACCCCTCCAGCACCCTCTACACCAAAACCATCATTTTAAAAGCTAAGAGATGTTTACTTATCTTTCGTCTTTTGGGCTTTTTCTAATTCAGGGCAGTGAAACCGTTCCCATGATTTTAATTGTGCTTGGGTCAATGGCTTTCCCATGTCCCACAAAACGTCAAATTGTTTCTTAAAGAAAACTTATAATGAGAAATAAAGAAAAGAATGGTGGGCGGTACGGGGTTCGAACCTGTGGCCCCCTCGATGTCACCGAGGTGCTCTACCACTGAGCTAACCGCCCACTCTTTAATAAGGTAATCCTTACGATTTCCCCTACAAAATAGAAATTACCCTAGTTTTTCAAGTCTTTTTTACATTTATTCGGTGGTTTAGCTATGGTGAAAGAAACGATAAAGTGATATCTCCTATCCTCATGAGTGATATACTGCGTGACAGACAAGATAAATTTGTAATAGAGATCCCTGAAGAGGCCACGACGTCGCGGCTTGATAAAGCGTTGGCGGCGGCTTTGCCTGATCTATCGCGCTCGCGTTTGCAGACCCTCATTAAGGAAGGGCAAGTCATTGTCTCTGGCTTTATTATCAAGAAAAATTCATACCAAGTTGAGGCGGGTGATAAAATAACGATTCAGATTCCTCCCGCCAAAGACGATACTCTCTTACCCGAAGATATCCCGATTGATGTTATCTATGAAGATGATGACCTGCTGGTGATTAACAAAGCCGTCGGTATGGTTGTGCACCCAGGGGCAGGGAACTGGGACGGCACATTGGTCAATGCGTTGTTGCATTATTGCAAAGGTAACCTGTCTGGCATCGGCGGCGTACAGCGTCCGGGCATTGTCCATCGCCTCGATAAAGAAACCAGCGGGCTTATGGTTGTGGCGAAGAATGATCTCGCCCATCAGGGGTTGAGCGCGCAACTTCAGGACAGAACCTTAAGCCGTGTGTATAAATCTTTCGTTTGGCGTGTGCCAACAATCGTAAAAGGCAAAGTTGATATGCCGATTGGCCGTGATACGCGCAACCGTATTAAGATGGGTATTATGATGACCAGCGGACGCGAGGCCGTAACGCATTATAGAGTGCGTGATAAATATGAAGGCGCGGTGGCGATGCTGGAATGTAAATTACAAACGGGACGCACCCATCAAATTCGCGTTCATATGCAGCATATAAAACACCCTTTGATTGGTGATCCGCTCTATGGTCTACCCGACCAAGAAGGCACGGCACTCTTAAAGCGGGCGGGGTATGAGGAAGATGTTATTACCCAAATTATGGCCTTTAAACGCCAAGCCCTTCATGCGGCTGAAATTGGCTTTATTCACCCGAGGTCGAGCGAGGAAATGCACTTTACCTGCGCTATGCCTGATGATCTGCAAAATATAGAAAATTGTTTAAAAACAATACTTTAATTGCTGTATTTTCAATTATTTGCAATTTACATAAGAAAATAGCTATTATTAATTATAAGGTTTTTTAACACGAGTATCCTTTCAGTTAATAATCTTATTATTTATATCTTCTGCATGGCTTTTTTTAGGGGCATTTGAAAAAGGCGGTCAGAGGGACGAAAAATATAGTTACTTTCTTTTTAGTTACGCCAACTTGTTTGGCACCCATAGTAAAACTTTACCCTCCTAAAGATTCACAAGGTCTTTAGGAGGTTTTTTATGAACAAATATATTGACATAACATGCAAATGCATTTACCAATACCCCCATGGATAAACAATCATTCGAAGAAAGATTAATGCAGGCTCTATTGGAGGTTCCAATAGAAGAAAAAGACATAAGATTTTCTGTATCAAACATGGCCAGTTTTATTCGTGAGAACCTATCAGAGAATAGCACCTTTTTTGATTTTAAAACTAAGATCGAGACGACAGCCAAGCTGATTGGTGTGACCAAAGCTAAAATGGTTGCCGCCGCGCTAAAACAACCACCGCTTTTCTGTCAATCGCCAACAACTCTCAATGCCAATATTGAAAGCACAGCCAAGCTGGTTGGTGTAACCAAAGCTAAAATGGTTTCCACCGCGTTAAAGCGGTCACAGCTTTTCTGTCAATCACCAGAAACGCTCAATGCCAATATTGAAGGCACAGCCACGTTGGTTGGTGTGACCAAAGCTAAAATGGTTGCCGCCGCGTTAAAGAAACCATCACTTTTCTGTCAATCACCAGAAACGCTCAATGCCAATATTGAAGGCACAGCCGAACTGGTTGGTGTGACCAAAGCTCAAATGGTTACCGCCGCGTTAAAGCGGTCACCGCTTTTCTATCAATCACCAGAAACGCTCAATGCCAATATTGAAGGCACAGCCAAGCTGGTTGGCGTGACCAAAGCTCAAATAGTTACCGCCGCGTTAAAGCAACCACAGCTTTTCTGCCAATCACCAGAAACAATAAAGAGAAACACGATCTACATCCAAGATGCACATCAAAAAGGATATATCCTATCTGACAATGTTGTAACTGGATTACTGCGCCAACCTGCTTTATTCTCATTAGCACCAAGAAATACGCATTTACGTTCCATAGACGCACATATCAATCAAACGCCAAAAACCTTAAGCACTTTTTTTACGGCTACAGGGTCAAATAAGAAACAAGTGGAAGCACGTATAATTGCACATTACACGGATAGGTTTAATCGTACTGGTAAAGGTGAGCGCACTTTACAGGTTCTAACTGAAACAGGCATTATCTCAAAACTACCAGAGTGGGTAACAAAGCCTGAAAAAGAATTACGTCAGCGTAATAGAAAATCAATATCATTAACAATATAAAATAGGAAATTATTCCTTTAAACTGATGTTGTTTTATGCTACCCTAAGGTATGTCTTATAGTCTTAAAAATCACTATCCCCCTGTCATTGCGAGCTTCAAAGGCTTTGAAGCGAAGCAATCCACTTTTTTACCGCCATTTCAGGTATGCGGGAACGCTAAGGCTGGGGTTGCCGCGTCGGCTTGCCGATATGGTGGCTTTTGGCAGGCAACACCCCCCTCCCTTCCATTTACGGTGAACAAAATGAGTAACTCTAATTCATGAATGAAATCAAAAGGATAGAAGGGGGTATTTTGAAGTTTTTTGTGATTTTTAATGTCATTAAGAGCTTTTTGGCGCAGGTTTGTAAAATATCCATGACAGGGACGTTTAAATTCGCTATACCCGCCTCATTGAATAAAAGAGCGTATAAATAATAATATGTGTATGGCAGAGGTGTATTGATGGATTTCAACGATTTAAATACAGAGTTCTTAAACGAGTTTGACTCATATGATGACCATCAATGTGTCCGTCGCTTTGTTTTGGAAGATGATATTATTGCCTTCATCGCGGTTCACAATACTAATTTAGGCCCTGCGCTGGGTGGTTGTCGGATGAAACCCTACGCCAACGAAGCCGAAGCCATTAATGATGTACTGCGTTTGTCACGCGGTATGACCTATAAAAACGCGCTGGCGGCTCTGCCCCTTGGTGGTGGTAAGGCCGTGATTATTGCCGATCCTCAAACACAAAAAACACCGGAACTAATGCAGGCGATGGGCGCGGCGGTTGAAAGTTTTGAAGGTGATTATGTGACCGCCGAAGATAGCGGCACCACCGAAGAAGACATGGTGGAAATGGAAAAATTTACAGGTCATGTCACAGGCCTTCCTCCACAAATGTTAGAGGGCAGCGAATATGGCGAACTTGGCGGTAACCCATCACCTTTGACCGCGCTGGGCTGTTACCACGGTATTAAGGCGGCTGTTAAGGCACGTTATAAGAATGAAAAGAAATTATCGGGCTTAACGGTTGCTGTCCAAGGGGTCGGTGCGGTTGGGCTGGAGCTGGCACAGCTGTTAAAGCAAGACGGCGCGACTCTTGTCATTACGGATATCAATGAAGATGGATTGGCTGTTGCCAAGGAAAAATTGGGTGATGTTAAGATTGTACCCCCGAATGATATTTTCTCTGTCGAGGCTGATATCTTTGCACCCAATGCGATGGGCGGTGCGCTGAATGATTATACTATTCAACAACTAAAAGTTGATATTATTGCTGGGGCGGCGAACAACCAACTTCTGTCTGCACATCATGATAAAGCCTTGCTAGATAAAAATATTCTATATGTCCCTGACTATGTGATTAACTCTGGCGGTGTTATTTG
Organism: uncultured Alphaproteobacteria bacterium; assembly: GCA_937931645.1. Taxonomy (GTDB): domain Bacteria; phylum Pseudomonadota; class Alphaproteobacteria; order Micavibrionales; family Micavibrionaceae. Next base: position 273,774 of record CALHAR010000005.1, read on the forward strand.
TGTTGGGTATGAATATTTCCGCAAATCTGGCTATAACCCGCAAGACTTTGATATCGCACGGGATAGTATGGTGAAGCATGTTGAGAATATTTACCAAACGGTGAGTGAGATTATTGCACTGGCACAGGACAAATCTCAACCAACGGGGGAGACGGCGGACAGGCTCGCTGAAGATAAGTTTCTGAACGGGGCGGCGCTGGCAGATATTAATGATGCCGATTCTAACGAAGAAGGTCAGGCCAGTTTTGGCTCAAATGGCGGTACGCGATTGGTTCAGTAAGCTCATATAGTTTATCAGGCGCATCTAAAATCTGCCCTGAATCACGCGCAAACGGGGCAGTGGTCACTCTAAACTCACTTCCCGCTGGAACATACGGCACATTCCCAAATGGCAGCGTTACTTTCACCCCACCATATAAATGCGTTTTATTCCCAAAAATATCGGGGTCTCTCTGGTCGGTCGCGGTCAGAAAACCTTCCAACGATGTTCCATTTTTGAAGTTATTTTTTATGCCGAAAGTTCCGCCAAAATCTTCGTCTAAATATTGTCCAACTTTAGCGAATAATGTCGTGTTCTTATTTGGTAATTCATAGAACAAATTTAGATGTCCTGTAAAACGTTCATCACCAATGGTTTGTAACGCAAGCGTTACATCAGGATCACGACGTTTGACGTTCCAACTTTCTGCGCCAATCGCGAATGTTTTACCAAATGGACGATACAGAATTTCACCACCAAAACCGCCAAACATTTCCTCTAAATATCCAGCACTAAACTTGACGTGAACATCTTTTCTAACGCTGTAAAGCCAAGATGCGTAAAGCTTATCAATGGAGAAGCGGTTCGCGGCAAAGCTATCTTCATTGCTCCGTGTTGGATTGGCGTTAACGGTACGAAAACTACTTATATTATCCAAATTATCAGCGAGGTTAATTCTAGGTGTTGTTCCTAACTTAAAGCCTAAAGGAAGCATATTTTCTATCTCAACAAGTGCAGAACTGCGATATAGAATAGTTGAATCTTCTTCTGATAAACTGATTCTATTATCAAGGATAAAACGTTTTATCTTGTTCTTATGTTCTTTGTTTTTGAAATAATTTTTAAGCCTAAAAAACGGTGTTTTGTTGGGTAAAAAATTAACGTCATGCCAAATTTCTTCAACGCTTCCATGATTGTTCAAAACAGCTTCTTCTAAGTCTCGTCGAATAAGCTGTAAAGTTGGACCTTTTAAACCTTTATGGTTCAGTGCAATTTCAATGTTTTCATTGGTGGCAGAAGATTGATTTGCAACTTGTCGCGCTGTGTGTCCAACTTGTTGAGGTGTTGATTGGTAGGTTTTCAGGTTCAGAACTGCTTTATGACTGCCTTGATAATCTTCTCTTGGATAGAGCAATTCAGGTGGTTCAACCTTAGCGGATGATCTTCCTGGCCATTTAGAAATATTGTCTTGTAAAGATAAGCGTGCAATTAATTTCTCACCACCGATAACACCAACCGATAAATCAAGCGGTTTCCACGGTTTGTAATTTAAACCTACACTCCAAGGTTGTGCTTCGTTAAAACCTGCGTTGGTGGTGGTTTCTGAGCCATAATCAAAGGCGGCGTAATCGGCTTTTAAAGACAAGCCTTTCATCGGGGTAAAATATTCAATGCCACCAAAGAAGCTTGCTTCTTCACCTGTCAGCCAGCCATCAATGCTTTGTGGTGTGTCACTGTTAAAGTCACGATCTTTTTCAAAATGCGAAGAAACTACGCTGAACGGATTTTTAATATGGCCTCTACCGGCAAAGCGTCCCCATGCTAAACCACCTGTAAAATCAAAATTACCTTTACGTTTGGATAGAGCTATATATTCACTGGATGTTCTTTTGTGACCAAAAGCAGAGTTTGCGCCAATAACCAGTGCAGGCCGTTTCGCATTTTCTTCCATAAGCTGTAATTTGAAATCTAAACTTGGGTAAAGGCGATCTGCAGAATCAAGTAGGCTCGAAATTTCACTGGTCTGACGCACATTAACATAGAGCGGTTTGGCAACTTGGAAGCCTAAAAAATTATACAAGTAGGGATCGGTCGTGCTGGTCCCAATGCGTATTGTGCCTTCCTTATCCATACGCGCGGTGGGAATGATGTTCAGTCCTATGGTTCCTGTTAGGTTTATCGAAGGGGAATCATTGGCAGAGGCGGGGAGTGAATTGGCCGCAAAAATCCATACCAGCCCCGCACAGAGGATAGCAAAAGGTCGTCTTGATCGTTCGGTGTTCAATAAGGGCATATTGCCTTGAGAAGTTACGTTGAACAGAGTTTTAGTGTGGGTATTTTGTTGTTATAAGTCAAAAGCTTAAGATTTTTTATCCCCGCTCTTGCTGTTTTTTAAAAGTGATGTACCCTTATGTTCATGGATTATGATTTATGTGTCATTGGTGGTGGAATTAATGGGTGCGGCATTGCGCGTGATGCGGCAGGGCGCGGCCTTAAGGTTTTGTTGGTTGAGGCGCAAGATTTAGCGAGCGCCACATCGTCCTGTAGTACCAAGCTAGTACATGGTGGCCTACGTTATTTAGAACATTATGAATTTAGGCTGGTAAAAGAGTCTTTGAAGGAGCGCGAGGTCTTGTTAAAGGCCGCGCCGCATATTGTTTGGCCGCTTGATTTTATTTTACCGCATGATCAACATTTGCGCCCTTATTGGATGATTAAAGCAGGGCTTATGCTTTATGATTTTTTAGGCGGGCGTAAACGATTAAAGAAATCAGAAGCGCTTGATTTTGCAACGAGTGCTTTGGCCGATCCGTTAGAAGATAAATATGAGCGTGGGTTTTTATATGCCGATTGCTGGGTTGAGGATTCCCGCCTTGTTGTTTTAAACGCGATGGATGCGTATGAGCGCGGCGCGGTTGTTATGCCGCAGACGGCCTGTATGGATTTAACCCCATCGCAAGATAAAGAAAGCTGGAATGTGAACCTACAAAACATGCTGAATGGTGATCAGTTCACTGTTTCTGCGGGTATGGTGGTCAATGCGGCGGGGCCGTGGGTGCGTAGTCTGCTTGATGTTTCCAGTATTACGCATGAGGAAAATGAATTTACACCGAATGTGAAATTGGTAAAGGGCAGTCACATTGTTGTGCCTAAACTTTATGATGGTGATCAAACATTTATTTTACAGCAACCTGACGGGCGGATTATTTTTACAATCCCGTATGAACATCATTATAGTTTAATAGGAACAACAGATGTTGTGCATGATGGTGACCCATCGCATGCCGCGATTGATGATGCTGAAATTGAATATTTATGTGATGCGGTGAACCGTTCTTTAAAGAAAAAAGTTACACGTGAAGATATTGTATGGAGCTATAGCGGTGTTCGCTCATTGGTTGATGATGGCGAAAAAAACGCGTCAAAAGTGACGCGTGATTATAAGCTGTATGTTGATGAACGCCATGGTCCGCCAATTATTTCTGTCTTTGGTGGTAAGATTACAACCTATCGTAAGTTGGCCGAACATGTGATGGATCGTGTCGCCACATTTCATGATGCACCATTAAAACCATGGACGCAAAACGCTTTTCTGCCTGGGGGTGATGTTCCAGACGGTGATTTTCAAGGATTTGTTGGTGGTTTGATAGCGCAATATGATTTCTTACCAGCTTATTTAATCCACCGTTATGCCCGTGCCTATGGAACGCGTGTAAAAGCGATTTTAGGGAGTGCGAAGACAGCGGAAGATTTAGGTGTTCATTACGGTGATGATATTTTTGAAGCAGAGATGATTTATTTAATTAAATATGAATTTGCACAAAATTTAGATGATATTTTATGGCGGCGTTCAAAGTTGGGTCTGCATATATCAGCAAAAACTTTTGAAAATTTACAAAATGGGTTTGCAGCTATTGCGATGAAAGCACATGCCGAAGAGGGACGATATAAAAATGCCGCTGCTTAAAGCAATATTGGCGATAGATCAGGGGACGACCAGCTCTCGCGCTATTTTATTTTCTGAAACGGGTGATGTTTTATCGATTAAACAAAAAGAATTAACATTGTTTTATCCGTATAAAGGCTGGGTTGAGCAGGATGCTAATGAGATTTGGCAAGACACCAAATGGTCGGTGGAGGCTGTTTTAAAAGAAGAGGCGCAAAATGTTGTCGCCACTGGTATCACCAATCAACGTGAGACAACGATTGTCTGGGATAAGAAAACGGGTGAACCCGTTTATAATGCGATTGTTTGGCAAGATCGGCGCACGGCTGATTATTGCGCAACGTTAAAAGAGCAAGGCTTAGAAAAAAAGATAACGGATAAGACGGGGCTTCTGCTTGACCCATATTTTTCGGCAACCAAATTAAAGTGGATTCTCGATAATATTGATGGCGCGCGTGACCGCGCTAATGCGGGGGAGTTATTATTTGGTACAGTGGATTGTTTTTTACTTTGGAAGTTAACGGGTGGGAAATCTCACACGACTGATGCGACGAATGCCGCGCGGACGATGATTTATAACATTAAAGATGGGGTGTGGGATGAGGAGTTACTCGCGCTGTTTGATATTCCTAAAGCTCTTTTGCCGTGTGTTGAAAATAACTGTCATGACTTTGGTGTGGTTGACTCTAACGTTGTGGATACGGGCGGTCAGCAAATCCCTATCGCGGGTATGGCGGGGGATCAACAGGCCGCAACTATTGGTCAGGCTTGTTTTGATAAAGCCATGGTGAAGTCTACCTATGGTACAGGGTGTTTTGCACTCATGAATATTGGGGGTGATTTTAAACTCTCGCAGAATAAACTTCTGACGACGATTGCGTACCAGTTAGATGGTCAAGTGACCTATGCAATGGAGGGCTCAATCTTTGTGGCGGGGGCGGCAGTGCAATGGCTGCGTGATAATTTAGAATTTTTTAAAGATGCGGGGGAGAGTGAAGCACTCGCCCTGTCCGTTGATGATAATAATGATGTTTATTTTATTCCTGCTTTTACAGGGTTGGGCGCACCTTATTGGAACCCCCATGCGAAAGCGGCGATTACGGGCTTAAGCCGTGAAAGTACCAAGGCACATATCACGCGCGCGGTGTTGGAGGCGCAAGCGTTTCAAACCAGTGATCTTATGTCTGCTTTTGAAAATGATACGGGGAATGAAATAAAAACTTTGCGTATTGATGGTGGCCTCGCCAATAACCAATTTGTCTGCCAGTTCTTGGCAGATATTTTAAATTGTGTCGTTGAAGTGCCAAAAATTACGGAGACAACGGCGCTCGGCGTGGCATATTTGGCTGGGCTGCAAGTTGGTGTTTTTAAAGACTTAAACGCTATCTCCACGGCGTGGCAGGTGGCTAAGACCTATCAACCAAACATGTCAGACGAAAAACGCCAGCTTTATTTGACGAAGTGGTCACGGGAAGTAGACCGTGTTTTATTGCATAATTAAAGAAAATGGTGCCACGAGGGAGAATCGAACTCCCGGCCTCGTCATTACCAATGACGCGCTACTACCACTGAGCTACCGCGGCTAACCTGAAAGAAAAAGGTTAAAATACCTGCGCAAACTATAATATTTTATCTGGCATGTCACGCCTCTTTTGCCTATAGTTTTCTTTAAATTTTATAAGTTTCGTAAATAAGTGGGGGGATTGCCACGATGGTGAGCCAAAAACTACAGCAAAAAGCAGATAAACGCGCCGCCGCATTGCGGAACAATCTGAAGAAACGTAAAGCCTTTATTAAGGATACGAAGCAATCAGAGCAGACGAAACAAGACGAGAAGAAGGATAATATGACAGATGCAAAAGCTTAAAACAGACGTGCAGGGCGTTATAGAAGAGATGCCGCAAACCCTTCCTGGGATTATGCCAGACCACTGGATTCGTGAGCAGGCACTGAACCACGGTATGATTGAGCCTTTTGTTGAAAAGCAAACCGCCGAAGGAAAGATTTCTTACGGACTTTCTTCTTACGGGTATGATTCACGCTGTTCAAACGAATTTAAAATTTTTACCAATGTTGATAATGCCATTGTTGACCCGAAAAACTTCACAAGCGATAGCTTTGTTGATAGGGAGACGGATGTTTGTATTATTCCACCCAATAGTTTTGTGCTAACAAGAAGTGTCGAATATTTTCGTATTCCAAAAGATGTGTTGGTGGTTTGCCTTGGAAAAAGTACTTATGCGCGTTGCGGTTTAATCGTCAATGTCACACCTTTAGAGCCAGGTTGGGAAGGGCATGTGACCTTAGAGATATCAAATTCAACGCCTTTACCAGCCAAAGTCTATGCCAATGAAGGTGTCGCGCAGTTCTTATTCTTTAAAGGGTCTAGCGATTGTGAAGTTTCTTATGCTGACCGCGCTGGTAAATATATGAAGCAGCAAGGTGTGACCTTGCCAAGAATTAAAGAGTAAGGCTTCTGTTAAAAACAGGCATTGACAGGTTACTAAATTTTTAGTAACTCTTCTTTATGAGTATAGAAGCATTAGAAAAAGCGATTGAAATCGTAGGAGGGCAATCAGCGTTAGGGCGATTGATTGACCGTGATCAAAAGGCAATTTGGGCGTGGATTAATACGACGCAAAAAGTACCAGCAGAAGATGTTCTTAAAATTGAAGCGGCAGTAGACGGTAAAGTAAACCGTTATGAGCTACGCCCTGATGTATACCCAAAGCCAACACCTATGGATAAGATGCGCGTTGTTGGTGGTGTTAAATTAAATGGTAATATTAAAATTAGTGGCGCAAAAAATGCGGCGCTTAAGCATATGTGTGCCAGCCTGCTAACGGATGAGCCATTTATATTAGAGAATATGCCTGTGTCCCTTCGTGATGTAGCGATGTTGTCGCAAATATTGGAACCGCTCGGTGTTGATATTACGGCGGATAAAGAAACCGCGATTGTAAAGTTACATGCAAAAGAAATTAAGTCGCATATTGCGCCTTATGAATTTGTACGAAAAATGCGTGCCAGTATTTTAGTGTTGGGGCCATTACTTGCCCGGCACCATAAAGCCGAAGTATCGTTACCAGGCGGTTGTGCGCTGGGCGCGCGCCCTGTTGATTTGCACTTGAAAGGTTTAGAAGCCATGGGGGCGATGATTAATCTTGAGGGCGGGTATGTTAAGGCTACCGCGCCTGATGGTGGTTTAAAGGGAGCAGATATTAACTTTCCTTTGGTGTCCGTTGGAGCAACTGAAAATTTGATGATGGCGGCAACATTGGCGAAGGGCGAGACGGTTTTAAGGAACGCCGCGCGTGAGCCTGAGATTGTTGACCAAGGGGAAGCCCTTATTAAAATGGGCGCAAAAATTGAAGGTCTTGGCACATCAGAAATTCGTATTACAGGTGTAAAAAAACTACATGGTACAACGCATAGTGTTATTCCTGATCGTATTGAAACAGGAACGTACATGTGCGCCGTTGGGCTGTGCGGTGGTGAGTTACGCTTACAAAACACACGGCTTGATTTCTTATCCGCGTTAATTGCACCGCTTAAAGAGGCGGGGATGATTATCGAACAAGAAGGTGATGATATTGTCGTCAAGCGTAATCAGGCGAAAATTAAAGGCGTTGATATTATGACGGAAGCCTACCCAGGGTTGGCAACAGATTTACAAGCGCAGTTTATGACGATGCTGACCTTATGTGATGGAGCGGGGATGATCTCTGAAACAATTTTTGAAAATCGTTTCATGCATGTGCCTGAATTGGTGCGTATGGGGGCGAATATTACCGTTAAAGGTAATTCCGCTATTATTCGCGGTGTTGATGGATTAAAAGGGGCGCAAGTGATGGCGACCGACCTTCGTGCCTCTGTAGCTATGGTTTTGGCGGGATTGGTTGCTGAAGGGGAAACCATTATAAACCGTATTTATCACCTTGATCGCGGGTATGAAAATATTGTCGAAAAACTGACGGCTGTTGGCGCGCAGATAGAGCGTATTAAGTAAGTATTTTCCATGACAGTAGATAAATTTATATTAGCAGTGCCGAAGGGCAGAATATTGGAGGAGCTTTTACCGCTGCTTCAAAAATGTGATATTGAACCTGAGGCAGCGTTTAATGATCCTGCTTCGCGTGCGCTTCGCTTTACAACCAATCATGATAATTTAGATATCATCAGGGTACGGTCTTTTGACGTGGCTACATTTACAGCTTTTGGAGCCGCGCATTTAGGTGTCGTCGGATCTGACGTGATTGAAGAGTTTGACTATTCCGAGCTATATGCCCCTGTTGATTTAAATATTGGTGGATGCCATTTATCGATTGCTGTACCGAAAGATTATGCTGACCAAGCTAATGAAAAAAACTTAAGCCATGTGCGTGTGGTAACAAAGTATCCGCATTTAACACAACAACATTTTGCGTTGCGCGGGGTGCAGGCAGAATGTATCAAACTGAATGGTGCGATGGAAATTGCGCCGACATTGGGACTGGCTAATCATATTGTGGATTTGGTGTCATCGGGCGCAACGTTAAAGGCCAATGGGTTGGTTGAGATTGAGAAAGTATTGGATATCACCTCGCATTTGGTTGTAAACCGTACGGCACTTAAAACCGCGCCAACCGCTATGCAGCAATGGATAAAAGCCTTTCGTAAGGCTGTGTCTTAAAGCAAATTTGGGATGAAATTTAAAAGCTATTTGCCTTTTACCGGTCAAAGGCTTATAAGATGGCTAGTTTTAAAGAATAATTAGAGAAATAATGGCTAAAGAAGACTTATTAGAATTTAAAGGTGTTGTTACTGAAATCTTACCGAATGCGATGTTTCGCGTGAAGTTAGAGAACGATCATGAAATTTTGGCGCATGCCGCTGGGAAAATGAGAAAGCACCGTATTCGTGTGCTTCAGGGCGATACTGTTTTAGTTGAAATGACGCCTTATGATTTGACCAAGGGTCGTATCACTTTCCGCGAAAAGTAAACCTACTGATTATTTGATATGGATAGAGCGTAAATTTTCACTGCTGAAATTACGCGAAGATTTTCGTATGTTTTTCAAGACACGATTTCCGACATTATCAGCCATAAAATTATCAAGAAAACCAGGTAATATACCTTTTTGAAAAGTTGACGGTGAAAGATTACCATCACCTTCACCACTGCCTTCTGCGGCTTCACGAAATACAGGCTCTATATCTTCAGGGCAATCGGCAAACTTAAACGCCTGACGTAAAGCGTACGCCAAGTTTTTGATCGTTTCTGGTGAGTTCACTCTCAATGTTTTATGTGCTTTCTTGCTTTCAGTACAAAGTCATTATTAACATGTACTCTACCACATTATAGTACAGCGGCAAAGATAGGCTAGTCAAGGGTTAGGGCGAATCTATAAACCTCTGTAATAAATAGGTTTTTATGGTATCGTTAGTTTGTTAGATTTCTTATAGTGGTATTTTTTATGAAAAAACAATCCAATTTACCTTTTATTTTGGCCTCTGCTTCGCCACGTCGATTGGCGCTTTTGGAGCAAATCAGTGTAACTCCTTCCCAAGTTATTTCTCCAGATATTGATGAAATACCTTTGCAGGGAGAGAAGCCTAAAAATCTAGCGTTACGCTTGAGCCAAGAAAAAGCGCAGGCTGTTTATGCCAGCAACCCAAATAACTTTGTTTTGGCCGCGGATACTGTCGTCGCTTGTGGACCTACGATATTGGATAAAGCCGAAACGATTGAGCAAGCCGCAACGTATCTAAAGAAGCTCTCAGGGCGTCGTCATCGTGTTTATGGTGGTATTAGTTTGATGAACCAAGACGGTGCGCTTTTGACTCGGTCTTGCGAGACATTAGTTCAATTTAAACCTTTGAGCGCGATCGAAATTCAAGATTACTTGGATAGTCATGAATGGCAAGGTAAAGCGGGCGGATATGCTATCCAAGGATTTGCGGGAAGCTTTGTAAAATATATGGCGGGCTCATATAGTAATGTTGTTGGCCTATCGCTTTATGATACAATGAAGATACTGCAACGCGGTCAATATTTGAAATAGAGGAGCTTATTTGGACATTCTCATAGACGAGATGGAAGGCAATCTTTGGGTTGCTACAACTAATGGCTCGCACCTGCATGGCTTAGAAATTGACCCTTACGACGAAGAGGTGCGTTGGGGGTCTATTTATTGGGCGAAAATTACCAAAATAGACAAGGCAATGGACGCCGCTTTCGTTGATTTAGATGGCGTTAATGTTGGCTTGCTTCACAATAAAGATTTACGCCTGTTTGATAAAAATGGTCTTTTGATGAAAAATAGCGGCGTCGCCATTGGTAAAAGAATCCGCCCTGGCGATTATGTAGCGGTGCAGGCAAAGAACGGATATTTACCACGTATTGATACGATGGATGTGAGTATTGAAGATAAATCCCCACGCGTTAGTATGAATATCACCTTGCCAGGACGGCATTTAATTTTCTCGCCCATGATGGATGAAAACCGAATTTCAAAACGCATCTATGATAAAAAGCGCCGTAAGCAACTTACAAAAATGTTGAATAATGTTGATAATATTAATGGCTGTATTTTGCGAGCGTCGGCGGCAGATACGCAAACGGATATTCTTATTCGCGAAGGTAAAATTTTAAAAGAGATTTGGGATCAACTTCAGGAGTTCTTAATAGGAACAACGCCCGCCCTGATTATGGAGGGGCCTGACGCGGTTCAACGGACGTTTAGTGACCAAGCCAGTACACAGATAGATTCAATAGAAGTGGTGACGATGGAGCGTTATCAAGAAGTTGAAGAATGGTGTGAAATTTATGCACCAGATTTGGTGACCAAGGTAAAACCAGTTGAGCTACATAATCAGGAGCTAGATCTAGGGTTATTTGATTTTCGCGATATCCTTGATCAGATTGAAGATTTGTTCCAAACCTATGTGTTGATGAAGAATGGTGGCAACATTATTATTCAAGAAACGGCGGCGCTTTATGCCATTGATATTAACCGTGGTGGGGACACGCGTTCAAACCATGTTATAAATTTAGAAGCCTTGGAAGAAATTGGTCGTCAGATACGCCTTCGAAACCTTGGTGGCATTATTATTATTGATCTACTGAAGTTCAAAACTAAAAAAGAAAAAGATCAAACGCTGGAAGCTTTACAAAAAATTGTGCAGGAAGACCCATGTACAGTCCAGATTCATGGCATTACTAATTTAGGTTTGGTGGAGATGACGCGTAACCGCCGAACGCCTGCTTTGCAAGATAGGCTTGATTTAGTCTTAGAATAAACGCTTAAAACTTATATCTGCTCACAAAGGTTTGTTAAAAAGCTTGATTTTTAAGCTCTTAAGGGCTTGCCAGCTATTCGTTATTGCCCTATAAATCTTATCGATTAATACCACCGGATTGCCCGAGTAGCTCAGTGGTAGAGCAGAGGACTGAAAATCCTCGTGTCGAAAGTTCAATTCTCTCCTCGGGCACCATTTATCTTATCCCCTCTTCTTTTTCCTACTGCAAAACCCTAATGAAATTTTTATTATTCATCATATTGTTAAGCGCCTGCGTCCCTAATGCCGATCAAGAAACATTTTATGTTGATACTGTGATCGATGGCGACACCTTCATCGCCAATGGTAGAAAAATCAGAATATGGGGCATTGATACCCCTGAAAAAGATGAAAATTAT
>CALHAR010000006.1 GCA_937931645.1 uncultured Alphaproteobacteria bacterium
AACGCGTTAAACCCTTGGGTCTGCGTAAAGCTCTCTGCCACGTCGAGGATCTTATGGGCTGTTTCATTTAGAGTACTTAATGTCATTGCTATATCCGAATCAATTTCTATCTATAAGTAGATAGTATCACACCCAAAGCACGAGTCAAGAATTATTTACCTATGAATAGATAGATGTTGTAAATCCCGAACCCAAACTAGTAAACTTTTTGAAAACCGCACTATTTTCATGAGAACAAATTATACTCTAATTCCAATAATTTATTTTTAGTAGATAAACCGCCTATAACTTTAAGAGAATAAAAATGGAATAAGAACACTTAACAAAAAGCCAATTAAAAAATAGAGCCTGTTTCGGCTCTAGACGAATACACCTAACTTGAAATAATTAATTTCCAGAGCGGACAAATTTCAAAACACTAAACTCTATTACTGGTCACGTGTGCTTCATGCCGTTTTTATATTATTTTTTAGATATCAATTTAAAATATAAAAATGATGGTAAAATTTTTAAAAACTTCATCAAGAATGTAAAACGTTTAGGGAAGTGAATCTCAAAACGCTTAGTTTGAAGTTCTTTTGCAATAATTTTTGCCGCCGCTTCGGCTTCAATCATCATAGGCATTTCAAAATCATTTTTATCCGTTAAAGGTGTGCGGACAAAACCAGGATTTATCACTTTAATATCAAGGGTGCGCTCTTCCGCGCGCAAGCTCTCGGCTAAATTAATCACAGCGGCTTTGGTGGCGCTATAGGGTTGACCATTTGGAAGCCCACGATACCCCGCGACACTGCCGCAAAGAACAAGTTGACCATTACCTTGTTCTTTAAGAATAGGTAAAACAGCATGCACTGTATTAAACGCACCGTTTAAATTAATATCAACCATCTGATGTGCGGTTTCTATATTTAGTTTACTTAAAGGTGCAGGATCATAGATAGCAGCCATAAAAATAACGCTATCGAGTTGAGAGAATGTTTCTTTAACTGTTTTTGCAACCTCAATAAAACCATCAGTATCCGCGACATCTAGTGGAAAGACATGATGCTGTCCGCCAAGGTCAACATTGAGAGTTTTCAACTTATCTTCACGGCGCGCAGAAAGGGCTAACGTTGCACCTTGCTGACTTAATTCAACGGCTAAAGCACGACCAATACCAGTGCTCGCACCAATAATCCAAATATGTTTGTTGTTATAATAACTCATGATTAATTTTTTACGATTCTATTTCCTGAGAATCCCATGCAAATACTTTTCCTGTCTCTTTATGAGATATATTATTAATCACGTTTAATAAATACCCTACAGATTGATCGGTAGAAAATAACTTAGCAGGTGTAACGTGGCTTTGAAACGGTTGGGACAGCCGCGTATCAACTGTTCCTGGATGCAATCCAATAATGGCGGCATCCTTATTTTTACGCGCCACTTCAATTGAGATAGTTTTAATCAGCATATTTAATGCGGCTTTTGACGCGCGATAGCTATACCACCCTCCTAACGCATTATCAGATATACTACCAACCCGTGCAGATAGAGCCGCAAATACGCTTTTCCCGACACGGGGTAAAAGAGGTGTAAAGTATTTGGCAACCAATGCAGGCCCGATTGTATTAATCTCAATTATTTTCTTCATATTATCAGAGGTTAAATCACGTAAATTTTTCTCGGGCATTAAACCATCATCATGTAAAAGACCGGTCGCTACAATAACAAGGTGCAGCGGTTTATCAATCGAAGAAGCTGCCTTTTTAATACTACCTTCATCACATATATCCATTGCGATACTGTCAGGTGCACTACGTGAAAAACTATAGAGATTCTCAACCTGTTCATGCCCCCTCATTGTATCAACAAAGGACTTTCCAATACCACCAGATGCGCCAATCACGGCGACATTTAAAGGGTCAGGAAAGCTTGAAAGATCAATCATTACTGATCTTGCTTTTGCATGAATAATGTTAATTCTGCCATTGTAATACCGAACTTCTTTAAATATGAACGGTTAATTAAAACACCATCATTCATCAAAAACATCCAATCATCGAAGGTAATTTTATACGTTTTATCACCAACAGGTAAATCCATCTGATACGCCCACTGCATGGCTGTTCCTTCAACATGCCCTTGTGCTGTATCAAGTATATCACCTGCTGTACCCTCATATTGATTCTGGGCAATACGTTTAATGGTCCAAATACGCTCTTGCGTTTCACCATCATAATATTTGAACTCTTCAACAAGCGTCCCTGTATCACCCTCCCATGTACCGTTCATTGTTACATCAAAGCGCCGTGTCACATGCCCCTTTCGGTCTTGTATAACACCCCAAGCTTTAATAGGGCCTGTAAAATATTCTTGTAAATTTAACGGTGGCTCAGATCCTTTATAATGATCTAATGATGGCCCGCCTATGCAAGCACTAAGAAATGTAAGTAGTCCCATGAGAACAAATCCTTTCAGTTTATTATTTATTTGACGCATCAATATCCCCTTCACTTTTTTGTGTATACCATAGAGTATAAGCCGCGATAAGTTTAATCAAGCACGGTACAAGAGCGTAAAGTATAAGAACCCCCCTCATCACTTCAGGTGAATTTTGCTTTCCAACCATAAACCCTAAATGATCTAAAATAAGGAAAGATACGCCACTAGACACAGCAATGGCTACTTTAGGAATAAAGGCGATAAGCGCATAATGTTGAGTGGCTTCCGTTTCACTTTTCTGCTGTGTCACCCGATCTGCAAGGATAGAGGGCGGCAATGCTAAATCAGCACCTAAAGCCATACCAGATAGAGCGCATATCACACCATAGGCAATGATATCCCCTGGTTGAAGAAAAAAAGCACCTATAAATGTTACAACAGCAAGCAGCATAGACATAAGCCACGCACGCTCTTTTCCGATTTTATGAGAGATTTTAACCCAAACGATCATTAGCAAAGCACCAGAAATAAAGTAAAGAAAAAGGAATAAACCCGCAAATTTTTCGGCGTTCAGGTAATCTCTAATAAAAAACAAAACCATGACGGCAGGTATAGCCGCCGCTAAATGAGTAAGAAAACAAACAATAAAAAAATTACGGTTAGGCCCTAAAAAAATAGGTAAGAAAGATAAACCTTTCTGCGTTTTACTTTTTTTAATTTTATGCGTTGATGGTATCTTATTTATAAAGCGTGCAAACAGAATAAAACCAATAATCATGACAATAAAAAACACCCAAAAAACAATATGAAAGCTTTCCTCAACACTCATAAAACTTTGCAGGGTAGCAGGAAGAACAGAAGCAATAAGCAAACCGACTAAGGCAAAGGCCTCACGCCAACCAGAAATTCGGGTTCGTTGCTCTGGTTCATCACGCCAAAACCCACCAATCATATTCAAGTTGATTGTCACAATACTAAATCCTGTTGTCGCTAAAACCATAGAGAGCGCAAACCAAAGGGGCGTGGATATAGAAAATTGTGGCCCATAAAACACAGCAGCCATACCACTTACCAGCATGCCTGCGCCACTCGCAATAATAGAAAAGCGCCGTTTTGCCTGCTTATCAGAAATATAGCCAATAACAGGATCTTGGATCGCGTCAAACAGCCTAATAGCCAATAGAATTACCCCAACAAGACCAAGATTCATTCCTAAGTCGCGCGTATAAAAATCTGGCGCATGGATATAAAGGGGCAGACTTGCAAAAGCGAGCGGTAAAGCAAGAAGACTATATTGAAAGAGTGAAAGACGTGAAGGAGACACACTCATATGGCGCCTAATAATTTTTGGCGTAAATCTGGCGCGCTCGTTTTTTCATTAAGCCATATACCAAAAAAAGCTTTGCTAAATTCTGGGTCTTTAACACGTCCAATTTCGACATTATTTTTATAAAAAATAGTATCACCCGCGTCCGTATATATACCTGTTAACGTTATACCTTTGTTAACATCGGGGAAAATTTGTCGCATTTGAATACGCCATGTGGAAAGCTTAGCTTCATCTGTAAATCCCAGATCTCTTATTTCTTTTATAGAACGATCTGCAATTTTTTCACCTTTAAGCGGTTGTAAATAAGACAACGTGAGAGCAAAAGGTTTATTATTATCCCATACCCCTTGAGGGGCATAAAGCGTAGCGTCATAAACATCCCAGAACAGATAAGTGAAGCGCCCTTGCCCTACTTTTTGTTCATTAGGTACAAATAAGCCTATATTATCCAGAGCATAAGACGGGCTAGTCAATAACAGCGTAAAAACACCAATCATACAAAATATACTTTTAATTTTAAGCATGAGATAGCTCCACCTGCATCACATTCGTACGCCCTGTCTTAAAACCCGCTATACATCCCGCTAAGTAAAAACGCCATAATCGTATAAAACCATCGTCAAAGCCCAACGCCTTCACTTCATCATATTTTTTATCAAAATTCTCAAGCCATGCTTTTAACGTTCTGGCATAGTCTTGACCAAAATAAAATTCATTATTGGACTTTAAACCTGCTTTATTAACTTCAGATTTGAACCGTGACGGACTGGGAAGCATACCACCCGGAAAAATATAACTTCTAATAAAATCACCACCACGGCGATAACGAAGGAAATCATTATTATTAATAGTTATAGTTTGAATAACGGCTTTACCATTTTTATTTAAAAGATTTCGAATTTTATTGAAATAAGTTGGCCAATAACGCTCACCAACCGCTTCAAACATTTCTATTGAAACAATATTATCAAATTTATTACTTTGATGCCTATAATCCTCAAGGGCAATATGAGCACTATCCCCCAATCTATGACAGGCATAATCATGCTGTTCTTTAGAAAGGGTAACACCTTTAATGTCAAAGTCACCATTACTTTGGGCACGATCAGCAAACCCACCCCAACCACAACCCACCTCCAACAAACTGCCTGAACTTTTACCTAAGCAGTTCAAAATACGGTCATATTTATTATATTGCGCTTTCTCTAGAGTCTCATTCTGGTCATTAAAAATGCCCGCAGAATATGTCATAGAAGGGTCTAGCCATAATTTATAAAAATCATTCCCAAGATCATAATGCGCATGAATATTTTTCTTACTCCCCTTCAGGGAGTTAAGACGCAAAAGATATGATAGCATAGAGAGCGTTCGTGAAAAATTACTACCCTTTATTACACTGTCTAAAGCATTTCGATTAACAAGACCTAAAGTAGTCAACGCTGTTAAATCACTGGTTTTCCAATATCCCGCGCGATAATCTTCGGCAAATCCTCTATCCCCTTTACGAATGATATTATTAACAACGCGCCAATCATGAATCTCTATATCTGCCACCTCCCCTGGATTTTGGCCTTCAAACACACGTACTTTCCCATCTGGTGTTGTGAGTTTAAGCCGTCCTGTGTCCAGCGTGTTTAGGCGACGAAAGAGTTGATCTGATGCAAGTTGTTTAATCATAGTTTTACTTTAGTTAGAGTTATTAATTTACCATCTTATATAATAATTTATCTTTTTGTAAGATTGTTCGTAACGCTTACACGTTGCTTATTTTGAGCAGGTTTTAAAAGATATTTTATACCTTTCATCACCAGTCTTAAAGCCTGCCAATGGATAAGCGCAATAGCCTTAAATGTAATCAAAGGATACCTCCAAAACGCCTTCCTCAAGGTTGCTTTATTCATACCCTCAAATTTCCCAATCAATGATGTAACCAGCTGCTTTTTTCCTTCTGCATCGTAAAAATCAATCCAAACAGAAAATTTATTATCTCGTACATCAAATCGATAAGCGTAATAACCCTCACGTTCTAAGAAGGGGGAAACATGAAAAATCTTATCACCGGTAAGAACATCATCATGAGAGATAGGACGTTGATCATCATGCACGCACAGATACGTATGACGCTCACCAAATGTATTGTGAACCTCACAAATAACCGCTCGTAGATTTCCCTCTCTATCATGACAGAGCCAAAAACTAACCGGGTTAAATGTGTACCCAAACACACGCGGCATACAAATAAGTTTTATTTCGCCATCGGCCTCTTTTATCTCATACTTTGAAAGAATGCTTCGTGCCCATTTCTCTAAATCACTGCCGTCACACGCACCATGGTCGCGGTCATAAAAACTTAAAGGAGAAAATTTATTATACGCAATAGGTATTTTTTTTATGTTAGAAAGAGGAAGCGATAAATAGTAAATATTATAACTAAAACTATTACGTTTAGGGAATAAACGCCCATGCGCTACTTTACCGAAGAATATTTGTGGCTCTACTCCCATGGAATTTTCACCCCCATAGCTTTAGCAACATTAACCGCACTCAACAACCCATCTTCATGAAAACCATAGCGTTGATAGGCACCACAAAACCATAAACCATTCTTGCCTTGAATATCTTTAATTCTATCCTGTGCCTTTATCGCCTTAAGATCAAAAACAGGGTGAGAGAAAATATGTTCGTCTAAAATCAAATTTTCTTGTGGGCGACGCCCTGGGTTCAGCGTCACAAGTAACGGATGGGCCGGATTCAAACCCTGCAAATTATTCATCCAATAGCTCAAAGATACCGTTGATTTTTTATCTTCTTTGCCTTCAGACAAGTAAACCCAACTCGCCCAACATTTCTTTTGCTTCGGCATAAAACTGATATCGCTATGCGTTACAATATGATTATCCTGATAATCAAAATCCCCTAAAATAGAGAATTGATCGCGAGTTGGAGAATCAATTATTTTTAACGCTTCATCCGCATGACACGCAAAAATAACTTGATCAAAAACTTCTGTATTCCCTTTGATATCCTGAACGTTAATATTATCACCCTGATGAGTGATCTTTTGTGCACTACAATTCAGCTTTACGTTGCCTTGTACGCTTTCTATAAGCCGCGTCACATACTCACGACTACCCCCAGTTACGGTGTACCATTGCGGGCGGTTTTTAATATTAAGAAGACCATGATTTTTAAAAAACTGTAAAAAAGTACGTGCAGGAAATTGCATAATTGTATCAACAGGACAACTCCAGATAGCCGCGCCCATCGCCAACAAATAATAGCGACGAAACCATTCCCCCATATTCAGTTGGTCTAAACAGTCTTGTAGTGATATATCACTATCGCGCTCAATATATTTTAAAGCTTGTTTATTAAAACGTAAAATATCCGCTAACATGCCGTAATAGGCTGGGCGAACTAAATTACGTTTTTGGGCGAACATACCGCCAGAGCCATATTCTAGCCACGCATTATTAATGCTCACACCAAAAGACATATCACTTTTTTGATAAGGCACATCTAACTCTTTAAAGAGCTCCATTAAATTTGGATAGTTCCAATTATTGAAAACAATAAAACCTGTATCTACAGGTGTTTTTGAATCGCCTGTAGGCACTTCTATTGTACGGCTATGGCCGCCTAAATAAGAATTTTTTTCATAGACTGTAACATCATAAGAAGGATTTAAGAGATAGGCTGCGCCTAGACCAGAAATGCCTGCACCAATAATTGCAATTTTCATGCTGTCAGTATGCCGCGATAGCACCTATAAGTCTATATCGCATCGTCAAGTACGGTAATAAAAACAATAGATTTTAAGCCAGACATCTTTCAAACACTGAAGTCAAAACGATCAACTCACGTATTAAAAATACGATCTCCCGCATCACCCAAACCTGGTGTAATATAGGCTTTCTCGTTCAACTTTTCATCCAGCGCTGCCAAGTGAACATCAATATCAGGGTATTTATCATGCACGGCTTTCACACCTTCAGGTGCGCCAATAAGACCAACAAACTTTATTTGTTTCACGCCCCACTCTTTTAAAATATCTATCGTCGCCACCGCAGATCCCCCCGTTGCCAACATCGGGTCAATAACATACGCCACCTCCACAGGGTTATCTTTGGGCAGTTTATTATAATAATGCTCTGGTTGATGTGTTTCCTCATTGCGGTACATCCCTAAAAAATGCACTTCCGCTTGCGGTAAAAACTCTAAGAATGGGTCAACCAACCCTATCCCCGCCCTTAATATAGGAACAACACCAATACGCCCCGAAACAACCTCTTCTTGTGTTTCACAAATAGGGGTTTCGAAAGACTCACTTTGCGTTTCTAAATCACGTGTTGCTTCTAAGGCAAGCATAAGGCCCAAGCGCCTTGTTTGCCGTCTAAATACTTCTGAAAATGTATTTTTATCTCTCAAATTTTTAAGATATTCCCCTTTTAAAGGATGATTTAAAACATAAACATTTTTATTCGACATTATAACGCGGCCTTCCCTTTCCAGTCTTCAATATTCAGCTCAGGTTTTTCCAAAGCGTACTTCTTATAAAGCTCAATACCCTGTTTATCTTCTATGATATCAACCTGTATATTTTTCCCTTTTAACATCGCTTCATTACCCGATGCATTTGTAACGTCCCCTACAACAACGCGGGCAAATCTTCGCATGTAAATAAGTGTGGCACAAACATCACACGGACTTAATGTTGTAAATATGGTTGTTTGGCTAAAATCTAATCGCCCTGCATCACGAATAGCCGAAGTTTCACCGTGGTTATAAGGATGATTTTCTTGCACTAAGGTGTTATGCCCCTTACCAACAATCATACGGCTTTGGTTATTAATGATAACCGCCCCAATCGGGCAACCACCTTCATCATAGCTTTTTTGCGCTAATAAAACCGCAATACGCATAAAATTTTCATCATCTAAACCCTGCCAAAAGCCATCATCAATGACAGAATTTAAACTCCGTGTTGGTAAATGCGCAATGACATTCAACACCTCGGGTATTATCTTCGTTTCTTGAGTAAAAAACTTATTCATAAGGCTATCATCATATTATTACACTATATTATCACGCTTAAAACTGGTACCGCACGCTTAAAAATGGGCTGGTGCCGACAATACCAAAATCATCATCACCCGTTCTATCATTTTCCGCAATATACGGTAAAGCGGCGATAGAAATTCCTGTATTCCAACGGCCATCACGACTCTCATAAATTTTCAGGCGTGCCTGCCCTGCAATTAAAGGAACAGGAAAATCTTGATACCCCGTAACCAACCCCAACGCTCCAGACAGCTCTAATTCTGTTGGGCCTAAAGGCAATATCCATGATGGTGTTACCCACCCCACCCCAACCGATGGATCACTTACACTATTTGGGCTTAAATAATAAACACCCCAACGGCCATAATTTTGCGTTTCAACTTTTACAACAGCCAGTCCGTGATTCTCACGAAAATTTTCATCTTCAGATTGAAAATGCTTGGTCCAAATCGGACCCCCTTCAACCGTAACAGATTTGATAAATTTGTTGTTTGCTTCTTGCGCCAGAACGCTAGGGCTAAAAAAGAACAATAAAGATAGTACTATTATGAAACCATAAGTAGATTTAAACATATTCTGCCCCCGCCTATCTCTTTCAATAACCCCCTAGTTGTAATGCCAAATAAATAAATTACAAGACTGGTTTTTATTTTATCCCTCTGCTACTGAAAACTAATCTTACATATATATTCAGGGGGAATGATCAAAAATGGATATTCATACAATTTACGCAATTATAGGCTTTCTATTGGCCTCCTACTCCGTCATCGGTAATGATTCAGTGCAAACATTAGGAACCTTTATGGCATCTAATTTGCGTGTATTTAAATGGTACTGGTTATGGCTTGCCGCCAGTGCCGTGTTAATCTTCACTCTGGCTTATGGGTGGCATATTAATGATGGAGACATCTCTTATGGACGCTTGGCTAAAATCCCCCCCGTTGAAATCCAATGGTACCATGCCGCTGCACCGGCTGTTTTGGTTTTACTAACCCGGTTTGGTATTCCCGTTTCCACCACCTTCCTTGTCTTATCTGTTTTTGCCTCTACATTTGTATTGGAAAAAATGCTGGTGAAATCTATCGTTGGTTATGGTCTTGCGGCTGTTGTTGCTTACGTTCTTTGGATGGTCTTATCACGCTTTGTGAATGAAAAGTTCAATACGGTTAAAAAAGGAAGTCGTAAATATTGGCGTACCGCACAATGGCTCTCTACGGGTTTCTTATGGTTTTCATGGTTGTCCCATGACATGGCCAATATCGCCGTTTTCCTACCCCGTCAATTACCGCTTGATCTGCTTATTGGCGCCATCGCTGTATTGGTCGCGTGGCTTGGCGTTATTTTCTATACCCATGGTGGTAAAATCCAAAAAATCATGCTGGAAAAAACAGGGTCACGCTTTATGCGCTCTGCAACTATTATTGATTTAATTTACGCCATGATCCTTTGGTACTTTAAAGAGCTAAATAGTATCCCAATGTCCACAACATGGGTTTTTGTTGGCTTACTAACGGGGCGTGAACTCGCCATTGCAACAGCACACCGTGCAAATTACAACTTCAAATATGTTTTCCCAATTATTGGTAAAGACTTTGGAAAAATGATGCTCGGTCTAATGGTCTCTGTTGCGCTGGTCTTAACCGTTCATTACTTACTTCTCCCTGCTGAATAAGGAACGATTAAGAATAAAGAACAATTAAATAGAGGACTAAAAATATGTTACCTAAAGTTTTATTACTCTCAACCGCTTTATTATTAACCCAGACTGCGCCCGCCTTTGCTGATGCGAAAGATGATCGTATCGCCGCCATGGAAACGCAAATGCGGCTTATGATGCAAGAAATTGAATCTTTAAAAGCCGAACGTGCCGCAGAAAAACTAACGATACAGCAAGAACAATCTGCCCTTAAACAACAGGTTGAAACCAAAATCCAAGCGCTTGAAACAAAAACCGATAATGCTGTCGCTAACATCTCTCCAGCGGCGGGCAATATTAAACTGGATAATGACGTTACCGTATCAATGAAAGGGGCAACGCCCAAAATAACCAAGGGTAATTTCTCATGGCAACCCACAGGGCGTATCCATATTGATGCTGGCGCTATTGATGATGATAGAGTCGATAACCCGAACAGTACAGAAGTTCGCCGCGCCCGCCTTGGCGCAAAAGGAAGCTTTGATAAAGATTTAGAGTATAAACTTGAGGTCGATTTTGCTGGCAGTTCTACCAGCCTTAATGATGCTTATATTAATTACTCAGGGATTAAAAATACTGACATTACCGTTGGGCATTTCAAACCAGCCTATAGTTTAGAAGAAACAATGAGCTCTAATGACCTGACTTTTATTGAACGTTCTTCCGCTGTTGATTCCTTCACCAGCTCTCGTAAAATTGGACTTGGCTTTAATACACGCGGTGAAAATTGGACGGGTGCCGCAGGTATATTTGGCGCAGGTGCAAATACCGAAAGCAACGATGATGAAGAATGGTCAATTGCAGGGCGCGTGACCGCCGCGCCTATCAAAAATAATAATAAAGTCCTTCACCTTGGGGCGTCTGCCGCTTATCGCGAACCCGACCAAGAAAATGACCGTTTTGATTTTGATGCCACGGCAGAAAATCGTATACAAGGCAACGACTCTGTCTCCATCGTTTTAAATGATGCTGACAATGCACAAGTTTATGGTCTTGAGGCCGCTGCCGTTCTCGGCCCCCTCTCCCTTCAGGGGGAATATGTCCGCGCTGATGTTAATAATCGCGGTGGTCAAGACCCAAGCTTTGACGGATATTACGCGCAAGCCGCTTACACAGTAACAGGTGAAACCCGCCCTTATAAATCATCCAAAGGTGCCTTCGGCCGTATCAAACCTGACAACCCTCTTGACCCATCAAAAGGGGATTGGGGCGCGCTTGAACTCGCGGCACGTTACTCAACGCTTGATTTAAATGATAGCGGATTAACAGGCGGGGAGCTTGATACTGTGACCCTTGGTGCCAACTGGTATCTCAATAATAATATCCGCTTTTTAGGGAATGTTATTTTTGTTGATACAGACAATAACGCACCAATACCAGATGATGACCCAACAATTTACATCATGCGCTCACAGGTTGTCTTTTAAGAAGAAAATTAAAGTTTGAAATTTAAGGCTTCACTTATTCACCCAGTCTAAGGCGTAAGCTGACGAATGGGGCTGTGTTGCCAATATCAAAATTGTCATCACCTGAATTTCTATTGATTGACGGTGGTAACATCGCAACACCTAAACCGGCGCTCCATTTTTCATCGCGATCATTCAAAAACTTTAATCTTGGTTGCTGCACAGCAGGAGTGGTAGAAAAACCATCCTCCTCTGAAAAAGAGCTAAACGATTCCACCAGTTCAAAAATATCATCATCATTTTTGATTGGATTTTGAGCCGAATTTTCAATTGATGGACTTTGAATTGATGGGCTTTGATCTGAGTCTAGTTCCGAATTTTCGATTAAATATTGCACAGAATCATAGATTGATGGAATTTCAATGTTTTTAACGTTCTCAACTACTTGTGCGTGCGTTACCGTCACTGATGCGCATATAAGGGCAAAGCTACACAGGCCTAAACTAAAATATTTTTTAAGATTTAATGTCATTGTAAATTTCACGGTTAATCCTAACATAATTTTATTATAGATTAAAAATTTTAATAAAATCATAAACTTTTATGTTAAAACCCTATTACTCAATAACGGGATTTACTAAACACAAACTTATCAAGAAGTGGCGGCAACGCCAGACCCATAAAAAAGAAATAAGCAACGTAGTAATCTTGGTATAGCTCCAAAACATATAACAATAATACTCCTAAGGTAATAACTATCATAGAACAGAATATACTATTATCTGTAGGTTTTCTAACAGGAAGTAGCATATAAACCAGTGGTGAAAGCGCCACCCACAACGCAATCAAAAACCAAAAAACTGCGGTCACATCTCTTGTCAACAAAGATAAACCTAACACAGCACCCATTAAAATAAATATAGATAAGCGCATTAACATTCGTGGTTTATCTATTTTTTTACCTAATAAATGTCCTAGATCCGTTGATAAACACTGCGCCGCAATAAATAATATAGTATCAACAGTTGACATTATGATACATAAAATAGAAACAAGAAACAAAGATCCCAACCAGCTCGGTAACGTCTCATAGGCAATAAAAGAAAATAATTTTTCATCCTGAGTATCTTGAAATAACGATCCTCCCAATATAATTAAATATATAATGAGACCATAAGTTACAATGTAGAAAGCACTTGTATACACCAATGCTTTCTGAGCATGCTCCGCAGATTTAGCCGCTAAAACACGTTGCCACACAGTACTCTCACTAAATTGCAACGCAAAGAAGCCAAAAAATCCCGCTATAAACCCTTTCCAAGATAAGCCCGGTTTATCCACCACATAGGATTTATAATCAATATCGGGAGCATCTTTGGTTAAATATAAACATGAAATGAACACAAAAATTAACAATCCAGATTGAATCAGGTCCGTTCTAATTAAAGACTTAAAACCGCCAAAAAGTAAATAAAGGCCAATCACAATAGAAATTAAAAAGACCGATTGATTATAAGTTAATGCTGTCACATTTGATAAAACAAGGCCACTCCCTACAATTTCAAAAAGTAACCAAACCAAAAAAAGAATAAAGACAAAAATAAGAACAAAATATCCTGATTTTTTACCAAATATACCATGCACCATCTCAGTCATGGTAACCCAATTATTTTTCCTTGCTAATTCATAAGGTTTTTTTACAAAATAGGAGAAAACAAGAAGGTTAGTGACGGCTCCCAAGGCCAAAAATAAGTAGGCTGGTAAATCATTAAAAACAAAATAAAGTATGAGAGCTAATGCTCCACCACCCAACCAGCTTGTACTTAAACTAATTGCCAAGGGAACAGCACTCACCCCTCTGGCACCAATTATGAAATCTTCTGTAGTTTCCTTTTTAGAGAAAAAGTAGCTAATTGATATAATTAAGAATACGTATAAACCAGCAGCAATATAAAACATCGAATTTTCTCCTTTATCATTCACTCAATAATCGGATTTACGTCGCCTAAAGATATAACAAAATCTGCAACTTCTTGCGTTACCGTGGCCAGAACAGTCTCATCCGTGCCGCGTAGAACCAAATTCGTTCCAAACTTTCCATCTTGGTATTTCGGGTATGACCCAAGGGACAGCATCGGGTATTTATTTTGAATAATTGTAAGCCCATCGGCCACCACACTTTCGGCCAAGGCAACGGTGACAGATCGTGATATCACAGGGTCGCCCCCTTGCAAGGTTGGCAAGATACTATCAAACATCGCCTGCATAATCCGCGGTACACCCGCCATCACATAAACGTTACCGATATTAATCCCCGCCGCACCGCTTACAGGGTTATCAATCAGTGTCGCACCCTTGGGAATCATCGCCATCTTCTTACGACTTTCGGTGATTTCGCTTTCATCTTTATAATAGGCCAACAGCTCATTATACGCCTCTTGGTTAAGCTCTAACTCAACGCCAAATGCTTTTGCCACATTCTCCGCCGTAATATCATCATGGGTTGGGCCAATACCGCCCGTGGTAAACACATAATCATGCGCGTTACGCATTTCATTCACGGTATCAATAATAGTTTGCCCATCATCGGGGATAACCCGCACCTCCATAAGACGCACCCCGCTATCATTCAGCTTTTCTGCAATATAGGGGGTATTGGCATCTTTCGTACGGCCAGACAGGATTTCATCACCAATAGTGATTAATGCCGCCGTATAAATATCTGTATTACCGTCTTGCGTCATATTTTATCCTTTAAATTGTTGCCTATATATATAAACTGTACGTCATGATGACACAAGGACAAGCCCCAAAAAGAGAACCGAAATATAACCATAGCGGAATCGAGATTCATAACGAGGCCGATTTTGAAGGCATGCGCGCCGCAGGCAAGCTCGCCGCTCAAACATTGGATATGATTACCGATCATGTGCAGCCCGGCGTCACAACCGAAGAGCTAGACCGCCTCTGCCATCTCTATATAACCAAGCATGGCGCCATCCCCGCACCGCTTAATTATAAAGGTTTTCCTAAATCTATTTGCACCTCCATCAACCATGTTGTATGCCACGGTATCCCAGAAGAAAAAACGTTGCGCGAAGGCGACATCCTTAATATTGATGTCACGGTTATTTTAGATGGCTGGCATGGTGATACATCGCGCATGTTTTTTGTCGGCAATAAAATATCCGTCAAAGCGCGCAAACTTTGTGATGTCACCTATGATTGCACAATGGCAGGAATCGAAGCCGTCAAACCAGGCGCAACCTTAGGCGATATCGGATATGCCATCCAAGAGATCGCCCACGCTAACCGTTTTTCCGTTGTTCGTGATTTTTGTGGCCACGGTTTAGGCCGTATCTTCCACGCCCCACCTTCCGTTGTTCATTTTGGTCAACCGGGTGAAGGTGAAGTGTTGGAACCTGGCATGTTCTTCACGATTGAGCCAATGATTAACACAGGAAAATACCATACAAAAATCCTTCAAGATGGCTGGACAGCCGTCACGCGTGACCGCTCGCTCTCGGCGCAGTATGAGCATTCCCTCGCCGTGACCGAAACTGGCTTTGAAATTTTCACCCTGTCACCCAAGGGGCATACAAAACCACCCTATGCCTAATCTTTATCGCTATACCAATAACTCACCTCGTCATACCTGCTCTTCATTTCGTCATGCCCGCGCTTCATTTCGTCATGCCCGCGCAGGCGGGCACCTGGCAACATGACCAGAGAAAACAAAAGATTTTACGTTTACATTCTAGCAAAAGAACGCAACAGTACATTTTATGTCGGCATGACATCCAACTTACAAAAGCGCACATGGGAACATAAAAACGAAGTTGCTGACGGATTTACAAAGAAATACTCTATAAAGAGATTAGTTTATTATGAAATTTTTGATGACCCAGAAAATGCAATAAAACGCGAAAAACGTTTAAAGAAATGGAACCGTCCATGGAAAATGCGAATTATAGAAGAAATGAACCCGAACTGGGACGATTTATATGAAAAAATCTGCGCGTAATATAGACAGACAAACCCCCGCCTCCGCGGGGGTGACAGAGGATGTTGCTAAAACGACAACGCCAAAACCCCACCATACGGGTCATCGTGACCGCCTCCGTCAGAGGTTTTTGGATGCTCCCGACGCGCTACCTGATTATGAATTGCTTGAGCTACTCTTGTTCATGGCCATTCCCCGCAAAGATGTAAAACCCATTGCCAAGCAAATGATTGATCGGTTTAAAAATATAAATGGCGTGCTTAACGCGTCTTTGAACGATCTACAATCCATCAACGGTATCAGCCATAATTCCGCCATCGCCATCCGCGCTATCCGCGCCGCAGGGTTACGCCTGCTGAAACAAAATATAATGGGTCGCCCTATTTTAAATAGTTGGCAACGCTTGATTGAATATGTTGAGGCCGCCATGGCCAATGAAACCCGCGAACATTTCCGCATTATCTTTTTGAATAAAAAGAACGAAGTCATCGCCGATGAAATCCAACAGACAGGCACCGTTGACCACACCCCCGCCTATCCGCGTGAAATTATGAAACGTAGCCTAGAAGTCGGTGCCACCGCGCTTATCCTCGCCCATAACCACCCCAGCGGCGACGCCACACCATCACAGGCAGATATAACCCTCACCAAACAAATTATTGCCGCCGCCAAACCCTTTGATATCGTCATTCACGACCATTTGGTCATATCAAGAAACGGCACACAGAGTTTTAAGAGTTTAGGATTGATTTAATCACACCTTCTTATTCAAAAGACCAAATACCCCACATATAATTAATGGAATTGTTATCCCAGCGATAGAAGCCATAACAATTTGCATCTCATTACCAGTATTCGTTGCATAAGATATCCACGGAATACTAATCGCAAGTGAAAGCCCTATAGACCAAAAAACCGCTAACGCTGTTAACCTTTTCCAAAACAAAGCAAATATAATTGGGAAGAATAAAGCTGATGTTATAGCTCCACCAACTAAAAACGTTAGTATCATACTTGGTTCTAATAAAGAAATGCTAAGACCAATAACAGCCATTACTAACATAGTAATACGTGACGCCTTTAAAATACGTGTATCTTTAGCATCAGGAGAAATATAACGCTTATAAACATCAACCCCACCAAGGGAGCTAAGCGCACATAAAGCAGAATCAAGAGTTGAACATAGGCCTGCAAATGCCATAAATACGAATACATATAAGCCTGCCTTCGGTAATAGTTCTCCAATAACCATAGGGCCTACCATTTCAGGATTATCAACAATAATAGACCCTTCGTTAGCAAGACTAACTCCCATAAAACCCAAAACTCCAAGCGTGATTGGTACTAAACCAAACAAAAGTCCTCCAAAAACAAACGTCTTAGTAATATCTTTTTCCTTTACAGCAAATGCGCGTTGTATAAACATCTGATCTGCCAACGGTCCTGTAATAAGAGTAATAGTCATAGGAATACCCATCGCAAACGCAACACCAGGGTGAAGTATATTTCTATGCTCCCCTGTTATTCCGCTTAATCCGTTTGAAATGAGGTTTTGTTCACCTGCAACACTAATGGCCCAAGGAACGATAATAAAGGCAAGCCCTATCACTATAAACATCTGCAATACATCAGTAAAAACAGATGCCTTAAGTCCACTCATAAGAGAGTATACAAGAGCAATAACCATCATAGCCGTAATAGCAGTCTTTGTTTCAATACCACTAATAGCATTAAGCATTGTGCCACCAGCATAAGCGTTGGCAATTAATGCAACGATCATTTGGAATGAAATAGCCAGTAAAAAAATCAAATGGGTACCTTTATTACCACCAAATCGTTCATATATAAATTGCGGTAAAGTATAACCATGAGGCATTGTTTTACGAAGTTTAATAGCGACGGGAACAAACACAAAAAAACAAACAACATTAGGTAAAGTAAACCAGAAAAGCCCTGCCAAACCAAAATTATATGCTTGCATAGAACAGACAAACAAAGCAGGGGCCCATACCCAACTAATAGCAATACTAAATGCTCCTTGCCACATTGGCACTTGTCTATCTGCAACTAAGAATCCTTCTGTATATTGCTCCTTATTTGTCCTAAACCAAACAAGCGCAATCATCACCACGCCAAATATAGCCAACAGAGTAAGACCTTCACTTTGCGTTAAAAAAGTCATTATTTATCCCCTCGGTTAAGTCCTAATTACAATAAAATATTATATTTAAAGAATCCATAAAGCAACAACTAGATTGCCACGCTACGCTCGCAATGACAGCTCCTCTGTGCCTTTATATCTCTGTGGTAAAAAAACTTTAATAGAAATTTATGCCTAATCATGCTACACTCATTCCACTGTCCGCATCAAACAAAAGGCGGCACGGCTTGGCGGGAGACATCGTTAAGCAGATGGACGATGACACCAGTCATTCTTTGGTATCATTCCTTAAACGTCACCCCTTAAGCGTCACTCCTTAAGCGTCATTTTAATCGTCATTGCGAGAAGCCAAGTGACGAAGCAATCCAGAAACGCCAAAGAAAGAACGCCAAAAAAAGCAAATGAGGGCGGTTCGATACCCCCCTCCCCCCAATTTCCGGTGAACAAACTGAGTAACTCTAATTTAGCAGTTAAATCAGCATGTTACAGACAGGGTTTTTAGCCTAAACGCTGTCAAAAGCTATGGATTGATGTGGTAAATCAGGTATATGAGGGTGGCATATTGGGTGAAGCGGTGCTAAAACATTCAGGAAATTATAAATAGATACTGTTAATCCTGTTTTCGAGTGCTTGATTTTATTTCTTCAATAAGTACAAGTGACACTCGGTAGAGCCTCTACCTAAGGAATAGCTAAGGAACGCAGTAACACCCTGAAGACAGAAAAGGACGCACCAGACAATGATCCCAAGATATACCAGACCCGAAATGGCCGCAATTTTTGAGCCTGAAAACCGTTTTAAAATCTGGCTTGAGATTGAAACACTCGCTTGTGAGAAAATGGCTGAACTGGGTGTGATACCTGAGGCATGCCCAAAAGCCTTGCGCGAAAAAGGTGGCTTTGATGTTGCCCGCATTGATGAGATTGAGGCCGAGGTCAAGCATGACGTGATTGCTTTTTTAACATCCGTTGCCGAGCATATTGATGATCCCGATGCCTCACGTTATGTGCACCAAGGAATGACCAGCTCTGATGTGGTTGATACTTGTTTTGCGTATCAGTTGACCCAAGCCGCTGATATTTTACTGGCTGATTTAGACAAGCTTTTGGCGGCGCTCAAAAAACGTGTTGAGGAACATAAAGAGACTTTATGTATCGGACGCTCGCACGGTATTCATGGGGAGCCGACAAGCTTTGGCCTAAAATTAGCTGGGCATTATGCGGCTTTCAAACGGGCGAAGACACGCTTGCTTGCCGCGCGGGAAGAAATCGCCGTATGCACAATCTCTGGCGCGGTTGGTACATACGCAACAATCAATCCACAGGTGGAAGAATATGTGGCCGCGAAGTTAGGCTTGCGCCCTGAAACTGTCGCAACGCAGGTTATTCCCCGTGACCGTCACGCAACTTTCTTTTGTACGCTCGGCGTTATTGCCAGCTCTATCGAGAACTTTGCGGTTGAGGTACGCCACCTGCAAAGAACAGAGGTTCGCGAAGCAGAAGAATTCTTTTCTAAAAATCAAAAAGGCTCATCTGCGATGCCGCATAAACGTAACCCAATCTCCAGCGAGAACCTCACTGGCTTGGCACGTTTAATCCGCGCAACCGTAACGCCAGCTTTAGAAAATGTTGCTCTTTGGCACGAACGCGACATCTCACATTCTTCCGTAGAACGCAACATCGGGCCTGATGCAACTGTTACCCTAGATTTCGCATTACATCGCCTGACCAACGTGGTTGAAAATTTAATTGTTTATCCAGAAACAATGATGGAAAATTTAGAGAAAATGGGAGGTTTGGTTTTCTCCCAACGCGTTCTTCTCGCCCTAACACAGGCAGGAATCAGTCGCGAAGATGCTTACCGTATCGTACAACGTAATGCGATGAAGGTTTGGGAAAGCAAGGCCAAAACAACATTATTTGATGCGCTGACAACCGACAAAGATGTTACCGAAAAACTAAGCGAGGGTGACATTAAAGCGATTTTCGATTATAAAGCCTATACGCGACATGTTGAATCTATTATTCATAGAGCCTTAAATACGTAACAAATACTAAAACATTAAAACACTCGATACTAAACAAAACATTATCAAAAGGAGCTAAGCCATGAAAGGCGATAAAGAAGTTATTAAACATTTAAACATTGCATTAAAAGGTGAATTGACAGCGATTAATCAATATTTTCTTCATGCTAAAATGCTCGAAGATTGGGGCGTTACAAAATTGGCCGCCCATGAAAAAGCAGAAAGTATAGAAGAGATGGTTCATGCTGAAAAAATTATTGACCGTATCTTGCTTCTTGAAGGTTTACCAAATTTGCAAGAGCTTGGAAAACTCTATATCGGACAAGATGTAAAAGAAGTGATCGAATGTGATATGAAGCTAGAGCAAGAAGGTATCATAGACTATCGCGCAGGTATTAAAGCAGCAGAAGCGGCAGGAGATTACATCACATCAGAGTTATTAAAGACTATTCTAGCCGAAGAAGAAGAGCACCTTGACCATCAGGAAACACAGATTCAAATGATTGAAAATATGGGGCTTCAAAACTTCATCGCTCTCAACTCTGAAGGCCAAAATTCTACTGCAGAATAATGGTTAAACAATTAACTTTACTAATTGCCTGCCTTCTTACCGCATCATGCGCGGGAAACGTCAGCACAGCAAATGTCAATCATATGAGCTGTGGTGAAATGCTCGCAGAGATACAAACGCTCGAAACGCAAGTTGCCAATAGAACATCCACGTCAGAAGCAAGTAGAGCCATGGATACGGGAACCACTGTTGCCGCACAAGGGGCTTCAATAGCTGGCGTTCCGTATGTTGGTGCCGTTTTTAGTATTGGGAGAACGTTGTTTAATCATAACAAGCAATCTGCCGCGATCACCGCGCAACAGGCCGAACAACGACTGAGTGACCTACAATATCTCGCTTCTGATAAGAACTGCTATCTTACTGATTCTGAAGGCACTTAAAGTTTCTAGTTGCGAATTATTCTTAATTGCAGTATAATTAAATGATAAAGAGAATTAATCTCATTACCGTTTAAAGGCAAAAAGACTATGTATATTTGCGTATGCAACCCTTTTACAGACAAAGATCTTGATAGTGCGTTAAAAGACGATACGGTGAAGAATAACGCGTCTGCGGTGTATAAAGCTTGCTCTGGTGGTGAAAAACCATGCTGCGGCACCTGTATTTGTGAGATTCGTGAGCGCATAAATGCTCATAATGCCGAGGCTATGCTTCTAGCGGCTGAATAACTTTTTTCCACCGCCTAATAGCCTTGCAATAGCCCTATTCCTATGGCAATTTCGACCCTCATACAAATTTATTAAGGATTATAAAATGCTTAAAACTATCACTTTATTATTAGGGAGCTTACTCATCATGACCGCCACAACAACAACCGATGCTAAGGCCGCTGACCTTGCTCCAGAAAATACATTATTGCTTGATCTAAAAGACGGACAAGTCAAAATTAAACTTATGCCAGACATCGCGCCTAAGCATGTTGAGCGTATTAAGACACTTGCGGGTGAAGGTTTCTACGATGGTATCGTATGGCACCGCGTGATTGATGGCTTTATGGCACAAACGGGTGACCCAACAGGAACAGGAACTGGTGGTTCTGAGCTACCAGATTTGGACGCTGAATTTAATGATTATAACTTTGGTCGCGGTACTATTGGCGCGGCGCGCTCTGCTTCACCGAATAGTGCAAACTCACAATGGTTTATTTGCTTTGATGATTGTAGCTTCCTAAACAACCAATACACCGTTTGGGGACAAGTGGTAGAAGGTATGGAACATGTTGATAACATCACACGTGGTGAACCACCAAAGAATCCGGATAAAATCGTAAAGTTGCGAGTTGCCGATACGGTGAAAGAAGAAACAGCCGAGTAACTTCAGCACGTAAACTAATATTTAAGGCGGTGCTTTGTAACAAAGGTGCCGCCTTTGTTAATAGGGAAAGAAAGAAAATGGAACTACCTATCTATCAAGTTGATGCCTTTACATCAGAAGTGTTTAAAGGCAATCCTGCGGCTGTTGTACCATTGCAAGAATGGTTGCCCGACGAAGTTTTGCAAAATATCGCAATAGAAAACAACTTATCTGAAACAGTGTTTTTTGTGCCAACGGAAAACAGTTTTCATATACGTTGGTTCACTCCAACAACAGAGGTTGATTTATGTGGTCATGCTACACTTGCAGCATCTTGGGTGATTTATAACAAACTTAGTTATAAAGAAGATTCCATTAGATATATCAGTCTATCTGGAGAGTTAATTGTAAAGGAAAATAATGGAAAGTTGACTTTAAATTTCCCAATCTGGCCGTATGAAAAAACTGATATTGATTTACGTGTTAGCGATGCTTTAGGAAGCCAGCCTATAGAGTTGTATAAAGGGCAAGATTGGCTTGCTATTTACGAAAACCAAGAAACCATCAGGCATATGACTCCAGATATGGTGAAACTATCTGAAATATCTGAGTGCCGAGGTATTATTGTAACAGCACTAAGTAACGGTGATATTGACTTTGTTTCTCGTTGGTTTGGGCCAAATGTTGGCGTTCCCGAAGACCCTGTCACAGGTTCGGCGCATTGCACGTTAACTCCTTACTGGGCAAAGAAACTAGGTAAGAATAGTTTGAAAGCACAACAAGTATCACCACGTGGTGGAGATTTATCTTTAGAGTTAAAAGATGATCGTGTGTTTATTACAGGTAATGCAACCTTATACCTTCAAGGAAATATTTACATTTAAAAGTTTAGCTTTAAGAGTTTTCTTTTGCTGTATATTTCTTTTTAAACTTCGCGATTTCTTTTGTATCAGGGAGAAGTTTATTAATACTTACCATTAATTTGGTAACAAGCTTATCAATCTTCACATCGTCTGTTAGAGGGTTAGAGGTTTCAAAACGAAACACCCCTTTTTCATCATCGAGTAAGATTAAATTATCAGAATTAGACAGCTTTAAGATATTGTTTAAAATAGCAATACGGTTATCGGTTAAATATAAATTTACCGCCTCTTTATTACGCGAGTAAATATGATTGGCTTTAGAGTTCCACTTATCATTTTCTAATGAGTGGGGACTAACAATCTCCATTGAGTTTAAAAATGGCAGCATTTCAGATGTGCCTGCGGCAAGAAAATCAATAAATGGTTTTCCTAAAACAAGTTGAATAACGGTCAGTTGACGATTTTTTCGAGAATCTTCTTGTTCTTGTATCGCTGTAAAAAAGGAAACATTAAAGCCATCAATAGACCCTTCCATCGCACAAGGTCCTGACAATGTTCCTTTAGTAAAAACTAACCCTTTGCTCTTCGCATAAGCCGCCCATGCTCTCTTTTGCTTAAATAGAATAGTAAACGACCATATTGTCGTCCCCAATAGGATAGACGACAAAATAAACCATAAGAACCACCAAATTGACAAAAAAGACTCCTGAGTGTTTTTAAAAAACGAATTACTAATAACATTCTATCGCAGACAGGTATGAAAAGTCACTTTTTATCGTAATTTTCACCATAAAACTATTTAGACTAATAAATTATAGCTTCAAATAGTTAAAAATTAAGCATATGAAAAACAACACATAATTAAAATATTATGTAATTTTAAGAGGTTGAAACTTACGAAATTTGCTTTTTAAGGGACAAAAATGGAATCATTAAAACATAAGAGATTAAGACCTATTTTTACTTAAACATGACTTGGGAAGAGAATTAGGAGAAACATGAAAAGAACTGAACCAACAAATGATAACCTCACATCACGTGTTATCACAGGTTTAAAATCAGAATATAGAATCGTATCGCTCCCCTTTTGGGCATGGTTTTGGTTAGACGACTTTATGCAACAAAACCGTATCAGTTATCAAGGAATGTTAGAAACATATGGCTGTAACGGCGACATCAATAATACATTACGTAACATCGCCGAACTCCACCAAGAACATTGTATGCGCGGCATACATAACCTAGCCAATGATAATAATTTTTTAGAAAACAAGAATAGCAAAGGAGCAACTTATATCAAAAGCTTAGACCATAGGACATATAATATGCCTAAGATTTATAAGTTATTTGGCTTTATACCTTGCGTAACAACATTAGATTCCGTTTGGACAAGAAAGAATTATGATGAACACAACCAAGTTAATTAAAATAAAACTGTCCAACACACGGTTAATAAGAATTCATATACCGTTATGGAACACCTAGTTTAAGTTTATTTCTCCCCCCCACTAAGCGCCGCGCGGTCCTCCAACCGCCGGCGTTCTTTTATGATTGATAGTTTACGGCAATATGCTTATCATTTTACCCATGGGGAATATAAAATTTAAAACCGATAGTGCCACTGACTTCATCAACAAAGCTCTTGATGATTTTCTACGCGATAAAAAATTACAACTTACCGACCAACAATATGAGAAGTTAAAAAAACTTCTGATGGTACGGCTGTTGGAAGATGAAATGAGTTACGCCAGCGCTTATAACCAACTAACTGACATTATGGAGTATCGTAAAGATTACGAAATTAATGCTAATGCGCTTGATGAAGCCGAAGAGGAAATGATCCGTATCATTGGCGCGGCTGACGTAAAACAAGTTGAGGTTATTGTTGAAACAACCAAATATAAAAAACGCTTTATGGCCTGCACCGCCCTTTTGGCTTTACTTTGTATTGGATTAGTGGGCATACAGGCCAGTAATTATTTTAAAAATAAAAATGCCGCTATGACGGCAATTATCACCACGGCCGAAGAACAAAATTTAAAAGCACTCGTGCAGCAAATTGTCGCGTTCGAAACAGAGCGTGGGAACGAGGTAACGCATAACGCTATTTATAATGATATTAAAAAGCTAGAGAGCGTTCAAACACTAGGCACCGCCACCAGTTACAAAAAATTCAACCGCGCACAATATGAAGCCGCTGTTAAGTATTTGAATGGGCGGGTAAAGAATTAACCACTAAGGCACCAAGAACACTAAGGGTCTTAATGGTTTAAAAAAAATTTAAAAACCTAATTCAAGTGACTCTAACTTCTTAATCTCATCACGGATTTTGGCGGCTTGTTCGAATTCTAAATTTCCCGCGGCTTCGCGCATATCGGTGCGGAGCTTTTCTATATGTTTGGCGAGCTTAGCAGGACTGGCCTCCAGCGCGTCTTGGCTTTGGTCAGAAAGGCTGGCGACGGTGCGGCGGGTATCCATCTCTATATCGCGGGCTTTCATCCCCTCCATAACATCACCAATTTTTTTCTTCACGCTTTCGGGGGTGATGCCGTGTTTTTTATTATGCGCGACTTGTTTTTCACGGCGGCGGGTTGTTTCTTCAATCGCATATTCCATGGAGCCTGTCATTTTATCTGCGTAGAGAATCACCCGCCCATCAACATTACGCGCGGCACGTCCAATGGTTTGCACCAAGGAAGTTTTAGAACGTAAGAAGCCTTCCTTATCCGCATCTAATATCGCCATCAACATACATTCAGGAATATCTAATCCCTCACGCAATAAGTTAATCCCTACCAGCACATCAAAAACGCCAAGGCGTAAATCACGGATAATTTCAATCCGTTCCAACGTATCAATATCTGAATGCAGGTAACGACAAGAGATTCCATTTTCATTGAGGTAGTCTGTTAAAGCCTCTGCCATTTTTTTGGTTAAGGTTGTCACCATGACGCGCCCGCCTTGTGCCTTTACCTTATGGCACTCGCTCATTAAATCATCAACTTGGTGTTCTGTCGGACGAATTTCAACGGGTGGGTCAATCAAACCTGTTGGGCGAACGACTTGTTCGACAAAGTCACCGCTAGTTTGTTCCAGCTCCCACGGGGCGGGTGTGGCGGAAACGTAAATTGTTTGCGGGCGCAAGCTGTTCCATTCTTCAAATTGAAGTGGGCGGTTATCCAGCGCGGCAGGCACGCGAAAGCCATGCTCAACCAATGTTTCTTTACGTGACCTGTCACCCTTATACATCGCGCCGACTTGTGGCACCATGACATGACTTTCATCCAAAAACATGATGGCATCTTTGGGTAAATATTCAATCAAGGTTGGCGGGGCTTCGCCTGGCGCGCGCCCTGTTAAATAACGCGAGTAATTTTCAATCCCTTGGCACATACCTGTGGCTTCCAACATTTCAATATCAAATTGCGTACGTTGGTCAAGGCGTTGCGCCTCCAGCAACTTTCCCGTGCTTTCGAAAAAAGCCAAACGCTCTTTTAAATCGACTTTAATTTGCTTAACAGCTTGCGAGATTGTCGGCCCTGGCGTGATGTAGTGGGAGTTGGCGTAAATACGTACCGCGTCTAGTTTTTGAAACTTCTCCCCCGTCAGCGCATCAAATTCTGTAATCTCTTCAATTTCATCCCCGAAGAACGAAAATCGCCATGCTCTATCATCCATATGCGAGGGAAATAATTCCACCGTATCACCACGTACGCGGATATTCCCACGCTCAAACGCCAAATCATTACGTTTATATTGCAACGCGATCAGCTTGGTAATCAGCGCTTGCCTGTCCATCTCCATCCCCTTAGTGACGTCAAAGGTCATCGCGATATAATCTTCTTTCGAGCCAATACCATAGATAGAAGAAATGGAAGCGACAATGATGCAGTCTTTACGCTCAAACAATGCCCGCGTTGCGGCGTGGCGCATACGGTCAATTTGTTCATTGATAGAGCTATCTTTTTCAATAAAGGTATCGGTGCGCGGGACGTAAGCCTCAGGTTGATAATAATCATAGTAAGACACAAAATATTCCACCGCATTATCAGGGAAGAAATTTTTAAACTCTTCATACAACTGCGCCGCCAGAATTTTATTGGGTGCCATGATGATGGCAGGACGCTGAAGCGCTTGTATCACATGCGCCATGGTAAAGGTCTTACCAGAGCCTGTCACACCAAGAAGTACCTGATCGCTCAGTCCCTCTTTCAACCCTTCGGTTAATTTTTCAATGGCTTTTGGTTGATCGCCCGCAGGTTCAAAATCAGACGCAATTTTAAACGGCATGGAGTTATCTATTCCCTGCGTCTGCATCGCGCTCGCCGCCTGATTTAACTCAACAACACCTTTCATTTATAAGAACCCATAGCTTTTAAGAGTTTTCTTTTCTTCTTCTTTTAAATTTTTAAAGCCAAGCGTTTCACCAACAAATAACAGATAGTTATTGATATAACGTTTTTGCTGATCTTTAGGTTGTGAACGTACAAACTCGCCAAAACCCTCAAGATAATCTTGTGACAAGGTGCCTTCTATAACCATTTTATCTGTTAGACTGTTATAATAAGCCACTCCATCATAAATTTTATACCCCTGCCCTTGCATTAAGATCTTGGCTTTTATTTCTTGGAATAAATCGACCCAAGGGCGGTCTTTTAGGAAAGGATTGTTTTTTATAGGTTCATCTTTTGGCAAATTATAAAAACGACGGATAAAAATTTCTGCTAATTCTTGTCGATTATTCTCTGCTATCTCTTTAGAGGTTAAACCAATCCAAAGGAACATAATATCAGCTACCAACGCATCAATTTGCGTAGAATTCACAAAGATATAAGCCTCATCATAAGATAAAATTTCTGTCACCTTGCGACGAATATCAGCATTTTCGTTCATTGCGCTATCTAACGCGATTAAACCACCCATAGCAGGGATAGTTAATATCATTTCTTCCCGTGCAGAATTTTTTATTGGTGATGAAAAGAAAGAATAAGCAATCGCAATTAAAACGATTCCTGCGACGACACTAAGAATAATTTTCTTATTTTTTTGAAAAAAAATATTTATACTTTTAACTTCTATCATTTATAAAGCGATAGTTTACCTGTTAATTCAGATAACACGCCTCTATTACCAAACATGCAGAGCCCCAGATAATTTAAGCTATCTGTTGACTGTTTAGCTGTTGCTTCTAACTGTGCTTTCGTGGTTCCAACTGTCATCGTATCTGTAAAATCAGAAAATGGAATACCTTTCTCAATCGCTTGTACACGAATATCTTTAATCTTATTCGAATTTTTTGCCTTGAGAACAATCACGGGATAATGTGAAATAGATGGATGAATATTACCATCAGCATCTTTGTAATCAACGAAACAAAAATCTTCTTCTTGCGCTGACTTGCCAACTAACCCCGCCATTGTATGTCCTAATGCATTCATCAAACGACCCATGCTCTCTTCCTTTGCATTAACAATCATCACAAAACGTTTGGCATTTTCATCTAAATTTTCATGTGATTGACTTTCTGTGACAGAAACCGTATCAACCGCTTTGGGTTTTGACAGCGAACCTTGTTCACTTTTTTTAGGTTTCAACGTCGGAAAACAAATAACATCACGAATATTAGATGAGTTCGTAAGCAACATCACAAGGCGGTCAATACCCATACCCCACCCACCTGTTGGCGGCAAGCCAACTTCAAGAGCGGTCACGTAATCATCATCTTTCATTTGTGCTTCTTCATCACCAGCTTCACCTTGTTTAACTTGTTCATCAAAACGTAGCCCTTGTATCTTAGGATCGTTCAACTCACTAAACGCATTGGCAATTTCCCACCCGTTAATATAAGTTTCAAAACGTTCTACAAGACGAGGATTATCACGGTGCACTTTAGCCAATGGAGAAATATCCATTGGTAAATCCATCACATGCGTTGGTTGGATCATTTTTTCTTCACAACGTTCATCAAACACTTCGGCGACGACCTGCCCCCAATTACTATTGTCAGGAACATGAACGCCTTTTGTTTTCGCCAAGTCAATCGCATCTTGCGCACTTTCAACCGCCATGAAATCAAGTCCTGTATGTTCTTTAATCAGCTCACACATGGTGGCGCGCTTCCAAGGTTTACCAAAATCAATCTCTGTTTTATCAAAGGTTATTTTGGTTGTACCATGCAGTTTTTCAACAACATTACGAACCAAGTCCTCAACCATATCCATGATGTCAAAGTAATCTTTATAAGCATGATACCCTTCAATTGATGTAAATTCAGGGTTATGCTTCATAGAAATACCTTCATTTCTAAAGCAACGACCAATTTCATAGACACTATCGGCTAAACCACCAACGATAAGGCGTTTTAACGCCAATTCAGGCGCAACACGCAAGTAAAAATCACTATCTAAAGCGTTATGATGTGTAATGAAAGGTTTCGCCGAGGCGCCCCCCATGATGGCTTGTAAGTTTGGAGTCTCAACCTCAATCGCGCCTAAATCTTCCATATAATCGCGAATTGAACGAATAATTTTTGAACGGGCGCGTAATGTCTCACGGCTTTCCTCATTCACGACCAAATCTAAATAACGTTGACGGTAACGTGTTTCAACATCAGCAAGCCCTGCATGTTTATCAGGCAATGGCATTAATGATTTTGTTAGCATCAAAGTTGAGGTGCAACGTACCGAAAGCTCACCACGTGGGGTGCGGCGCATTGTTCCTTCTGCACCAATAATATCACCAATATCATACAGTTTAAGCAGTGCGAGTGCTTCTTCATCCATGGATTGCTTATGGCAGAAAATCTGCACTTTGCCAGAGGCATCCATAAGATCAATGAACATACCGTTATTACGATTGGCCATGATACGCCCTGCAACGCGCACCACATCTTCAGTTTCTTCACCATTTTCTAAACCATCATATTTGGTTTGAATCTCTGCGGCCTGATGCGTACGGTCAAATTTAGGCGGGTACGGATTAACCCCCATTTCCAATAATTGCTGCAGCTTATGTTCTTTGGCCTGACGTGGGTCGGTTAGGTCAGTACTATCTGTGCTTTTTTCTTGTGTCATGGCTTTGTTAACTATCATTTCGCTGTTTTTGTGGTAAAATTAAACTATGTTAAGAAATACGCAATTCTCTATGAAAAAACAAGGTATTAATCCCTCTCTAGAGCGACAAAAAGGCTCTGCTATTGTCTGGATTTTACTTATGATTGCGCTTTTTGCTGCCCTTAATTATGCCGTTAGCCAGGGATCACGCACCAATGGAGATAAAATCTCAAGAGAAAACGCCAAACTAGCCGCCAATGACATACTCAATTATGGACGCACCATTAGAGAAGCAGTACAAACCCTTCAAATCAATGGATGCGATGATACTGAAATTAGTTTCGACCAAGTCGCTGTTACAGGATATTTAAATTCTAACGCACCACCTGATAATTCTTGCCATGTTTTTCACCCCAATGGTGGTGGCGTGCGCTTACAAGAAATAGAAGATTCTATCCAAACCATAGTTAGCGGAAACGAATATCCTAGATTTTTAGGAAGTACCACTTTTACAAATGCAGGAAGCACAGACGCAGAGCTTTACTTGCATGTCAGGTCACGATCGCAACAAGCATGCACTATATATAATGATAAGGTTGGCATCACAAATATTAGTGATGACGCACCAACAGAAAATGGTGCTGAAACAACACCACTATTCGTTGGCGCCTATTCATCAGGAGATGTTTTTGGTGATGATGGTGGCGGTGCTAGCTTTTCAAACTTTCAAACAGGGTGCTATAAAGATGCTAATGAGACAGATACCGACGGCACAGCCTTTTATGATTTCTATCAAATTTTAATTGCCAGATAACGTAACGGGATAAAAATGAAAAATAACTTATACCAAAAAGGAAATGCACTTTGGTTTATCCTTGTGGCTATTGGCTTGTTAGGCTTGCTCACTATTATGTTATCAAAGTCATCATCGACCAGTAACGAAACGGGTGGCTTCGAACAAAACTCTATCCAGGCCAATGCTATCCTAAGTTACGCCAAAGGCATAGAAAATGCCGTACAAGGCTTACTGACACGTGGTTGTGGAGAAAATGATATTTCTTTTTGGCATGATAGTGACGGCAATGGCACCGAAGATGCGAGCGATGATTATTTTAACGTTAGATCAACCCTTACTGATCGTTCCTGCCATATCTTTGATGTTGCAGGCGCGGGAATGACACTTATCCCTGCCAATGAAAGATGGTTGGATAACAGCCAAGATAGTGAGGTTAACTTTGGGAGCTTCGTGTTTTCAAGCACCAATACCATTGTTAACCTTGAAACAAATAGAGATGAGCTTGTTGTTCTTTTAAATTGGATTGATCTGGGAACCTGCCAAGCCCTGAACAATATTCTCTTTTCAGAGGCCACGATTACAGAAGATCCAGACAGCTTTAGTCACACGCCAAACGCAACGGGTAATTTTGACACCGTATCCGAAAACATTGATTTATCAAGTTTTGCGTTACATGATGGAGAAAGTTCAGGGTGTTTTTCTTCAGAAGATGAAGGTGGATTTCACTTCTACCACGTTTTGCACGAGCGTTAAAACTTACGATTTTTTTGCGAGATCATGAATCTCAACAGGTGTTTCTTTCACCGTATCAGGGAAGCCAAAACCTTCCATACCCTTATCTTTTTGTACATAGAATAACCGTGTATAAGGGTCTTTAATCACGGAGCTTTCATCAGGATATTTACGGACAGCCGCATTCAGCTTGTCTAAGTTAACAAGAATCTCTTCATTATCTATATCATGGAGAATTACAAGGTTCATAACAGTAATATTCCATGATTCAGCTCTATTGTATAGGGGTATGAGTATGATAAGTTTCAACTATGAATTCTCAACCGCAAAGACAAGCATCACAAGGGAAAATAACACTCCCCGATATCCCCGCCTTATGCGTCAATGCACGTCAGGCGTCTATCTTAACAACCGATGGTGAAGTGCGTGTTCTTGACCATGTTGCAGCGGCTCAACTTATTCATAAACAACCTGTTTTAGTGTGCCACGCCCCCTACACCTGTAAAACTTTGAACACAGAGGATATTAATGGTTTTGATTTATTGGAGCTTTTCGCGTTTGTCCACCCTGCTAAATTTTGTGTTCCTACCCCTGTCGGTTTATCTAAAGCCTTAGGTATTACCGTACCAAAATCATTTGATGAATATCCTTATGCATTAATGGAGGCGGCGCGCGCTTTGCTGTCTGATCTACGTACAGATATCTGGCAAGCAAAAGCCGACCCTCTAAAAATCGCCAATGTTATGGGGCAACAAGGTCCAAATAGTTCTGGGGGATGGAACTGGACCCCTTTTATATTCAGTGCCCTCGGTGAAGAATATGATCCGCGCATTCCTGTAATCAGTAAGACAGATTTAAACGTTTGGAAAAACTTGCCTGAATGGTCAGAAGAAGCGCCGCCGCCGCCACCTTCTCATCACCCTGTCACAGGTGAAGAAGCACAAGGGCGATTAAAAGAATTATTAGGTAATGCCGCTGAATCTCGCAAACAACAAATGAGTTACACTCATTTATTAAGCGCCGCCTTTGCCCCCAAAGATAATGCAGAAGACCCCCATATTATATTAGCTGAAGCAGGAACTGGCGTTGGTAAAACCCTTGGTTACCTGGCTCCTTCCTCCGTTTGGGCAGAAAAAAACAAGGGTACTGTTTGGGTGTCTACCTATACCAAAAACTTACAACGACAGGTCGACCAAGAGTTAGATAGGCTGTACCCCAACGAAGACTTAAAAGAC
Source organism: uncultured Alphaproteobacteria bacterium (assembly GCA_937931645.1). Classification (GTDB taxonomy): domain Bacteria; phylum Pseudomonadota; class Alphaproteobacteria; order Micavibrionales; family Micavibrionaceae. Next base: position 32,653 of record CALHAR010000006.1, read on the forward strand.
AATAAGGTGGCTATTCGGAAAGGTCGTGAAAATTATTTATGCTTGCTGAACCTCGAAGAAGCCGCCACAGGCGCCGCCCTTTCACGCGATAGGAAACAAGCCATTGCGCTTGGTATTATGGTGCGGTGGGCCGCCGCAACTAAGAATGGCGACCTTGTCAGTGGCTCAGACTTTCCTGGTTGGTTGAATGATTTAATGGGATATAAATATACGGGCGGATTGTCTGATAGACGCGGTGAGTGCATTTATTCTGCCTGCGATCACTATCACAAATGTTTTGTTGAACAATCAGTACGGCGATCGCAGCATGCCTCTATCGTTGTTGCCAACCATGCGCTTGTCATGATTCAAACCTCTATTAATCAGAACATAGATGAGCTGCCTAAACGTTACGTGTTTGATGAAGGGCATCATTTGTTTGATGCTGCCGACAGCGCCTTTGCAGGGCACCTCACCGCTCGTGAAACCTATGATTTGCGACGATGGCTACGTGGCGCGGAAAGTAGTTCCAAGAGCCGTATGCGCGGTTTAAAAGCCCGCGCAGAAGATTTAATAAGCGGTGATGAAAAAGCACAACGCGATTTACAAGATATTTTAGAACAAGCTAGACATTTAACCGCCGATGGTTGGCAAAGACGCTTACGAGAAAATGTCCCTAAAGGCGCTTGCGAAGAGTTTATACTGGCAGTTTATACCCAAACCTTTGCACGCACCAATGGTGGTAATCATTCTTATTCCTTAGAAACACAAGTTTTTCCATTACATGACGATATTGTTAAAGCCATTCCCAAGTTACAATCGACGTTAAAGAACTTACAAAAACCAATGCTGTCACTCGCCGCGCTTCTTCGTAAAAAATTAAACGAACAAGCCGAAACTTTAGAGAGCGACACACGCAAACGTATTGATGCCGTACAAACAGCTTTAGAAAGACGAGCGCAGCTGAATATTGGTGCATGGATTACAATGTTAGAAAATATTGAACATGGCATCACCAACAAAGATTTTATTGATTGGATGCAGATTGAACGCTTTGAAGGGCGGGCGGTCGATATCGGCCTATATCGTCATTGGGTTGACCCGATGATTCCTTTCTCTACGGCACTAAAACCTCACGCACATGGCGCCATTATAACATCGGCAACTTTACGTGATAGCACAGATGATGATGAGAAAAATTGGCAAGTCGCGCATCAACGCACAGGAGCGAACCTACTCGCCAGTAATATTATTCAAGAAAGCTATAACTCCCCTTTTGATTATAAAAATAAAACAAAAGTTTTTATAATCGATGATGTACGTAAAGATGATTTAAGCCAAGTTTCCACGGCCTATAAAACTTTATTTGAAACCAGCAGTGGCGGCGCTATCGGTTTATTCACGGCTATCTCTCGTTTACGTGCCGTGCATGAAAAAATAAATTTACCTTTAAGCGACAAAAACATTCCCCTTTATGCACAACATGTTGACCGTATGGATACGGGAACATTAGTTGATATTTTCCGTGAAGAAGAAGACGCCTGTTTGCTTGGCACTGATGCTATTCGTGATGGAGTAGATGTGCCAGGGAATTCGTTGCGGCTTATTGTTTTTGACCGTGTCCCATGGCCGCGCCCCAATATTTTACACAAAGCCCGCCGCGCAGCATTTGGCAAAAAACAATATGATGATATGTTGACCCGTTTAAAATTGAAACAGGCCTTTGGTCGCCTAATACGTCGCGCTGATGATAGAGGGATATTTGTGATGCTGGACAGCATGATGCCCTCGCGGCTTTATGGGGCTTTTCCCGAAGGGGTAGAGATTGAACGTGTTGGGTTAAGCGAAGCCGCCATAAAAATTAAAGATTTTTTAAATAATGAAAAAGATTAATATTCAAAAATGGGAAGGGCCAAATGCGATAATATGCGCAAAGGATTTAGCGCGTAAACCCTATACGCTTTTCTTTGATAGCAACGCTCCCTCACACCCGTCAAATCAATGGAGCTTCATTTGCTTTGATCCTATTGAAATAATAGAAACTAAAAACAACATCATCACCCATAATAATAAGAATATTAGTGACTTTAATTTCTTTGATTTCCTTCAATCACGCCTTAATCATTATAAGATCGAAAACAATGAAACGGATATTCCATTTATCGGCGGTGCGGCGGGTTATTTTGGATATGATTTAGGACGTCAGCTTGAATCTATTCCCGATGGTACAAATGACGATATGAACACACCCGATGCTTGCATTGGCATCTATACCAATGTGCTTGCGTTTGACCATAGCCGTGACGAGGCTTGGTATATCGGTGATAATATGCCTGAACTTGGCAGTGTTCCTGCCTCTCCATACCTTGTGAAAGAGCTGGATTGGACAACCAATAAAACAGAAGAGCAATATTGCGCCGATATTCACAAGACTATTGAGTATATCTATGCGGGTGAGATTTATCAGGCCAATATCTCTAGACGATTTGAAGCGGCGCTGCCTGATGGCTTCGACAGTTTTTCTCACTATGAATATTTGCGCAAAATAAACCCCGCCCCCTTTTCCTCTTTTATGAATTTTGGTGACTTACAACTTTCCTCTTGCTCTCCTGAACAGTTCTTACATCTTCAAAATAATATTGTAACAACACGCCCTATAAAAGGAACACTTCCATCTTCGGAGAAATCTAAAGTTTTGAAAAACAGCAAAAAAGATATTGCCGAAAATATTATGATTGTAGATCTATTGCGTAATGATCTTTCGAAAGTCTGTGATTACCATTCTGTTAAAACGCCCGAACTTTGCACGGTTGAAACATTTGAAGGGCTACATCACTTGGTATCGACGGTAACTGGAAAATTACAACCAAGTAAAAAACCAACCGACCTTCTCCGTGCCTGTTTTCCTGGGGGGTCAATCACTGGCGCTCCCAAAATACGAGCGATGGAAGTTATTGAAGAAATAGAAGAAACCCGCCGTGGCCCTTACTGTGGTGCAATGGGATATATTGGGTTTAATAATAATATGAACATCAACATCACTATTCGAACGCTTATTTATGCTAATAACAAAGCCTACCTTCAAACAGGCGGTGGTATTGTTAGCGATTCGATCCCTGAGAAAGAACTACAGGAAAGTTTAGACAAAGCACAAAAGATTTTTGAAAGTTTTGAAAATAAAAACAAAAGCAAGAAAAACAATAAGGAGAATGCGGCATGAGTATTATCTTTTTAAATGGTGATTACGTCGAAGATTCATCTCCCCTCATCTCTCACCGTGATAGCGGTTTTACAACGGGAATCGGTATTTTTGATTCAATGCTGGTAAAAGGAAAAACGCCCATTCATATAGAAGAACATTACGAACGGATTATTCACGATTCTAAAACTGTCATTGGTATAAATCCTTATTTCTCGTATGAAAAATTCGAAGAAATTTGTTACACGTTACTAGAGAAAAATAATTTCAAAGAGAGCTATGTTCGCATCAGAACAACCATCACGGGCGGTATTGTTAAAGCCCCTCTCCATCCCGCGCATACACCGACTATTTTGATTGATGCACAAACCTCTACCAATCCAGATAATATAAAGCCTGCTAATTGTGTTGTCGTCACTGATTTCCCTCGCATTGCGGGATGTGTTTTAGAAAATTGTAAGCGGCTCGATTACTCACGCAGTTATGCCGCCCGCCGACAAGCTGAACGCCTAGGCGGTGATGAAGCTATCCTGATCAACACGGATGGTAATATTGCCTGTGGTACAACCAGTAATATTTTTATCGAAGAAAGTGCTACTCTTATCACACCACCTTTAACGGATGGAGTCCTTGCAGGCATCACACGCCGTAAAATCACTGAAGAGCGCGAAGTACGTGAAGAAAGCATCTCCATCAAGCGCCTTCAAAGTGCGAGTAAAGTGTATTTGACCAATAGTTTTGTTGGATTAAGAGACGTTACGCTTGTTAAATAAATAGCGACCAGTTCCTATAACGTTAGATAACAGCATGAAACTAACTAAAGCTAAACCACCGTAAGAACCTAAAAGAGCAAAGGCAATGATCCAACTAAATTGATGAGCGAATGCAAAAATACGGTGCATAATATATTTTTCTTTAAACCACACCGATAAACAAAAGCACGTTGTACCCACCACAGCAAAATAATCCTTTATCCCATCCATCAGAAAAGGAAAGAGAGAAAGTAAAACAACCATATAGAGAGCAAGGTAATACCCTAATACTTTCTTAGGAGCATAAACAGCAACAAGACTTCGTATAACACCACCCACAGACGTAACTAAATAAAAGAAAGCATCCATAAAGATAAAATGGATCGCCATTAACACATCCGCAGGAGCCCATAGCAAGATAGTTTTATTGGCAGTTTGCCTTTGATAGGAAACAATATAGATAAGAGTCGCTATCCAAGCTGGAATTTGGACTGGTGCAAAAATTTCAGATAATAGTTCCAATTAAGCCGCAAATGTGCCAGTGACAGCCGTCAATTTTGCTTTTTCAAGGTTAAGCTGTTTTGTGTAGCGTGCTATTTCGATATTGTCTTTTGCAAATGAAAGCTTGCTTTCAAGATTAATAATCTCTTCTTGAATTTTTTCTTGGTTTAAATCATCAACCATAGATGCTTCCTCAGCCAACACGGTGCAATTTGTGGCTGTGACATCGGCAAAACCACCTGCTATAAATATTTTAGTTGGCGCGCTACCTTGTTCGGTCACAATTTCAACAACGCCTGGGCGAATGTTTGACACCACGGACGCATGCCCTGCTCGCACCCCGAAGTCTCCTTCATAACCAGGGATTGTCACTTGCCATGCCTTTTCAGACATAAGTTTTCTCTCTGGTGATACCAGTTCAAAATCAAAATTATTTTCTGTTTGTGCCATTTTTTCTTCTTCTCATTAGATCCCTCGAATACGCTCGGGATGACCTTGTTAATAAAACAAAATCAAATAATGTTTTAATCTAGCTAGGCAAACAAGGCGAAGTGTATATTTACACATGAGCCGCCGTTTAACGACACCAGAATGAAACAGCAAAAGATTTTATGCAGCTTCGGCTGCCATTTTGGCGGCTTTTGCTTCAACTTCTTCAATTGTACCAACCATGTAGAATGCGTTTTCTGGTAAATGGTCATACTCCCCATCAACAATGGCACGGAAACCTTTAATTGTATCGGCCAAGTCAACAAACACACCTGGTGAACCAGTAAAGACTTCGGCTACATGGAATGGTTGAGACAAGAAACGTTGAATCTTACGCGCCCGCGCAACAACCAATCTATCTTCTTCAGATAATTCATCCATACCCAAAATCGCGATAATATCCTGAAGCGCTTTATATGTTTGCAACGTTTTTTGAACATCTGCGGCACATTGATAATGCTCCTCACCCACAACACGTGGATCAAGAATACGTGATGTTGAATCAAGCGGGTCAACCGCAGGGTAAATACCCATTTCTGAAATTGCACGAGACAAAACAGTTGTCGCATCCAAATGCGAGAACGCCGTTGCTGGCGCAGGGTCGGTCAAGTCATCCGCAGGAACATAAACCGCCTGAACCGATGTAATCGAGCCCTTATTTGTTGATGTAATACGTTCTTGAAGCGCACCCATATCTGTTGACAATGTTGGCTGATACCCAACCGCAGAAGGAATACGACCAAGAAGCGCAGACACCTCGGCGCCCGCTTGCGTGAAACGGAAAACGTTATCCATGAAGAAAAGAACATCTTGCCCTTCCTCATCACGGAAATATTCAGCCATAGACAAACCAGATAAAGCAACACGCGCACGCGCTCCTGGCGGCTCATTCATTTGACCGTAAACCAAGGCAGCTTTAGAGCCTTCGGCGCCGCCTTCTTTAATAACGCCAGATTCCATCATCTCATGGTAAAGGTCGTTACCCTCACGTGTACGCTCACCAACACCCGCAAAAACAGACACACCACCGTGACCTTTTGCAATGTTGTTAATCAATTCCATGATTGTCACTGTTTTACCAACACCAGCACCACCAAACAAACCAATTTTACCACCTTTAGAATAAGGACAAAGAAGGTCAACAACCTTAATTCCTGTCACAAGCTGTTCAGTCTCTGTCGCTTGATCAGCAAAGGCAGGTGCATCACGGTGAATAGCATAAGATTTTTCATGTTTAACAGGGCCAAGCTCATCAATAGGCTGACCAATAACATCCATGATACGCCCCAGAACGCCAGGACCAACAGGAACGCTAATCGCATCGCCAGTATCAGTCACTTCTTGACCACGAACCATACCGTCTGTGGCATCCATCGCAATGGCGCGCACTGTGTTTTCACCCAAATGCTGCGCCACTTCCAAAACCAATGTTTTACCATCGTTTTCAGTGTGTAATGCGTTCAAAATCGCAGGAACATTTCCATCGTTAAATTGAACGTCAACAACCGCGCCCAAAACTTGCGTTACAATACCATTTGCCATTTTACTTTTCCTCTTTTTTAAACTTTTCGTTATTCTCTAATTTTTACTGTTAAACTGCTTCCGCGCCGGAAATAATTTCGATTAATTCTTTTGTAATTGCGGCTTGACGCGCACGGTTGTAAACCAACGTAATGCTATTAATTTTTTCACCTGCGTTTCGGGTCGCATTATCCATTGCCGTCATACGGGCGGCTTGCTCCCCTGCGGCACTATCAAGTAACGCCCGGAACATTTGCACGCCTAAATTTTTCGGTAATAATTGACCTAAAATTTCATTCTCTTGAGGCTCAAACGAATAAGGTGACAATAGATTTTCTGTATCGGCCTTATCTTCATCCACTTCGACCGCGGCATTTTCAGCCAATTTAAACGGAACGATTTGCTGTACGCTCGGCGTTTGGGTCAAAACAGATTTAAAGTTGTTATAAACCATGGACACAACATCAACATTACCTGCTTCAAACTGCTCTAACACCATTTGTGTGGTTTCGTTGGCTTCGGCAAAATTCACACGAGAGCTGGCGCCAATCCCTGTGAAGCTGTGTAAAATTTTATCTTTATGGGCACGCTTTAAAAGATCACGGGCTTTACGACCAACAGTAATAAGCTTCACTATTTTACCCTCACCCTCAAGGCGCATAATTTCAAGGCGGGCAAGGCGAATAAGGTTTCCGTTAAAACCACCACAAAGACCACGGTCAGATGTCACCACCACCAAAAGATGAGTTTTATCAGACCCCGTACCGATTAATAGTTTTGGTGATGATGCAGTAACCGTCACCCCATCTGCAACACGCGCCAGCATTTCACTCATCGCACGGGCATAAGGTTGTGACGCTTCGGCTTGGTCTTGCGCTTTTTTCAGCTTAGAGGCGGCAACCATTTTCATCGCCGACGTAATTTTCTTTGTCGACTTAACGGAAGCGATTCTATCGCGATATTCTTTCAAACTTGGCATTTGAAAATTCCCTAACCTTTAAAATTAAGCCGCTTTTTTATTGGCAGACAAATAGTTGACTGTAAACTTCTCTAGATAGGCGCGCATATCAGCTTCCACAGTATCATCAATTTTTTGCTTTTCTGTAATAGCATCTAAAATAGCCGTTCCATTTGCACGAGCATCATCAAGAAGGGTTTGTTCATAGTTAGAAACATCCGCCACCTCAACATCATCCAAATAGCCTTTTGTACCTGCAAAGATAACAAGCACTTGTTCCGCCATTGTTAACGGTGAGTACTGAGGTTGTTTTAGAAGTTGCGTCAAACGCGCACCACGTGCGAGCAATTTCTGCGTTGCAGGATCAAGGTCAGACGCAAACTGAGCAAACGCTTCCATTTCACGATATTGAGCCAATTCCAACTTAATAGAACCAGAAACCTGTTTCATCGCCTTTGTTTGCGCGGCAGACCCAACACGGGACACCGACAAACCAACGTTAATCGCAGGGCGAATACCTTTAAAGAATAAGTCCGTTTCCAAGAAAATCTGACCATCTGTAATAGAGATCACGTTTGTTGGAATATAAGCAGACACATCACCCGCTTGTGTTTCAATAACAGGGAGCGCCGTCAAAGAACCAGAGCCTTGCTCTTCATTCAACTTACATGAACGCTCAAGAAGGCGAGAGTGGATATAGAAAACGTCACCAGGATACGCTTCACGACCCGGAGGACGACGAAGAAGCAATGACATTTGACGGTACGCCACAGCTTGCTTTGATAAATCATCATAGATAATCAAACCATGCTTACCATTATTTAAGAAGTACTCACCCATCGCACAACCTGTATAAGGGGCAAGGAATTGCATCGGCGCAGGGTCAGAAGCCGTTGCGGCCACAACGATTGAATATTCCATCGCGCCGTTATCTTCTAATTCTTTAACCAATTGCGCCACGGTTGAACGTTTTTGACCAATCGCCACATAGACACAGTAAAGCTTTTTACTTTCATCATCGCCCGCATTCACGAATTTTTGATTAATGATTGTATCAACCGCAACCGCCGTCTTACCTGTTTGACGATCACCGATGATTAGCTCACGTTGACCACGGCCAACAGGCACCAGCGCATCAATCGCCTTCACACCTGATTGCATTGGTTCATGCACAGACTTACGTGGAATAATTCCTGGTGCTTTTACTTCAACACGGCTTGTCTGTTTTGCGTTAATAGGGCCTTTTCCATCAATCGGGTTACCCAAACCATCAACAACACGGCCAAGAAGCTCTTCTCCCACGGGCACGTTCACAATCTCACCCGTACGGCGAACAATGTCACCCTCTTTAATATCACGGTCAGACCCAAAAATAACAACACCAACATTGTCTAACTCAAGGTTCAAAGCCATTCCTTTAATACCGCCTGGGAATTCAACCATCTCACCAGCGCGAACTTGGTCTAGACCATAAACACGGGCAACACCATCACCAACAGATAGAACTTGACCAATTTCGGCGACATCGGCTTGCGCGCTAAAATCTGCAATTTGTGTTTTCAATATTTCTGAAATTTCTGCCGCTTTAATTTCCATTTTAATTTTCCTCTTTTTAAACTCTTTTAAATTTTAAGTATTAGTTTTGCTTCTTAATTTTGATTAGCAACCTTTTGATCGCTAGCGTTGTTATTTGCGTTTGATTTCATAGCAATTTTTAAACGCTCTAACTTACGCTTCACCGAATCATCAATCATTTGCGACCCAACAGTCACCACCATACCGCCGATTAAGTCTTCTTGAACATCAACCTTAACAGCAACAGTTTGCCCCATGGCTTTGGTTAATGATTCTTGCAAAGCATTCTCTTGCTCTTTACTTAGCTTAAAGGCAGAAGAAACCTGTGCAGATATTTCTCCACGAAGGCGCGATATATCCATACGTACGGCATTAATAATGCTTGATAACATATTAAGGCGGCGATTTTGCGCCAAGAGGCTTAAAAAATTAATTGTAATATCTTGAAACTTAGCCTTTTCAGCAATTATCTGAATAGATTTCTGCTGTTGATCTCTAGAAACAAGGGGGGATTTCATCAAGGTTTCAAGATCCGCAGACCCCGCTATCATGGACTCCAAATCCTTTAAATCCTGCTCTACAGCATCGATTTTCTTAGAATCGGCAGCAATCTCCACCAAAGCAGTTGCATATCTTAAGGCGGCTACGCCAGAGGTATTTTTTGAGGCCACTTTTGGTCCCTTTTATTTGCTTATTAAACTTGATGAGGATTTAGCATAGGAAACCTAGCCATGCAAGCATTCCAAAGCAAAAAATGATGTTTTTTGACAGTTTACTTAATAAGTGACAACCCTATTAAAACCATTTAATTTCAAACAATCCAAAATGCTCTGGGTAGAAATAGAATGATATAAGCTTTAAAACCAGCAAATGTACGACATATACCTCTAAACTATGACGTCCCATCAACTGTATAGCCGCTGTCATCAACATTGGTAGCCGTTTCGTCACATTAGGGTATAGCTTCGATTGAAATTTAATCATAAACAAGCTTATGCCCAACATCCCTGCTGCACTATAAACTGCCTCTATATAGTCAAAACCGAAATGATATCGTTGATAAAAGGAATGAACCACGACCGCCACCCCCATTATCGCTAAAATAAAAGCGCGCGATATATTTAGTTTGTTCTGATGACGAACCAGATACCCATAGATAGCAAATAAAAATGCATGTGTTCCATAATCAAAAATAAATCCTGTCGGCACCACCAATATAACCATCAGTAATATTGTGAAAATTTTAGATTCTATATCTTTTAAGAAAACTCTCATCACGCCATCAAGAAAGAAACGAACAAATAAAATAGTAAATAGAATATTAAAAGGGAGTAAACCTTCCCCCATCACGACTGTACTTAAAACAAGAATAGATCCGCCAATCCATAAAAAGCTCGATAAATCTCTGCTATTCGCATACCCAACTAAAAACAACCAAACAGGCATCGACATACGCCCTATCACCCGCCATTCATTCTGTTCAGGGAACAAATACATACCGATGTGATCAATAATCATTGTAAGAACCGCAAATGACTTTAAAAAATCATAAGAGGTTAAGTTTTGTGGCAAGTCTTTAGAAAAACTTATTTTCATAGGTGTATTATATGTCATTTATAATAAATCTGAATAATTAAAAGAAACTTATTTGTATAATAAACTTCTCAACCTATCTTTAAGAAAACCAACAACATAGAAGGTACGTTACGTAATGAAAAAGGCCATCTTCCTTTATTTAATAATTTTTATAGAAGGGTATGTTGTTCTTTCGTCTGAACTGCTCGCCATAAGACAAGTCATGCCCTATGTTGGTGGCGGGACGGACACCACCTCAATCATCATTGCCGCAGTCTTACTCCCATTGGCCGTAGGGTATTATGCAGGAGGAAAATTTAAACCTAAATATAACCTGCTTGGTAAAAAGATAACTATTCGTCGCAAGTTATTACAGAATATTTTCATCTCTACGTTTTTCCTCGTCATCGGATTATCTTTTATTTTTGTGCATGACTTTTTTGATTTTTCTTTTCTCTATTTTGGTTTAAGCAGACTTGCGATTACAGCTATCTATTCCCTTATTTTCCTCGTTTTTCCTGTTTTCCTATTGGCACAAACAATCCCATTAGCAAGTAATTTCTTTAGAAATGAAACGCTTTCTTTGGCAACAGGAAAAATGCTGTTCTTCTCAACAATTGGCTCGTTAATGGGGGCTATTTTCTCAACGTTAGTTTTAATGGCAACGATAGGCGTTAACCTAACGGTGACTATTACTATTCTATGCTTATGCGTCTTATATTTTTTACTATCCAAGAAAAAGATATCTGTGCCCGCTATTATCATCCTCTTATTGGCTGGCGTTTCATTTCATATCAATAGTGACTATATGATGGGGCGTGCAGGTATCATTGAAAGCAATCAATATCACACCATCCAGATGAGCGAGTATGGGAATAATAACAGGCTCATGACCTTAAACAACGCCCCAGCGGCAGGCTATAATCCAAATGGTGAACTTCCCTTTCCTTACATGCAATTTATTCAGAAGAATTTTGTCCAACCTCTTGCCACTCAAGCAGATAAAAAATCTATTTTAGTGATTGGCGCTGGTGGCTTTACATTAGGGTTGCAAGACAGAAAAAATGACTACGTCTTTATTGATATTGATGGCGCTTTAAAAGATGTATCAGAAAAATACTTACTGAAACAAAAGTTAAGCCCCAATAAAGAGTTTCACGCCCTGCCAGCACGGGGGTATTTACAGCAAACCTCTAAGCAAAACAAAAAATTTGATTTAATAGTTATCGATACTTACCTAGGGCTTCATATTCCTGAACATCTGGTAACAAAAGAATTTTTCGACACGGTAAAAGGCAGCCTCAATGATAATGGAGTTGTAGCCATGAATATCATTGCCTCTCCTACATTTACAAACACCTTTAGTGTGAATATAGACAATACCATTAGATCAGCATTTCCAAACATTAACCGAGAGATTGTAGGACGCTATAATGGTTGGGCAAATAACCCTAAAAATGCACGGAATATAATATATAGCTACTTCCATAAAAGTGGTAACGATAAACCTAATATTTATACCGACGATAAAAATCGTATTTATTACGATAAAACAAAGCCGATTGAATAAAAGCGTTTAATAAAAACTCTTAATAAAAACTTTGCGGATCAATATCTATTTGCACACGAATTTTAGAAGACAGTTTAACTGCTTTCACCCAATGTTTTATCGCTTTTTGAATATCAATAGATTTTTCTGAACGCACCAACAAACGGCGACGGAATTTTCCACGCAAGCGATACATTGGCGCTTCGGCGGGGCCTAATGTTTGTATTTTTTCTCCTTGCGGTGCAGCGCGCCCCAGCGCCATAGCCGCCTGCTCGACCTCACTCTCATCACGCCCTGATACAATAATCCCTGCCAACCGTGAAAAAGGCGGCATGTCGGCAACCTCACGCTCTTGCAACTCGACTTCTAAGAAGTCATCCCGTTTACCACTGGCCAATGCTTGCATCACACGTGTTTCAGGGTTAAAGGTCTGTAAATACACAACGCCTTGCTCTGCCTCACGCCCTGCACGTCCTGCCACTTGGTGGAGTAATTGATAAACGCGTTCCGTCGCACGCAAGTCTCCCCCCGTTAACCCTAGGTCGGCATCGACCACACCAACGCAAGTTAGTTTAGGGAAATGGTGTCCTTTAGCAATAATTTGCGTGCCTATAATAATATCAACATCGCCTTGTTGAATTTCCTCTAACTTCGTACGTAACTCGTCATGCGTTGTGGCGGTATCACTGGACAACACACAAATTCTTGCCTCAGGAAAGCGTTCTTGCACCTCCTCCAAGACACGCTCCACCCCTGGTCCACAAGCGGCTAAGCTATCTGGTTCACTACATTCAGGGCACGTATCAGGCATCTGCATATAATGGTCGCAATGATGACAGTGTAGCTTACCTGTTCGCCGATGTTCAATCAGCCACGCCGTACAGCGCGGACATTGAAAGCGATGCCCGCAATGACGGCATAATGTTAAAGGCGCATATCCACGGCGATTAAGGAACAAAAGCGCTTGCTGTTTTTTTTCTATTGTTTCCGCCACGGCTTTTTGCAAAGTAGGGGCAATAAAATGTTGACGGTCTTCTGGTTTATCCGCCTTTAAATCTATCAAATGAATCTCAGGCAAGCTCGCCCCGCCGTGACGCATGGGTAATGTTAAATGTTGATACCGTCCCGCCCACGCATTTTGCATGGTTTCTAATGACGGTGTGGCCGACACCATCAAGATTGGAAACTGTCCCAAATGCGCCCGCACAACCGCCATATCCCGCGCATGATAAATTACGCCTTCTTCTTGCTTATAGGCAGGGTCATGCTCCTCATCGACAATGATAAGGCCTAAATCATGATAGGGTAAAAACAGTGCCGAACGCGCGCCAATAACAACCTTGCTTTGCCCTTCCGCCACCCCGCGCCACGTTGTTTTACGCTTTGCAACACTTAAAGAGCTATGCCACAACGCAGGCGCACAGCCAAAGCGGGACTTAAACCTATCTAAAAACGCATTAGATAACGCAATCTCCGGCAGTAAAATTAGGACTTGCTTATTCTGGCGTAATGCCTGCGCGACGGCCTCAAAATAAACCTCGGTTTTACCGGCGCCCGTCACCCCATCTAAGAGCGCTGCGCTATATTTGTTGTCTTTCACCATCTGAACAAGTGCGTCAGAGCATTCTTGTTGTGGAACAGACAATAATGCACCTGCGCGCTCCGCATCTGGTACACGGCATGGTGGCGGGGTTTGCAATGAAACAGTTTTTAAAAAACCTTTATTATAGAGCGTCTTAATAACTCCCGTTGAGCATCCTGCCTCCTCGGCCAGCTCAGACGCACGGCGAGGCAACCCATCTTTTGCAACCTCAACCACACGGCTTGCGGCAGGGGATAGACCTTTGCTCATATCCCCTTCACCCAGCACATAGCCCGTAATCGTCGCAGGAGGTTCCAACGCCTTTGGGACAGATAAGGTTAGCTTTAACACCGCACCTTTAGCCGCCATCGTATACCCCGCTATCCAATCTAAGAATTTCCGATGTACCGCCGGTAAAGGCGGCAAATCATATTTGGATATAATAGGTTTTAGTTTCTCTGGCTTAACATCACCCGCGCCTGCACCCCAAACAACAGCAGGAATCTCGCGCGCGCCCAATGGCACGCAGACATAATCCCCCTCACCCACGCTGATATGCGCAGGCAGACTATAATCATAGGCCTTATCAATCGGATACGGCGTCAATACAGCTTTTGTATTGGATGAACCCATAAACCCCTCTTGAAATTATGCGTTGAACTGTTTACTTATAATTCCACAATACACTTAAAATAAGAAAGAGATAAACCCATGAAATTTTTTGCCGATACATCTGATATTGATGCCATTAAAGACCTTGCTGATTGCGGTATGCTGGACGGTGTAACCACCAACCCTTCTATCATTGCTAAATCAGGTAAAGAGTTTATCCCGCTTATCCAAGAAATCTGTAAAATTTGCCCCGACGCCCCTGTCAGCGCCGAAGTTGCCTCCACAGATTTTGAAACAATGATGAAAGAAGGCGAAAAACTTGCCAGTATAGCAGACAACATCGCGGTCAAAGTGCCCCTGACGGAGGCTGGTCTTAAAGTCTGTAAAAACTTGAGCGAGAACGGCACAATGGTCAACGTAACTTTATGTTTTTCACCGCTTCAGGCTTTATTAGCCGCCAAAGCGGGCGCAACATTCATCTCTCCTTTTGTCGGCCGTTTAGATGACATTGGTCAAACGGGTATGGATTTAATTGCTGAAATTTTAACAATTTATGATAACTACCCTGAATTTCATACAGAGGTTCTGGTTGCTTCAGTTCGTCACCCACAACATATCCGCGAAAGTGCCTTAATGGGCGCAGACGTTGTGACATGCCCGCCAGATGTGATTAAGAAGCTTTACAAACACCCATTGACCGATAACGGCCTTGCCGCCTTTGTTGAAGATTGGAAGAAGACGGGTCAAAGCATTTTGTAAATTATAACCACAGAGTACACAGAGATTTGTTTGAGTTCACAGAGAAAAAGAATAATAAAAGCTCTGTGAACTCTTTTTTATCTCCACGGTTGTCTGTGATAATATAAGAAATGACTGATTCACAAAAAATAAAAACGCCAACTTTATCCGCAGAAGATATTATAGATTTCCTACGTGATAATCCTAAATTTTTGCAACAAAATCCTGAAGCTTGCGATTTTCTTACGCCCCCAAAAAACGATGATAAAAAAGTCACCGACTTTCAAAGTTTTATGATTGAGCGTCTTAAGGACGATAAAGAAAAAGTCATCGAGACCACACAAAATATTGTTGAAAATGTTCGCTCCAATATGAACAACCAACAACGCATCCATAAAGTCATTTTGCGTTTGTTAGAGGCTCGTAACTTTGAAGAGTTCATTCATATTATTACGATGGATATGTCGAGTATGCTTGATACCGACATCTCTGTTCTGGTCATTGAAAGCAATGGACAAGACATCCCCCATATCATGACCAATGGCATTCGTGTGCTGCCCGAAGGCACCATCGATAAATGGATGAACGGCCAAAGTGTCTTGTTGCAAGAAAACATTACAGGGATTGAAGCTATTTTTGGTGGTGGTGCAAATCTTGTTCAATCACAAGCACTACTCCGTGTTGATATTTCAATGGATACCCCGCCCGCCATTCTCGCTTTCGGTAGCCGTGATCCATTGATGTTCCAAGACGGTCAAGCCACAGACCAAGTTTCCTTCCTCGCCCGTGTGGTTGAACGTGCCTTTAGAAACTGGTTAAATATACCACGATAATATTCTACCAATTTATGATACAATACGCTCATGATATCTCTTATTACCTTAGAGCGTTGCGAAGCTGACTTTGCCGATATTCTTCAGCAATGGCAAACCTATCTGACCAGCGAACGAAACCTTTCTCAACATACATTACGGGCTTATTGCTCTGACATGACACGCTTCATTGATTTTTTAAGCCAGCACCAAAGTGAGGCTATCTCAATCAATGCATTAAGCGCGGCAAATATCACTGATTTTCGGAGTTGGTTATCTAACCAAGCCAATAACGGTGCCTCCACCCAGACCCGCGCTCGTGCCCTATCCAGTGTCAAAAACTTCCTAAACTGGATGGACGACCAAGGCATCGCGCATAACGCCGCCATTGCCACCGTGCGTGCGCCGAAACTACCACGCAAACTCCCTCGTCCTATGGAACAAACTCAAGCTTTTCGCCTCCTAGATGATATGATCTTAGAAGACTGGGTTGCTATTCGTGATCGTGCACTCTTTACACTTCTCTATGGGAGTGGCTTGCGTATTAACGAAGCCCTATCGCTCAACATTAATGATATGCCACGTGATGGATTTATCCGCGTTATCGGTAAAGGAAATAAAGAACGGCAAGTACCTATCTTGGCGCAGGTTGAGCATAGACTAACTGAATATCGTACCGCTTGTCCGTACCCTGAAACACCAACCCGCGCTTTATTTTTAGGGGCAAAAGGCGGACGTCTCCATCAAGGCGTTGTTCAAAAAGCTATGCGTGATTTACGCGCGCAATTAAGCTTACCTGAAACGGCCACACCACATGCCCTACGCCACAGCTTCGCCACGCATTTATTACAAAATGGTGCTAATTTACGTGAAATTCAGGAACTTCTCGGTCATGCTTCCTTAAGCACAACTCAGCGCTACACTGACGTCAATTTTGAAGACTTACGCACCGTCTACGAAAAAGCACATCCGCGAAGTTAGCAGGCTACATATGGATTTCGCGGCCATCAACCGCCAAGGCCGCTTCTTTAACCACCTCTTCCAATGTTGGGTGAGCGTGACAAGTGCGAGCAATATCTTCAGCGCTTGTGCCAAATTCCATCCCTAAAACCACCTCGGCAATCAAGGTTCCTGCTTCAGGGCCAATAATGTGACAACCCAATACACGGTCTGTCTTGGCATCAGCCAATATTTTAACAAAACCATCAACCATATTCATCGCGCGTGCGCGACCATTCGCCATAAAAGGAAACTTACCCGCTTTATAAGCAATTCCTGCTTCTTTTAACTGCTCTTCCGTTTGCCCGACATTGGCAACCTCTGGCCATGTGTAAACCACGCCAGGGATTAAATTATAATCAATGTGTCCAGATTGACCGTCCAGCATTTCGGCCAGTACAACGCCCTCATCTTCGGCTTTATGCGCCAGCATCGGCCCTGCGATAACATCACCAATCGCATAAATACCATCAACATTCGTTTTAAAATGTGCGTCGGTTTTAACGCGTCCGCGCTCATCTGTTTCAACGCCGACAGTGTCCAACCCAAGGCTATCTGTATAAGCCTTACGTCCGACAGCAACCAACACAATGTCGGCCTTCATTTTCTCTTCGTCACCACCAGCGGCGGCTTCCAATGTTAAATTAACACCTGACTTACCCGCTTTAGCAGAGGTTACTTTGGTAGAAAGTTTGAAGTTCAAACCTTGTTTTTTGAAAATTTTACCCGCTTCTTTACGAATTTCACCATCCATACCAGGAAGAATTTGATCAACAAACTCCACAACTGTGACATTCGCGCCCAAACGAGACCAGACAGAGCCAAGCTCTAACCCAATAACACCACCGCCAATAACAACCATTTCTTTTGGCACTTCTTTAAGTTCCAACGCACCTGTTGAAGACACAATTTTCTTTTCATCAATTTCAATACCAGGAAGTCCCGCCACATCGGAGCCCGTCGCAATCACAATATTTTTTGTATCATAAGTTTTACCGGCTACATCAACTTGGCCTTTAGCAACAATTTTACCTGCACCTTTGAGCCAATCAATTTTGTTTTTCTTAAATAAAAACTCAATTCCCTTGGTGTTGGCTTCTACCACGCTATCTTTATATTTCATCATCGTTGGCAGGTCGAGATTCACGCCCCCTGTTTTAATACCAAGACTCTCAAAACTCGCTTCCGCTTCATGATATTTCTCTGATGTACTTAACATCGCCTTCGATGGAATACAGCCCACATTTAAACATGTACCACCCAGCGTATCGCGTTTTTCAACGCAAGCAACCTTCATACCCAGTTGCGCCGCACGTATCGCACAAACATAGCCGCCAGGGCCAGAACCGATAACAATAAGATCATAAGAAGACGAAGCCATAAATTTTACCCTATAAATGTGAAAGATGATTGATTTTACACGTAGATTTGTAGCTTATTGGGCAAATTAAGGCTAGTATAAATCAAATTAAAGGCTGAAATAATCTTATGACATCTACCCCCTTCTCTCATATGCAAGCGGCATTGGACATGGCCTTAGACAGTCCACACCCAACTAATAAGATTGCCGCGACGTTATTTGGCACCAATAAAGAGAGAGAAGACTTCTCTATCTCTCACCATAATCATTGGCCTGCCCCCATTCAGGAAAAAATTGGCACAGAGATTAAAATTGGTAATTCTTCTGGGACCATCCACGCAGAAACCGCCTGTATCTTAAACTCACCTTATTCGGTCGAAGGCGCATCACTTTGTATTACAGACCCGTTTTGCCCGAATTGTGCCAAGAACATTGCAGAAGCAGGAATTAAGAATATCTACCTTGATGAAGAAGGGTTTGATAAAGATTTTTTCATACGTCGAGGTGAAAATTTTGATCGTATGTCGATGCAAATTTGCGAACGTGCTGGCATTAATGTTTACGCCCTTGATATGGAAGAAAATAAAACACGTACTATTTTAGAAGTTCCTAAAAATTATAAACCTATCGAAGATAGTCCAGTTTCTGCCGAACCTATTGAAAGCATCAATGAGGCAATTTTATATGACATCATTGAAGCAGCCACTCAAAATAACAAACGCCGTAAATTCGCGGTTGCTATGGCAAAAAATAAGAATGGTAATGATTTTGCTCTTATTGCCCGTTCTCATGCAGTTGTTGGGTATTCAATGCATAAACCTGAAGAAGCGCTTGATTTACTAACACCGCGAGGAAAATATAGCTTTATTCAAGAACCCGTAAACCGCTTAATGATGTACATGTCACGTAAGGGGTTTACGCTTTATCCCGATTATTTATATTGTAGCCAAGTGCCAACGGCACGCGAGCAAGTAAATTTAGTTGGCGCAGGCATCAAACGCATTACCGTTGGTGATACCCAAAAATGTCGAGATCCACGCGGCCTTGATGCAATGGCGCAATTAAAATCCGCGAAAATTTTGAATTATTCTTAAGCTGATCACTTAGAGATCAAGCAATAGTCTTTGCGGATCTTCCAAGGCTTCTTTGATACGTACGAGGAAACTAACAGATTCTTTACCATCAATGATACGATGATCGTAAGACAGTGCCAGATACATCATTGGACGTGCCTCAATAGAACCATCAGGCATCACCATTGGACGCTGTTGAATTTTATGCATACCCAAAATAGCACTTTGTGGCGCATTCAGAATTGGTGTCGCCATAAGCGAACCAAACACGCCACCATTGGTAACTGTAAATGTACCGCCCTGCATTTCAGCCATGGAGATTTTTCCATCACGGGCGCGCGTTCCAACATCAATGATGTCTTTTTCAATTTGCGCCATAGATTTTTTATCACAATCACGAATAACAGGAACGATAAGTCCTTGCGGCGTACTCACCGCGATACCAATATCGTAGTAATTTTTGTAAATAATATCATCGCCATCAATTTCCGCATTAACCGCAGGAAACTCTTTCAAGGCCTGAACCGCCGCCTTTACAAAGAAAGACATGAAGCCAAGCTTCACATCATGCTTCTTCACAAAACTTTCTTGATACTGCTTACGCAACGCCATGACAGCGCCCATATCAGCTTCATTAAAGGTTGTTAAGATCGCCGCTGTTTCTTGCGCACCTTTCAAACGTTTCGCAATAACTTGACGGAGCTTCGTCATACGCACGCGCTCTTCACGCGCCCCGCTATCAACCACAGCGTTCATTGTTGATGGCGCAGATGTAGAAACTGGAGCCGCAACCGGTTTTTGCGCTGGCGCGCTTGCACCACCAGCCATATGATTTTGAACGTCTTCTTTTGTAATACGGCCATCTTTACCTGTACCGGCAATCTTAGACGGATCTAAATTATTATCACCGACCATTTTTGTAACCGCAGGAGATAGCTTATGGGCTTCGCCTGATACTGGCGCAACGGTAGAAGCGACAACTTCTTCTTTAACTGTTTCTGATTTTTGAGAAGGCGCAGGACTAGCCGCTGCCCCTGAACCACTAATTTCACCAAGCAAGGCACCGACTTCAACATCTTTACCTTCTGGGATAGCGATAGAGCTAATCACACCCGCCGCAGGAGCATTAACCTCTAACGTCACTTTATCGGTTTCTAACTCAACCAAAGGCTCATCAAGCGCAACAGTGTCCCCTTCTTTTTTAAGCCATTGCGCGACCGTCGCTTCGGACACGGATTCACCCAATGTTGGGACAATAATTTGAGTAGCATCTGTACTACCATTCGCCACAGGTGCTGGTGCTTCTTTAACTATTTCCGTTTTCACAGGTGCTGCCTGAGGGGTAACTTCAGGAGCAGGTTTATTTGCCGCACTACCTTCACCGCCAATTTCACCGAGTAGCGAGCCGACTTCAACATCTTCACCCTCTTTCACAATAATAGAGCTAATCACACCCGCCGCAGGAGAGTTGACCTCCAACGTTACCTTGTCAGTTTCTAGCTCAACCAAAGGCTCATCAAGAGCAACAGTGTCTCCTTCCTTTTTAAGCCACTGCGCGACAGTTGCTTCAGATACGGATTCACCTAATGTTGGGACGACAATTTTAGTCATTTGAAAACTCTTCTTTCTTTGTAAGTCTCTATTCTATTTATAGTTTTAGCGTTAAGTCTCTACCGCGCCAAGAGGTAATTTGCAAAAATAACTTATAAACTCAATGCCTCATCAACCAGTTTGGCTTGCTGTGCGTTATGAACGCTCAACGAGCCTGTCGCGGGCGACGCGGCTTCATCACGACCAATATATTGCGGACGACCTGCTTTATGCTTAGCCTCAACCAAAACATCCTCAATAAGGCGATCAACAAAGTTCCAAGAACCAAAGTTTTTATGCTCTTCCTGACACCAGATAACTTCTGCGTTCAAATATTGCGCTAACTCTTCCACCAATACATCATGCGGAAACGGATAAAGTTGTTCAACGCGCAGTATCATAATATCTTTTATTTTACGCGTTCGGCGCTCTTGCAATAGGTCAAAGTAAACTTTACCAGTACACAAAATAACACGTTTAATATCTTTTGGTTTGGCCAATTTTTCTTTGTCATCATCCCACAAAACACGGTGGAAACTTGACCCTTCGGTAAATTCTTCCAATTTCGACACACATAGCTTATGACGGAGCAATGATTTTGGAGTCATTAAAATTAGTGGCTTTCTGTAGTCACGGCACATTTGACGTCGCAAAATATGAAAATAATTTGCTGGCGTTGTACAATTTGCCACCTGCCAATTATCTTCTGCGCTGTTTTGTAAAAAGCGTTCAGGGCGTGCAGATGAATGTTCTGGCCCTTGTCCTTCCATACCATGTGGCAACATTAAAACTAATCCACACATTCTAAGCCATTTTGTTTCACCACTGGATAAGAACTGATCAATAATAGTCTGCGCGCCATTGACGAAGTCACCAAATTGACCTTCCCATAGAACCAAAGTACGTGGGTCAGCGGAGGCGTACCCATATTCAAACCCCATTACGGCAAACTCAGATAATGGACTATCATGGGCTTCAAAGCGCCCTTGCCCCTCTTTTACATGCTCTAACGGTAAATATTTTGCTTCTGTTTCTTGGTCATATAAAATTGCGTGACGTTGCGAGAAAGTCCCCCGCCCGACATCTTGACCAGACAAACGTACACCAAAATCTTGATCAACAAGCGACGCAAAAGCCATAGCCTCTGCCGTTGCCCAGTCAAACCCTTCACCCGTCTTAAACATATCAGCTTTAGATTTTAACTGACGGGAAATTTTACCATTCACTTTAAAATCATCAGGGACAGTTGTTAAAACTTTTCCAATTTGTTGTAAGGTCTTTTCTTTAACAGCTGTATCACCGCGACGGTCACCGTCAGGGGCAACGGTAAAGCCGCTCCATGTACCTTCTAAATAATCCGCTTTATTTGGCTTAAAATTCTCTGCTGCGTTAAAAGCTTCGCTTAGATATTCATTAAACTCGTCAACGGTTTTTTGTACGTCTTCTGCACTCATTACACCTTCAGCAACCAGTTTCTCCCCGTATTGTTCGCGGGTTGTTTGCTGTACCTTAATTTGCCTGTACATGATAGGTTGCGTGAAAGATGGTTCATCACCTTCATTGTGACCGTTACGCCTGTAACAGAACATATCAATCACAACATCTTTCTTAAATTTTTGACGGAACTCAGTCGCGATGCGTGCAACATGCACAACAGCCTCTGGGTCATCACCATTAACATGGAAGATCGGCGCGGCGAGCATCTTTGCCACATCCGTACAATAAGGGCCAGAGCGGCTAAAAGCAGGGCGCGTTGTAAAACCAATTTGATTGTTAATCACAATATGTACCGTACCACCGACGCTATAGCCAGGCAGTTCAGAAATCATCAATGTTTCAGGAACAACCCCCTGTCCCGCAAAGGCGGCATCACCATGCAGCAACATCGGCATCACTTGCGTATTATCGGTGTCATTTGCCATCGTTTGCTTAGCACGTACTTTACCAACAACGACAGGGTTCACACATTCCAAATGTGATGGATTAGCGGATAAAGACAGGTGGATATTATTACCATCAAAATCACGATCACTCGACGTTCCCATATGGTATTTCACATCACCTGACCCTTGAACATCATCTGGCTTAGAAGACACACCTTGAAATTCAGAAAACATTGCCGTGAAAGATTTACCCAAAACATTGGTTAAAACATTTAAACGGCCACGATGCGCCATACCAAGGCAAATTTCTTTTAAGCCCAGCTGTCCACCACGTTTCATAATTTGCTCAATACAAGGAACCAAGGCTTCACCGCCATCAAGGCCAAAACGCTTAGTACCAGGGTACTTCACATGAAGGAACTTTTCGAACCCTTCGGCCGCGACAAGGCGTTGATAAATCGCTTTTTTGCCTTCGGCTGTAAAGTCGGTTTTATTATGCGGTTCTTCAATACGTTCTTGAACCCAGCTCTTTTCCTCTGGGTCTGTCAGGTGCATAAATTCAACACCAATTTTACCGCAATATGTTTCTTTTAATACCGCTACAATTTCGTTCAGCGTGGCACTTTCCAACCCCAACACACCATCAATAAAGATTGCGCGATCATAATCTGCTTCCGCAAAGCCGTAATGCGTAGGGTCTAGCTCTGGGTAATATTCTTGCTCACGCAAGCCCAAAGGGTCGAGGTTCGCACTCAAATGTCCCCGCGCACGATAAGCACGGATCAACATAATAGCACGAATAGAATCTAGCGCCGCTTGGCGGGCATCTGCACTGCTTTCAACCGACGATGACGTAGTCGTAGATGTCGCCGCACTTTCTCCATCATAAGCAAATCCACCACTTGCCTGACGGTTTTCATCTGGCGTCCAGCTCGCCCCATGTTGCTCTTTTAAGACTGATAGCTCTTCATCGTTTAAGTCGTTAAAAAACTTCTTCCAGCTCGGGTCAACCTTTGCGGGATTGCGTTTATATTGGGCATAAAGATGCGCAATATATTCAGAGTTAACACCAGTTAAAAAAGACAGATTTTCAGACATAATTACTTCACAGTTATGGTTAAAAAGAAAATTAAACTACCCTCTATTCTTTAAGGATAGCGCGTAGCTTATTCAAGGCGATTTTTTCATTTTTGCTAATATTCTCAGGATTTTTCCCTAGCTTAGCGCCGCCGCTCAAACTGCCTATCCATTGAAAAAAGCGGTCAACATGCATCTCGTTATCAGGATCAATATGCTCACCATAGGCTTGTGCGACCACCATAGCCAATTTCCAAATTGTTTGCTTATATTGGCTTACTGCTTTTCCGCCCATCTTATCTTTACACAGAGTTAAGGCATTCTTCGTATCGGCCAAAACCGTCTGTTCATCGGCCTTCCCCTCCCATGCGGGCCAGGCTGACTTATTCTGCTCAACAGATTTCATAATGGTAGCAGCAAATGGAATCTTAGCGCTTTTGGCTGCTAAATTAGAGATCGCGGCTTCCAACGCTTTACGCTCCTCGCGTTCGTCAATTTTACTGCCGGTATTGTCGTCAACATTGGCAACCCATACCGCAACACGATAGGGAACAGAAGCAATAAAAGCGCGCTCTTCAGGAGTAAATTTCGATAAATCCGCCATGGTCAACCCTTTGGGTAAATCTTGTTTGTTGGTTATTTTACGGATTTAGTCTGCCACGGCATGAACAAAAAAAGAAGGGATAGGTTTGAATTTTCAAGACCTATCCCTTCTTACCGTATTCTATTAACTTATCTAACCGAAAAAATCCGCCTACCTAGTTGAACGTTCGCACAGTCATCTTGCATTGACGAAAGTAGGGGTACTAAACGATCTCGTGTTCCCTCATCCAAACTAGAACCCTCACTTGCCACTCCTGTAAGAAATGCGTGACTATTATTACTCAAAATTCTGCCAACTGCTTCTAAATTATCATACGCTACTGGTAACCCTGTTACTGTGGTTAAAGCTAGTGCCAACTTCGCTACTTCAACCGGTCCACCTTCTATTGTTTCATCAATACTAATAAATGTAGGATGACAGTACCTACCATCAGTTAACACGTCTCGCGCGGACCTCATCCCTGCCATTCTCAGTAGGGAGTCTAAGCCAGATTTTTTTGCTTTAGGACACTCAATAGCAACCGCCATCGAAAAAATTTTTGTGGGATCCATATCATATATCCTCTTAAATAAACTGTAGATTACGGCAGATATTATCATTTACTTTATATTATGTCAACAATTTTGTAAATTTAATTTGCCACGGCATGGGCGAAAAAAGAAGGGATAGGTTTGAATTTTCAAGACCTATCCCTTTTAGGGGTTCGCATTATCTAATAGGGACGAAGGAAAACCAGATAATGCATTTGGTATAAGGGTGGGGGCAACAATACGGAGTCTGCCCTGCGGTTAAACGCTAATGACGGCTCAAAACGTGATGATTTGTCCCGCTAAGTCCGTCATGTTCTCTAAAGGACTGAAATCAGCAATCTTTGCCAACGTAATTAACCATAATGTTGTTCCAGCTAAGTATATTGTATTTATCATTATCATGCTCCCATGTTCGAATTGTTCTTATAAGGGATATCTTGCAAGGAGAGTGCCATTTTTTAATATAATAAAATCAATTAGTTAAACAAAAAGAGAGCCATCAGGCTCTCTTCTTTTTTTGCCCATAGGCATTATTTTCCGTAACGGTTATGCCGCCATCGCCTCTTTCATCGCAAGACCAAGACCTCCTGGGCTGTCTGATACGGCAAAGCCAGCACTACGCATTGCTTCCATTTTGGCTTCGGCAGTATCATCACCACCAGAAATAATTGCGCCCGCATGTCCCATACGTTTCCCTGGAGGAGCCGTTGCACCAGCAATAAAGCCTGCAATCGGTTTCTTCGTTTTCAAATCTTTATAATATTGTGCCGCTTCGATTTCTGCCGCACCACCGATTTCACCGATCATCAAGATACCTTCAGTTTCAGGGTCTTCCATGAATAGTTCAATACAATCAATAAAGTTCGTTCCATTGACTGGGTCACCACCAATACCGATACACGTTGATTGGCCGTAACCAACTGCACCAGTTTGTGCCACCGCTTCATACGTCAACGTTCCTGACCGTGATACAATACCAATCTTACCTCTTTTATGAATGTGACCCGGCATAATACCAATTTTACACTCATCAGGCGTAATAACACCCGGGCAGTTTGGACCAATAAGGCGTGTGTTTGACCCTTGAAGGGCGCGTTTCACTTTCACCATATCTAAAACAGGAATACCTTCTGTGATACAAACCACTAGCTCAATTTTGGCATCAATAGCTTCTAAAATAGAATCTGCAGCAAATGGCGGCGGCACATAAATAACCGATGCATTCGCCCCCGTTGCATGGACGGCTTCATCAACCGTATTAAATACAGGTAAGCCTAAATGATCGATGCCACCTTTACCTGGCGTAACACCACCCACCATGTTTGTGCCATAGGCGATAGCTTGCTCACTATGGAAGGTTCCTTGCGAGCCAGTAAATCCCTGACAAATAAGTTTTGTATTTTTATTAACGAGAACAGACATATTTTTTCTACTTCTTTTTAAGGTTTAAATTTTATTGTTAAATAGTTGAGTTTTAAACAGTAACCACAGGACTCATATTTTTTGCATTGGTAACCCAATCATTGACTTCATCAATAGTTGGTACTGTTGGTGCTATTGTTTGCTTACCGGCTTTATTGACAACCTCCATTTCAGCAACCAGTTCAGCCGCATTGCTGTTCGCAAGTTGTAAAACAGTTGATATACCCGTCATATAAGCAAGTTCAGCACATTGGTGATCAATTCCCTCTACACGAAGAAGATCAGACATAGAAGCCCAATCATGTATCGGCTTGACAAGTATATTTAGATCTTTCGCTGCCTGCTCTCTAGATGCCGGCGTGTGTAGTTTACGCAACAAACCACCAACCGTTGATATACCATAGCCTCTTAATAGGTCACCCGTTTGTGGGCCAATACCTTCTAAGGTTTGGATATCATAGCCATCGGAATCCAAATCTACGTTCGTATCTAGGCTAATCGTTGCTGTGTCATCGACGTCATCGACATAAGAGGACACAAAGCTTGAAGTTTTTGCCGTCATATCGTCATTTGTTGCGGCATTATTCGCTTTCCCTTTACCCCCGCAACATATTTTACAAAGTAGGTAGCCCAACAACATACCCAGTAAAAAAGCAATAAGAAGACACAGTGAAATTTGAACAATAAGATATGTCATGATAGTTTCCTTGTTTAATAATTTGGTTTAATTCGGTGCTCTCAACACTTTAAATTCAATACGACGATTTTGTGCGCGGCCTTCTTCGGTATCATTATCAGCAATTGGATCATTTGGCCCGTTTCCAACAACCTTTACCTGTTTGGCCACACCTCTTTTAAGCATGTACTGACCGACGGCTCTTGCTCTACGTAGGCTCAAACGTCTATTGGCTTCTATATTGCCAACATTATCTGTGTAACCATTAATAGTAATAATAGTATCTTCGTCACAATTTTTTGCCGCAATGACCATCCGGTCTAATAACTTATGGCTTTCTGGTTTAATAGTTGCCCGGGCTGAATCAAAGTTAATCTTCTTGCCATCAAGCAAAGACGTTAAGCTTCTTTCGCATGCCGCCTCAACAGTCTTTAACGCCGTCACTGAGTCAACACCTCTTCTAATGATTTTGTTATTTTGAATAACTAATGGTTGATCAAGATCAATATTATCAAGAGTAACAACAGGAGTTTCAACGACAGGCGCTTCGCCTAGCTGTAGATCTAAATTAAAGTCAGATAAAGGTGTCGTCTCCGCAACCTTTGTATCAATGTCCTTATCCATCTTGTCACCTGCAACAGCATCAAGCATACCGCCATCTTCAGGTTCAGACAAGATATCTAAATCAATAAGCGGCTCTTCATTTATCACAGGGGTAATGGCTTCAATTACCGCAACAGGCGGCGGCTCAACAACAGTCACTTGGTTATAAACAGCGCGCACACCTTCTAAATTAGCTGCCGTTTTATAAGCCATTTCCTTAGATTGACCTTCAGCAACAGTGCCGCTTAACGTAACATCACGACCAGAAACAGTCGCTTGAATATTTTTAGAAATACCTTGTGTATCAAAAGCACTCGTTAAACGAGTACTGACATCTTGCTCAATCTCAACACTACGTTTCGATATAGAAGAATATGCCAGAAAGCCGACAATAATCAGTCCCACAATAAATAACAGTTTTTTCATTTTCTGGTCTCCTTACAAAGTTAGTTTTAAGCTCTTCTATTCACCCGCTCTTTTTGTAAATCTATGCCGCTTTTTGTGCGGCCTGTGTTGCTTCAACAACTTTTTGCGCCGCATCCTCTAAATCATCAGCAGAAATAATTGGCAAGCCTGAATTCGCCATCAGCTCTTTGCCCTTTTCAACATTGGTTCCTTCTAAACGCACAACCAACGGCACAGAAAGATCAACCTCTTTGGCTGCCGCGATAACACCTTCGGCAATAACATCACATTTCATGATGCCGCCAAAAATATTAACCAAAATACCTTTAACATTTTCATCAGAAAGAATGATTTTAAACGCCGCGGTTACACGTTCCGCCGTTGCGCCGCCGCCAACATCCAAAAAGTTTGCTGGCTCGCCGCCTTTAAGTTTAATGATATCCATTGTTGCCATCGCCAAACCTGCACCATTCACCATACAGCCAATGTTACCTTCCATGGCCACATACGATAGACCCCAATTTGTGGCTTCACGTTCATTATCATTTTCTTCTGTAACGTCACGCATCTCTGCCACCGCCTTTTGACGGAACAAAGCATTCTCATCAAACGTCATTTTAGCATCCAGCGCCATCACTTCATTTTTGTCTGTAACAATAAGAGGGTTAATTTCAACAATCGATGCATCTAATTCAATAAAAGCTTTATATAAAGACAAGAAAAGCTTAACCGCCGATTTCATCGCATCGCCTTCAAGCCCTAAAGAAAAAGCAAGTTTACGCGCATGAAAGGGCATCATACCTGTTGCAGGCTCAATAGACGCATGCGTAATCTTTTCAGGATTATTTTCTGCAACTTCCTCAATATCCATACCGCCTTCGGTAGACACCATGAAGCTAACACGGTCTGTATCTCTATCCAAAACAACGGAACAGTAATATTCTTTTTCAATATCAACACCATCGGTCACATAAAGACGTTGAACTTCTTTACCTTCATCACCCGTCTGTTTGGTCACAAGAACTTGTCCCATCATCGCTTCTGCAGCATCCTTGACTTCATCGGCTGTTTTACAAAGGCGCACACCGCCCTTACCTTCAGGGTTATTCTTAAAGAAACCCGCCCCACGTCCACCCGCATGAATCTGCGATTTAACGACATAAAGAGGGCCAGGAAGGTCATTTGCGGCCTTTACAGCCTCTTCCACGCTCATCGCGGCAATACCTGTTGGGATAGAAACGCCATAACGGCTCAATAATTCTTTGGCTTGATATTCATGAATATTCATCAGAAATCCTTAATAATTTCAATAAGTTAACATATAAATCCTCAGAAACGATTCTTTATAAGCCTCTTTGTTAGCATAGCCACCCACGACTTCCAAGGCTGAAATAGCCTTCCCTTTTAGTTTCCTTCACCTTTTATTAAAGATTGTTTTCTATAATAGGGAGAACATAGGGAAACAGGGACAAAACTCAGTTTTTTGCATTTGAACAACAGAGTTTGATATTATTTAAATATGAACACGGCGGCATTACATTCATCAAATATCGGAGGGCTCATGGGAGCTTTTCAAAGTGCTGTAACTGATGTAAATTCTTGGTTCTCTAACAGAATGACAAACCACTTCGCAGGTGCTGTAAATACCATTGCCTCGTCAACGCCAACAGTTGTTACTACCCCTACAATTTATAATGACGGGAACGATGGATTATCAGTAAGTAATGCCTTTAATGACGATGTTTTAGACATGCAGAAAAACTTAGCCGCCTTAGGGTATGATTTGGAGGCTGGTAAGCAATTTGTAAATAATGGCGTCGACGGAATTTATGGCGATGTCACAAAAGCTGCCGTTACACAATTTCAAACAGATTATGGCCTAGAGCCGACAGGTATTGCCAGTGCGGAAACATTGGCCGCAATGGAACAGCGGGCCTTAGGACAAAATGCTACATACAAAATGGGTATGCAAACCCACGATAGAAATATCTTTGAAGCAGCTAGAGACTTAGTAGGAAACGCTTTTCACTCCGCCGTAAACTCTATTAATAACTCTATCAATCACGATGTTCATTCCACTTATGCCTACAGCGAAAACACAAAATATATAATGAATACAGGCAGTCCTGAAACGCTTAGCTATATTGAAATGGCAAAAGAAGCCGCAATTGCCCAAGGACTTGACCCCGTCTTATTTGTTAATCAGTTAGGGCGCGAATCTAATTTTGATCCTCAAGCAAACTCAGGAAAAGCTGTTGGTATAGGTCAATTTACTCCAGAAACTGGTGCAAGGTACGGTTTAACAGGTAGTGATTTTCACGATCCGCAAAAATCAATCACAGCCGCCGCTGAACATATGAGGGACTTAACTGAGAAATACGGTAGTCAAGAGCTTGCTCTCGTTGCATATAATGGTGGCCCTGATGCAATTTCTTCTGCGGCAAGGCAAATTGGTATTGATGTTACAGATATGACAGCAACAAACTTCCTTGATGCCATGGCAGAGCGTTATGCCGCAAGAACATCTCCGCCCCCTAATAGCGTCTGGGATGTAGAAACCGCTGGATATTTAAAAGCAATCATGACGCCAGAAGAACCAGCACAAGCTCAAACCCCAACTCTAATGGCATCTCACACCCCAGCAGTAGCGCCAGCGGCAGCGTAAATCAAGGGTATTATTAACTCTAACTCATTGATTTAAATAAGCTTACCCCTTCCCCAAAGTTTTGCATTTGTTAACCTCTTTTTGGTATAATAAAGGTATGAGACAACAAGATGTATCATATTTAGACAACAGCCCAATGCCCTTAGATAATTGGGAGGCTTTTAATGCAAACTTAGGAGATATCACGGGTACACAAAACCCGGCAACATTAGCAAACTCTGCAAATCTGTCTACGCAAGCAAGTTTCGGTTTTGGCGAAGGCGAAGCCGCAACACGGATCATAAACTCTGCTTATCGCAATGGTGCTGGAATCGACAACTCCCCTCAAGCCAAATCAAAAGCAGAAAAGAAACAACAACAACAACAACGTTCCCTTTTAAAACGACTAACCATTACAGATTGCGAACAAGTTTTGGCAGACCTCGATCAAAAAATTGCCGATATTGGTGAACAAATTAAATTACACCAAACCAGATTGGTTGAAATCGACGGAGAAATAGAAACACTTACTGAAGACGCACAAGAGTTAGAAAGTGATATCTTCAAAACCGAAGACGAGTTGAATGATTCAAGAGAGGCCGTTTCTGAAGCAGAAACAAAATTGGAAACCGCCCAAACAGATTATGAAGAGGCCTGTGACAAACGTGACGCCATGCAAGAAGAGGTTGAACATGCAAGCAACCCCATCAGTTCCCTCATAGCGCGAGTAAAACAAGAAACCGCAGATAGAGCCGTAGAAGAAGCCGAACAAGAGCTTGCGCAAAGAGAAATAGAGCTTCAAGAAAGTATAATTTCTTCAAACTACCTTGAAGAAAAATTAGCGCAACAAACAGAAGAATTACAGGATATAGAACAACAAATATCCATACTAAGAGCAGAAAGACAAGACGTTGAAGCAGAAATAGCGGGTTTAGTAGAAGAACAAAACCTCCTTATCCAAGAAAGAGAAAGCGTCCTAGAGCAACAAGCAAGACATGAAGCCCGTATAAAAACAGATCCAGAATATGCGGCGCGTGTCGCAAATGATGAGTTAACCGTTGCCGACTCAATAAAAAACTTACCCGATGACAAACAAATAGAAGCAAAAAACATATTAAGCGATATCGCCAAAGAAGGGGGAGAAGCCTACGATAAATTTATTCAAAACCCTATCAAGTCGCTTAATACTGCTATTGGTAAAGTTACTGGCACAATGGTAAAGACCGCAGGAAATGCGGTTGGGGTAGTGAAGGGTGTTGCTGGCGGCGTTACAACAGCGGTAACAAGAATGTTTAGTAAGCCTGTAAACACCCCTACTACTACTACTAAAACAGCATCAGTCGATGCCGATGGTGGAATAGAAGTAGCAGGAATAGCCCCAAAAGATGCTTTCCAAGGCGCAAGTGCCATCCCATCTCCCGCTACAATCAAAGCTGCTGCCTCTGCTATACAAGCACCAACCCCTGCTGCTGCCCCTACCATTTAAACCAGCAAGCTTAACTCAACACACACTTCCTCTTTTCTCTCTTTTTATTTATTATGTATAATTATTGACTTGTGGCCAAAATCTGCTATAATCCACTTATATGAGCACAGTATCGAGATTTAACACTCCTGCCGAAGGCCTCACCCCAGAGGAAGAAATCCACGCGAATTTTTTACAAAGAGTTAAAGCAAGCGCCAAATACTTCTATGAGCAAAAAATACTGGCCTATTCCAAAATGGCGGATGGTGCAGCGACAAGCATAGGTACACAACTGCGTGGTGTCGGTAGAAAAATATCGAATGCTGCCTTTGCGCTCTTAGGAAAATCAAGCTTTCTAACAACCGTCGCCCTTCTTAGCAACAATAATAAATTTTTTGGTGGTGTCGATAGCCTTAAGTACATGCCTCCTCGTTTCGCGAGTACTGCGCCAAACCCAACTACTACCGCACCAGCCAGCGGAGATTTAACCAATGCCTTTACTTGTGAAGTGGGTATGTTGGAAATTGATGCAACTTTAGCACAAAAATTTGAAGAACATGTCGTGGATACAAAACTTCAAAGAGAAGCGATCGCAACGCATATTGCAGACAATACATTTATTGGACCGTTACGTCCTGAAATGCTTGAGCTACGTGATGCATTTACAAGCGGCGCAATATCTGAAGAAGAGCTGGTTGCCGAAGCCACCAAACAATTATTAAAGTATAATGGAATTATTTTCTCAACAACTGGTGAGTTTGCACTTTCTCAAGATACTTTTGATACGTTGAACATACAATTTAAAGATTCTTCTTCTGATGGTACTCCAGCACAAGCAACCATATTTATTTTCAACAACGCCGCCTTACAGCCAGAAACAAGACAGGAGTCAGAAGCTCCTGCACATGTCTTAAAGTAAAAAACTTTCCTAAAAAAAACTAAGCCGCTTTTGAGACTTTCTCCATGGCTTCGACAAGGTCTTTAACGGCCTCGACAGACTTATCAAACATCGCTTGTTCTTCATCATTCAGTTTAATCTCAATGATTTTTTCAACGCCATTTTTACCAATCACAACAGGCACACCGATATAAAGACCATCAACCCCATACTCCCCGGATAATTTTGCAGCGCAAGGCAACACACGTTTTTTATCTTTAATATAACTCTCTGCCATCGCAATCGCAGAAGATGCAGGCGCGTAGTAGGCGGAGCCCGTTTTAAGAAGGCCAACAATCTCGCCACCGCCTTTACGGGTACGCTCAACGATAGCATCAATTTTCTCTTGGCTAGACCAGCCCATTTCAACACAATCAGGAAGCGGAATACCCGCAATAGTAGAATAGCGAATAGATGGCACCATCGTATCTCCATGACCACCCAAAACAAACGCGGTGACATCTTCGACACTAACGTCAAATTCATCGGCCAAGAAATAACGGAAACGCGCACTATCCAAAACACCCGCCATACCAACGACTTTATTATCTGCAAACCCTGTCGCACGTTGCATGACTTCAACCATCACATCCAAAGGATTGGTAATCACAATCACAAAAGCATCAGGGGCATGTTTTTTAATTTCTGCACCAACGCTATTAATAATACCTGTGTTAATCCCGATAAGGTCATCACGACTCATACCTGGTTTACGTGGAATACCTGCCGTCACAATAATAACGTCTGATCCTTCAATCACGCTATAATCATTACTACCCATAAAGTTACAATCGAAGCCTTCAACAGGGGCACTCTCGGCTAGATCCAAACCTTTACCTTGTGGAATACCGTCGGCAATATCGACCATGGCAACATCACCAAGCTCCTTCAAACCAGCCAAATGCGCCAGCGTTCCGCCGATCATTCCTGCGCCAACTAATCCAATTTTTGATCTTCTAACAGTGCTCGCCATCGTAATATTCCTTTCTTATTAAAATATGATGTCAACATAGCCCTAACCACCGCACACGCCAAGAGGAAATTTAAAGAACTATTTAAAACAAAAGTTTGAAAAACGTCTTATGGTCGAATTTCAATCGGTGTATTGGAATCAACCAAAGCCCAAATTTCGTCCATTTCATGGTTACGCACGGCGATACACCCACGTGTCCAGTTTTTAGGTCTAATAGGGCCAAGATAATTTCCTACCTCATTGGGCATACCATGTAGGACAATATCACCACCAGGGGAAACTCCGCGCGCTTGCGCCCGCGCAATATCTACTTCATTGGGATAGTTAATCCTAATAGATTTATAAAAACTACTTTGTAGGTTTTTATATGTCAGCAGATAATGTCCTTCAGGGGTACGGTGATCACCTTCTTGCTGTTTATGCCCTTGTGGGTTTTGACCAAAGCCAACATCATAGGTTTTTAAAACCTTATTCTGCTGGAAAAGGTATAACTTACTATCGCTTTTATCGACCAGCACAAAATTCGCCTTAGGCGGAGCGGCGCAAGCGGTCATAAATACACATAGAAAAATAAGAGTAATTTTATTCATTTAAGGTCCAAATATTCGAGATGCCAAAGCATATCTTTTTCAGAAAGAGGATAGTCACTTCCCTCTTTGGGAACAATCAATTCTTTATGAGATATCCCCGCAAGATCTTGTTGTAAACGAAAGGCAAAACGCATCGTAAATCCTGCCTTCCAGCAAACAGCACAAATAAGTTCAGGTTTTTTTATTTTAAATATCTTCTTCACTTTTGTTGTATGAACGTCAATCTTTTCAGCCAATGCTTCATAAATAAACGCATCATCACGTAACGCTAGATGATCCAACATAAGAGACTCACTTAACTGCCCTGTTCTTTGCAAATTATAGATCTGTTTCTTTAAGTTTCTTGCCGTTCGATTTTTGATTTTATCTTCTAGTTGAATACGACGGCGCGTGGCATCAGTTACAATCTCTGTCTCGTCGACATCAAACCCGCCTTTGTCTTGCAACAGCTTACGAATGCGGGCATCTGCATATCGTGCCAATTGTGTTGCCAATTTTTTAGGTAACACATGGTGTTTCACCAATGGTTCTTGCCATTCAGGAAATTCTTTAGCACGGATAATAATGTCATAAAGGACATCTTCATCTATTTCCGCCCCTTTATTTTCAATCAAATATTTTCCTGCTTTTTTATTATTAGCTCCAATAACAGCGCGAGACACAAGGGTGCTTATTTTGGTTCTTTTTGCCACAGCCTCTGCCGCCCAAGGTTTAGGGTGAGAGGCTATAATATCAACCAAAACCTTATCCTCCAAAGCAACGCAAAATCGTAAAATAGGCTCGGCCACCTCACGTTCAATATCTCGCGCTAATTGTGCAGCAACCGAAGGCGGCGCATAAGAATGATCTTTTAATGTTACCGCCAAGCTTTTGCGTATCTTTAAAACTTCGTCTAAAGCCAATGTCCCCAACGCCTGCACCGCATAGGCATAAAGCTGGCTTTGCTTATCCAAGGAAAGCTCAGGCAATAATTTTACCAAACGCCCCGATAAAGCCAAACGAACATCTTCATTGCTATCTGCCGCTATAACTTTATTAGCATGAAGTGGCGTTGCAATATTCTTCGCCACTTGTTTTCGTACAGCATCCGCAGGGTCATGCTGCGCTAAGTAAAACAAAATCTCTTTATTTGTTTTTGAAGATTTCGCCAAAGTCAGGCGTTGCCGCACCGTACCACTTTGGGCAATCTGTTTTTGCTCTTCATAAGAGCGCGCTTTAAATAAAGACGTCAACCAATCCATATCAAGCAAGCCTTTCGTCATGATAGAGAGCTGATTGCATCTCCATTAAACGACTCACCGTACGGTCAAATTCAAAAGCATGGTCATCACCTTGATAAAGATTATCCACGCACTCTACTGCAGAAATAATTAAACGGCACTTACCCTCATACAGGCAATCAATCAAAAGAATCAAACGTTTGGCTTCATTGCGGTTATCACCCGTCAAACTGGGAACCTCCGTTAAAAAAACAGTGTCATATTTCTGAGCAATAGCGATATAATCTTCTGCACCATAGGGTTTCTCACAAATATCCGCAAAAGTAAATTGCGCAATATCTCCCGCCGCATTGACGATAATATCACGCCCTTTTACCGTTATAACTTCCTGTTTAACCTCAGCATGACCTGTTAGTTCAGAAAATAATTGTTCAATTTTATTTTTTGTTTCTTTATTTAACGGGTGGAAATAATATACATCTTGGTTGGGATCAGAAATTTTTCGATAATCCGTATCGCTATCTAAATGTAAGGAATCCATTTCTTTTTTCAATAGCGCAATAAACGGCATAAACCTATCGCGAGTAAGGCCGCCTTCATATAAACCATCAGGCGCCCAGTTACTGGTGGCAACCACAACCAAACCGCGTGCAAATAGCTCAGTGAAAAGCCGCCCTAAGATCATCGCATCAGCAACATCCGTTACATGAAACTCATCAAAACAAAGAAGCTTAACTTGTTTAGCAACAAAGTCCGCATAACGCGGCAACAGATCATCCATCCCCTCCCCTCGATAAGCATGTAGCCAGTCATGGGTTCCAATCATAAATTCATGAAAATGAATACGGCGAGATTTTGCCTGTATTTTCAAGGCTTCATCAAAGAATAAATCCATCAACATAGATTTACCACGCCCAACACCGCCATAAAGATAAACCCCTTTAACATCAGGTTGTTTCTTAAAAAATGACAATTTCTTTGAAGGTTTTAATTCATTGAGAAGGCGTTGAAGATTTTCAATCGCTTGTAATTGAAACTCATCCGCCTGCCAACCATTGGCGCTTAAAACGTTTTGGTAGTTTTTTTGAAGGTTAGCCATTTTTCTTTTTTTGCTCAAACATCCTGACAAGCAGAATAGAAATTTCATACAGACCTAAAATAGGAATCGCCAACCCAATTTGCGAAATCACATCAGGCGGTGTTAAAAAAGCCGCCACCGCAAAAGTGCCAATAATCGCGTATTTCCGCTTGGCCGCCAACGTTTCGGAAGACACTAACCCCGCCTTCCCCATTAAGGTCAAAAGTACGGGCAGTTGGAAACACAAACCAAAAGCAAAGATCAACGTCATGATAAGGTCAAGATATTCACTCACCCGCGCCTCTAACTGAATAGGCAGTGCGGTATCCGCACCCGTACTTTGGAAGCTTAAAAAGAAAGGCCACGCCATCGGTAAAATGCCGTAATAAACGGTAGCCCCACCCGTGAAAAATAAAATCGGTGTAGCGATAATAAACGGCAAGAAAGCACGCCTTTCTTGTTTAAATAAAGCAGGGGCAATAAATCCCCATAGCTGCGCCAGTAAAATAGGGAACGTCAAAAATATACCTGCAAAAAATGCGACCTTTAAATAAGTGAAGAAGGCCTCGGTCAACCCTGTGTAAATCAAACGGTTGGTACTACCGGTGCCCATGGCATCCGCCAATGGTGCCACCAAGAAACCGTAAATTTGATCAACAAATAAATAGCAAACCCCTGTCCCCAGTGCCATTGCCGCAAACACCCATAACAGACGTTTACGCAGCTCTATCAAATGCCCCGTCAAAGGAAGTTTTTGTTGCTGTTCAGGTTGAGGGTTTACTGCTGTCATCATCACCCCCCTGAATTACATCTTCATCAAACTCAGTTTCATTGGCAATGCTTTGAGCAATATCTTGATCACTAGGTTTGGCTTCAAAATTGACTCCCTTACGCAGTTCTTCAATATCACCCGCATTCATAATATCATCAAACTGTTGTGAAACCGCAAAACGGATATACTGAAAACGGCGTACAAGCCGCCCTAACCCATACATAAGGTTAGGAATATCTTTTGGTCCAACGACGAAAACCGCCACGGCCACCAAAATTACTAATTCAGCCCATCCAAAATCGAGCACTTACAAAATCCCTTGACATAAGAATGTTATTTTATTATGAACTAATGATATTACACAAATAAGGCATTGGCTATGATTGAAACAAATAAAACCACAAGTGAAAAACCTTCATTACTAAAAAAAGCATGGAGGAAAGCTAGGAAACCCCTTGCTTATTCCGCTCTCATTGTAGCATTCCTAGAAATGACTACAACTGGCGGAATATCTAATCATATGAATGATTTAGAAAACATACAACATGATGGAAGCTCTATCTGCACAAATGAACTTCTATCTGAGAAAAGAGATGGTATTATTTCTAGAATACAAGAAGATAAAAATACTCAGACTATCTCAATAGATTCTATTACGTTACCTTTTCCAACTAGAGAAGAAATACAAAGTTGTAAAAAGGAAAAATTAGCAGATATTCAAGCTAGGTTAGATACAGTCAGAAAACGCAGAGAAATACTTCTTCCATATAGACGTATTTTAACTAACTAGGTAATTAAGGCTCTTTTTTATCATCTTGAGGAAGTTTTTGCGGCTCAATCACATCATCGTCCGCGATCCCTTTTTTGAAAGATTTAATACCCTTGGCGATATCTTCCATCACACGGGGTAGACGCCCCGCACCGAAAAGGACAAAAACCAAAACCACAACAATCGCAACCTGCCATAAACTAATTCCCATTATTCATCTCCCTTATTAATCTTACTTACTTATATATCTTTATTGTTCAGTTTCCTGCTGTTCTTCTTCTGCCTCATTCTGTTGCGCGGCGCGCGCTTCACGTGCTTTCATTTCTTTATAACTCGCTTCATCATACGCATCATCATCACTACTATCCAGCACTTCTTCTGGATCAACATCCCCACTATCAAATAAATCACCTGTATCAGGGATTGTATCAATCGCCGCCCGTCTATCAAGCAAGCCAGAGGCTTTCAACTCATCCAAACCAGGCAAGTCCATCAATGATTCAAGCTGGAAATGGTCAAGAAAGTTATTAGTCGTCATCCATGTTAAGGGACGCCCCGGCGTTTCACGTCTACGACCTGGTTTAACCCACCCCATCTCCATCAAAATATCCAACGTTCCTTTATGGGTGGCAACCCCACGAATATTTTCAATTTCCCCACGCGTAACCGGTTGATGATACCCAACAATAGCCAAAGTCTCCAACGCCGCTTTGGACATTTTACGTGATACTTCTTTTTCAACAATCAACGCTGCGCCAACATCCGACACAGTGCGCATCGCCCATTGCCCGCCGACTTCAACCAGCTCAATACCACGGCCAGAATATTGTTCCTGTAACTGTGGTAACAGGACATTCAAATCCGCCCCCTCGGGTAGGCGCTCCAACATCGCTTGCGGAGAGATAGGCTTGCTTGAGGCAAATAAAATCGCCTCCAACATCCGTAACTGATTTTCTGGTGTATTTTCTAAAGCTTCAACTTCAACCTCCGCCACCTCTTCAGATTCGCTTTCCTCAGACATACCACCCTCAGACAAAGCCATATCTTCTTCTATCGCGTCTTTCAAATCTTCTATATTTTCTTCTATTTTTTGCTGTTCCATTTTAATTTTCTTTCACTTCCTCAACAAAACCAGGTTCGCGATTTGCGGTTCTTAAATAAATTGGCTTAAAGGCACCATCCTGACGAATTTCTAGCTTACCTTGCTTGGCCATCTCTAACCCCGCCGTAAAGGTCGATGCCACGGTAGAACGGACAAGCAAGGGATCGGTTATCCCTTCAGGAATAAAGCTTTGCAACGTCGTCCACACACTATGTGGGCCAGAGCGCGGTAAATTTCCCAACATTTTTGATAAGTTAGAAGCTGCGTCTTCCATGCTCAATATATTAAAAGTTGGCATTTCATAGCTGCTATATTCTTTACGTCGGGTAATATCACCATAGGCTTTTAACAGATCATAAAGACTAACCTGCCAATGAGTTTCAAACTTTGTTTTCAAACCATCAGGCATACCGCGACTAAAAACATTCACACCCAAGCGCGGTTGCTTCATTAATCTTTGCCCTGCGTCCCGCATGGCTTCTAAACGACGCAATTGAAATTGCAACGCTTCGGCCATCTGTTCACCAGAATATTCAGCATCTTCTTTTTTATCTTGCGGTAATAATAAACGAGATTTTAAATAAGCTAGCCAAGCCGCCATCACTAAATATTCAGCCGCCAGCTCAAGACGTAACTCTTTCGCCCGTTCAATAAAACCTAAATATTGGCGGACAAGCTGTAAAATAGAGATTTCACGCAAGTCAACTTTTTGTGTCCGTGCCATATCTAGCAAAACATCAATCGGGCCTTCATACCCATCAATATTGATTAAAAGAGAGTCGGAATCACCAGTAACAGCCGAATCTTTGTTAGGCGGCGGATCTTCTTCGAATGTTGCTTCGTTCATAGCGCTCAAAACTTGCCTGAGTGAGGGGCGGTAAATCCGCCATCACTTGCTCCATCTCTGTTAGAATACCCGCACAATATAGCGTAGCATCACAGCCAGACTCCAGTGTTTTTATGGCTCTATCCGCAAGATTCCCATATTTTTCGAGGGCTAACATCGAAATATCGTCCGCCAGCAAGAATTGATCGACTTTCATATCGTTCCTGATGTAATCCATCACAGTTTTCGATACCGTCGCCGCATATTCCGAATCAAGCGCAGAATAAATAATATGAGCAACCATTCCCCATGTTTGATCGGCAATAGGCGTTCTAGCAAATTTGCGGAAAGGCTCAAAATCCGACGCTTCTAATTCATTTAACGGCGTATCCACAATGGGTAATTCTAAATGACTGTCTGAATTGGCGCGACCATGTCCAGGAATATGCTTCACAATCGGTGTGACCCCTGCCTCCAAATAAGCCGTTGCCACAGCCAACCCTTTTTCAAATACATCTTGCGGATTATCACTAAAAGCGCGATCCCCGATAATGTCATGTGTTTCTTCACAAAGAAGATCAATACAAGGCGCGCAATTCACATCAATATTAAGCGCCGTTAAATCCGCCGCAATATAATTGGCAATCCCTGCCGCATCTTCTACCCTATGGCAACTTTGCGCCGGTATATGTTGTTGCCAATGGGGGGGCTTTAACCGTTGAACACGGCCGCCCTCTTGGTCAATTAAAATTGGGCAGTGCCAACCAACGCAATCGCGTAACTCATGATTAAGCTTTCGGATTTGTTCTGGATTATCACAGTTGCGGGCAAATAAAATAAACCCTAACGGGTTAGCACTGGCGAATAAACGTTTTTCAGCATCACTTAAGCTATGCCCTTCACAAGAAAGAATAATCGCGGCAGGTATATTACGCGTCATTATGAAACCTTATTTTTTCTTAACCAAACAACCATTTTTATTAATACGCTTAATTGCCGCACATGTTGTATTGGCTTGAGATTTACTGACAGGCCCCGCTTGAATACGGTAATAAGTTCCTTTTGCAAGGGCTGCTGTTTCTACACGATACTCATACCCCGACAAAGCAGACCCATATTTAGATTTTAACTTATTCCATTCAGCATCCGCGCGTTTACTATCTTGAATACTCGCAAGCTGTACATAGTAATCACCGCCTAACGTAACAGGGCCGGCTTTCGGCACAGCCTTAGGTGCGGGCGTAGCTTTTGGTTTCGGCGCCGGTGCAGGAATCGGCTCAACCTTAGCAACAGGCTTAGGTTCTTCTTTTACGACTTCTTTAACTGGCTCTGTAACAGGCTTAACATCTTCTTGCTTTAAGAGGGCTTCGGCTTCTGATATCAAATCTTCTGTTTCTTCTTTCAAAGCAAGAACAGGATCAACCTTTTTAGGCACTTCAATAACTATATTTTCTTCAACAGCATCTTCTTCGCTATCAACAATGGCTTCCGCTCCATTTTCAACGAGGCTCGTCACGACGGCTTCGGCTTCTTTGGCCTGCGACATGATACGCTCTTCATCTTCGCTTAACGGTTGATCAAGCGGCGTTTCTTGCGCCTCAGCATGCAAATCAGCATTACGCTCAGTGTTTAACCCCGCAAATAATTGCGAGCGTGGCATTGGCTCTTCATCGTCATC
This sequence comes from uncultured Alphaproteobacteria bacterium, assembly GCA_937931645.1. Taxonomy (GTDB): domain Bacteria; phylum Pseudomonadota; class Alphaproteobacteria; order Micavibrionales; family Micavibrionaceae. Next base: position 74,771 of record CALHAR010000006.1, read on the forward strand.
ATCGGCCAATAAATTTTCAATACCATCATCTTCATCACGGTCACTGTTCAAAGAAGAAAAAATTGTACTATCTTTATGGGGCATTTCCATGCCGCCCGCCTCTTCAGGGGCAACCTTATAGGGTTCAGTATCAACACGGACGATAGGGACATTCTCACTCCCCCCGTTGCCGCCACCGACATAAAGTTTCCACACCACACCAATCATAAAAGACAAGGCAATTAAGACTATAAAGAAAGCGGCCTTTGGCCCTACTGATCCTAAAAAGTCACCGCTCTTTGGATCATCAAATTCATCACGATTATTCATGAGTCGTAGAGTAAGAGAAAATTAGGTGATTCTCAAGGGTTAGTTATAATTTTACTGTGTTTAACACCTACCGCAAATCCCAATAAAGATCGAATAGCTTCTCATGCTCGCGAATAGCGTATCTATCGGTCATACCGGCGATATAGTCACAGACAATGCGCGCTTGGGCGACATTATCTATCAGCCCGCCTGCCTCCTCCACACGAATCTGCCAATGGTCGGGCAATAATTTATAATGCTTCATAAAAGTATTAAATAGCTCAGGGATAATACGCTCCACCTTAATCCAAATACGATTAACCGTATAATGACGATACATACGTTTCATCAAAAAGGCACGAAGCTCCTCCACCTTGGTAAACATATCAGACGAGAACGCCACGGTCTGTTGCCCCGCTTTACGAATATCTTCAACATTCTTGGGGTCCAACGCATCTAAGCGACGCTTGGTTTCCTCCAATACATCCGTCACCATCGTACCAATCATTTCACGAATAGTTTCTTGAATAATATAATGCTCGGATATATCAGGCCAATCCTTCTTAACCTGCGCGATGATAGGTTTCATCAAGGCAAGTTCATCTAACTCTTCCAACCTAAACATTCCTGCCCGCAAGCCATCTTCAACATCATGGTTGTTATACGCAATATCATCGGCAATGGCCGCCACCTGCGCCTCCATACTGGCGTATGTATCAAGACGTAAGTCAGTCATTGTTTGAATATCTTTAAGCGTTGTTGGCAACTTCCCGCCAGCCTTTACGGTCACGGGGCCATTATGCTTAACGACACCTTCCAGCGTCTCCCACGTCATATTTAACCCAGGCCAGCCTGGATATTTCCGTTCCAATTTTGTTAAAATACGCAATGACTGGTCATTATGTTCAAAGCCATCATAAGGCTCCATACAAGTTTGCAGATGTTCTTCCCCAATATGGGCGAACGGCGTATGACCTAAATCATGAGCAAGGGCCACGGCCTCGGCCAAATCCTCGTTCACCATCAATGCCCGCGCGATAGAGCGTGCAATTTGCGACACTTCCAACGTGTGTGACAGGCGTGTTCTATAGTGATCACCCTCATGATAAACAAAAACTTGCGTTTTATATTTTAAACGGCGAAAAGCCGACGCATGAATGATACGATCGCGGTCACGTTGAAATGGCGTCCGAGTCGCACTTTCATTTTCCTCGTAAATCCTACCCTTACTTTGGTCAGGCCTGCAAGCATAAGCCGCCATCGGTAACGCGCAGTAATTATACTCTGCCTCGTTCGTGCCTGTGTTTTGTTCAGTTTTTTCTGCCTCAGCCATCACTTGCTCCATTGCAATTTATATCATTTATTCTCTATAATAGAAGCATGAGCATAACATTGTCAGATTCATGCGTAAAACAATTAAAGATGTTACGTGAACAAGAAAAATCACCAGCCCTGATGTTGCGTATTACCGTCAATGGTGGGGGGTGTCAGGGGTTTGAATATGCCTTTAAATCTGAAACCCAAAAGAACGATGATGATGTAGTAGTTGAAAAGGATGGCGCAAGCGTCATTACGGATGAAATATCCCTGCCTTATTTAAAGGGCGCGGAAATAGATTATGTTGATGATTTAATCGGCGCGCATTTTAAAATCAACAACCCCAACGCCACCTCCTCTTGTGGCTGTGGCACCAGCTTTTCTGTTTAAAATCAGCCTCAAGACAGGCTAAAAATCAGGTAAAATAGCCCAAAACCTACAAAAATCCGCTTCTACCATTAAAAAACCGCCTATAAACCGCTGTTTTCTGCCATTTTTATAGAATTCCTTCTGTTTTTATGGTAATATAAGATATGGAAGTAAGAAGCATCATTATTGCTGTTTTTAGTCTCTTTTTTACGATGTCCGCCATCGCCCCTCACCCTGTTTTAGCCGATGAGCTGACGAGCGAAATTGAAAGCCCCAACGCCAAGAAAAAAGCCCTCACCCCGCAAGAAATTGACCCTACTATTTCTGAAAGCCCGAAGAAAAATTTCAAATCAAAACTTAGGGATGAAGAAGACTTCAAAAAAATGATTATGGAGAAAATTCCCTACGCTAAGCAGGCAAAATATATGTGGGATGTGGTTGATGGTGATGTTGATATATATATGAAGAACTTACGAGCAGACCGTAAAAATAAAGGCCTTAGCTATACCACCAACCGCCTACCTTTAATTGGTGAGGTGAAAAATGTTGAATTTAAATTTAACGCTGGTGAAGATATGGGTATGTCTTTTGAAACCAACCGCATGCCCTTTGTCGGGACATTGGAAGGTTTTAAATTAAAAGGAACCATGGGCGAGGATAGTAGAATTTCCGCCCGATACACAATCCCCCTCGATTTTTAAATAAACGTCAGCTTTAAAGCCCAGGTACGGGCGTCATTATATTACCGAATAATTCTTTTGCCGCTTTCACCTCATCTTTATAGGCAGTTTGTAACACTTCAGGTAACGGATGATCGTCATCTAAATAATCCAACATTCCTTCTAAAATCTCGCGACACGACTTATCCTTTGCCAAGGCCAAGACCGCCTGCGGGCAATGTTGCGCAATCTCTCTATTAATCTGCTCTGCTAATATCCTACGAATATCAATATCTTCATCCTGTGCCAACGCCAAGACCGCCTCGGGACAGTGTTGCGCAATCTCTCCATCGATGCCGTTTGCTAAGGCTCCACGAACACTAAAAGCCTCATGCTTTGCCAAGGCCAAGACCGCCCCTGGGCAATGTTGCGCAATTTCTCCATCAATCCGCCCTGCTAAGTTTTCACGAACATAAGACACATCGACCTTTGCTAAGGTCAAGACCGCCTCGGGACAATGTTGCGCAATTTCTCCATTAATCCGCCCTGCTAAGGCCCTAAGAACATTAAGATATTTATCCTGTGCCAAGGCCAAGACCGCATCAGGGTAATGTTGCGCAATTTCTCCATTAATCCGCCCTACTAAGATTTCACGAACAAAACAATCCTCATCCTGTGCCAAGGCCAAGACCACCTCAGGGCAATGTTGCGCAATTTCTCCATCAATCCGCCCTGCTAAGACCCTACGAACAAAAAAATCCTTATCCTGTGCCAAAGCCAAGACCACCTCAGGGCAATGTTGCGCAATTTCTCCATTAACCTTATGTGCTAGCACGCTATGCAAACCATGATTAGCCATAGCAATATCAGGATCAATTATCACGACTTTAGGCAAAATTTCTCTTATATTTTTCTTATCGCTCTTATAAATAGCGGATATAAGATTTTTCAGCACCTTTTTTTGGTCTGCATCCGCTTTTGTAACATCTATACCTTGTATAAGTGCAATAATCTTATCATTAGGCATGGCAGCTATCGTCTCAAACTTCTGCTGTAGATTACTTGCCGCTTTACCTGCCGCTTTACTTGCCTGAGATTTCGTTTTAGGTGTTTTTTTCTTACCAGCCATGGTGTTATCCTCTTAAATTCTTATAATGAGCCTCTTTATTAAACAAAGAAGTAAGTTATGTCAACAAAAATAACTATATGGAATGTCAATTCAATTAAAGCCCGCTTGGCGCATGTGAAACGCTGGTTGGAGATAAACAAACCTGACATACTGATGATTCAAGAATTGAAAGGGTTAGAATTCCCCATAGCAGAATTCGAAGCCATGGGCTACCACGCCGAGGCCGTCACTCAAAAAGCTTATAATGGTGTCGCCATTTTATCCAAACAAAAACAAGAGGTTATACTTAATCGCTTACCTGGTGACGAAAGTGATGAGCAATCACGATATTTAGAGATTGATTATCCCAGTCCCCTGCCTCCTAACCTGACGACTGAAGGGGCGCATCACAATAAAAACCTGCGTGTCATTAATATCTACCTGCCCAATGGTAACCCTGTTGATAGTGATAAATACACCTATAAGCTAAATTGGATGGAGCGGCTTTATGCCCGCCTAAAAGCCCTACGAGACGCGGATATCCCCTTTGTTATTGGAGGGGACTTTAATGTTATACCTGAAGATAGAGACTGTCACGATCCAAAAGCATGGCGCGGCGATGCCGCTTTTCGTCCTGAAACACATTTAAAATGGCAATCCTTGCTTAACTTAGGGTTATACGATGCGTTTCGAATTCAAAATAAAGGCGCGGGTGAGTATAGCTTTTGGGATTATCAGGCCGGTGCATGGCAAAAAGATAATGGTATTCGTATTGATCACCTCTTACTCTCCCCAACGCTGGTTGACAAGCTTATCTCATGTCAAATAGATAAAACCCCACGCGGAGAAGAAAAACCATCCGACCACACACCTGTTATATTAGAGCTAGATATATAAAGTTCTGTCTTAAAAAAAACTTTACTGTGGTAATGAGGGCTCTTTCAGCATAAAATGATATTTCAATTTTTGGGGTTCTCACACATGAAATACATCATTCTTTCTGGTTTCTTATCTATCCTCACCTTGAGCGCTTGCGGTATTGACACCGACTTGCGCCAACAAACAGCCAATCAAATCGCCCGTCCCGCCTTCATGGTTGAACGTACGATCGAAGCAGGACAATTTAACATCGAAGGGTGGGAGCGCATGCACCAGCGCCACGCCCCTGCAACAATTTATATTGAAGGCGATACTACACACGCTGTCGTAAAAGAAGAGTCTAAATTAAGAGGGTTATTCGGTAGCAATGCGACACCAGCAAACCCTGTCGGACTTCACCTTGCCTCACGCGATTTATCCAAAAACTTGGCCTATCTTTCCCGCCCTTGTCAGTACATCAAATTTCCTGAAGAAAAAGGCTGTGACATTAAATATTGGGGTGCAGACCGCTTTGCACCCGAAGTTATCGAAGCCTACCAAACGGCTTTAAATGACATTGCCGCCCGCTGGAACATTACAGGGTTTCATTTGGTTGGTTTTGATGGTGGCGCCAATATTACCGCCGTCTTGGCGGCAACACGTGATGATGTATCAAGCCTGCGGACTGTCTCAGGGGATTTAAACCCACGCTTTGTTGACAATGTCGATAACAACACCCCTGTGTCATCAAATGCCGTGCTAGCGGTTGATTATGGCTCTCAACTGGCGACCATCCCGCAACATCACTTTATTGGGGCTGCGGATGATATTGTCACCCCAGGAACCTATCACAGCTATCGCCAAGCCCTTGGCTTATCAGACTGTATTCATTACTCACTCATTCAAGATGCGGATCATACACGCGGCTGGGTTGAAAAATGGCCTGCCCTTCGTGCCGTTGAGCCACAATGTGCTATTATTCATGATAATGATAGCCCTCTCCCTCCCTTGGCCGATTTCCCTGGAAACTTCCACAAAAGCGTAAGGATTAAAAAGTAAGGCATTCATGTGCACGTAATATAGTGCAATTTAAAAGCAACTCTTGCGCTTATGTTTACTAAACCGTTATGGAGCTGGAGAAAAGCTCTGTATTTCTGAATTTACGCCTAAACACAATGTATGCGGAAATACATCATCACCAACCCATGATCTATATTTGTCAGCACTACCATTAACAAGAATTGCTGTCGAAAAATCGGAAGCCGCATCCCCTGAACTGACATCTTTTGCCACTGCTTTTAAACATTGTATGTCGTTATCTGTCGTATATGGGGTAATCTGATATCTAATATTTAACTGAAAATCATTTATCCGCAGATAATCGTTAACAGTTACAGCACCAAAGGATTGTGTTATCTCCCCGCTTCTTAAGCGTTCAGTTAAATCTGTATTAAGAGCGCTAAACAACTCCCTTTCCACCCTTTTTTCTTCGGCGTTATTTGCGTTATCTTTAATAATATTTCGACCAGCAAAAAATACGACTGTTGCTAATACCCAACCACCAGTAAAAACGGCAACTTTCGAGAAATAATCAAACCATGGTGTATCATATTTATTATCAGGATCAATATAATGATGTTTTTTATCTTTAAATATTTTGCGCCGAAGCAATGGGTGCTGAGTTATGGGAGCTATAAAAATACTTGCCCAAGCAAGCTTACGTGCAAGTTTTTCTTCTTTATCAACGCGTTGTTCCCACTGGTCTGTCAAACGTGTAACCTCAGCATTCGCAGCTAATAATTCATCTTCAAGAGAGGATAAAGCTTGTAACTCATTTTTCAGTGCTGCGTTCTCTCTTTTCAGGTCAGTGTTTGCTGTAACTAGATCAGCTTTTTCAGCATTCTCTCCTTCTCTTAATTCAGCAATTGTATCTTGTGCGGCTTGTAACTGTTCCCTTAATCCTTCGGCCGTTGTCTCCCATTCGGCATTAGCAGTAGCAAGCTCTTCCAAAGTATTCATAAGCTCTTGTTCGTTCGTATTTAAGCCGTTGGTAGGGTCAAACGCACCAAGTAATAAGTCTCGGAAAGAAATACCATAAGAATCCAACTTCTTTAAAAAAGTCGACATAGCATTATCACGCTCACCTTCGTTGGTATTAGCAGCATGACTGGCTAATGAAACCAATGTGTCTTTTTGTCTGTCAGTGAGATTAGAATATTTAGCCATCGAAACCTAGCATCATTCTTGGATTACTTCTTTTTAACGTCTCTAAGGCTGCTTTTGCTCCACCGTCTAAAGTTTTAACAGCATCTGAGCCCTGAACCGTTGCAGCAATAGCGGCTACAAAATTCCTGATAGCTTCCGGGTCTCCTAAATGTGCATAAGCACCATTTGTTTTCTTTGATATATATTGAAAAGCTTGTTCAGCGGTTCTACCAAACAGTATTTCATCCAGATATTTTTTACCTTCTTGAAGTGTAAAAACCTGACATTGAGCATAGCTCACAATCATAGATTCTTTATTTGGTTCTTCAAAAGCATCACCAATCATAATAGCAGCGTGTATCTTTTGTTTACGGTATTCCCGACTATGCAATCCAAATGTCTTCTCATATTTAGTGCCCCCCCCAAGGCAGGATATTTCTCTCATGGCATGCTCTGCTTTTGTTCCATCTGTAAACCAACCGAGAAAAGAAGCCTCTTCACCACTATGAACAAAAATACCAATCTCAAAACTTCCTAAAGTGTTTAAATCTCGAATAATTTGAACTTGTTGTCCTGTGGCCACATCCCATGTCTTATCACGACTCCCCGTTGCATCAATATGTAATGCAATCCGCTTTGTAAATGCGCCTGAGGCCGCCTTCATCTCATCACTGGGGCGCGCGACAGCTCCTGTTTTACGCCTTTCTTCTAATATTTCGAGGGCACTTTTTGTGAGTTTAGATGGTAAGTTACTCATTAAAAATCTCAGAATTATATAAAATAAAACTTTTCATAGCATGCTAATTTATCTTATGCAAAGGATTTAATTGATATTAACGATATTGCAGAATAAATTTTCATAATCAAAAATCTTGGTAGATGTTTTACAGTTCAGAGTAATTGGTATTAAATGATGAAATGCAGAAAAATGGTGCCCGAGGAGAGAATTGAACTTTCGACACGAGGATTTTCAGTCCTCTGCTCTACCACTGAGCTACTCGGGCAATCCGGTGGTATTAATCGATAAGATTTA
>CALHAR010000007.1 GCA_937931645.1 uncultured Alphaproteobacteria bacterium
AGAATTTTACAACCCTAAGGCCTTCTTCATTCACGCGGCATGGCTGCGTCAGAGTTTCCTCCATTGCGCAATATTCCTCACTGCTGCCTCCCGTAGGAGTCTGGACCGTGTCTCAGTTCCAGTGTGGCTGATCATCCTCTAAGACCAGCTATAGATCGTAGTCTTGGTGAGCTCTTACCTCACCAACAAACTAATCTAGCGCGGGCTAATCCATCGGCGATAAATCTTTGGACCGGAGTCATTATAAGGTATTAGCACAAATTTCTCTGTGTTGTTCCTTACCGATGTGTATATTCCCACGTGTTACGCACCCGTGCGCCACTCACCCGAAGGTTCGTTCGACTTGCATGTGTTAGGCCTGCCGCCAGCGTTCGTTCTGAGCCAGGATCAAACTCTCAAGTTTAATCCCTATCTCAAATCATCTTCATTGTTTTTGGTTGATGTCCATGTAAACACAGACATCAAGAAATTGAAGCGTCCTAAAACACTTCAACCAAATCATAAGATTTAAGAAGTGCAAGGACCTGCTTGCTTTTTTGTTTTGTTCATATCTGAATAAATTCAGATAATCCCATCACGTAACTATTGTAAGTTAGTATGATACATAGAACAAACAGGCCTTTAAATTTGCTTCTGTGATTTAAAGTAAACCTTAAATCCATCAGCTTTTTAAATGTGTTCAACATTACATGTTTAAAACGCTCAGACGGGTAAACCCGTTACGCGGCACTCCAAAACTAAGACCCCGAAAGGCCGTAGTCGGCTTGCCGACCTGAGGCACCATAAACAAGCAAGCCCTGCTGTCTGTGTATCTCTTTTTTCTATTCACGATGTTCAAAAACCAATATTGCAATCCGGACAACAAAAACGGCCGTCCGGGCCGCAATAAATAATCAACGCTTAATTGATGAGTCGGAATATAGTCATTCCCTATCATTCAGTCAAGCTTATTTCCAAATAAATCCAGAAATAATTTTATGTGATGAAACTTTAAAACTAGGCGTTTAAAAAGCACCTCACATAAAAAAGCGCGTCCCAATTTGTTAACAAGTTAACGACTTGGTCTGCGCTTGTGAAAGGGGTTATATAACTATTAGCTCCCTTGTGTAAACCCTTTTTTTTACTTTTTTTTTTAAAAACTTAAATAACAGCAGTTTTTGAGGGGTTACCTTTACAATAAACCGCTCTCTCGAAGCTGTTTTTCCAACTCTGGCTCAATTTCTTCTCGCTGATTGCCCCCCAAATAAAGACCACGATCCTTGGGAACTGCGCCTTCTTCAAAATACCGCCACCCCTGAAAAGGGCGCCTAGGGGTCGAGTAAGTCTGAATAATATCAGGATCAACAACAATCATACATTGCGTTCCTTTTTCAGCCGTTTCAACCATTTCAAAGCCGATAACCTTCTGACGACATTGAATTTTATTTTTAATGACACGATAAATGGATCCACCATTTAGGATCTCATCCGCTCGTTTGGCCTTAAACCGTGTCCAAACAGGGTTGGCTGGAACGCCATTATAATCAAACACGCTATTACGCTGGATCTCCAGAAATTGATCCAGATCATCCACCCCGACGACAAGTTTTATCATGTGTAAAGCCATAAATAACCTTCTATCTTATTCTTAAAACTCATGCAACATTCCATAATGGTAAAAATTGCAAAACTTAACCTATTGATACCATTTAATGATTCACAGCTGTTACATACGAATGTATACTCTGAGTTGCATTAACTTAAATGATTCGATTTATGCGCCTTACTTTTTTGATTTTCAGCACCATCCTCTCCCTCCTTCCTTCATTAGCTCAAGCCAATGAAACAGGACTGATGATGCCTGACAGCGAAGTTTGGCAGAGCAATATAAACAATAGAAAAACTGACATCACGCCTAAACGTATCTCTTTAAATGATTTAGAAAATATCATTGGGCCAACACCATCAACTAAAGCGCAAGAGCAATCTGCTATCGAAGTTTTATACTCATCCCGCATTATCAACGAACTAGAGCAATATGGGTATGACCTCTTTCAGAACACTCCCACGAATCCAAAGGATAAGTTCTCTATCCCTGCTGGTGCTATCCAAGATAACTACATATTAAGTGCTGGCGACCAACTTAATATTATCATGCGCGGTCAAACTAATAGCAGGCAAGATTACGAAATTGACAATCAAGGCTTGTTAGTCATTGAAAACCTTGCCCCTATCACCGCCGCAGGGCGCAGTTTAAAGTCTGTTAAAGAGGATTTAAACACAGCCATCATCGCCCTTCACAACTCTCAAATATTTGTTTCTCTTTCAAGTATCCGTCAAATTGGCGTTGTTGTTGTGGGGCATGTTCATAAACCAGGGCGTCAAAATCTAACGTCATTTAATACAGTTCTAGATGCCCTGACTGAATCAGGTGGTGTACAAAAAACAGGATCGCTTCGCCAGATAAAATTAGTTCGCAAAGGTAAGAGTTATATCATTGACCTCTACCAACTCCTTATGGCGAGCGTTACAGGTGCAGATAAGCTTCTACAAGATGGCGACCGCCTCATTGTTCCACCGATTGGCCCCACAGTCGCCATATCAGGTGGTGTTAAACGCCCCGCCATTTATGAAGTTCGCAAGGGTGAGAAAATAAGTACACATCAAGCCCTTAGTCTCGCAGGCGGTGTTTTAACCCCTGGAGAGAACCGTTATATGAAACTGGAATACACAACCAATGGCGAAGAGACTGTGCAAGAAATCTCTACCCTCGCAACACGTATCTTTGGCGATGGTGCAATTTTAATGGTGGCTCAAAGCGAACAAAAACGTAGTAGCTCGATCACATTATCTGGCTCCACACGCCAACCAGGCACGCATGATTTAAAAAAGTCAAAAACACTTTCTGGTCTTATAAAAAGCAAGAAAATATTAGGAAAAAATATTTACCCTCTTATCGGCGTTATAGAACGTTACGATACGGAAGAGTTAACACAATCACTTATTCCCTTCTCTCCCCAACAAGTTTTAAAGAAAAAATTTGATCAAAAATTATTAGAAGATGATGCGGTTCGTTTATTTTCAATCGAACAAATCAGGCACTTAGACACCAGCAACACACTACTACATAAAGTTTCTGCAAAAACTGATGTGATTGATGATCCCGTTCTTGCTTCTTTCTTAAAAGAGCGTAGTATCTTTGTGCGCGGCGCTGTCAGACAAGCAGGGGCATATCCCGTCACAGAAGGAACTAATCTCAAAAACATCTTATCCGTTGCAGGCGGTATTGCTTTAGAAGGAAATACAGAAAGCATTGAGCTTGCCTCACGTAACAATGGTCGCCGTATCGTCAATATATCAACCGAAGACCCTAAAGATATCATTTTAGAGGCCGGTGATACAGTTCGCGTTAATCAAAAGTTCCACAAAATTGCCACCAAAACCATTTCAATTTCTGGAGAAGTAAATCATCCAGGGAATTATGATTTAATGCCAGGCGATACTTTACTTGATTTAGTCAATCGTGCTGGTGGCCTTACCGATCAAGCCTACCCTGATGGCGCTATCTTCAGTCGCGCTAATGAACGTAAGCGCGAAGAAATGCGTTACAAAGCACAAGCGCAAGACTTAGAACTTAAACTTGCCGCAAGTCTACAACAGCTCAGCGATGATAAAAAACCTGACATTGCGCAGGTCAATGCAACACAAAGCTTAATCACACAATTAAAAGAAGCAGACGCTGTCGGACGTATCACGGTTGAGGCAGACCCCGCGACCTTAAGCGCAAACCCGGATCAAAATATCCTTCTTGAAAAAGGCGACCGTATCTTCATTCCTAAACGCCCGCTTACTGTTCGGGTCGCTGGTGAAGTCCTCTCTCCAGCCGCATTACAGTTCAGGACCAATAAAGATCCGCGTGAATATGTACGCGAAGCAGGCGGCACAACTCACTTTGCCGACAAAGATCGAACGTTCGTTATTTATCCTGATGGTAGCGCACAGCCCCTCAATGTCGGTAACTGGAGTCATAACGTGGCAATGATACCACCTGGCTCGACTATTATAGTACCGCGAGACCCTAAACCATTTGATTTCCTTGATGCCGCAGGCCGCGTCAGTCAAATGATTGCCAATCTTGCTATTTCTGGTCTTTACATTGAAGCCATCGGCGATAACAATTAGGAATGTCGAACAATCCCCTCTTGAGCCTTATTACCGTCACACTCAATAATTTAAATGGCCTAGAAAAAACATCCCAAAGCATCACACCACAAACTTGTAAGAATTATGAATGGATTATCATTGATGGTGGCTCCACAGACGGCACCAAAGCCTTCCTAGATACAACGAACAGTAATTGGACCAGCGAAACCGATAACGGCATCTATGACGCCATGAACAAGGGTATTAAGCGCGCCAACGGTCAATATATCCTCTTCCTCAATGCTGGAGATGCCCTAGAAAACAAAAATACACTCTATGAAATTCACGAACGCATAAAAGACCAACCTTATGACTTTCTCTATGGCGATTCTGTTGAAAGAAAAGACGCTAATTTATTCTTTAAGCGCAGCAGGCCTCATTTTAAAATAACTGAAGGCATGTTCACCCACCACCAAGCAATGCTTTATAGGGCTAAGTTATTAAAAAATATAAAATATGACCTTCGTTATAAGCTTGCCGCAGATTATGATTTAACATGGCGCGCCGTTAAAGAAGCCAAGAACCTTCTATACCTCCCCTTCCCCATATGTATCTTTGAATCAGGCGGCGTATCGCAACGTAATGTCTTTATTGGGCGGTTGGAGCAATTTAAAATTCGTAAATCGTATGCCGTATCATTTTTGAAAAACAGTTATATTTTTTTGGTGCAAACACTTTCATATGCGCTAAGGCGTGCTTTCCCTAAAATTTATTGGTTTTTAAAGAGATAAAATTAAAAGCATCATTCTCGTAAACGAAAAGACGCAACCATCTTGTAATAATCCCGCCGCGACAAAGCAAACTCCAAGCCTGCCTTACCATCTAAAAATCCGCGTTTATAAATGTAACTATGAAGAAACGAAAAGGCTCCACGACACCATATCTTTCTAAAGATACACTTTAAACTTTCACGGTAAAACTTGTTTTCTTTTGGGTAAAGCTTACCCGCAATCATACCTGCCTCCCACTTAGCATAGCGTTTATGACGCGCTTCCCATCCTGCCTTATCTTCATACGCAAAATGCTTCAAAGGGTAGCATAGCTGCCCTATTTCTTCACCCTGGCACGCCGCTTTCAAAATAGGTTGATAATGCCCCTCTATCTCCCCCATGCAAAATGCACCTAAATCATTCACTACAGGAAATTCAAACTTATGACGATCAAACAAAACAAGTTTATTATTTCTCAATCCATAATGAAGTGTTTTACCTTCCCACTGATATTGCCCTTGAACGAAATAACCTGCTTTTTTAAAATTCAGGTTTTTTATTTCTTCTATTAATTGTGGCGTAACCTCTTCATCTCCATCAACAAAGAAAATCATATCATGCTTAGTTTTTATATGATCCAAACAATATTGACGTTTTTTTGGGTACTTCCCATTCCAAACAAACTGTTCAACACGCGCACCGCAATCTAAAGAAATTTGAACGGTTTCATCGTGGCTACCGGAATCAATAACAATAATTTCATCAAAGTCTTTCAAGGCGTTCAAACAACGTTGAATATTTGCGGCTTCATTTAACGTGGTGACAAGGACACTAACCTTAAGCAAAACCATCCTCATCTTTACGAGACATTGACCACGTCAAAAACCCAAAGAAAGTCCCTATAGCGCACGCTATAAAAAAGCTGAGAGCTTTGTTGGGCCATACAGGTTTCGGGCTTGCGCTTGCGGGTTCTACAACAATCGCGGCATAGGCCTCGTCTAAATTAGCCAACATCTTAATATGTTCTTGCTGCATCAAAAGGTTCGTAATTCCCTTACGGTGATCGGGGTTAACTGTCTTAGATAAAGAATTCTCTAAATATTCAATACGACTTTGTGATTGCTGACGACGATCACGCCTAATCATTTGGTCTGCAACCAGATGAATTTTACGAAGTAATGCCACTGCAAATTCAGGATCAGAATGATGATAAGTAATTTTTCGTAAGGGTGTTGCCCCCAGTGGGTCAACACGTAATTTTTTTGTCAAATAAACCGCTAACTCTTCTTGCGTTTTTATATTACCTTTCAATGTTTTATTAATACCGCTTAAAACATTCTTATCTTTCATTAAAATGCGCGATGCTGAAGAACCGCGCAATGTATGAATAAAACGATAGAAATCTGTCGAAGCACCCTCTTGATCTTTAGGGCGCCAAAATGGCAAAGCCGCGATACGATCATACTGAACTTGCGATGCATAATCCCCCAAGGCATACCCATCCGCAGGAGCAACAATCATCGTCGCTCTATATTTAGGCGTGGTTACACTCACAAAGACATAAGCGACAATAGAACATAAAACAACAGCAACCAAAATATAGAACTTTGCTTGCCAAATATTACCTAACAACTCTTTTAAACTGATCTCTCGTTCATTCATGCCTCACGCACCCTCTCTAATAAATCAACCCAACTTTGTAAGGATTTACTTGGGTGGTACGCTTGCGCCGCTTGTAAAGCAGCCTCTTGCGCCGCAAACCATAAATCTCCATCATGACGATATTGATAAATAGCATCCGCTAACGCTTTGCCATCTTTTGACGGCACAATAACGCCACACTTATATTCTTGAATGATACTGGATATCTCACAATCCACAGGTCCCGCAAAAACAGTCGGACGCCCAACCGTTAATCCTGAATAAAATTTACAAGGCACCAACATACCTTGCGCTTCCTCTCGCATCGTCACAAGATGCAAGTCACCGCTTTCCATGACCTGCTTTAACTTTTCTATCGGTTGAAACGGAATAAACCTGATATTCTCCAATTCACGCTTTACTCTCTCCTTTGCCAAGACAGAATGGGCATGCTGGTCGCCGACAAAAACAAATTCAATCTCCTTATGTTCAGATAAAATTTTAGCGGCATCAATAACACTACGCATAGGGTGCGCACGCCCTATTGTCCCCGCATATAAAACCCTAAACTTAGGTGAATCATCACGAAACATTTCTTCTGGTTTTTTAGAAACCGCATGAATTTTATCTGGTAATTTAATATAATTTCCACGGCTTGATGGCGCAATAACTTCAAAATCTGCCCAATTAGGAATAACGCTTATTTTATTAAGCTTAACTTCCTTTTCTCTCAACCTGTTTTTCATGCAATGGCCAATAGATACAACATGATCACATTTCCCTAAACTCCTTATCGAAATTTTATTAAGAATATTCTTAGCAAGACCAGACGTTTTAACCTTAAAAGGTACTAACAAATCAGGATATAAATCCTGACACCAATGGACATGCTTGGATTTCTTAACCAAAGACACAAACCGCCCCACTGCGACCAGCATCGGCGGGTCTGTCATAGTTAGAACAACATCATAGTTAGGAAGCTTAAGCGCGCCTATTAATAGACGTAACCATAGCCAGCCATAACCAAACATAGTTTTAGGCTGTACTTTACTTTGAATGACCTTGTGGTCTATCGTTTCTGGGGGTTGCTCTTCCTTACGGTCAGATACACTCAAAACCGTTACCCGCCAGCCATTTTCCTGCAAGGCACGCGCTAAATCTTGCAACATGCGTCCCGTCGCCCCTCGCATCGGAGGATAAACACGGTTTATTAGCAGAATAGATGGTTTACTCATATCTTATTAATATAATCCCTACGTTGACTTCTCACTTGTGCATCTACAGCTAAAATTAACGTTAGTACAATCCCATAATCCAGTGACTTATAAGACGCATAAAGTAATATAGGTATAATAAATGGCCATATCAAAGCGTTCCCCTTAAGGGGTTCAATAAAGACTAGTCGTACCGCTTTTTCAAATATAAAAAACAAATAAATTAACGTTAACCCAAGCCCAACCAAACCAGTCTTCAATAACATGTAAGTAAGAAGGCTATGCGTATAGCTGACATTAAGTCCACCAACGGCTGGCGAAGTAAAGTGCGCCCCCCACCCATGACCTAAAAGCAACGAAAGCGGACTTTCAAGCGCCATCTGCCAAACGGCCTGCCATTCTTGATAACGCATATTTAAACCAACTTGGGATGTTTTAACTGATACAGACTCAATTATGTCCATTAACTGAGGTGAAAATATTACCCCAATACCTGCCACAATAACTGCGGGCCACAGCATTTGAATAGGCGATTTAATAACCCCCAAACCAAATATACTCAAAACAACCAATCCTATCGCTAAAAATGACGCACGTTGAAAATCTATATACATCGCGGCCATTGGTAGAATAGAAATAAGAATTGCCCCCACAATAACAAGAAAATTTTTAAGGTTTAATATTTTTTTTAGGCGACAAAGCACAAAGCTCACAAAATATAAAGTACTGAACAAAACAAGCGGAGAGTTTGCAAGATAAAGCAGTTCTTCCCGTTTACTCAAAAAAGAAAAATCTAAAAACAAAACGCGGATTGCAAAAAATAATCCAACAAATAAAACACACCCTAAAAATATAGAATACCTTTTTTCATGCTTTAAGATAAAAGGTAATACAAATAATGGTAAGCATAAAAATACAAACCCAACAAGATCTCTAACAATGATTGGGGCCGCACCATTATGATAGATCGCCATAACAACAGGAATAGACACACCATAGAAAAATAAAGCTAATAAAGCTAATTCCCATTTAGATTTTTTAGCTATTAAAGAAAAATTTAAAAGTGATTGATACCCACTCCCACCACCCAGAACCATTAAGAATAACACTAAAATAAAAGCTTCTACACCGCTGGGATTATCTGGTGTTGGGGAACTTAGCCCGCCATACACGGCAAGCGCGCTAACAAAAAAGAGCAATCGGTAATCCTTGAATATATATTGCCCATATTTAGCTAGTGGCACGGTAAACCTCATAGAGCATACGCAAAGCAATAATAATCATGAAAACACTAAAAACACTACGTAATTTTTCAATGGATAACTTATGTGCCACCGCGACACCATAGGGAGCCACAAACACTGTGACAGGTACGATGATCGCTAACGCCATTACATTAATATAACCAAAACTCAAGGGCGGCAACGCCTCATCACTAAGCAACCCGATAACCACAAAACCAATCACACCAGGGACAGCAACAAACAACCCCAGCGCCGAAGATGTTCCTACAGCACGGTGAATCGGTACATTATTCATTGTCAAATAAGGCACATTCAACGCTGCACCACCAATCCCCATTAAGGTACAAACACTACCTATTAATGCACCTGCCATGGCAGGAATAGGTTGGGCTGGCATATCTTCATAGAATCTTATTTTTTCTGGGTTTAGCCGCATCATGATGGCTAAAATAACCAACGTAAGCGCGAAAAACACTTGCAACCATAGTCCCGATACTTGAGAGGCAATTATAGTGCCTATCATAACTCCCATCAACATGCCCACGCCGACAGCTTTAACCAGATCAAATCTGACACTACCACGTTTATAATGCGCCCGTGCCGATGAAAGTCCTGTACCAATAATGGTTGCTAAAGACGTACCCACAGCAACATGCATATTTGTCGCGCTGTCATATCCCAGTGTTGTGAAAACAAAATATAGTCCAGGAACAATAACAAGACCACCACCAATACCCAGTAACCCTGCTAAAAAACCAGCTATCCCGGCTAATCCAAGCATTAAAATAAGAAGGTAAACCCATTGCGTATCTATAAGAAATTCCATTGGAAGAGCTTACCCTCTACGGAAGAAAATACAAAGATGAAGTACAGTTATTCCCCATAAATAATGAAACTATATTTTTGAAAAAGATAGGGTATAAAGGAAGTTAATTTGTTGTATTAAAGACTCTCTTTGGAGTTGCTACAGTATTCCTATCATTGAGGTAGACAGACTTTCTTCTAGTTTTTCTAACGCTGCCTTTTTTAGAACGGTTTGTTCTTTCATTTATACGTCCCACATTAACAACAGCACCTGAAATTCCTTGACCTCTTTCTATTTGCCTTGCTCTTTCTGCCGCTACTTTAATATCTCGCGCGCGATCAGCTCTAACTTCATCTGGTGTTCTTGAAAAAATGGACTTTACCTGTCTATTGTTGCCCAAGCCATAAGAACTAGAAGCAGCACGAGAGGTGGTTCGGTTTTTTCTAGCTCCATTTGAAAGTTTTTTTATATTAATAGGGCGAGAACGAGACGATGACTTAGAGTTATAAATAGCACTACCTCCATCTCTTGAATTACTATTATAAATAGAGCTGCTCTGTGCCATTACAGGAGCATTAAAGCAAAAAACCAATAAGAAAAAGCATATCAATAAGCGCATTTTTAAATCCTTAATATTTATTCAATTATAGCATCTATAACATCCAAAATACAATTAAAGCACCAATCACCTTACATTAGCCAAAACTTAACTAAATTTTAATCCTTAACAGGCATTATAAAGTTGAAATTTTTAATAAACGGCATGAATAGAGTATAATAAATTCATAAGGAGTACATATAATGCAGGTCAACATACAAGAGCTAGTCAAAGAGACTGGAAGTGCAGAAAAACTTTATCCTGGAAAACGTGTGATAAAAAAATACGTACAACCTGGTGAATATAAAAGCCATTGTGTTGTTTTTGACTGGCGTTCAGACCTTTTACGTGTCGAATTAAAAGCAGGATTATCTGGCAAATCTCTCGATTTAAAAGATCTAAAAAACTATCCCGTCAGTTACCAAGCACCAACATTTATTGAACTTGTCGCTGGTAACGACGATACAACCAAAGACACAGAAGAAGAGGAAGAAGAAGGTACAACTGGTAAATCTGGCGGTGGCGGTAAAAAACCAACTGTAAAGAAACTAGAGGAATCTGAATTATCTTTAAGTGCCTTCGATAAAGTCACAACAGGCGATGTTTCAAAAACTGCCGAAATCAAAAAATTTGTAGTTATGGGCAAAGAGTTAGCAAAAGAAGCTTATGCTAAAGCTTTCGATAACTTTAAAACACAACTTCACCAGGCTAAAGTCATGGCGATGGATATCATGAAAGATGTTGGTGATGTCATTAAAAAAGCAACTCCTGGCGGCGGCTTAGAAGCTAAAGGCGATGAAAGTGTTAAATATAAATATGATGCTGAAAAAACCCATGCCCTCTTTGGCGGTATGTCGGTCAGTTAAAAACGAATTCTATCCTTCAATAGATCTAAAATCAGTGACTTTGAAAAAAGTCGCTGATTTTTTTTGTCTAATACTCTAAAAGGGTACAGGCAACCAAAAGGCGCAAGTAATCATGAGCTCAAACGATAATAAGACAGACAAAAAAAACGATAATATAGATGATAATATTCTATCGTTTAAAAAACCCTCTGTAAAAAATAAAGACATTAATAATAGAAAAGGTAGCAGCGGTAATACAAACACCGAGCCATTGATAAATATGCCACCCTTTACTAAATATTTGCTGACGTTCTTAATCGCTACACACCTTATTGTGGTCTTTCTTCTAAACGACACGCAAGCATATTGGGTTTTTACAAATTTAGGATTCATAGCTGGGCGTTTCACAGGAACAGCTCTATTCGACCCCCTTGCTTTACTGACACCCATAACAAGCATGTTCTTGCATGGTGGATGGCTCCATTTAGGTATGAACGCTATTATGTTGCTTGCCTTCGGCAGTGGTATTGAAAAATGGATGGGGGGCAAAAAAATGATCGCCTTTTTTATAACCTGCGGCTTATTTGGTATTGCCTTACATTTTGCTCTAAACCTTCACGCCACTACCCCTGTTATAGGCGCTTCAGGTGGCATCAGCGGCCTGTTCGCTGCCGCGCTTATCATGTTAAACCAAACACGCAACGGCATGACAGGGCGCTTTGGCTTATGGCCTATCATTATTATCTGGGTTGCCATCTCTATCATTTTTGGATTTGTTGACACACCGCAAATGGGTATTGGCAAAGGCGATATTGCATGGGCGGCGCATGTTGGTGGTTTTCTTGGTGGCTTTGCCGTTCTTAAAATGATGCGTATTATTTAAAAATATTAAGCCGCGGGCTCTATCAACAACTCAGATACGCCACCACCTCGAAACATTGAAAGCACATCGTCACTTATGACATGCGCCATTGGAACATCCCAAGAGATTGTATTGAAACCTTCATGTGGCATTGCAATCGGTGACCATTCATCATACACCATACCTGTTTCTTTACAGGTCCAAACCTTACTTGGCATAGCTTCCCCTACACGTTCCAAGACAGTTTCAACTCCATCATCATTATGCGTTATATTTTGCTCTACAACCGCTCTCATATGAAAGATTTGCGTCGTTGGGTACAGCTTTTCTGCTGCCATCAAATGTGCTTTAGCTTCTCCCCAAAACTCTAATTTCATAGCTGCTTTCGCCGCAGCAATGTGACCTTCGGCACTATGAGCATCCAAATCAATTAACTTTTCAAACCAGGCTAATTTTCTTACATTCAAATCTTTTCCTTTTACAGGAGAAAGCTGGTCCCATATCTGCGCCAACGCAGGATGAGGGTTTACTTTCCAAGCGTCCTCAACCAACTTAGTTGCTTTCTTATTTTTTTTACCATCCATGCAATACGCGGCCATCCGTTGAACCGTGGGTACAAAAGAAGGGTTTAGTTTATACGCCATTTTTAATTCACGTAAGGCCGTATTGTTATCACCTTGTTCTTTATCGTAATCATAACGCATCAGATGAATAGCAATACGGTCGCTTACAATCTTAGTCGAAGGCATAACGTTCTTTTTCTCAATACGTTTACCTAATTTTAAAACCTCTTCCCAATGGCGGTTTTTTATTTCCAACGCATAAACTATTTTTAAAATCCATCCTTGGCTTGGATGAAGCTTTAAGGCTGATCGTGCATGCTTCAATGCTTGTTTGTAATCACCTGCATCCAAAGCAGACCTCATTAATCCGCGCATACCCAAAAAAGCCATATCTTTATTTTCTAATAATGCTTCAAAGCGATCTTTAGCCACTCCTTCATTTCCACGTAACCTTGCCGCTTGCGCCTCCAACAACAAAGGTAAGCCTGTCTGACCTTTCAGTAGTTTCTGTGTTTCCTTTGAATAATGCGCCGCCTTCGCCGCATCTCCCGCTGCTACCGCTACAAGACCACGTGTCAAAGATAAATATCCAACTCTGTGTCGGTAACCATCACGATATTCTACAATCGCTTTAGGCACGGAGAAAACTGCACGGATAAGCCTTAATATATAAAGAGCCAGCAGAATAAAAACTGCAAGGATAAGTAAAAATACCCCTGTTTGAATATTCACATCATAACTTAAAAAATTGAAATCCATTTCTCCAGGTTGAGATACCAACCAGATAGATACGCCAATAAAAATGGCAACTTTAGCAAAGGACCATAATGTTTTAATCATGAATATCTTTCGTAACGGGATGGTACTTACTGGTTATCAAACAATCCTTTGAACTCACCAGATGATTTTGGAAGAACAACAAAGCCAGACTCATCGTCTCGTACAACTTCTTTTCCTCCTAAAAAGGGAATTGCTTTTTCAGCATTTTTCTTCATTTCATTTAAATTGAGGTTTGAAATATTTGGCGCTTTTAAACCCTGTAAGCCGTTAACATCACCCGCTTGAGATAAAATGGTTTCATTCAGCATTGCTTTAACCTTATCCGCTAACAACGCAGTTGTTGCTTGGTTAATAAATGGTTGAGCAGCAATCGCAGCCTCTCCCTCTAAACCTTCTAAGGCACTGATACTATCTGCGATGTTACCTTGTTCTATATATTCTTGCGCCTTTGCAACCGTGGCTTGAGTTTGCGTACCAGAAACCATCTCTCCATCTTTTTCAATACGAACAATATCTCCAAAACGTGCTTTAGCTTTTTCTTTAATTGAAACATCTTCACCTTTTAGAGAAGAAACAACGATATCACCTGTCATACGTTTTAATTCACTCGCTAAACCTGATGTCGTCAGAACACCGCCATCTGCATGTTTACTTAAGCGCGTTAGGTTTTCCTGTAATTCAGGGTTATCATCCCCGACCAATTTTTGTAATAAAGCTAAATCTTTCTCAAACGGTGCTTCCCTATCTAAAGAGCTACGAAACTGTGAAAACGCAATTAAAATAGCCGCGGCTTTTAAATCTTGTCCTTGCACACCATTTAATGTTTGCCCTAAAGCATCATTACCTTTGTTTTGAATCCCAGCAAGATTATTATTTAAATCCTCATACTCACCTTGGATCATTGAACGTAATTGATTGGCGGAGTTTTGTAGTTGTTCTTGACCTCCCCGTGTATTTTCCAAATCACGAATACGCGCCACTAAACCCGCATAGCTTCCGTCTGGTCCAGATAAAGTTTCAACTTTTGTTTCTAAAGTTGCCAAACGTTCTGATATATCTTGAGCCGTAGCCCCCAATGTTTCAGTGGAGATTTCCTTGGCACGCTCGGATAACTGATCAACCGTCACCGATATGTTACGCGCTTGGTTTTGCAAACCATCAATTTTTTCCTGTAAGTTATCTGGCAGAGACGTCCCTAAGAATTTTTTTTTACTTTCTATCTGAACTTCCTCAACTTTATCTTCTAAACTAACCAGCTGCTGACCTTGCTTATTTAGAATATTTTTATTCTTCTGAAAGTGTGGCCAAAATAAATAAAGAGCAACAGCGCCCGCTAATAAAATTAATCCCGTTGCCACCCATGCACTTGTCACAACGACATTACGGTTATTTTCTTCAATTTCAGATATGAGTTTCGAATGATTCGATTCAGCCTGACTATCTGCATAAAGCTTCTCTACAGATAGAGAAGAAACAGCAGGCGTAATAT
Organism: uncultured Alphaproteobacteria bacterium; assembly: GCA_937931645.1. GTDB lineage: Bacteria > Pseudomonadota > Alphaproteobacteria > Micavibrionales > Micavibrionaceae. The sequence goes on from CALHAR010000007.1 coordinate 14,934, forward strand.
TCGTTTCTGTTTTCTGCTTTTGTGTTTTTTCTTTAGATTTTGTTTTATCAGGCGTAGCTTTCGATACTACCTTTTTCACCGATTCCTTTTTTACTGTTGGCTTTTTCGCCGACATTTTTTTAGCTGAAACAACGCCAGCCGATGAATCTGATGAATCTGACGAATCTATAGAGGCCAAATCCTCAATATTAATATTATGCGTTTTTGCCGCACTTAAGATTTTCTCACGCCTTGCGCCCGGAATGACATCTCGCTTTTTCCATCCCTGCACCGTAGTCACAGGCGTATCAATTTTCGCCGCCATAGGACGAATACCGCCAAACCGTTCAATAATTTTACCCGCATTCACCAAAGGTTGTTTCTTACTCATCGTGAAATATCTCCCGAAATCCTTTAAAATTTAATCCAATAATGCCAATAAACTTGCTGCGTTTGGTTGACTCGCAACCTCTATAGAACACCATGGCAATACGGAAAGAGACTTTAGCATGGAGTCCCCCAAACACAAGGCTTTTGTATGTTCTACCCCCTCTTGTAAACTATTTTTTATAACTATTTCTGCAAAGGCCTGCGCTGTACGTACAGAAAAAAACAAAACATGTGACAACTCATGTTCTTCAATCGCTTTCAACAACTCACTTGATATTTCTTCTTGTTTTTCAGTATGATAGATAATTTTTTCATCAATATGATCGACAGATAAATCACGAGAGATATGCTCTCCACGAACATATAAAAGACGTTTTTGAGGCAATATTGCCTGTAAATCATCCAAATTACCCGCGGCGCTCTGTACGTCTTTAAAACCTAACTGTAAGGCTAAATCCTTCGTTGCATCACCGACTGTCCAAACTGGCATCGAACGTCCTGAAACATTATGGCAAAATGCACGCACACCATGACGACTGGTAAAAACTAATCCTTCATACTGTTCTAATGCCTCAACAGAATTTTCATGAAAGATCACCTTTAAAAGAGGCTCACAAATAACATTATATTTTTTTTGCTGAATAAGTGCCGCCGTTTCAATGGCATCTTCAATAGGACGGGTTACTAAAACAGTTTGCGGCATCTACGATAACATTCCTTCAGGCACAACATATTTCAGTACACCACCCACACTGCGTCCAATATCTCGCGCTTGATCAATAGTGTTACATTTTTTACTGATTGATTTTTCAAAAACCTGACTACCATCCAAGGCGTAAACGGCGGCACGTAAACTTAACACCCCATTTTTCATTGTTGCCAACGCAGCAATCGGTGTATGGCAAGAACCGTCTAATATCTTCAAAACCTCACGCTCCGCAAAAGCACAAAATCCTGTTTCCACATGGTGCACTTTATTCAAAATATTATCAGCACGCTTATCCCCGGCACGAGTCTCCATGCAAATCACCCCCTGACCGCAGGCTGGCAGCATGTCATCGATAGCGAGAGGGTGGATATTTTCATCCTTAATCCCTAAACGTTCAATACCTGCCATCGCTAAAAAACTAGCATCAACTTGCCCTGACTTAATTTTATCTAATCGCGTTTGAACATTTCCTCGAAAAGGTACAACCTTTACATGAGGACGCTTAGATAAAGTAATGGCGCTACGGCGTGCGCTGCAGCTCCCAACAGTCGCCCCCTTCGGTAATTCAGAAATATTTTTATATTTTATACTAATAAAAGCGTCTAATGGATTAGCCCGCGGCAAAACGTGGTTAATCATCAAACCTTCTGGCAAAAATGCGGCCATATCCTTTAACGAATGTACGCCGCAATCAATACTCCCCTCTAAAAGGGCTGCCTCAATTTCTTTCGCAAACAACCCTTTACCACCCGCCTCTTCGCTTAATGGTTTTTCACCTTCGCTCTTTTTCCAATCGGCGTTGCTTTTAATGTGAACAATTTTCACTTTTAAATCAGGGTGCGCCACCTTCAAAGCAGATTGTAAAATATCCGCTTGCTTTAATGCTAAAGGCGAATGACGTGTTCCAATTTTAAAAGCGTTTAAACTCATACCAGCGTTGTAAAACCTTTACACCGCTTTGAAAAGATGAAATATGTTGCTTCATGGATAATTCATTGAAAATTATACTCGGTATTGAAACTTCCTGCGATGAAACCGCTGTGGCCGTGGTGCGCGAAGACGGTAAAATCCTCTCAAATCTCATCCTCAGCCAGCTTAAAGAACATGAAGCGTTTGGTGGTGTTGTTCCAGAAATCGCCGCACGCACTCATATGGAACATATCGATAAACTTATCAAAGGTGCACTTGACGATGCAGGGGTAAGTTTTTCTAACCTAGACGCCATAGCCGCCACCTCTGGCCCTGGGCTAATTGGCGGCGTTATGGTCGGCATGATGGCGGGAAAAGCCATAGCCGCCGCACATAAGCTGCCTTTTATTGGGGTTAATCATTTAGAAGGGCACGCCCTTACCGCCCGCCTTACAGATCAAGTTCAATTTCCCTACCTCGTTCTACTGGTTAGTGGCGGTCATACACAAATTTTAGTTGCCGAAAATGTCGGGCAATATAAACGGTGGGGAACAACCCTCGATGACGCCTTAGGTGAATGCTTTGATAAATCCGCCAAACTCATGGGTTTACCTTACCCAGGCGGCCCTAATTTAGAAAAAATGGCTGCAAACTGCCAAAACCCAGCGCAAGCCCTTAAAAAGTTCCCATTGCCCACCCCTCTCAAAGGGCGTGATGGTTGTGATTTTTCTTTCTCAGGGTTAAAAACCGCTGTTCGCAATCATGTTGAGAAACTACCCGAAGGTGATTTAACACGAGAAGATATCGCCGATCTTGCTTACTCTTTCCAAATAACCGTTGGTAAAATTCTTCAAGATCGTTGCCATAATGCAATTCAAAAATTTTTATCCACTTACAGTAAAAACTGTGAAATCCCCACACTCGTTGTCTGTGGCGGCGTTGCAGCCAATAGTCATATTCGTGATATATTAGAAAGCTTGACGAAACAGGCTAATATGGATTTTATGGCACCACCAATGACATTATGTTCCGATAATGGAGCCATGATTGCATGGGTGGGGTTAGAGAAATTAAAACATGATATGCTCGACACACTGGATATAGCGGCAAGGCCACGCTGGCCTTTAGACCCTACGGCAGAAAAAAGACCCGGCGGCGGTGTAAAAGCATAAATTCAAAGTATAAGGTGTAGTAAATGACAAAAGTTGGTTTAATCGGCGCAGGAGCATGGGGAACAGCGATTGCCCAATCTTTGGCAAATTCTGGGCGTGACGTTATCATGTGGGCACGGGAAGAAGAAGTTGTTGATTCCATCAATAACCGCCATGAAAACTCTCTATTTTTAAAAAACGTTCGCCTAAATGAAATGATTAAGGCCAGCGCAGACATGAATGACTTCACTGATTGTGATGTCTTTCTTATCTCCACACCTGCGCAACATGTACGCACTACTATTGAAGCAATGAAAGATCTACTAGGCAACAAGCCTATCATTATTTGCGCCAAAGGTATTGAGGTTGAATCAGGAGAGCTTCTAACAGATGTCGTCAAACAGGTCATGTCCAACGCTAAAGTTGGTATATTAAGCGGCCCTACTTTTGCCAGTGAGATTGCGCGTGGCTTGCCTTGCGCCGTTACACTTGCCATAGAAGACAAAACCATTGGGGAACAAGTCGTCAAAGCGCTTGGCTCACGGACTTTACGTACCTATTTAACAGATGATCTCATCGGTGCCCAAATCGGTGGCGCGGTTAAAAATGTTATCGCCATCGGCAGTGGCGTTGTCCAAGGGCGCGGCATGGGGGAAAGTGCGCGATGCGCCCTCGTGACACGCGGCCTAACAGAAATGGCGCGCCTCGGTAAGGCTCTTGGTGCAAAGCGCTCCACGTTAATGGGTATGTGCGGCGTTGGGGATTTAATTCTGACCTGCTCCAGCATGCAATCCAGAAATTTTTCATTGGGCGTCGCTCTTGGTGAAGGTAAAACATTAGAAGAAATCTTAGGTGATCGTATTGCTGTCACAGAAGGCGTTCATACTGCGAAAGCTTTACGCCTTATGGCCAAAAATAATGCCGTCGATATGCCTATATCACGCGCCGTGCATGAGTTTTTACACGAAGGGGCGACAATCGATGATATCATCGAAAAAGTTCTCGACCGTCCTTTACGACCAGAGATTGTATAGTGACAACAGAAACAATTTTTATATTCATAGTATCGCTTGTTTTGCTCTGGGTGAAACCAGGACCTGGACAAGCTCTAAAAATCACACGCACGCTAAATGGTGGTTTTCCAGCTGGTTTCTTTATTGTACTCGGTATAATTACAGGATGTTTAATCTTCTTTTTAATAGCAGCCTTAGGCGCAAACGCTCTAACAAACGCCCTAAGCAATGCAAGTATATTTTTAAAATTTATTGGTGGTGGATACCTAATATATTTAGGTTACAAAGGCTTAAAGAATATTGAAAAAGGTAAATGGCAAAGCTCGACAAATGAACCGAGTAAAAAGAAATTACTCGAAAACTATACTGTCGGTCTGTTTGTCACAATCGCAAACCCGCTCCCCATTTTTTACTTTCTCAGTATCATGCCGACGTTAGTACCTCTAGGAAACCTATCAACAGGAGATATTATTAAAGGGGCTATTGTAATAACCTGTGTTGGATTAACCGTAGACCTCATATTGCTAACACTTGTCTATCAAGCGAAAGAAGCACTATCTGATACAAAATTTATTAAAAAAATAAATAGTATCACCAGTATAGGATTTATCTGCATTGGCCTATTTTTAATATTTTCTGTTTTTTTATAAGTGCCACTTTATTCTAAGCCATAGCCTGAAAATCGTATGACGTTTTATGGACGTTATTTCCAAAAATATCTACATCTAAAAAGAATAGCACGGCAAATAATTCAAGTACTTTTGGCGTTCTATTTTTCTCTTTGACAACTTTTAAGATTCTTAAATAATTAACCAAATCACGCGCTTGCTTTTCTTTATCTCTATGCAAAATTCTTGTTTCTTGTTCTTGCATGTCACGCTCTCTTCGGCGCATCATGGCTTGCGCTTGCGCCATTATCTTCCGTTCCGCACGTAATTCAATATAGCGAGTTTGCATGGCACACCATGCGCTATCTTCCATATCTATGGCCACAGATGCCATAGCATCATCGTCACCATAAAGCGCAACCAGCTCTTTACGTTGCACTTTGGCATCCAAATATTGTTTATTCAGGGAATCTAATGTGTCATCCAAAAGTATAAAAGCATCAAGTTCACTTAACGCCCTTAAACTTTGACGCCGCTCAAAAGCTAGCCCCCCTTTTGGTGGGTGACTAGCCATTTGATTCATAATTTTATTAAGTGACTGATTTACCACGAAATACCCCAAATTCCTGTTTATAGGAGCATTCTATAGAAAAAACCTTACAATTTCCTTAATACATTGAACATATGAACGAATTTAGCAGGGATTTACAAAATTATAAGGAGTATAAAGAGGTAGAATATAAAGAGCTAAACCATACCGATAGCGGACATATACAAAGAAAGAAGCTCATCTTCTTCTTGGCGCTTTTCAACTTCCATTTTTCTTAACTTCATTACACGACGCATGATTTTAACTTCAAACCCCGCTGATTTAGCTTCGGCATAAACATCTTTGATATCCTCAGCCAACGCAGACTTCTCTTCTTCTAAACGCTCTATACGGTCAAAAAATGACAGTAAACGCTTGCCTGCTACACCGGCCACATCACCTGCTTCGCCCTCTGCACTATCAGATTTAAATTCCGCAATATTACTTGGGTTGCTCATGGGTCTATACCTTTCGTAAAAATAAGATTATGAAAGGCAATAAAGCGTAAATTAGAGTCGAATACCAGAACTTTTTAAAATTATAACACACTAAAATAAACGAGTTTTATCTTCCTGTAACAACCCAATCTTCAATCTGGATAGCATCAATATCGTCCCCAACCTTACCCCGTGTTAGTTGAACACGTAAATTAAGTTTACGGTTTACAAATTCACCTGCATTTTCAGCAAATTTATCTGACCCCTTAGGGTAAAAACTAACCACCACTGGCATTTGATAAAGCCACTTATAAACATTATCAACCACCATACCATTCAGGGACATAGGCGGTTGCTCAATATAAACACTCATATCATAATCATTCACGCGAATTATCTCTACAATATCAGAGCTCATTAAATAATTTTTATATATTTGAAACCCTCTATCCGTAAAGTAAGGGTTGATCGTTTTTAAAAAACCACCAAAATCATCTTTACCAAAAGATAAAGACTCTGAAACCATCTTGGTCAATAACGTCTTAATTTCTCCATCACTACGATGCGCATTCGCATAACTTATCGTATTTTGAGATTCTTTTTCTGCCGCTGTTTTTCTTATCTCTTGCACAAAAACAGCCTCTTCAGCAGGGGGAACCGCGATAACCGTATAAAACGCATAAAAAATAAGAAGAAAGATAGAGATAAAAACCAGAATAGGAATAAACGCTGCGACAAATTTTTCGTACCAAAATTGAAACATTTAATAAAAGCCCTTAGGTTTATGCCGTTTTTTTCTTTGATAAGATTTTACCAGCCGCCTGCCCTAACACCAAGACATTATCAATTCTGCGGTCTAAAAAATTAGATGTTTTTTGGTGACCTTCAGATTTATCATTCAGCCACGCCAAGGTTGTGGCCGTAATCACCCCCGACAGCAACCCTCGTTTTGTATATTTATTATAGTCTGTCGCTGTATCTCCAGCATGTTTCCAAATCACATCAGAAGTCCTCCAAACCATTTTCAACGCCGTCGGTTTACGCATCGGGTTCATCCAATATTTCACAGATAAGCGCAAAACCTCCTTATAAGGCTGTAACAACTCTAATCTGACCCAAACGGCATGACGTACCCGCTCTCGAACTTTCATCGTATCAAGGTCAATTTTTTCTAATTCTTGTGACATTTGTTCATCTGCCCATGCAGAGAAGTATGTCAAAAACCCTGTTATTTCATCTGGAAAAACGCTGGCTGCAACATCGGCATCATACCCTACCTTATCTGCCGCCCTCACAATCACACCCCAGTTTAAACCATCAAAGGGGATATCCTGCAGAGATTCTATTAAGATTTTTTCTTGAATTTTTTGCGTTGCTTTGACCATAGGTTTGTTATGCAATAATAATAAAAGGAAGTCAAAAAACACTGGTAATAATCTCAGCATTACGTCACATATAATATATGACAAAAAATGAACAAAATGAAGAAAGCACCTTAAGCAACAGGATCGCTCGTTATGGCCGTGTTTCTAAAACTATGGCTGGTCTTGCGGGGCGTGTTGTAGGCGAAAAATACTTGGGTATTGAGATTGACCGTGATGACCACGCTAAAAAACTGACAGGTGCTTTAGGCAACCTAAAAGGCCCCCTCATGAAGGTCGGGCAAATTCTCTCTACCATTCCCGAAGCTTTACCCCCTGAATACGCCGCTGATTTTCAAAACTTACAATCCAACGCACCGCCTATGGGGTGGTCTTTTGTGCGCCGCCGCATGAAGTCAGAGCTTGGCCCTGATTGGGAAACAAAATTCAAAAACTTTGATCAACAGGCCACCGCTGCTGCTAGCCTGGGTCAAGTGCATAAAGCCGTCACTCATGACGGGCAAAACATCGCCTGTAAACTCCAATACCCAGATATGCAAAGCGCCATTGAAGCTGACCTTAATCAACTTAAAATGATTTTTTCTATCTACAGTAAATATGATAGCTCAATCAACACCACTGAAATCCACGCCGAACTGGCTGAACGATTACGTGAAGAGCTTGATTATAAACTCGAAGCCAAATACGAAAAACTCTACAGCCATATCCTACGGGATGAGCCAAATGTCCATGTTCCAAAAATCATCGATGATATCTCAACTTCCCGCCTACTCTGTTCTACATGGTTAGATGGTAAGAAAATTTTAGACTTCAAAGACGCCCCGCAAGAACAGCGAAACAACATTGCTATGAACATGTTTCGTGCCTGGTATGTGCCGCTATATTATTACGGTATCATTCATGGTGATCCACATTTAGGTAACTACTCTGTTCGTCCTGATAACTCCATCAACCTTATGGATTTTGGCTGTGTCCGCATCTTCCCTGCTAAATTTGTGGGTGGCGTGATTGACCTTTACAAGGCTCTCATGGAAAATGATACATCCCGCGCTGTCCATGCCTATGAAACATGGGGCTTTGAAAACCTAACAAAAGAGCAAGTTGAAACCCTGAATATCTGGGCTAGATTTTTATATGGCCCCATCATGGAAGATAAAATCCGCCCCATTGGTGAAGTCACTCATGGTATTTATGGACGTGACACGGCTAAGAAAGTTCATGAAAAGCTCCGTGAGATTGGCGGCGTTACTGTCCCGCGTGAGTTTGTATTTATGGATCGTGCCGCCCTCGGTCTTGGATCGGTCTTCTTGCACCTCAAAGCTGAAATTAACTGGTATCGCGTGTTCAACGAAATGATAGAAGGATTCAACACGGATACCCTTCATCAACGACAAACAGAAACTCTCAATAAGTTTGGTTTAATTCATTAAAAATGGTGCGCCCGAAGGAAAAAATTAAATTTTTAATATAAAAAGTTTAAATCTTCTGCTCTACATACTTCTAGAAACTACGCTTCAATGCAAAATTTACAACAGCATCTGAATTGCTTCTAAAACCACCCCCTAGTTGCGCTGACCAATCCCCCTCATTAAATGTAATAAAAGCTTCAGCAGAAACATCAGTATCTCCATTCTTGTGTATAACCCCTGTAGCTGCACGCCAGCCAAAAGACTCTACCAAGGGCAAAGAATCAGATATTTGACCAAATGCAACAACACTCTCATTTACTGCACAATCATTACTGACACGATTACAACTTCTTCCTACCGTAATTTCAGTTAAAAAAAGCGCTGAGACACTTCCAAACTCACGAGAGACAGTAGCGGATGCATAGTGATCTTGAAGGTTTTCATTGGCCGCCCCTGAAGCAAAATGCGTAAGATTATAACGTGCACTCACCTGCGTTCCATTTGATAATGTGTGAGAAATCTTTGTACCTGCCCCCAAAATAGGAGCATTAAAGCCTGCGCTATCTTCATTACCAAATTTGCTAAAGCCTTTTATTTTTGTTCCAGCTGAAACAAACCATGAAACACTTGTCTGCTCTGTAACGTTAAGGTTTTGTCCAACTTCACAACCCGTAACACCTCCTTGTACCGTAAGGCTACGGCTCAAAAATGTTCCAGGTATACCATTCACAAATTCAACTCCGCTAGCTCTATTGTTAAAGGGGGTCTGCAGGCCACAAGAACCATAAGTATCGTTATGCATGTATGTTAGTTTTAAACGGTTAAATCGCGCATCTATATCACCACCTAAATTCTCCGGGTTTCGATCAACAAGATCGACACTACCATCAAAACGCCACCTTCCTTTGCGAATAGTTATAGCATCTTCCGCAAAAGAAAAGTTAGCTGCACCATCTCCATTTTCTGTAATTACACCCAGAAAGCCACTCACCTCAAGAGGTTCTTCAGCCACTGCTACATCTTGAATAAGAACACCTAAAGCTAGCGTACCAACAAGAGCCGTGGTTACTTTATATCGTTGGAATAAACCGCTCATATTATAAACTCTTCATAAATATTGATTAATATGCACTTGCATAACATATAGTTTTTCATAAGGCAATAATATTGGCATAATAATAAAGCAATTAATAGCCTCACCGAAAGATTTTACTAATCTTTCGATAAGAAAATTTATAACTTCTAAAGCTTCTTTTTAAATAGACAGGCAACAGAAATGGTGCGCCCGAAGGGATTCGAACCCCTGACTTCTGGTTCCGGAAACCAGCGCTCTATCCAACTGAGCTACGGGCGCATGATTTAAGAGACGTCATGCACGTAAACGCGAAAACACTGTAAAAGATAACCTGTATTATCAGGCTCCTTCTGATTTTATAGCACTACTCATAAAAAAAGCCAGCATTTACACGCTGGCCTTATAGTTATTATATATAGTTGCTTATTAAGCGGCCTCTTGAGCTTTCTTACAGCAACCCGCTGTGATTTGCTGTTGCGTTTGCCCTACATTTGGACGACTTGCAACTTGCGCTAAGTCACCCATAGAAACAACACCCACAAGGCGTTTATCACGGTTTACAACTGGTAAACGACGAACTTGAATTTCACCCATATTGTTACAAACTTCTTCAACATCTTGGTCATCATAACAGTAATAAGTTTTTGCTGTCATGCAATCACGTGCTTTACATTCCGCAGGGTTTTTACCTTCTGCAACCGCGCGCACTGTAATATCACGGTCTGTAATCATACCAACCATTTTGTCATTTTCTGCCAATGGCATAAAACCACAATCCATATCACGCATTTGTTGTGCAACTTCTGAAACAGGTGAGTCTGGCGCCATAAATTTAAAATTTGGGCTCATTACATCTTTAATTTTTGTCATGTCTATCTTTCCTCTTGAAGGGGGTTTTTATAATAAGTAATGCTGTAAATTAGCCAATAACCGCCAAAAAAGCAAAGAATTCCTTAAATAGTGGGAGATTTAGTAATTTGAAGAAAAATATCTTCTAAATCACTATCATCTGTCGTGACATCAACAATATTATTATCAATGGCTTGGACGTTCTTTAAAATTTCATCAACTGATTGATCTTTGGGCGCATAGCGAATACTTAACGTTCGCCGTCCTTCTTGTTGAACGTTATAAGTAGCAAGAAATTTAGGTATTTCATTAATTTCTTTTTCAAAACGAAAGCGAATTTCTTTACTATCAATCTGACTTAATAAGTTTTCCTTATCATCATTGGCAACAATATCACCATGGTTAATAATCGCAATTCTATCACACAGCTCTTCCGCCTCTTCTAAATAATGAGTCGTCAGTAAAATCGTCATTCCTTCACGGTTTAACTTACGGACATTTTCCCACAGCATCTGGCGTAACTCAACATCCACACCCGCCGTTGGCTCATCAAGCACTAAAATCGGCGGACGATGTACAAGGGCTTTCGCCACCATAAGGCGGCGCTTCATTCCGCCTGATAAACTGCGTGAATGTGAATCGGCTTTGTCTGCCAAATCAACCATCTTCAGCAATTCCATTGTCCAGCGCTCAGATTTTGGAACGCCATATAACCCTGCCTGAATCTCTAAAATCTGTTTAGGGGTAAAGAAAGGGTCAAAATTAATTTCTTGCGGCACAATACCAATGGCGGCGCGGGTATTGCGCGCATCTTTATCAATATCCTCATCCCACACCCTGACACTGCCCGATGTCTTTACAACAAGCCCCGCCATAATATTAATAATGGTCGATTTCCCCGCCCCATTTGGGCCGAGCAAGCCAAAGATAGAGCCTTTCGGAATATCTAAATCAATACCGTGCAACGCCACTTTTTCAGGAGACTTACCATCGGCCGCATACGTTTTTCTTAAACCTTTAATTTCAATCGCATTTTTCATGGAAGTAGTTTTAAACGATATTTGATATCAATCAATTAATAAACTTTTGACATAACGCTTAAGGTTGGATATAAATACGTCCCATGATAGATTTAAACATACAGAAACATTTTGCTATTCAGCACGCTCACAACACAACAGGTTTTTTTACAACTAGGTTTAACGGAATAAACCTAGGAGAAACCAAGTTAAACCCCTCACTTGACGGAGTCACTTTTTTTAGAATGCAAGGAGAAAAAGATCCTAAAAAGCAAGTGGCATGGTATAAAGAAATTCACACTGCACTTTCTAACGTGGGCGGATTAGACGGTGTAATTGTTTTTGGCGATAACATGGGAAGCTCTCTCAAGCAAGGGTTAGCGATCGCTCAAGAAACTAAAAGACTTGATAACGATATTCAAACTATACTGTTAAATAGAGGATCGAGAGGGTTAATAAACAAACTAGGGGTACTGTCAAAGCAGGTTGATATAGATATACAGGATCAAATAGAAGGTAGAGACATTAACTTTACTATAACACCTGGAAACACCACTTTTGATGCAAAGTTTGATGAAGATCAACCTTACGCTGACCCCCTTAAACATAGCTTTGAACTAGCATCACATTTAGATGTTGTGATTGCTAGATATAGCCAACAAAGAGAAGAGTTTTTAAGGGTTGTAGGCGCTCAACCTATATCACCTTTAGCTAACGAAAGCCCTACAACTTGGAGTAGTAAAGCTCATGTTCAGTATTGTGATGACATTCCTGCTTTATATGATATTGAAGGCTTAGTGAATAAAACAGAGATACAGTTGCTTAAAATGATGTTATGACCGTAATCATTCAAACGTCGCTTCATCACCAAGCCACTCTTTAAAACCATCACCGCTCAACCACTCTTGCGCTGCTTTATCACCGTTTAGACTTGCCTGCCAATATGCCAGCGCGCCAATCTTAATAATTTCCTCATGCTTTTCACGGTTTGGGTTATCACCCAGCTTTCCACGCGATCCACTAAACACCATATGGTCACCATCTTTTAGAACCAGCAAATGCTGCTTCGCTTTTGTAATATTTTTATACACATCTGTACGTTTTGTATAATCCCACGCTTCAATGGGTGAGCTATCATCTGTACCCGTCATATGCAGCATCGGCAAATCAATAAGGCCATAAACATCTTCAGGGCTATCAAGTCCCAAATGATCTATCGGGTTTGGGCTATAGGCAATACCCGCTTTAAAACGTTCTTCACGTAAACGGCGCAACTTTCCTTGCTCATCAGGGAACATCATTCCCGCCATCACTTGTGTTGTCATCGCGCCAAAACTATGACCTGACATACCCAAATTATCCAAATCTGCAATTGCTTCAATCTGCGGGTGAGCCTTCAACCACTCTGGTAATTGATTCAGCACAAACGGAACATCATGAAAACGGTTTAGCGTGGCACTTCTTTCTATCTTGGTTGCACGAATAACATCCCACGGGTGTCCTGGCTTTCCCTCCCACAGGCTACTATCTGTTCCATGATGTTGAACATGCAGCAGAATAAAACCGTGACTTGCAATAAAGCGCGATAGAAACGCCGCACCATCAACACTACCGCCCAAGCCATGCGACCATATAATGATAGGGAGCTTGCTAGATACCATGCCTGTGCGTGTATCAGTCTCTAATAAAGGGTAATATAGTTTTATTTTAACAGGGCGATCATCACGCGCCGTATCGATCAACGTATCGCGTTCGATCATGACCTTCATCGGAAAGTTTTTAGAGTCTATATCTTCACACCAAAATTCAGGCATTACTTTTTACGGAAGTTATCAAGGGAAATGACTTCCCCCTTCTTGCTCTCATCACCACTATCAGACTCATCACTACCACCACCGTTTGGGTCATCATCTGGATCAAGGTCTGTTTCCAAATCATCACCCAGAGGTTGGAATTGTAACGCGAAGTTAACAGAAGGGTCAGCAAAAATTGTAATCGCCGCCAATGGAATTTCTAATTTTTCAGGCACGTTATTAAACGATAACGTCACCTGCATCCGCTCGTCATTAACATCCAGATCATAAAATTGAAACTGCAATACAATAGTCATTTCACCTGGGTAACGATCACGTAAGTAATCAGGAATTTTTACCCCTGGATGGTCGGTTAAGAATGTAATGTAGAAATGGTGATCGCCTAAAAGACCATCTTCCATGACTTCCTCAACAGCCTGCTTAACAACACCACGCAGAGCATACTCAACCATCTTATCGTATCTAAGGGTATTTTCGTCTTTGTCTTCGTCCATTATACTCTACTTGTTGCTAAGTTAGCGTTTAAAATTAAGAAACTTCAGTAATTGAGAGCAGAATTGCTCTTTGATATGTAATGATTCGCACATTCGACCCCACAAATCTATATTAAACAAGCCAAAGGCGCTTTACCTTGTGGAAAAACCTGTTATGAGTCACTAAATATCAATATTTCGCAAAAACTAGATTAAAATGTTGTTTATCAATCCCTCCAAATATGATCACTTAATGACTGATGCTTCTTTTCAATTCTAGCACTCATCCCTTTTTGGAAACCATATGCTTTTTGCAATGCCTCATTACGTTTCTGCGTCTTCCCACTATATAAGTAATATTCGGCTAACTTTTGATAAATCTCCACCGCATTTATGGTTGAGTATTTATACGCCGCACCTTTTTCTAAAATATCAAGCGCCCGCAACTTATCACCTGCCCGATCATAAATTTGAGCCAAAGCTAACCGCGAACCAATATGAAGTGGATCAATCTTTAACGCAGCCATATAATAAAACTCCGCAGGCTGAGTTTCCTTTGACAATGCACTTTGCACACCTAAGTCCACCAACCTCCCCATATAATACAACGCCGAAGAAGACCTTGGGTTAATATAACGCACATGCTCAATATACCCCCATGCAGAACGCGTCAGCTCTTCTTTCTGCCCTACAGTTAAGGTATTATCCGCTTCTTCCAATAAACTTAAGGGTACAGTCACTGCCAGCAAATAAGCACGGTAATTACCGTTAAATCCAACCCTTTGCGCTAAAATAACATCACTTGCAAATTCTTCTAACTCTCCCGCCAGTAAATGTTGCCGCGCTTTATTGGTGTAATGCTCACCCATAACATACGCCATGAACAACGCCCCTATCAGTAAAAAAGGTAAAGCAATTACCGCCTTCCTTACCACACCAGAATATTGTTCCAGAAAAACTACGCGACTCATTTTTGATTGCAAAATATTTTGTGTGGCATGAAACCAAACTGACAATAAAAAACCAATCACAAAAAGAATAGATAAATTATAAAGATTAAACGTCACGTGGCTGTGAATCATAGCCGCACATAACGCAAAAAACGGAGTTAATATTAATAGTTTTTGATGTAATGTCCCGCACTGCCTCACCGCCTGAACCGTTCGCCCCGCTACCGCAATTATAAACCCATAAAATAATAACGGACCTAGAATTCCCAACTCTACCCAATATTGTAAAGGGTCATTATGCGCATAATACGTTCCAAAAATATCGTCACTTAAGCGAAACTCAGGAAAGTATAAGAAATACGTCCCAATCCCTGTACCAAACAAACCATACGCTTTAATCATCGCAATAGTCGCCAACCAAAGATTAAAACGATTATTCGTAAAGCCGTTAAAACTCTCTGCCTGGCTTTCAGAAGCAATACGATAAAATAGACTTTCATTCTCAACCACGCCAACGCTGGTTAAGAAAAACAACACCAAACAACCAACCAATAATATTCCCAAACAACGCGCATGTTCCTTCACAACATCACGCACACAAAACAAGAAAATAAGCAATGTCGGTACCAGCGCATATAACGCCCCACGGCTGGCTGCCACCACAATACCGCCAAACAGTAACATAGCTAAAGCCAAAGCTAAATTACGGTACAGCTTTCGATCAGTACCCAACAACAAGCCAACGCAACAGAAAAAACCTAAGCTCAACAAGGCGGCCAATGAATTAGGATTGGCCAAAGGATAACTCGCCCGCCCGCCAAAATATTCACCAAAAATAAAAAATTGAGCCAAAGCGCTTACGCTTAAAACCGTATAAACAACTCCCATCGCTTTAGCGGTATAAATAAAGCTTTCCTCTGATGGTTTAATAATGAAAACAAAGAAGGTTAACGGCATTACACTAAACAAACAAAATGCCATTAAGCTCACGCTCAAAATGTCCGATTTAAGAACACTAACAAAAGCCAACAACCAAAATACGGTCATAATTTTTAATACCCACGAAGATGGTATTTGCCAATTATTACTTTTACTTAAACTTATGACCGCCCAAATAAAGGTCAGAACAACACTACCTGCGAATAACTCTAATTGCAGGTCATCAATGAAAAACAAACCGCTCAATAAAGCCATAATCCAGATAAGCGAGAGAGATAATTTTTGAATCATAACCAACACTCTAGATAAGATTGTTAGAAAGAAAAAGATAAAGAAAAAAAGCCGTAGCGTGCTTGCGCGCCTGAGGCTCTTAAAATAAAATGCCAGCATCCTGTTGCTAGGGGCTGGCTAACCCCACCTTCATCAGTTCAACGACAAAGGAATTATGTAGCTGTTGCTACCGAGCCCAATTAGGCTGCGATTGCTAAGTCACCAACAACAATGTTGTCATTAGCGGCTACGAACTGAGAGTTGTCATTTGCAACTATCAAATTTATCCGATAACGGCGGAAAGCCGAACACCGTAAGACGCCTTTACTACGCGTGTCGATCCTGTTTCAGCCCCGCCACATTTAACGCAACATTCTTGGAAAATCCAAAGATTGCGACTGAAAGCCCGCAACATCGTTGTTGCGTAAAGCTTTACTTCGCAAAGCGCATTAAAAGTGGTGGAGCTGCCGGGTACTGCCCCCGGGTCCACGATCGCTTATTCCGCAACCACGTTTAGTGTCATAACGGGCAAGCCCGCATCTTTAATATAACCCGTTATTTCTAAATTTACAACTAAATACATACCAAAATTAGGAAATAATTCCTTTAAATTATACTGATAATATGATATATTAAGCTATGTATAGAGCCTCAAAAACACCAACCTCCCAAACAAAGACACCCCCTCCCCCTAATTTCCGGTGAACAAACTGAGTAACTCTAATTTCATAACTAAATCAAAGGGTTAATAACCAGTAAAATACCCTTATATCCCCGAAGAGAATCGCATAATATGAATGAAATACAAATTGAGGAGTAAGCAATGAAACAATATTTAGACCTAATGCGCCATGTCATGGATAAAGGCGCTATAAAAGAAGATCGCACAGGGACAGGAACGCGCAGCGTTTTTGGTTATCAAATGCGCTTTGACCTCTCCGAAGGGTTTCCTTGCATGACAACCAAAAAACTTCATTTAAAGTCTATTATTCATGAACTTCTCTGGTTTTTAGATGGGGATACCAACATTAAATACCTAAACGATAATGGCGTCCGTATCTGGAACGAATGGGCAGATGATAAAGGTGAGCTTGGCCCTGTTTACGGTCACCAATGGCGTAGCTGGCCAACACCGAACGGTGACACCATTGACCAAATCACTCATTTGGTTGAACAGTTAAAGAATAACCCTGACTCCCGCCGTCATATTGTATCGGCTTGGAATGTCAGTGAGGTGAATAAGATGGCATTACCGCCCTGTCACACACTCTTTCAATTTTACGTTGCCGATGGAAAACTATCGTGCCAGCTTTACCAGCGCAGTGCTGACATATTCCTTGGTGTGCCCTTTAACATCGCCTCTTACGCACTCCTCACCATGATGATGGCGCAAGTTTGTGGTTTAAAGCTTGGTGATTTTGTTCATACATTAGGCGACGCTCATATTTACTCCAACCATGTTGACCAAGTAAATGAGCAACTTTCCCGTACGCCAAAACCTTTACCTACTATGAAGATCAACCCGGATGTGAAGTCCATTTTTGATTTTAAGTTCGAAGATTTTGAGCTGGTCAATTACAAAGCAGACCCAACAATCAAAGCCCCTATCGCCGTATGACAACCAAACTCTCCCTCATCGTCGCCGTTGCCGATAACAATGTCATCGGTAAAGACAATAAGATGCCTTGGCATATTCCTGAAGATTTTAAACACTTCAAAGAAATCACGCTGAACAAGCCTTGCATTATGGGACGAAAAACCTATGAAAGCATTTTGGAACAACTTGGAAAACCTCTGCCAAAGCGTACATCTATCGTCATTAGTCGTTCAGGTTACACCCATGACGAGGCTATATCAGCGACTTCATTGGACGAAGCCATCGAGCTCGCAAAAGCCTATGTTTCAGATACCAATGATAATGAAATCATGGTGATTGGTGGTTCGCAGATTTATAAACTTGCCATACCGATAGCAGACCGTATTTACCTAACCCGTATCCATCAAGCCCCCGAAGGTGACGCCTTTTTCCCTGAGTTTGGTGCGCATTGGGTTGAAAAAGATATTGATCGCCACGATGGGTTCAGCTTCGTTACGTTAGAAAAAGCTTCATTATCACGAGGCGTAAAATGACGAAGCGGTCTATCTCACCTCTTGCTAGATTGCTACGGTCGCTTTGCCCTCTCGCAATGACAATAATATGTCAGCAGCGATATTTTGATACGCGGCAAGGTCACTTAAGCGACCCGTATCACTATTCTCTCTAATTGAACGTTCAAGGGGGATACAGCCAAGATACGATACGTTACGTTTTTTTGATTCTTTTTCGATCGTACCGTTTCCAAAGATATGCTCTTCATGTCCACAGCTCGAGCAAATATGCGTACTCATGTTTTCAATTAAACCTAAGATTGGAACATCAGTTTTCTTAAACATCTCAATCGCTTTAATCGCATCAATCAACGCAAGATCTTGCGGCGTTGATACAATAATCGCCCCATCAACATCAATCTTCTGGGCGATAGTCAACTGAGCATCGCCTGTTCCTGGCGGCATATCAATCACCAGGATATCCAGCAGATCATCCGGATCATCCGGATCATCCCATTTCACATCACGCAACATTTGATAAATCGCCGATTGTACCATCGGTCCCCGCCAAATCATCGGCGTATCTTGGTCAACCATAAAACCGATAGACATCACTTTTAGACCATGTGCTTCAAAAGGAATAAGTTGTTTGGCTTCATTCATGGCGGGTTTTTTGTAGGGTAGCCCGCATAACTTCGGCACACTAGGGCCATAAATATCAGCGTCAAGTAAACCCACAGACTTCCCAGACTTCGCCAGTGCCGCCGCCAAATTCACCGCCACGGTTGATTTACCCACGCCGCCCTTACCAGACGCCACAGCAATAATCTTTTTAATAGGCAAGTTTAATTTTGGGTTTTTAGCATTACCATGCGGATCGGAAGGCGCGGGTGGCTTTTCTGCCGTCAGAATAACCGTAACTCTACCAATAGTACTTAGCCCCTGAATAGCAGCCTCCGCTTTTTGACGTAAATCCTCCA
Organism: uncultured Alphaproteobacteria bacterium; assembly: GCA_937931645.1. Lineage (GTDB taxonomy): Bacteria > Pseudomonadota > Alphaproteobacteria > Micavibrionales > Micavibrionaceae. The sequence continues at coordinate 33,967 of CALHAR010000007.1, forward strand.
TCTCAGTCCCCTGAGACGGATTAATGACTATAGAAAAAAGGACGTTATTCTCCTCATCAATATGCAAACCCCGAATACGGTTCTGCGGTACAATATCCTTTAATATTTCATATATATTTTGTTCTTGAATCTTCATCAAACAACCTTGCACTTCACGCCAAATTCATTAAGGTAACGCTTATTAATAAACACTCATATAATTTAAAAGCAAGGACTTCGCTTTATGTCAGACAAGAAAAACCCATGGGGAAATGTTAAAGGTAGCGGCGGCCCTAAAAAGTCACCCGGAAAATCATCAGGTGGCGGTTCAAACAGGCCTCCCTATGGCAGCGGCGGTAATGACCCTATTAATTTTGATGAAGTCATACGCAAAGCCAAAGATGATTTTGGCGATATGATCCCTGGTAACTTGGGCGGTGGAGCGATTGGCCTCATTGGCGCGCTCATCGTTCTTGTCTTATTTGTAACCTTATGTACCTACATTGTGAAACCAGGTGAAAATGCTGTCGTACAACGTTTTGGAGCATGGGAGCGGACAAAAGCGCAAGAAGGTCTAAGTTTTAAATTCCCTTGGCCTATAGAGAACTTGCAAAAAGTTAATGTAAATGAAATCCGTAAAATGAATATTGGGTTTATCGAACGTTTTGGTCGTTCTAGCTCTCAAGCACAAGATATTCCTGAAGAAAGCCTGATGTTAACATCCGATAGAAACATCGTGGATATTGATTTAGTCATTCAATGGAATATTAAGTCTGCCGAAGATTATATTTTCGAAATTAAAAACCAAGAAAGTACAATTAAAAAAGTTGCTGAAAGTGCTATCCGTGAACAGATTGGTCAAACAAATATGTTTCCTATCATCACAACAGAGCGTGATATTGTGGCACAAAAAACCAAAGCTATCATTCAGAAAAACCTAGATGAGTATAATTCAGGCGTGAACATTACACAGGTTCTTATTCAACGTGCCGAAGTGCACCCTGATGTTCAGCAAGCTTTCCAAGATGTTCAGTCCGCGAAACAAGATGCCGAAGATGTTCAAAACCGTGCCCGTGCCTATCGGGAAGACATTCTACCAAAAGCGCGCGGTGCCGCTATCCAACTTATTCAAAACGCAAAAGCCTATAAAGAATCTACCGTTGCAAAATCTACTGGTGACGCGGAGCGCTTTAATTCCATTTATGAATCTTACTTAACGGGTAAGGACGTCACCAAAAAGAGAATATATTTAGAGACGATGGAAAATGTTTTAACGAATGCGCAAAAAATTATTATTGATAGCAATAATGGAAAAGGTGGCGTCGTCCCCTATCTTCCCTTAAACGAGTTGCAATCTAAAACAAAAAAGAAAAATTAAGGGTTAGAAATCATGACACAAAATAAAATAAACATTATTTTTATCTCTATTTTAATTGGGGTATTTATTCTCTCACAAGCCTTATTCACCGTTGATCAACGTGAGCAAGCGCTCGTTTTACAACTTGGTAACCCTGTTGGTGAACCACGAACACCAGGTATACATTTCAAAATTCCGTTCATTCAAGAAGTAAAGCGCTTTGATGGCCGCATTTTATCTGTAGACCCAAAACCTGAACAGGTTGTTATTGCTAGCTCTACTATCGCCCGTGAGCAATCACGCGAAGACGCAGCCAACGAAAGAGCCGCAGCAAAAGATAACACACCTAAAAATGAAATATTAGAAAAAGCATCAGAGAAAGTAGAAACTCTTAAATCTGTTTCAGAGCGCCCTAAAATTGAAAATGTTAGTGGTGAGCCAATCATCGTTGATAGCTTCGCGCGTTATAAGATTATTGACCCTCTACAATTCTTAAAGACATTGGGGACAGTGACAATTGCAAACCAACGTCTAGAAAATATTTTAAATGATGCTACACGAGCCGTATTGGGTAAGACGTCTTTACCAGAACTTTTGTCTGAGGAACGCTCTTATATTATGAATGATATTCGCCGCCGCGTGAATAAAAAGATACAACAAGATGAATTGGGCATTGAAATTGTTGATGTGCGTATCGTCCGTGCAGACCTCACAAAAGAGCTTCGCACTTCTACCGTACGCCGTATGATTTCTGAGCTTCAAGAACGCGCAACAGAAACCCGTGCCAAAGGTGAGGAACGCGCCAAAGAAATTAAAGCAACCGCAGAAAAAGAACGTACTGTTCTACTTGCGAACTCTGGTCGTGATGCAGAAATACTTCGCGGGGAGGGCGATAAAGAGGCCATTAAAATTTATGCTGATGCCTTTAACAAGGACAAAGAATTTTATGGGTTCATTCGCTCCATGGAAGCTTATAGCAGTACTTTAGCTGACCCAGATACACGCTTAATTTTGTCACCAGATAGTGACTTCTTTAAATATTTTGAAGGTAAACGTTAATATCCGACTATAAAAAATATGGATAGCCTTTCATCGCACCTATTAACCGCTCTTGCCTTGATTTTTGTCATTGAAGGCCTGCTTTATGCCATCTTTCCTAAACATATTCAGAAAATGATGGCCATCGCAAGTCAGTTACCAGAACAAAAATTTAAATCTTTTGGTGCGGCCATGATTAGCCTTGGAGTTTTAGGGGTTTGGGTATTACAAAAACTTTAAACCTTCTAACTAGACATTCAGTTGACCTGAAACGCCATAAATCATACTGTAAAGTTCTCATTCAATTTGGATATATAAAAGGAAAAAACACATGCAAAGACTAAAAATGAAAAACTTATTTTTAACCTTTCTCGTGAGTGGTGCTGTTTTAGTGACCGCAATTTCAACACTGAATGCACGGGAAATAACACCTGTTGCGAACCCACCCCATTCTTTCGCTGATTTAGCAGAACAGCTTTCGCCTTCTGTCGTTAATGTATCCTCAACACAAAAAATTGCTGAAACTGAAAACTTACCTGAGCTCCCTCAGTTTCCACCAGGGTCGCCTTTCGAAGATTTCTTTGAAGACTTCATGGGTAAGCGCGGTGGAAATGGTGGTGGCCTGGGTAGCCCTGCTCTACCTGCAGCTTCCTTAGGGTCTGGTTTTATTATTGATGCAAAAAATGGGTACATTGTTACCAATAACCACGTCATTCGTGATGCCGAAGAAGTACGTATCACCCTACATGATGATAGCACCATTCCTGCTGAAATTATTGGTCGCGATGAAAAGGTTGATATTGCTGTTTTAAAAGTAGATACAAAAAAACATCAACTCCAAGACGTTAAATTTGGCAACAGTGATAAAATGCGTGTTGGGGATTGGATCGTTGCCATTGGTAATCCCTTTGGCCTTGGCGGCACAGTTACCTCTGGAATTGTATCGGCGCGTCAACGTGACATTAATTCTGGTCCCTATGATGATTACATCCAAACTGATGCCTCTATTAACCGTGGAAACTCTGGCGGCCCTATGTTTGATTTAAACGGAAATGTTATCGGTATTAACACAGCTATCTTTTCTCCAACGGGTGGCTCTGTTGGTATTGGTTTTGCCATTCCTTCCAATCTTGCCAAACCTGTGATTGACCAACTCATAAAATATGGCCGCACAAAACGTGGTTGGCTGGGGGTGCGTATTCAAACTGTGACCGATGAAATTGCAGAAAGCCTTGGCCTTGATAAAGCGCGTGGCGCTCTTGTTGCTAGTGTGACAGCCGGTGGCCCTGCCGAAAAGGCAAAGCTAAAAGCGGGTGATATTGTCCTTGAATTTGATGGTAAAAACGTTACAGACATGCGCGCCTTGCCGCGTATCGTTGCTGAAACTCCGATTGAAAAAGAAGTGACACTTACGTACTGGCGTGACGGTAAAGAAAATAAAGCTAAGGTAAATATTGGGGAGCTTGAAAAAGCCGAAGATGATGGTTTACTAACGGCAACGACTGATAATACCAAGACACTTCTAGAAAGAAAATCTAAAGACATAGAAACCGTTGGACTTAGCATCTCCGCTGTTAATGATACAGCGCGCGAAAATTTTAATATACCAGATGATGTTAATGGTGTTGTCGTTGTTAAAACCAATCCACGCGGCGAGGCCGCTAAAAAAGGATTAAGCCTTGGTGATGTGATTGTTGAAATCAATCAACAGCCCATAACCACGCCTGAAGAGCTTGACGGCATAATCCAAAAAGCAGAGAAATCCAAGAAATCTTCCGTGCTTCTACTGGTTAACCGTGAAGGTGATGTCCGTTTTGTTGCTTTAAAGCTTGATGGGGAATAAATAATGACTGCTATGAAAGCACTTATTTTTCATGGAACTATGGGGTCACCTAAAGGAAATTGGTTTCTTTGGCTTCAAGATCATTTAATGCTGCAAGGCTGGCAAGTTGCCGTGCCCGCTCTACCAACGCCAGAGGAGCAGTCCTTACATAACTGGAAACAAGCACTAAAAAAACAAGTTCCAGGATTCCAAGAGGCCGATGTTCTAATCGGGCATAGTTGCGGTGGTACATTTGTATTAAAGTTGTTAGAAGAAGGAATTATTCAACCTAAACAGGCACTTCTAGTTGGCACCGTCATTGATATGATCAACAATGAGTTCGATGCGCTCAATAAATCTTTTATTGATGAATCTTTTGATTGGCCGTCTATAAAAGAAAACTGTGATAATACCGTTGTTTTTCATGGCGATAATGACCCTTACGTTCCCTTATCGCAGGCAGAAGAAATTTCAGAGAAATTAAACGCACCGCTTCAAATCATTAAAAATGGGGGTCATATAAACACCGATTCTGGTTACACAGAATTTCCCGAAATATTAAACTTCATCAATGCCGAATAAAACCATCCATATTATTGGTGGACCAACGGCGAGTGGTAAATCTTCTCATGCGTTAGCACTCGCTGAAAAGCATGATGGTGTGATTATCAATGCCGATTCCATGCAAATCTATGATGGCCTGCCGACCCTCACCGCACAACCACCCAAACAAGATAAACAGGCCTGCCCGCACTTACTCTATGGCGCATTGCACCCTAACGAGTCCTGCTCTGCGGGTAATTATAGGGAAATGGTTGAACCTGTTATTAAAGACGTATTAGCGCAGGGAAAAACACCAATTATTGTTGGTGGTTCTGGGCTTTATATACGGGCGCTGACAGATGGTCTCTCCCCTATTCCCGATATTCCTAATGATATTAGAAACGCGGCTAACGCTAAACAGGCAGAGCTTGGCAATCCTGCTTTTTATGAAGCCTTGAAACTCCGCGACCCTATCATGGCAGATCGCCTCCATGCAGATCATACGGCACGATTAATACGGGCATGGGAAGTTTTAGAGGCAACAGGTCAAAGCCTTGCCGAATGGCAAGAAATGCCACGCCTTGCCCCACCAGCAGATTGGATCTTTGAAGTGACTCTTGTTATGCCACCGCGTGAAACTCTCTATGACCGTTGCAATAAACGCTTTTTATGGATGCTAGATAATGGTGCCTTAGAGGAGTTGGAAGAGTTTAACCAAGCCAAGAAAAACGGCGAAATATCCGAAAAATCATTACTGAGTAATGCCTTAGGCGTCAAACCCCTGACTGCTTACTTAAGAGGTGATTTAGACAAGGAAACTGCTATTGAACGTGGACAAGGTGAAACAAGACGTTATGCCAAACGGCAAGTGACATGGTTCCGTCACCAAATAAAATCTAATAAAAATATTGCAAATATAACAACGATAACGTAATTATATTTTATGTTGAATAATTTGAACATTTTACTAGTCGTGCTTGTGGTGCTCCTTGGAGGGGCGCTACCTGTCTGATATAGTCTAAACTGTTCAGAAACTAAGGTCAGCGCCCCGGATGAGAATTCGGGGTTTTTTGTTATCAATTTAAATTTAATGGAATACAAAATGAAAACTGTATTAAAAAATAAGTCAAAAACAGTGACTTCTGAAAAGACAAAAAGAATGTCTGGAGCAGAGATGGTAATTGAGGCTTTGGTAGAACAAGGTGTAGATACAATCTTTGGTTATCCGGGGGGGGCAGTTCTTCCAATTTACGATGCCTTATTTCAGCAAGATAAAATTAAACATATCCTATGCCGCCATGAGCAAGGTGCGGCGCATGCCGCAGAAGGTTATGCGCGCTCTACGGGAAAGATTGGCGTCTTACTTGTTACCAGTGGTCCAGGTGCGACCAATGCGGTGACTGGTTTAACAGATGCCTTGCTCGATTCCATTCCACTTGTTTGTATTACAGGGCAAGTACCAACATTTTTAATTGGTAATGACGCTTTCCAAGAAGCAGACACAACAGGAATAACACGCCCTTGTACAAAACATAACTACTTGGTTAAAGATGTCGATCAACTGGCCAATGTCTTACATGAAGCCTTTCATGTTTCTGGTACGGGTCGTCCCGGGCCTGTTGTCATTGACTTGCCGAAAGATGTGCAATTTGCAGAAGGTAGTTATGTAAGTAAAACCAACGCAGTAACGCATATGTACCAACCGCAAACTGAGCCAGATATGACGGCTATTGAAGAAGCTGTCCGTCTTATTGCCAATGCAAAAAAACCAATATTTTATACAGGTGGCGGCGTTATTAATGCAGGACCAAAAGCCTCAAAAGACTTAACCGAATTTGTAAAAAAGACAGGTTACCCTATCACTAGCACCCTAATGGGCTTAGGCGCCTTCCCCGCCCATGAGGAGCAATGGTTAGGTATGCTCGGTATGCACGGCACTTACGAGGCTAATTGGGCGATGCATGATTGTGATGTCATGGTCTGCATCGGTGCGAGATTTGATGATCGAGTGACAGGAAATATCGAAAAATTTTCTCCTAAATCTAAAAAAATTCATATTGATATTGATCCTAGCTCAATTAATAAAATTATTAATGTTGATATTCCTATTATTGCTGATGCTGGATCTGCTATCTCAGCAATGCTAAAAGTTTGGAAAGAAGAAAAGTACAAAATTGATCAAGATGCTTTAAATAAATGGTGGTCACAAATAGACACATGGCGCGCCGTTAATTGCCTCTCATATAAAAATAGCGATACTATTATTAAACCGCAATATGCTTTGGAGCGTTTACAATACTTCTTAAGTAAAGATAAAAGGGACAGCTTTATTACAACAGAAGTAGGTCAGCATCAAATGTGGGCGGCACAATTTTTACCCTTTAACAAACCGAATAGATGGATGACATCTGGTGGTCTAGGTACAATGGGATATGGTCTTCCTGCGGCTATTGGTACACAGCTTGGTAACCCAGATGGTTTAGTCATCGATGTCGCTGGCGAAGCCTCTATCCTCATGAATATTCAAGAAATGAGTACCGCCGTTCAATATAACCTCCCTGTTAAAATATTTATTTTAAACAATCAATGGATGGGAATGGTACGCCAATGGCAAGAGCTATTACACGGTGAACGCTATTCGGAAAGCTATACAGAAAGCCTTCCTGACTTTGTAAAACTTGCCGAAGCTTATGGGGGTATAGGTTTACGCGCCGAAACTCCAGATGAGTTAGATGATGTTATTGAACAAATGCTAAAAACTGACAGAGTGACAATTGTTGATGTCAGAACCTGCCAGTCAGAAAACTGTTTCCCGATGATACCATCTGGTAAAGCGCATAATGAAATGATCCTAGCGGCAGATGCCGATAAATTTGATAAGAAATTGGTGTAATTATGGTTGTAAAAAGCAAAAAACAAAACTTCAGTGTTTATGGTGATGGTCCAGGGAATCGTACCATCGAAAGACATACATTATCGGTCTTGGTTGATAATGAACCAGGGGTATTGGCACGCGTCATAGGTCTATTCTCTGGCCGTGGGTATAATATTGAAAGCCTCACCGTTGCAGAAACAAATAAAGAGCTGAACCAATCGCGCATGACAATTGTAGCAATTGGCACCCCTGCTGTTATTGACCAAATCAGGCATCAATTAGAACGTCTTGTTCCCGTTCATAAAGTCAATGACTTAACAGAAGAAGGCGAGCATGTAGAGCGCGAACTAGCGTTAGTCAAAGTTATTTGCACAGGTGAAAAACGTATTGAAGCACTGCGTTCGGCTAATATTTTCCGTGCACGTGTCGTTGATTCAACTCAAGAATCCTTTGTTTTTGAGATCACCGGATCGGCAGACAAAGTAAACGCTTTTATTGATTTAATGATCCCCCTTGGCATGGTGAATATTAGTCGCACAGGTTCAGCTGCTATATCACGTGGCCCTAATGAAATGTAAATAATAAGAAAATAATAACTACAAGGAAAACACTTATGACTAAAAGTAATGTAACTAAATTAGAGGAAATTCAACCAACACAAGAAACATCAATGCGTGTTTATTATGATAGTGATTGTGACGTCAATCTTATCAAAAATAAAAAAGTCGTTGTGATTGGGTATGGCTCACAAGGGCATGCCCATGCAGCAAATTTAAAAGATAGTGGCGCTAAAGAAGTTCGTATTGCTTTACGTCCCGAAAGTTCTACAAACGCAAAAGCCCAAAATGCTGACTTTGAAACAATGGGTGTAACAGAAGCCGCCAAATGGGCTGACGTCATGATGATGGCAACACCAGATGAGCTGCAACGTGAAATTTACTACAACCACCTGCATGATAACATGAAAGAAGGTGCCGCCTTAATGTTCGCCCATGGTTTGAACATTCATTTTAATTTAATTGAACCGCGTAGTGATTTAGACATCCTTATGGTTGCACCCAAAGGCCCAGGGCACACTGTACGGGGTGAGTATCAAAAAGGTGGTGGTGTACCATGCCTTATTGCTATCCACCAAGATGCAACAGGTAACGCCCAAGATATTGGCTTGTCTTATGCGTCTGCAATTGGTGGTGGCCGCTCAGGTATCATTGAAACATCTTTCCGTGAAGAATGTGAAACAGATCTTTTTGGCGAACAGGTTGTTCTTTGTGGTGGTTTATGTGAGCTTATCAAAGCTGGTTTTGAAACACTCGTTGAAGCTGGTTACGCCCCTGAAATGGCATACTTTGAGTGTATGCATGAGGTAAAGCTCATCGTTGATCTTCTATATGAGGGTGGTATGGCGAATATGCGCTATTCAATCTCAAACACCGCTGAATATGGTGATTACGTTACAGGACCACGCATCGTGACCAGTGAAACAAAAGCAGAAATGAAGCGTGTGCTTGATGATATTCAATCTGGCCGTTTTGTCCGTGACTGGATGCAAGAATGTAACGCAGGCCAGCCTAGCTTTAAAGCCACACGTCGTAACAATGCCGAGCATGGTATTGAGGAAGTTGGAGAACGTCTTCGTGGTATGATGCCATGGATCAAAAAAGGTCAATTGGTTGATAAAGACAAGAATTAACTTTGGGTCATCAAGTCAATAATAAAAACTTACAAGAGGGCGAAACTTATAACTCGCCCTCAATGCGTTATGGTCAAAATAACTTACTCGGCATTGGCTTAATCTTAATCGCTTTTTCAGCTATTGCTTTTACTAACATTACCGCTAAATGGGTCAGTACAGACCACCACCCTATCGATATTCTATTTTATCGCAATGCTGTTGCACTACTAATCACAGCCTTTTGGATTAAAGTAAAATACGGTAACTTTAAAATATTAAAGACAACACGCCCCTTGGCTCACGCAAAGCGTGGCGTGATTGGTACAATTGGTGTAGGAACAGCCTTTGCAACCTTTGCTATTCTCCCCGCCACTGATGCAACCGTTTTGTTATTCACTATCCCTATTTTCACAGCTATTTTATCTATTCCCTTTTTAGGAGAAAAAGTTGGTAAGCTAAGGTGGAGTGCAATTTTAATCGGCTTCATAGGTGTCACCATTGCCGTCAATCCTTCGGGGGATATGAATTGGTACGGTATCGCTATTGCCATGGTTGCTGGAATAACCTCTGCCATGACGGCTTTATATGTACGAGACCTTGGTTCAAGTGAACCAGCGGTAAGGACAGTTTTTTACTTCCTACTTATAGGCACCATAGCTACCGCCTTATTCATACCTTTCCTATCAACCCTTCCAACACGCCCAATGCTGGCACTCTTATTATTAACAGGGTTATTTGGGTTTATTAATCAAATGTTTAAAACGACAGCTTATGCTATCGCGCCAGCGGCTTTACTCAGCCCATTTCTTTACACCACGCTTATTTGGTCTATTTTGGCAGATATTTTTCTATGGGATATTTTGCCAACACAAAATGTTTTAATTGGTGGTACAATAATAATCGCCAGTAACTTATTTATTGCATGGCGTGAACGCAAAGTTCAAAATTTTTAAGTTTCTATTAAGCTTGTGAAAAGAATGAACGTTGCTCTGTAATAAATTCTGCACGTACATACTCAGCACTTATACTTGTTCTATCAATCGATAATTCAGTCAAATTGCCCACATCATCAAATGTTGCATGCACATCCAATGTATTTTCCTGAACACTAACAACCGTTACACTAGCAGCAAGCCTTGATGATCTACTCGCAATCGTAACATCAGGCTCATTATCGTTGGTCGTCGCTGTAATTTGAATATTGGTTGGCGCATTATCACGTCCATTTAAATAATCAGTATATTGACGCAACTGATCGGCAAGCACTTGCGCCTCTTCAAATTGTTGAACAGCTTCTTGTGATATTCCAATCTCATCAATAATTTGTTGTTGTTGGTTATTCAATAAGGACGTCTGTGCATTACGGTTACCAACTTGAACGGCCAGCGCATTTCGTTCGGACGATGCTTCAAATTGTGTAACACGAGCCTCAACAGACCGTAAAGAGAGATTAAGTTCAACCATATTTATATCCTTAAATATTCACTTATAGGCATTCCTTGCCTATATTTTTATTTATAATAATGCCGTATTTCTGGCATTATTCTTACGACTAATGCAAGCGTAGGCCTTGTTCGTCAAACACGCCTATCGGTTTTTTTGTATACCAATCTTCCAATATAAAAGAGGCATTGGTTGGACGCTTGGTTATGCCATAGACGGCATCAACTGTTGTTGCAATACGGCGCTTATCAAAACCTGACAAACGATAAAAATTAGGGCCAACAACCAAGACGGGTAATTCTGCCTGCCCTACTTTCTGGGCACGTAATATATCCGCAGAATAAAAATCTTTAATTAAAGTCGCTCCATCCGTTTGCGAGGTCCAGTCTTCGACATACCACTCTTGATCTGCCCATTGTGGAATTTGTATATGGCGCGCACTCTCAAGATACGCGTCATGATTTTTAAAAGCATTATAATCCCGAGAGCTCTTATTGCTTTTACCCAATTTAACCTCTGAAAAGCCTGAAGAAAGGCGCGAAGTTACATGAGAAGAAAAGTTAGAAACAAACTTTGGCACTTTTAATTCCAACGCCTGCACAGGAGCAGAATGGCTTAAGAATACAAAAAAACCAAACAATATCAACGCTTTAAAAAATAACTTCACAATCATCACCTGTTTTATTTAACAAATAAACGCCTGATAACAAGGCATTATTAACTATTTATATGATATACTATTTTTATGATTGGCGCTATTACATCTGCATTATCGGGACTAACTACTGCTACTAGGCAAGTGGAGCAAAGCGCGCAAAACATTGCTGAAGGATCAGCTCAAGGAGCATCCGGCACAGGGTTGATCGAAGATATAGTTGATATCAAAGTCGCTGAGACATCCTACAGAGCAAATTTAGCCGTCCTTAGAACAACGGATGAACTGACTCAAGAACTCCTGAACACTTTTGACGAAACTGTTTAAAGCGCGCACTTAACATTAGCTAATACATACGAAAAGAAGAATGGCTGGTGGCATCATTCACATTAGCGCATGATTTGCTACTCGATATGTTTGATAGTGCGCAGAATCACTAGATTTGTATATAAGGTACTTAATATAGAAACTTATTAAATTTGCGCACATTACACCATCTGCACCACTTTCTTTTGCGCATCAACATCTGCTTCTATGTATTTCTGTGTCATAGCAAGTGAACTGTGACGTGCTAATAGCTGAACATCACGTATTGAACCACCAACCGTAGAAATCTTACGTGATGCGTTAGTGATAAAAGTCCTGCGACCTGAATGACTACTACACCCATTGAACCCAAGCTTCGAATACCATGTACGAAACATGTTCACAATCACCTGCGCAGTGGTTTCACCCCCTCGCTCAGTCTTAACGATGCGGTCAGATGAATGAGCAGACTTACACCATTCACGATAATCGACCAGCATCTGCTTTAGGTCACTGTTCAACCATATAACACCCCCAGACGACCCCTTAGACGCACTGTTCTGTAGCTTAATGTTATCGGTGACGTTACCTTGAGCGTCTGTCACCATCGACCATGTGATGTGAGCGATCTCTTTTGCTCTTAACCCTGCACGAACTGACAGTAAGAATATCAGCTTGTTACGTTCAGGGTGACGAGTGTTGGTTAAGAATGAGAGCATCGCAGATTGTTGATGCTTCGTTAGTGTCTTTGCTTGTTTCGATAGACCCATTTCTACCCTCTCTTTCATTATACTAGTGTCTCTACGTATAATTTTATCATGTGTCCTAGGAGGAGCAAGGGAAAGCCACACGCTGTAAGTGTTGGTGTGCGTATGTTTCGTGGAAACTCGTTATATAAGGTAGATAATGTAATGAGTGGCAAATGTTATCACGAAATGCTATAAGTTGAAAAACAACATAAAATTAGTAAATATATTAATGACTTCAAAAAAAGACCTTTCAGAAAGAGATATATGTACAAAATACATTCAACCAGCAATTGAACGTGCTGGCTGGGACAAGCTGAAACAGATTCGTGAGGAAGTATCATTTACTGATGGTCGAATTTTCGTAAAAGGTGATATGACAACACGTGGTAAGCAAAAGCGTGCTGATTATATTCTTTATTATAAACCCAATATTCCTATAGCAATTATTGAAGCAAAAGATAACAAACATTCTGTTCGTGCTGGAATACAGCAAGGTTTAAGCTACGCTGAAATATTAGATATTCCCTGTGTTTATAGTAGTAATGGTGATGGCTTCTATGAGCATGATCGAACATGCTCAGATGGCAATATTGAAAAAGAACTGACACTAGATGAATTTCCTTCACCAGAAGAACTCTGGAAACGCTACAAAAAATACAAAGGTATTGAGACTGAAGAACAAGAACGTGTTTCTTCCCAAGATTATTTTTATGATGGATCAGGAAGAACCCCTCGTTATTACCAGCAAGTAGCTATCAATCGAACTGTTGAAGCTATAGCAAAGGGAAAAGATCGAATATTGCTTACGATGGCAACAGGTACTGGTAAAACATACACTGCATTTCAAATAATTCATCGTCTATGGAAGAGCAACACTAAGAAACGTATTTTGTTTCTAGCGGATAGAAACGCATTGATAGATCAAACAAAACGTGGTGATTTTCGTCATTTCAAGGACAAAATGACAGTGATTAAACAAAAAAAAATTGATAAGTCATATGAAATTTATCTTGCTCTCTATCAGGGATTAACGAATTACGATGAAGATAAAGACGCATATCGTCAATTCACCGAAGATTTCTTTGATTTAATTGTTATAGATGAATGTCATAGAGGTAGTGCGTCAGAGGATAGCGCATGGAGAGAGATATTGAACTACTTTAGTTCAGCTACTCATGTAGGTCTCACAGCAACCCCTAAAGAAACAGAGACAGTATCAAGCACAGAATATTTTGGTGATCCAATATATACCTACTCATTGAAGCAAGGTATTTATGACGGTTTTCTTGCACCATACAAAGTTCTCAAAGTTGGTCTAAATGTTGATCTTGAGGGGTGGAGACCAGAACACAATACTTTAGATAAGCAAGGTATAGTTGTTGAAGACCGTGTTTATAACAGAAAAGATTACGATAGAACCCTTGTTATTGAAGAACGAACAGAAGCTGTTGCGAAGAAAGTCACTCAATTTCTTAAAAAGACCAATCGCTTTGATAAAACTATTATTTTCTGCGTTGATATTGACCATGCTGAACGAATGCGCACTGCAATAGCTAAAGAAAATAGTGATTTAATGGCTCAAAACTCAAAATACGTCATGCAAATCACAGGTGACAACGATGAAGGTAAGCGTGAACTTGATAATTTCATTAACCCTGAAGAACGCTACCCTGTAATTGCGACAACTTCAAAGTTAATGACAACAGGGGTCGATGCGCAAACCTGTAAGTTGATTGTTCTTGATAGTAATATTGGCTCAATGACTGAGTTTAAACAAATTATTGGTCGTGGAACTCGTATCAATGAAGAATTCGGTAAAAGTTTCTTCACAATCATGGATTTCAGAAATGTTACAGACCTTTTTGCTGACCCTAAATTTGATGGTGATCCAGTAAGAGTCAAAGAGCTTGGTGAAGATGATGAGTTTGAGACCCCAGAAGAAGAGATAGAAGATACCGAATCTATCACAGACATTGATGGTGAGGAAATTACTTTTGATGATCATAACGGACAAGGTACGGACATAATTGGTGGTGGTGATATTATCTCTGAACCAAGAGAAAAATACTATGTTAATGGTGTAAATGTTGCTGTTCTTAACGAGCGCATTCAATACATGGATGGCAACGGGAAGCTAATAACTGGCAGTTTGAAAGATTACACACGTTCAAAGGTATTAGAACAATATCGTTCATTAGATGAGTTTCTCAATACATGGAAATCAGCAGATAAGAAACAAGCCATTATTGAAGAGTTGATGGAACAAGGAATAATCTTTGAAAATCTTAAGGAAGCCGTTAATAAAGAAATGGATGTCTTCGACCTCATTTGTCACACAGCTTTTGATCAACCACCTCTGACACGTACTCAACGAGCGAAAACTGTTAGAAAAGGTGATTACTTTGATCAATACAGTGATCAAGCAAAAAAGGTACTAGAAGCATTGCTTGATAAGTATGCAGATGAGGGAATAGAAAATATCGAAGACATGAAGGTGTTGCAAGTAAACCCATTTGATAAATTTGGATCACCTGTTGAAATTGTGCAACTATTTGGTGGAAAGCAGAAATACCTTGAAGCATTGAACGGTTTAGAAAAACAAATTTATAGAGTAGAACAGTAAAAAATGACCAATATTAGTGGAATCGTTAAATCAGCACGTAAAATTATGCGACAAGATACAGGTACAGGAAGTGATGAACTTCGTATCTTGCAACTAGGTTGGATGCTGTTTCTTAAAGTCTTTAGCGACAAAGACAAAGAACTTGAATTGATTAACGATGATTATGCATCACCTATACCTGCTGAACTGCATTGGGATCAATGGGCTGGTGATGATGAAGGTATGACAGGTGATGAACTGCTTGAATTTGTTGATCGTAAGCTGTTTCCAACACTTTCAGAACTTGATCTCTCAACAGGTAATAAGCGTGCTGTTCTGGTTCGAGATGTGTTTGAGAATAACTTCAATTATATGAAGTCTGGCATTCATCTTCGTCAGGTTATTAACAAGCTAAATGAAATCAACTTTAATAACAGTAAAGACAAGCACCTATTTGGAGAGATATACGAGAAATTCTTAGGTGAATTACAAAGTGCAGGTACATTAGGTGAGTTTTATACACCACGTGCTATAACACAATTATTGACTGAGCTTACTGACCCTGAGCATGGTGAAAAGGTTCTTGACCCCTCATGTGGTACTGGTGGTTATCTAACAGCTACAATTGAACACCTGAAAGCAAACTCAAGTAGTGTTGAAGAACGAACAGCTATTCAAGAAAATGTAAGGGGGTGGGAATACAAACCACTTCCACATCTACTGGCAAATACAAATCTCATATTACATGATATCAATTTACCTAATATTCGATTTGGTGATTCTCTTGAACGTCCATTGTCTGAATACACACAAAAAGACCGTGTGGACATTATTCTTGCAAATCCACCATTTGGAGGGGTTGTATCAAATAACAATGAGAACAACTTTCCTCAAAACTACCGTACAAAAGAATCTGCTGATCTATTCCTTATTTTAATGATTCATTTACTTAAAGATGGTGGTCGTGCAGCAATTGTATTGCCTGAGGGATCTCTTTCTGGTGAAGGAGTTAAGGCTCGCATAAGAAAAAAACTGCTTGAAGATTGTGATTTGCATACGATAGTAAAACTTCCTAGTTCAGTTTTTGAACCATATGCATCTGCAACGACTAACCTTTTGTTTTTTCAAAAAGGTAAGAAAACAAAGAAAGTTTGGTATTACGAGCACTTATTACCAGAAGGCTATAAAGCTTACTCAAAAACAAAACCTATAAAGATAGAAGAGTTTAAAGAGTTTAAAGAATGGTGGAATAACAAAAGAACTACGGATCACGCTTGGCAAGTTGACATTAAGGAAATTATTGATCGAGATTATGATTTAGCTATAGAAAACCCAATTAAAGCTAAAAAAGAGGACGTAAATACCGAAGAACTTTATAAAAAATATACGAAATCAAATGATCAAATAAGTTTTTTAATAAAAGAAGTCATATCTGAAACAATTAATCAAAATTCTATTGTTTCAGATATATTAGAAAAAGATATTTCTCTATTTAAGAACGCTAGTGTTATTAGACAACTTAAACAAGAAATTATGTATGAAGCTATTCAGGGAAAAATCACTTCTCAATGGAGGGTAGATAAAAAGCTAACAGATTCAGCTCAGACTTTAATAAAAGAAGCAAAAAAAATTAAAGACAAACTTATCCAAGAAAAAGAAATCAGACGACCAAAATCTACACTCCCAATTCAAGAAAAAGATATCCCTTTTCAAATACCAGAAAGTTGGTCTTGGTGTCGAGTTGGTGATATTGGGGTTATTAGTAGAGGAAAAAGCCCTCAGTACGCTCCAAAATCTAGCGCAACAATTTTGAACCAAAAGTGTGTGCGCTGGTTTAAGATAGAGTTAGAGCATTCAAAAAATATTTCTGAAGAATGGTCTTCTAGCTTACCAAATTTTATCAGAACTCGAAGAAATGATGTTCTTATAAACTCTACGGGTGAGGGTACAATAGGACGGTCGGCAATTGTAGAAGATACGTCTGAAGGATTATTGTTTGATTCACACGTCTTGAGATTAAGAACTGAAGTTGATCCTATGTACATTACATCACTTATAAACTCTGATTTTGGTCAAAAACAGATAAACTCGCTCAAAGGGGCTAAAACAACAAAGCAAACGGAACTTGGAGTCAATAATCTTAGCAATATATTAATCCCTCTGGCACCAAAAGAAGAACAAAAAGAAATAGTTTTAAAACTTAAATCATTACTTACTAAGTGCGATAAAATTCACGAATGTATTTCGATATCTAATCAATACTCAGAAAAATTAATGAAGAATCTACTTCAAGAAGCTTTTACAGAGCCAGAACGTAATAAACAATTGAAAGAATGTGCATAAGGCATGGCAATAGATACCAACATAAAGCAATTTTCTGAATGTCTTGATTTATGCACAACAGGTAAAAAACACCTGATGTTAGGAAATGGTTTTAGTATAGATATCTTCCCTCAAATATTTAACTACCGTACCCTTGCTGAAAACGTTACATCCGATGAAATCAGAACTCTTTTTAATGAACTAGATACAAATGATTTTGAATTTGTAATGCGTCGATTATTTGAAGCTGATGAGATCATAAAACACTACCCTGAAACAGATGATCTATCTACGACATTGAACTCTGACTTAGAATCATTAAAAGCGACATTAATTCAGGTTATTACTGACTGTCATCCTGCATTGCCAAGTGAAATAACAGAAGAACAATATGAAAGCTGTCGTATATTCTTAGCTAATTTTGATGGGAAGAAATATACCTTCAATTACGACCTGTTGCTGTATTGGGTCTACATGCACTTCATTGAAGATGTAGAAAAGAGGTTGGAGTTCGATGATGGTTTTAGGTACGGAGATATTGAAGTAGACTTATCTGTCTTCTGGGAGATAGGACGTGAAAGACAGCAAAGCATCTATTACTTACACGGTGCAATGCATATCTTCAGTGACGGTGCTGATATTGAGAAACTCTCATACAACAATGTAGGTGTAAGATTGTCTGAGCAAGTGCGTAGTGCAGTCGGTAGCAACAAATTCCCAGTGTTTATATCTGAAGGTACGACAGAACATAAGTTAACTCGAATTAAGAAGAATGCTTATCTAGCAAGGGCATTCTCTAGCTTGAAGAGTATTGGTGGTAACCTATTTATCTTTGGGCATTCAATTCGTGATGAAGATGATCATATATTCAATTACTTTAATGACAAGAATTCTGGAGTGAAGAAAGTTTTTATAAGCTTATTTGGTGACCCCGAAAGTGAAGCTAACCAAGCCATCATAGAAAAAGTTACTCGATGGTCAGAAGATGCTACCAGAAAAGATTTCTATTTCTTTGATTCTTCATCTGCAAATGTTTGGTCTAATAACTAGTCACTCAATCAGGTCAGACAATTCACATTCTAACGCATCAGCAATCTTTACCAATGTTTTGATGCTGACATTTTCTTTACCATTCTCAATCTCTGAGAGGTAGCTTCTGTCGATTTCAGCGACACCACACAAATCTTCTTGCGTCATGTTCTGTTGTTTTCTGCGCTCTGCGATGTTTTTACCGATGATTTCTAGTTCATTCATGCAGAAATTATGTTGTTTTTATCCAACATTTACCATAGGATATATCCAACATGGGCAAAGTTGGTACAATAAAGAATGTAAGTGGGTGCTTGAATGCGAAGAGCGCAAGCATCTACAGTGAAAAAGGTGAGTATTTCATTCAAATAGACGGTATGTTCGGTACAGAAGCTATCAGTCTGTCTAATGAACTCGCATCAGTAAGCTTTGAGCGTCACACAAAGATGAATAAGAAGGGGGTTGCAGCTAAAACACTTGCAGGTGGTCTCGCAGGTACAGCATACGGTAAGGGTCACACAGGCTTGACTGGTGCGCTTTACTTTCTTGGTCATTCTATTGGTGATACTTCTGAATCCACCTTTATAGCATTGACTACGAAAGACGGTGATAGCTTATATGGTGAAGCAGATGCTCGTACAGCATCACTACTCGCTAGCATTGCACCTAATGACTATGATGAGCGTGATACAGCACAGATAGAAGCAGAACAAAAGAAGCGAAAACGCTTTCTTAAAGATGCACCCAGAACATATTATGAGGTCAAAGACAGTGTTGATACGTTGCAATCGAAACTGAGTGAACTTAAAGCGATTAAAGACAATGGTAAGACGTTTGAAGAACGTGAAGAAGCACTTGAAGCGTATACAGCACTCGACAATGAACTCTCTGAGAAGAAAAGACTGCTGTCTGATTTAGAACTTGAATTGAAAGCACGTAGTGCAGGGTACAGCAGTCATGAAGACTTGCATGAAAAGCAAATAGAGGTCTCTCAGAAGGGGTATAAGCTTCAACAGAAGATTGATGTACCTCGTATTAGACTCGGTTTATATGTTCTGTCAGTGCTCGCAATCGTTCAGTTGTTTGTGACTGACAACTACGAAGCAACTTTCGCATTTTATCACCCAATCGCAATAATATACTTTCTTGGGTAAGTACGTCTACCTCATCTGTCGTAACCCTGATAATTATAAGAAAAAGATGTGGGTTCGAGAACAAGAGGTTCTTGAACAGATTGAAACAGCATTACAACCATTGATGATACCAGACGACCAGATTGACAGTATTATTGCATATATTAAGAAAACCAGTGCGTCAGAGCAGTCAGACCACCGTGACAATCAGCGCAAATACCGCAAAGAACTGTTAGATGTAGACACCCAGATTGACCGATTAACTGACTTATTGGTTAATAACCACATCACAGAAGGTGCGTATCAACGCAAACACACCCAATTACAATCACGACACACTGAATTAACTGCGCACCTGCAAGCACAGCACGTGACTGTGAAAGAGACTGAACAAGCGTTGATTAAGCTAGTTCGGTTCATGAATAACTTAGATATTGCCATAAAGAGTTCGAAAAATGATATTAAACGCATGGTGCTAAAGACCCTGTTTTCGAACTTATTATTGAAGGGTAGAAACCTAGAGTATACTTGGGTTTCAGGTATGTGGGGGTGCTGTAACGCAAGGTTAAATCAGAAATGGCTGGGGTGGCAGGATTCGAACCTGCGCATGGCGAGATCAAAACCCGCTGCCTTACCGCTTGGCTACACCCCAACAATTTAGGTGACTATAGTGACACAACAAGAACATACGCCACATGACCTAATATCGAGCAGGATAATGCCTTGTAAATGTAGGGAATTCAAGTGTTTTTTTCAAAACTGTAAACGCCGCTTTAACAGACAAAACATCTCTTTATAATTTACGTATTATTCTCTATTGTGGCAAAAGGTGAATCATTATTAGAAACATCACCTATAACAACCTTTTTGGCTCTCAACGCGGCCTCAAGGGACTTCAACAAGCCTAAATCATCAGCCTGCACTTGATCAGAACTACCTGTATGCAACGTCACATGATCTATAATCGCCCCCATACCTATTTGCTGTTCCGAGCGTTGCTTACGCACTTCGGCAATAGCCTGTAAAACAAAATTCATTTTCTCAGCCTTATCAAATATTAAATCTGATTCAGGCTGTGGCCACGTACTTTGGTGAAGAGAATTTACATCTTCACCAAACTTCCCTGCTTGCTGATAAAGCTCTTCGGTTACAAATGGCATAAACGGCGCATATAAGCCGATAATAGTTCTGGTTGCTTCAAAAAGCGTCGATTGTGAAGATTTTTTCTCTTCATCTGTCCATGTGCTTTCTTCTTGAAAGCGCAGCTTTATCATTTCTAAATAATTATCACAGTACGTCATATAGAAAAATCTATCTAACGTTGCACGAGCCGCGGCATAATCAAAATTATCAAAACTATCCGTCATTTCTGCAATGGTTTTATTAAGCTCCACAATAATCCACTGATCTTCAAAAGTTCGCGCCTCATACGGCACGAGCCCCTCCTCAGGATTCAAGCCGTCCATATAGGTGAAAGCCATTCTAGACGCATTCCATATTTTCATGATGACGGCACGACCACGTTTAATCTCTTTTTCAGAAAACTTAAGATCTTGACCAAGTTTCCCGCCTGCGGCCCAATATCGAACAGCATCTGCACCATATTTCTTGATTAGGCTATCTGGGTTAAAACGATTAAATCCCGTTGCATCCGTTTCTTTATCAAGAGAGCGTTTAGAAATCTTTTTACCTTGTTCATTTAACCCCCAACCAGAGATCATAGCGGACGCCCATGGGAGTTTATCGCTATGAAAGTTAGATTTAACAAGCGTGTAGAAAAGCCATGTTCTGATAATTTCACGTGCCTGAACACGCAAGCTCATAGGATAAATGACACTATTTTCTTTATCATCTAAGCTAGACCAATTTGCATTAATTAAAGGACTAACAGAAGATGTCATCCACGTATCCATGACGTCTGTTTCAGGAACAAACTGCATGTCTTTATATTTATCACGCGCCCATTGCGGCGCAGGCGTTTCCATTGGATCAACAGGTAAGTCTTTTTCATCCGCAACAATCGTATCGACAACATTACCTTCTTCATCAACGACATACCAGACAGGGAACGGCACACCATAATATCTTTGGCGTGAAATATTCCAGTCATATTTAAGTCCATTAATCCAGTTGACTAATTGTACTTTCATATGTTTGGGGTGCCAATCAAGCTCCTCTGCTCTTTGTAAAAAAGTTTCTTTATGGTCAAGCAGTTTAATAAACCACTGCGGCGCCATATGAAACTCAACAGGCTGTTCAGATCTCTCCCCTACTGAAACCGCTTGCGTCACAGTTTTTTGTGCTTTTACAAGATCTAATTCCTTCAAATCTTTAATAATTCTAGCACGCGCTTCGACAACAATTAAACCTTCATAGGCGCCCGCCAGTTCTGTCATTTTACCATCAGGACTGATGCATACTCTTGTATCAAGCTTATGCTCTTTCCATTTTTCAACATCTTCGCTATCTCCGAAGGTACAAACCATCATCAAGCCAGTTCCGAACTCCTTATCAACATGATCAGAAGTAAGAATAGGAACCTGATGTCCTGTGATAGGGATAATTGCTTTCTCACCTTCTAAATGCGTATAACGTCCATCATCGGGGTTATAAAACAAACCAACACAACCAGGAATAAGCTCAGGACGGGTTGTCGAGATAACTAAAGGGTCGTCAGTCGTTGACTTAAACTCAATATCATACAACTTACCTTTACGCTCAATCGTCTCAAGGTCAGCCTGAGCAAGCGCCGTTTGAAACTGCGTGTCCCATAGGACAGGCTCGTCCACCCGTGTCATCAAACCTTTCTTATATAAATCTATAAAAGATAATTGCCCTACACGTTGAGAGCGTTCATCAATTGTTGAGTAACGTAACGTCCAATCAACAGACACCCCAAGCGAACGCCACAAGTCTTCATATGTTTTTGCGCCTGCTTGCGTTTCATTAATACATAGCTGCCTAAAGTCACTACGTGAAATTTCTGATTTATTTTTAATACCATGAACTTTTTCAACATGACGCTCGGTTGGTAAGCCATTATCGTCAAACCCCATTGGATAAAAAACTTCATGACCCGTCATACGTTTATATCGAACTATTATTTCTGCCTGTGTGTAGGACATAGCATGCCCAATATGCAGATGTGATGCAGAAACATACGGCGGCGGCGTATCAACTGAAAAAACTGGCTTGCCAGAGCTCTTGTCAAAAGTATGAACAGCATGCTCTTCCCATAGCTTTAAACAATTCTCTGATAATACATCTAAATCTACAGATGAATCTAATTCGGGAAACATGGCATCACTCTCTTTAATTATATAAGGGTCTGAGATTCATACTGAAATCTGGCTCATTAGTAAATACTTAGAAGCATAATTAACACCTTAACTACAACATGGAAACAGAAAGCCCTATAACCTTATGGAATTAACATTAAGTTCCTCCCCCTGCTTTCGATTAAGCCATTGATACAACTATGTATATTTTATAATCGTTGTGCGATTAACTTATCTAGCTCGTTCGCAAATTTTTCACCATCGCGTACGTTAAAGCTTTTTGGTCCACCCGTCTGAACACCATCATTGCGCAAGCCATCCATAAAATCGCGCATATCAGATACCTGCCCAATATTATCTTTATTATAGATTATTCCCCGTGGGTCTAATCCTAATGCTCCCTTTGCTACAATACGAACAGCAAGTGGGATATCAGCCGTAACAACCAAATCTCCTGCTCTACAATCTTCTGCTATTTTATTATCTGCTATGTCAGGACCTTGTTCGACTTGAATGAAACGGATGAATGGTGACTCAGGAAGGCGCAACCACTGATTGGCAACAAATATGGTTTCGGCTTTTTTTCGCTCTGCTACGCGAAATAGCATTTCTTTTATACCCCTGGGGCAGGCATCTGCATCAACCCAAATCTTCATTAATTTGCCTGTTTAACACGTATCTTATTTTGACCGACAGCGCTGCCATGTAATGCCTTGATAACCGCTAAACCTTCATGTTCTAAAGCCATTTCAACAAATCCAAAACCTTTCGATTTATCCGTTTTCTCATCCATAACCAAACTACAACCTTTAATATTCCCATGAGCCTTAAACAGCTTGGCAAGATCATTCTCACTAAAATCACGTGGTAGGTTAAGGACTATTAGTTTCATCTGAATGTCTCGTTTTATAGTTTAAAATATGCTTATATGAGTATTCATAACCTATAGAACAAGAAAATCATATGATATTAGATAGATTCCCCACGGCAGATGAATTCTACAAAACTTACTGGGGGCAAAAACCCTTTGTTGTACGCGGTGGTATTAATTCTGCTTTGTTTGATACGCTTATTGATGGCGATACGCTTGCGGGGCTCTCCCTGGAAGAAGACATTAAATCTCGCCTTGTTATGACGGCACCCGCAGGTGGTAAATGGACATGCGAACACGGGCCTTTTGAAGAGGAACGTTTTTCAACATTAGGCAGCAAAAACTGGAGCCTTCTGGTTCAAAATGTTGAAAAACACCATACCGATACAGCAGAGCTTTTAAATAGTTTTGAATTTTCACCACGCTGGTTACTGGACGACATCATGGTTAGTTATTCAACAACAGGCGGCACCGTAGGACCACATACAGATAGTTACCATGTCTTCTTGGTACAGGGTATTGGACGTAGATGTTGGACGATTGGAAACTCTCCCCTTGAAAAAAAAGACTGGATTGAAGATATTGAATTGAAAGTTTTAAAAGAGCCTGTCGATGGTGAAGACATTGAAGTCACAACAGGCGACGTGATTTACATCCCTCCCCATTTCTCCCATGAAGGAAAAACACTTGAAAATGCAATGACCTTTTCTGTTGGGTTTTTAGGGCCTAAAATGTCTGAACTATTTATAGAGTATGGCTATTACTTAGATCAGACAGAGCGGCATAACAAACAATATTTGGGAGAAGGATTAACGGCGCAAAGTGCCAGCCTCGAAATCTCTACACCAGCACAAGATACCATCAAAAACGATCTGTTAAACACTCTTCATGCAGATAGTTTTTCTAAATGGTTAGTAGAGTATTTTTCTAATAATGATAAAAACGATTAATTTATTAATTACTTATTTAAACGAGATTGAACTGCCTTATCTAAATTAAGACTATTAAATATATCATCTGTGACACGTGGCTCTATAGCTTGCATATCCGATAACGGTAACCTATCCAATGCACATTTTTGCTCTTCTGCTTGCTTCACAATCGTTCCCGTCACATGGTGTGCTTCTCGAAATGGCATATCTAACTCTCTCACAAGCCAATCAGCAATTTCCGTTGCCGTGGCATAACCGCTTTCGGCGGCACTACGCATGTTTTTTATATTAAAAGAGGCAGTTTCAATCATACCACTCATCGCATCAAGGCAAAGACATAGCGTATCAAAACTTTCAAACACGCATGATTTATCTTCTTGCATGTCCTTATTATAAGCGAGTGGTAACGCTTTCATAACCGTCATAAGTTGCATTAAATTACCATTTAAGCGTCCCGTCTTGGCACGTACCAATTCGGCCGCATCAGGGTTCTTCTTTTGTGGCATAATGGATGATCCAGTTGACCATTCATCATTTAAATTAACAAAACCAAATTGCGGTGTGGCCCATAGAATAATTTCTTCTGCTAAGCGTGATAAATGCAACCCAGATTGCGCGCAAACGAACAAGAATTCTGTTGCAAAGTCCCGTGCGGAAACCGCGTCCATTGTATTCTCCATAGGTTTATCAAACTCTAGATTGCTAGCCGTAAACTCTCTATCTATATTAAAGCCAGTCCCTGACAAAGCGCACGCACCCAACGGCGATTCATTCAAGCGTTTCTGACAATCTAGAATCCGTGACTTATCTCGCACCATCATTTGCACATACGCACCTAAATGCATTGCCAACGTAATAGGCTGTGCAACTTGCAAATGTGTGAAACCTGGCATAATTGATGCTTCATGCGTACTTGAAACAGATTTTAATACGTCTTGAAGCCTATCAATTTTCTGAACCAAATCATCACATGCTTGTCGTACCCAAAGCCTAAAATCTGTAGCAACTTGGTCGTTTCTTGACCGTGCCGTATGAAGTTTACCCGCAACATCACCGATCAAATCTTTTAAACGACTTTCAATATTCATATGAATATCTTCCAATTCCGCTTTAAACTCAAACTCACCATTTTCAATTTCGGCAGCAACTTTCTCCAAGCCCTTTAAAATAGACTCACCATCGCCCTCAGAGATGATGTTTTGCTTTACCAACATCTCACAATGCGCTTTTGATCCTGCAACATCTTGCTGCCATAAACGACAATCAACATCTATAGAGGCATTAATTTGTGTCATAATATCTGAAGGGTTGGCATTAAAACGCCCACCCCACATTTGATTAGACTCTTTAACGCCGTTAGGTTGTTTTTTCGTCATGATTTTAATCCTCTAAAGAACCTTCAAATGCGCTATGGGCTTTTAACCGCACTGCATTCACTTTAATAAAACCATCTGCATCAATATGATTGTAGCCACCATCCACATCAAATGACGACAAGTCTTCATTATAAAGTGATTTAGGCGACGTCCGTGCAATCGGATATGTCAGACCTTTATAAAGCTTAACCTGAACCGTTCCTGTCACATTCCTTTGGCAGTCCTCCATAAAGTTTTGCAAAATTTTCATCTCAGGAGAGAACCAAAAACCATTATAAATCACTTCTGTCATTTTAAGGCTCATAGCATCACGAAGCTTTTTAACTTCTCTATCCATGGTAATACCTTCTAAATCTAAATGCGCTAAATTTAAAATTGTACCGCCAGGCGTTTCATAAATACCCCGTGACTTAATACCAACAAAACGATTTTCAACCATATCTAGACGGCCAATCCCATGCTTCGCACCCATTTCATTCAAATAAATAAACAGCTCTAGCGGATCAGTTTTAACCGTTCCATCAGCTATGTTTTCAACCTTAATGGGAATACCGTCCTTAAAATCAATGGCAAGAACATCAGCAACATCTGGTGCATCTTCTGGCGCTGTTGTGTGCGAATAAACATATTCTTCGCACACAAAGTTAGGATCTTCCAACTCTCCTCCCTCATGTGAAATATGAAGTAAGTTTTCATCTTCAGAATAAGACACACCTTTATTTTTCTTAATTGGAATATTATGTTTCTCTGCATAATCAAGCATCTCTTTACGCCCAATAAATTGTTCCAGAAATTCTGGCATCTTCCATGGTGCCAAAACTGTAATGTCAGGCTTCAACGCATAATAGCCAAGCTCAAACCTGACCTGATCATTCCCCTTGCCTGTGGCCCCATGCGATACATAATCTGCACCTTCGGCAACCGCAATTTCAATTTGTCTTTTCGCAATAATAGGGCGCGCAATCGCTGTACCTAACAAGTACCGTCCCTCATAAATTGCATTAGCCGCATATGCAGGGAAAATATAATCCGTTACAAACTCCTTCTTCAGGTCTTCTATAAAAACCTTACTTGCGCCTAGTTTTAAGGCTTTTTCTTTCGCGGCTTCAAAATCTTCTTTTTGACCTATATCTGCCATATAAGCGATAACGTCATACCCTTCTTCGATAAACCATTTTAAAATAATGGAGGTATCTAAACCACCGGAATAAGCTAGTACTACTTTTTTAGTCATTCTTTTTAATCTTTCTCTTTATTAGTCTTTGTTGATTTTTTGTTATTAATAATAAGGGTAAGCGCTGCGCAGTATTTAAACTGAGAGCTTGGAAATATATTTAAATTATTAGGAATGTAAAATAGAAATATTAAGTCAACAGCAAGCGCAACGCGGTCATACGTCGGCGTCGAATTGATAAAGTCAGTCTATTGCTGTTTTGTTTCATAACAGCACTATGACAGAAAAACTGAAAACAAATCAACGGTTTTTAGAAATTATTAAAAGTAATAGCCATATAAGAGTTTTACTCTCTGACGGGGCAATACGCATTAAAGATTTGAAAGAAATGGTGCCGCAAAGAGGATTCGAACCCCTGGCCTGATGATTACAAATCAACTGCTCTACCAACTGAGCTATTGCGGCATATAGTTTCCGTTGAACTTATTAGCTTTATTGCCCCTCTGATGCAAGATAAAATTATTAATATTGTAAGATTATAACCCAAAAAAGACATAGATAGTAAAAACAGCCGCTTAATGCTAAAAATTGGCGTTTTTTGGTTTTTTCTGCTAAATTAAAAGACTAGGGTGTTTTTTCCCTAAGGTATTGAAAAAAGGTTATTTTTACATGGCTGACGGTAAGCAAGAAGGCGGTACTGAGCAATTATTAAGCTGGGCAATCATTTTCATTATGGTTTTGTTGAGTTTATACTTTGTTTATCGCAATTATACACCAGAAGTTTTAGGTTTCATAAGGTGGGTGAGATACGCTGAGCTATGGTTAATCACCTTATTTACAACAGATTCTTACAATGTTGTCCTCTCTAGCGGAGAAGCTATAAACGTAAAAGAATTACGCGATTATGTCTCGACAATACCAAGGGATGCCTTAGATACCTCTCAAATAAGTGATATCTCACGGGTGGCTCTATATCCAATAAAATGGGTTATGATCGCAATAATAGCGATTCTAGGTTACTGGATCTATACACGGGGTCCTGGTACGCAATATACAGAAGTTTTCAACCTAGATGGGTTGATCAAGTTTCAGTCTAAAACTTTCCCCATTATAGCTCCCTTTGTAGATTTTAACCCCTCTAATCAGCCACCTAGGCCCCCTGGATCAGATGTGCCAGCAGAATTACCACTTTTTGCAGAGGCATTAGGGCCTGAAGAGTGGCTTGCTTATTATCAAATTCCTTTCACTGACAATAAAATGAATAAAAATGCGGTTTTTAAAGCCTTTTCACGACAACTAGGCCCACGATGGAAAGGAGCTAAAAAACTAGCCCCTTACAAACAAGTTATACTGGCCGCTTGCTGTTTAAAAGCCTCCCGTAAAAGAGAAGAATCTGACGAAATGCTTGGACGTTTAGCGCGCTGTTGGTCGCATAACAAAGGGCTACAGTTAGGAAAAGAAAAAGGACTCGTAAAAGACGCAAGAAAAGTTTTAAGGAATAAGGAATTATCTTCAAGCGTCTTGAAAAAATGTAATCAGCATGCGTGGCAAACAACCGCTTTATTACGCGCTATCCTATCCGCAAGGGAAGAAGGCGGTGTTATGGCGCCTTCACAATTTGTCTGGCTACGCGCTCATGATCGTGAGCTTTGGTATCCTCTCAATAATCTAGGCCGTCAATCAAATCATATCGAAGCCATCGGTGCGATAGCGCACTTTAAAGCAGAAAAAAGAGCGCAGCGTCCTATTCCGAAACCAAAGGTTCATGACGCTGTAACCTCAATCGATAGTTATATGAATGACGGGCAAGCAAGGCCTGTTCCAAAGTTAGATTACAGTAAATCATCTAAAAAACGTGGTATTAAGAAACTTAAAAAAGCATAACCCTAAACCAGAACAGACAAGGATTTTACTATAAAATGGCGTTATTTAATAAAAAACAACTCACCTCTTCTGCAGAAGTCGTTGATAAGCATTTAATTTTATCTTTGCCCAACGCAATCGAACCTATTGTCTGGCGAATGGCACTGGACAAGATAGGCACAGCTTCCTTTGAAATCAAGTCAGTCAAAAAAGGGACTGTTTTCAATCTTGTTATGAAAGCTAAAAAAGGAGCAGCAGAAACAATTGCTCCTTTCAATCAAAAAGAGGAAGCTCTCGACGCTCTTATGAAGGCATCAAATGCCCTTCAAAAACCTGAGATTAGCAATAACAATACTGCGACAGCGACTGTTAAAAAAATCTCTAATAAAACTGCAGCTAACCCTCCTCATACAAATAATAATAAATGGTTATACTTACTACTGGGCGCTTTATTTGTTGTTGGATTATACTTTTACATGATCAACCAAATACCAACGACAATAAGCAACTTAGGTAACAATGCACCGAACTTATCATCTGGTAACAACGCCCAACCACAAACAGGCGTTCCGCTATCTGCTGATGATTTTTTAAATGGACTATAGGCACTGAAAGAAGCTTAAAAAATGGCATTAGATAGAAAAAAATATGGGTATGGTAAAAAAGCCATCGTACGGGATATACGTCCCCTCTATATCCGTTTCGGCGATGCCTTACAGAGACCTGCATATGCCCTAACCGTATGTGTTTTAGGGATAGCTTTATTCTTCTTCTTCCCGGGTACTTATTTATTTTCAGACCTTATTTTTATCTTTTATCTTCTTTTCTTCTGGTGGTTAAACACAAGGGACAGAACACTGCCTGGAAAACTTCCTGTTGGCTCTTCTTACACAGATAAGAACAATATGACCGCCGGTAAAAATGGAGAAGCTGAAGGTATTCTATTTATTGGTAATGATAAAAAAACAAAACAGCAGGTCTGGTATAGTAACTCTGATGCACGGACTCATGTTCTTTATCTAGGAACAACAGGATCTGGTAAAACTGAAGGTCTTAAGTCATTTGTATCAAGTGCCTTATCGTGGGGCTCGGGCTTCGTCTACATTGATGGTAAAGCAGATACAGACCTTTGGTCATCTCTATCTTCACTTGTTCGCCGCTTAGGTCGTGATGATGACTTGTTAGTTTTAAACTATATGACGGGAAATAGTGACGCCCGCGCACCTTCAAATACAATGAATCCTTTTTCCAGTGGTTCTGCATCTTATTTAACACAAATGCTAATCTCATTGATGCCTGAGGCGGAAGGAGATAACGCAATGTGGAAAGAGCGTGCGGTATCCTTACTAAGCTCGCTCATGCCCGCCCTAACTTGGAAACGCGACAATCAAGATTTTCCAATGTCTGTAAGCTCTATTAGAAATTACTTAGGGCTAAACTATATTATTAAGCTTTCTAAAGACGAAGCACTTCCTGAAAAAATCCGTGAAGGTTTAGTCGGTTATCTTGATACCCTACCGGGTTATATTCCTGATGCTTTTGATGATGATGGAAAAGAGAAACCAGTTGGCCCAGATCAACCAATGGTGGATACCACAACAGTTAGACAGCAGCATGGTTATTTAACCATGCAATTTACTCGTGCGTTACAATCCCTTGGTGATGACTATGGCTATATCTTCGATACTGCTGCCGCTGATATTGATATGGTAGACGTTGTCTTGAACAGGCGTATTCTTATTGTTCTCATCCCTGCTCTAGAAAAATCTGGTGATGAAACCGCTAACCTCGGTAAAATTGTCGCCGCCACTATTAAAGGAATGATGGGGTCAACCCTTGGATCAACTCTAGAAGGGGAAAGTTCATCTGTCATTGAAAATAAACCAACACAATCATCAACACCGTTTATGGTTGTTTTTGATGAGGTTGGGTATTATGCCGCACAAGGAATGGCCGTTATGGCAGCGCAAGCGCGCTCCTTAGGATTTTCGCTTGTTTTCTCTGCGCAAGACCTTCAAGCCATGGAAAAACGTGTAAAAGAAGAAGCACGCTCGATTACTGCCAACTGTAACATTAAAATATTTGGTAAATTACAAGATCCAACCCAAACGCGTGAATTTTTTGAAAATCATATAGGTAAAGATTACATCGCTAAAGTGACAAGCATGCAACTATCTGGCGGTATGTCGACAGGGTCTTATAAAGACACCCAACAAGCACAGATAGATCTTGGAACAAGGGCTGATTACGATGACCTAAAAGATATGACAGAAGGTGAGGCTATCGTTTCTTTTGCTACAGATGTTATCGAAGTTAATATATTTTACTCCAACCCAGGCTTTGCCAAGGCAATGCGTGTTACAAGATATTTATCTTTACCTGAACCTGATGAAAATTTGATTAAAAATTCAAGTAAAATCACGAAATTGCGTGATGCTATGTTTAGTAAAAACTGGACAGCAGCAAAGGCTGATGTTGCCTTAGATACTCCCGCTGAGATCAAAGCTTTAGTCGACGGTATGGCTCTTGGTATAAAATCTTACGATGACCCTATAGACCAAGGTATTACGGCCTTAAGCGGACTTCATGCGGAACAACACCCCGTCGAAGCTCAAGAAGCTATACGCGCGCTAAACCAACCGGCAGCAGTTCAGCAAGTAACCCCTAAACAACCTACTCCTGCTCAATCTACAGCTACAACACCTGCTGTAAATACAGCAATACCGCCGCAAGAAAAAGAAGCTGTGAGCTGGCATGCATTACAGCAGGAAAAACTATCATCAAAAGAAACAAAAACTGTTACAACACTGGCACGTAAAAGGATAGGAAAGACCGCTGAGAAAATACTACAGGAAGCTGGATCATTACTACAAAAAGCTCTTTTCAAATCAGAGATAGGCGATGCCCCTGATGCTGCCGAATAAAAATAAAATAGAAAGTAACAGTCAAAGCGGAAATGTTTTCATTATCATCTTCCTCGGTATTTTTTTGTTTGGTACTTTAATATACTCTTTTTCTCGTAGCACCAATCAAGGCACTGGTAACGTCACAAAACAACAAGCAAGAATAGTTGCACAAGAAATCTTAAATTATGCGCGCTTAATTGAAAACGCTGTTGACCGCGTCCGTCGCAATGGATGTAGTGAAAGTGAAATTAATTTTGATAATACTGTCATAACAGGGTATGCGAACCCCATCTCTCCTCCTGATCAGTCTTGTGATATATTCGAAGATGAAGGCGGACAGGCTATCTACACTTCGCCACCACCTAATAGCACCTCTTTAGATTGGTTTTTTGAAAGTGGGTTAGTCGTACAAGGACTGGGAAGGTCAAGCAGTCCTGAAGGAAACGATTTGGCTTTATTACTACCTGGCCTTAATCAAGCCACATGCGATAATATTAACACTATACTGAACCATGGGTTTTCTACGACACCCATCGATAACGGAGATATTTTTGAAGGAAGCGATGATCAGTTCATTGGCACTTTCATTGATAGCGTAGACGTAGATATTCTGACCGGACACCCCACTGATAATGATTGCACACCCACACGACCTCTCTGTGGCAAGACATCCGCTTGCTTCCAAGAAGAGGACGGCAATGGCTATTATATATTTTACAATGTTCTCCTTGCACGTTAAACACCCGCCTACCCCTTCTGTTTTCACTCACATAGCCAGTAAATTAACAGGGCAATAACTCAATAAAATCGGGGACAGGATCATTATTGACACAACCCCCAAATCACCGTCATACTTACATCATCAAAGTTTGATTGCATCCGCATTAAACAAGAACACAAAAAAGAAAGTTAACATGGCACGTCAAGCTCGTATCGTCATTGAAAACACTCCTCATCACATTACCCAACGTGGTAACCGCGGTGACTTTATATTTTTCGAAAAAAATGACTACGCCCGTTATCTCGATATCTTAACTGAGCAATGTACTCGCTTTAACGTTTTAATTTATAGCTATTGCCTACTTCCCAATCAAATCCACCTACTAATAGAGCCAAAAAAATCTGATCTTTTAGCGCGGGCTATCGGTGAATCGCATCGACGTTACACCAATCATATTAACGCGCGTAAAAATTGGCGCGGGCACTTGTTTCAAGACCGTTTCTTTTCTTATGCTATGGACGAGCAATATGCACTTCGTGCCGTTCGCTATATTGAAACGTTACCCGTTACGCTCAAGCTAACACCAAAACCAGAAAATTTTTTATGGAGTAGTGCAAAAGGAAGAATTAAAATTAATAAAATGTCAGGGTTTGTTAGAAACTTTCAATCTTTCCAATCTATCAATGACTGGGAAAGTTATTTATCTCGTCCAATGGATGAAAATGAAATGAACCAAATTCAGCTACACCTACAAACAGGGCGCCCGCGTGGGTCAAATTTATTTCTTGATGGGATAGAACAAAAAATTGGACGCACCGTTCGTCCACAAAAACGTGGCCGCAAACCCAAAATTACAAATAAAAAAGCCGCTTAGTTACATACGCGCTGGCACTGTCATTCCTAACAACTTTAAAGCTTGCTCCATAAGAGCTGCAACATTTTGCGATAAAAGCAAACGACTATTACGTAACGCTTCATTTTCTTCAGATAAAATATGAACATTGCCATAAAAGGAGCTAAACGCTTGCGCTAGCTTAAATATATATTCACACAAGTGATGAGGTGCATAATTACCAATCGCAAGAGTCAGGGCATCAGGAAATTGCCCCAACAATAGAACGAGCGCACGATCTTCTTCCTTAACAATTAAGTCAGCGTCTTGAAAAACAATATTTTGAGCTTTCGCTTTATCTAACAACGATTTAATTCGCACTGTTTGGTACAGAACATAAGGTCCAGTTTTTCCTTCAAAGCTTGTAAGGCGATCCAAATCAAAAATATAATCGGACTGGCGTTGATTTTGTAAATCAGCAAATTTAATTGCGGCAATCGCAACCTTATACGCAACATCAGCGCGCTCCGCTTCATCAATTTCACTGGCAAGATTAGCATCATTTAATCGTGCTGTGGCTTTTTCAATCGCCATAGAAATCAAATCTTCAAGGCGCATAACACCGCCCTCACGAGTTTTGAAAGGCTTTCCATCTTTACCATTCATTGTACCAAAACCAGCATGCGTTAATTCAACATTATCACTCACAATCTGTGCTTTACGTATCGCACGGAACACTTGCTCAAAATGTAAAGATTGTCGTTGATCCACGATATAAACAATCTTCACTGGATTATAAAGCTTCACCCGCTCTACAATCGTTGCACAGTCTGTCGTTCCGTACATCACACCACCATCAGATTTCTTTAAAATAAGCGGCGGTAACTCTTTTTTATCACCATCTTCAGCAACATCAATAACGCAAGCACCTTCACTAATGTACGCAAGGTTCTTTGCTTTTAAGTCATCGACCATAGGGTCAATATAATCATGGACATCGGCCTCACCCTTCCATAGGTCAAACTCAACGCCCAAATGTTCGTAGGTTTTTTTCATACCTTCAACAGAAACTTCACGAATTTTCTGCCAAATAGAATAGTACGGCTCCTCTTTATCCTGAAGCTTAACTGTAATATCTCGTGCTTCTTGCATAAGATCAGAATTTGCTTTTGCCGCCCCCGAAGCTTTTGGATAACGAACAGCAAAATCCTCCATCAAACTTTGAACAGTCGCAGCATCTTTTAAATCAGCGTTCAAAACAATATCTTGCTCATCTTCACGCATATAGTCGCCAATCAGCATACCCATATGCGTTCCCCAATCCCCCATGTGAACATCACCAAGGGTTTTGTAGCCTTTGAAACTCATAATACGGCGAACAGAATCACCAATAATCGCCGCCCGTAAATGACCTACATGCATCGCCTTGGCAATGTTAGGACCACCATAATCAAGAACAACCTGCCTCTCCTCATCAGTTGGCTCAACACCAAAATTTTCAAGGGTCGTTAAATACTCTTTCAAATATGCGTCAGTCACATTTAGATTGATAAAACCAGGGCCTGCTATTTCAATTTTAGAAAAAATATCATTGTTTGACAAAGCGTCAACAACAGATTGCGCAACCTCACGCGGGTTCTTCTTCGCTTGCTTTGCCGCCACCATCGCACCATTGCATTGAAATTGTGCCAAGTCAGGACGGTCAGAAGCCCTTACCAATCCTAAATCCGCTGGTAAGTTTTGCGCTTCAAAAGCTGCGCCTACAATTTTTGATAAATCTTGTGCAATTGACGTCATTTTTTTTCTACTAAATCTGTTACGGCAAATTCTTTGGTGAATACCGATCCATTATTATGTTTTTCATTCACAAAGAGAATACCGTCTTTAATAGTAAACTCAATCACAGAATCTAAATCTGTATCACGCCAATTACCAAAGGTCGTTCCCCATACTATTTTATCGCCATTCACAACGCATTTAAACGCCGATGATGCTCCCCGCACTTTTTGCGGAAAAGAAATATGAGCAATATTTAATTGCGTACGGTCAATAACGACATCTGTTAGCTCTTGATTCCAAATCGTGCTAATTCCTGCCCTACATAACTGCGCGTCAGTAAGATCACTCGCATATGATTGAGAAGAGGCAACCAGCCCCCCTAAAAGACAACTGATTGTAAAAAGAAGTTTCATCGGTTAAATATCGACTTGCGCTTTAAGGGCGTTTTCTTGAATAAATTCACGGCGAGGCTCAACAACATCTCCCATTAAAGTAGAGAACAGCTCTGACGCTTTTTCAGCATCCTTAACCGTCACTTGTAATAAAATACGTGCCTCTGGATCAAGTGTTGTTTCCCACAATTGTTCAGGGTTCATTTCACCAAGACCCTTATAGCGCTGCATTTGCAGACCTTTCTTACCAAGCTCCATCACACTTTGGAAAAAACCAGCAGAGCCTGTTACACGCGCGCCGACCTTATCACCCACCATAATTTCAGCAGGATTAAAGAAATTTTCTTCTAATAACTTACGTTCTTTATTTAAACGCCGCGCATCAGGAGACCGAATTTGATCAGCAGAAATACGAAGCTGTTCTTTCACACCGCGTACCATACGGGTAAGAACATAGCCACCAACAGGTGTAAATTCACAACTCCAGGTATCTTGGTTTTTCATTGCTAGTCCATTCATACGGTCTGCCAATGCTTTTGCTGCTAGTGCCGCTACTTCAGAATCATCAAAAATACGTTCGGCAAAAGCACCAATAATAGCGGCTTGCTCAATAACATCTAAATCACCAGTTTTACGCGCCAATGTTTGAATATGGCGACGCAGAGGACTGACCGTTTCTAAAAGGTCACGTAAATCATTACCAAAACGTTCAGATCCATCACTACTCCGTAGCTTCATATCACCCAACGCAGACTCAATTAAGAATTGTTCCATTTCAAGATCATCTTTCAGATAACGCTCTCCACCATTACCGCGTTTAACCTTATAAAGCGGTGGTTGAGCGATATAGAGATAACCTTGATCAATGACATCAGGCATATAACGAAAGAAGAAAGTCAGCAATAATGTACGGATATGTGATCCATCAACGTCCGCATCGGTCATGATAACGATTTTATGATAACGTAACTTTTCAACGTTAAATTCTTCTGCGCCAATTCCTGTCCCCAGCGCCGTAATTAGCGTACCAATCTGTTCCGACCCTAACATTTTATCAAATCGCGCGCGCTCGGTATTCAAAATTTTACCACGAAGCGGTAAAATAGCTTGCGTACGGCGTGAGCGTGCTTGCTTGGCCGACCCACCAGCAGAATCTCCCTCAACAATAAAAATCTCAGAATCAGCAGGATCCTTAGATTGACAATCTGCCAGCTTACCCGGCAAGTTTGAAATATCCATTACGCCCTTACGACGGGTTAAATCACGCGCTTTACGTGCGGCTTCACGCGCCGTTGCGGCCTCAACAATTTTCCCAACAATGATTTTTCCATCAGCAGGGTTTTCCTCAAGCCACGTTCCAAAGCTCTCAGCCATCGCGGCCTCAACCACTGGACGAACTTCTGATGATACAAGCTTATCTTTTGTTTGTGACGAGAATTTAGGGTCAGGAACCTTAACAGACAAAACACACGTCAAGCCCTCACGCATATCCTCCCCTGTCAGCTTCACTTTCTCTTTCTTTGTGATTCCTTTTTCATCAGCATATTTTGAAATAATACGTGTTAATGCAGAACGGAACCCCGCCAAATGCGTTCCACCATCACGCTGCGGAATATTATTTGTAAAACAAAGCATGGTTTCATGGTAAGCATCTGTCCATTCCAACGCCGCTTCCACTGTTGTTCCACTGGCGTCATCATGGTTGGAAAATGAAACCGTATCTTTAATGATAGATTTTTTAGAACGGTTTAAATACTCAACAAAACTTTCAATTCCACCTTCATAATGAAGATGAGAAACTTTCTCTTCATCTTCACGATTATCGGTTAAATAAATATTCACGCCAGAATTTAAGAACGCCAATTCACGTAAACGATCCTCTAACGTCGTAAAGCTAAACTCAACATTGGTAAATGTGTCTGTTGAGGGCAAAAACGTCACTTCCGTACCATTACGCTCACCCTCCTCTAGATCACGCAAAGGTTTTAAATCCTCACCTGCCTCCCCATGTTTAAAGCGCATTGTCCATTCTTTACCATCACGGCGAACCGTCAGATCTAAATATTCAGACAAAGCATTTACAACCGATACCCCAACACCATGCAAACCACCAGAAACTTTATATGAGTTTTGGTCGAACTTACCACCCGCATGAAGCTGTGTCATAATCACTTGCGCCGCAGACACCCCTTCTTCTGCATGTGTCTCAACAGGGATACCGCGCCCATTATCTTTAACCGTTGCCGACCCATCCGCATTCAACATCACATCAACGCGGTCACAATGCCCCGCTAAGCTCTCATCAATCGCATTATCAACAACCTCATAGACCATATGATGCAACCCTGTCCCATCATCCGTATCTCCAATATACATACCGGGGCGCTTACGAACGGCCTCAAGCCCACGAAGGACTTTAATGGAATCTGCACCATAAGAATCAATAGCATCTTGATCCTGTCCTGCTGCGTTAGGCTGTTGTTTTTCTGTTGTTTCTTTTGGCATTTTTTTGGCTGCTTCGCTCATGGTTATATTTCCGTTTTTAACTTAAAAAATCGCTCATTTTTGCGCTTTTATATGAATAGTTCTTTATAGCATTTGACCAAAGACAATAACAGTAAAAACCCAGTCTTTTTCACACATATAACGCTTATTTTTCAGCATTTTAGGGGGATTTTTTAGAGAGCTTACAACTAGGCAGCTCTAGATGTTTTTTGAGCAAAAACTTGCGCTGCTTCCACATTAAAAAACTGCGCTTTATTGGTAACCGATTCGAATAAAATAGCATCCGTTCCTGTCATCCAAACTTGTCCTCCAAGGTTAATTAACTGATCAAACAAGGCTTCGCGGCGCGCCTCGTCTAAATGTGCCGCAACTTCATCAAGCAGTAAAACAGGCGGTGCACCACGCTCCGCTGTCATCAGGCGACTATGCGCAAGGACAAGCCCTATCAATAATGCCTTTTGCTCTCCCGTTGAACATTGTGCAGCACTAATATTTTTACTGGCATAAACAACATCCAAATCCCCTTTATGCGGCCCTGTAGCCGCACCACCAACAATAGCGTCACGTTCACGAGATTGTTTCAATTGATAAGAAAATAGCTTTTCCACCTCAACCGCTGGAGATTGTTTAAGTAATTCCTCTATAGTCCCGCAAGCATCTATCCTTGCCTTTGGAAAAAGCTTATCTTCGCTTTTATGCGCGCGATCGCACGAACTTTGCAACCGCTCCACAAAATCAAGTCGTGCCGCAGCAATCGCAACACCCGTCTCAGCCATTTGAAACTCTAGGCTATTCAACCAACTAGGGTCAGCCTGCCCTTCTTGTAACAGCCTACTACGTTGACGCATCGCATTCTCATAACGTTTAACACGACCAGAGTGCCCCGCATCAAACGTAAAAATCAATCTATCAAGAAAACGTCTGCGACCACTTGCCCCATCAATAAACAGTCTATCCATTTGCGGCGTCAGCCATAAGCACGCTAAATAATCCGATAAAGCCGTTTGAGATTTTGCATCCGCACCATTAATCCGCACCATACGCCGTCTTGTTTCAGGGTTCAGCCCCGTTCCCAACGTGACCTCGCTTCCATTAATATCAATTTTGGCAGAAATGCCCCAACTTTGCGAACTCTCATAACGTTGCATATCCATCGCGCCTACCCCACGAATACCCCGCCCTGGTGTTAACAACGATATAGCCTCTAAAATATTGGTTTTTCCCGCCCCGTTTGAACCACATAAAACAATCAAACCCGCCCCTATATTATCAAGGCGAACCTGCTCATAACATCTAAAATTTTGTAAATTAAGCTTAGCAACATACGACATAAGTTAACTTAACACGGAGAGCATAGAGATCACGCAAAATATCAATTTTGCCGCCAGATATACTCAGGCACTTCCACCCTATTTTCTTCAAAATAACGTGTATCAAAATACCACATACCATCTAATAGTATTTTAAAATACTTCCATGCAGGATCGGCACGATAACTATCGGCTTCTTTTTCATCTACTTCGCCTTCAGAGTAAACTCGTCTATAGTAAATATCATCAGCGACACTAATTTCTTGGGCATTTTCTAAAACCTTCGCATGACCTTTAATATAAGCACCAAAGACATCATTACCCGCGGGTTTATTTGTTGGAAAAATAGTACAGACAACTTCAGAATTAGAAATAATATTATTCACATGGTTACAGTCCATCTGCGAAATGAAATACAGATTAAATGTATTATCCCAAGAAAAATAAACAGGATTAACCCAAAGACCCGCATCACCATAGGTTGACAAAGCCATAAATTCAGTACTTTCAAAGCACTCAACAATCAGATTCTTCCAATCAGGATGGTTAGCCATTAAACTCTTAAAGGCATCAACACATATAATGAAGACGCATCACCCGTATCTTCAATGATCGTCGGGCTTGCAGAATCTGCCAAGGTTAAACGACAGCCGTCGCCTTCGATTTGACTGGTGATATCCATGAGGTAACGCGCATTAAAGCCGATCTCCATATTATCATTTCCATTAATTTCCAAATCTTCAGTCGCACTCCCGCTTTCAGGAGAGTTCGCCGACAATGTCATTGATTTCCCTTCAAAAGTAATTTTAACAGCGCGAGACTTACCATCAGAAATCGTAGATACACGATCAATAGCAGAAGAGAACGCTTTTGGGCTAACCTCAACAACTTTGTCATTACCTTGCGGAATAACACGTTGATAGTCAGGGAAAGTACCGTCAATTAATTTAGATGTTAGAACAATATGATCAAAGTTAAAGCGGACCTTACTTTCAGAAAGATTGATTTGAATAACGTCTCCTGCCTCATCAACAAGTTTACGAAGTTCAGCAACAGCTTTACGTGGTAAAATAACACCAGGCATATTTTCAGCACCCTCAGGCAGTGGCATTTCAAAACGTGCCAAACGGTGACCATCGGTCGCCACAGCACGAAGCACCTTCACTCCATCCTTGTCAGCAGCATGAATATAAATACCATTTAGGTAATAGCGCGTTTCTTCTGTGCTCATCGCAAATTTTGTACGATCAATCAACGCCCGTAAATCATTCGCAGGAATAGAAAAGCTTGTTGGCATCTCGCCTTGGCTTAACTCTGGAAAATCCGCTACAGGTAAACAAGATAATTTAAAGTTTGAACGACCAGACTTCACACTCATTTGGTTGCCAGATTCATCCAAAGTAACCTCAACCTCACTATCATCAGGTAGCTTCTTAACAATATCAAACAAAGTACCAGCGGGCGCCGTTGTCGCCCCCGCGTCTTTTACTTGAGCAGCAACAGACTCATTGATCTCCATATCCATATCGGTGGTAGATAGGCTAAGAACACCATCCTCAGCCTTCATCAAAACATTCGATAAAATTGGAATAGTATTTCGTTTTTCTACGGCACTTTGGACGTGGTTAAGAGAACGAAGAAGAGCGGCACGATCAATGGTGAATTTCATAAGGTTGTCCGTTATTAAATTAGGTTAATGATGAGTAACACTATAAGCAGAACAGTATTGTTAACCAAGGGGTTTATTAGCTTTTCCAGCAGTTTTCCCATATAAAAAATCAGGGCCTAACAAAGCCCTGATTACAAACTTTACTTCAATATTATGGTTATCAACCAGTCAAAGCACGGCGTAAAATTTCAACATCTTGTGCAAAAGAGGCATCATCATTAGAAAGCTCTTCAATCTTACGTACAGCATGCATAACCGTTGTATGGTCACGTCCGCCAAATTTACGACCAATTTCAGGCAATGAACGCGCCGTTAACTGCTTAGCTAAATACATAGCAACCTGACGCGGACGAGCCACTTGGCGCGCGCGACGGGCAGAATGCATATCTGATAAGCGAATATTAAAATGTTCTGCTACTTTGCGCTGAATCTCATCAATTGTAATACGGCGATCGTGCGAGCGTAACAAGTCCTGTAAGACCTCTTGCGTGCTCTCCAGCGTAATTACATTTTTAGAAACATCAGCATGCGCTACAATACGGTTCAACGCCCCTTCTAACTCACGAATGTTTGATGTCACCTTCAGTGCAAGAAACTCTAGAACTGAATCTGGCACATTCGCCTCTAACTGATCACGCTTTGCTTTAACAATGCCTAAACGAAGCTCATACGTGCTCGGCTGGATATCAGCAACCAACCCCCAAGCCAGACGAGAACGCAAACGTTCTTCAATACCAACAAGGTCACTTGGGGCCTTATCCGCAGAGATAATAATCTGTTTATTCTGATCAACCAACGCATTAAAAGTATGGAAGAACTCTTCTTGAGTAGATTCCTTACCTGCAATAAATTGAATATCATCAATCATCAATACATCAACCGAACGGAAGAACTCTTTAAACGCCATTGTTTCATTTGAGCGCAGAGCTTTCACAAACTGATACATGAATTTTTCTGCACTTAAATACATCACTTGTTTTTCAGGGGACTGGTCACCAATCATCCAAGCAATAGCATGCATCAAATGTGTTTTACCCAACCCAACACCACCATATATAAATAGAGGGTTAAAAGGAACAGCTTTACTTTCAACAACACGCCTTGCTGCGGCATGGGCCAATGCATTCGGTTTACCAACAACAAAACTGTCAAATGTAAATCTTTGATCTAACGGAGAAGCAATTTCAAACTTTTCTGGATTTTGCTTTGAATTTTCATTCGCTTTTTTATTTTTTGAAGCAACTTGCGTATCTTCATGCATCACACCCTGAACAACAACAATTTCAAGACGTTTAATGTCAGCATTCTTTTCAGTGCACATTTCAAGGATACGCTTTGAATAATGCGTTTGAATCCAATCTTTCATAAACCTTGTTGGCACTGAGACCTCCAAAGTTCCGTGATACTGAGCTTGGAGCGTTAATGACTTTAACCAACTACGAAAGACAGCTTCACCAAACTCACCACGTAGTGCTTTATAAACCTGTTTCCATGCAACTGTAATTTCTTTGCTTGGGGTTAACGTTTCAGCACTATAATCCTTTTGTGCTTCTTGTAAGTCAACAGCCAGGTTCGTTTCGTTGTCAGTCATTTTTTTGTTTTCTCCAATTTGTAAATGTTAAAAATATATGCTTAAAAAAATCAATAAGCAGCATCTCGAAAAGCTTCTCGCTCTTCGATTATTAAATGGTTAAATAATATTTTTTAAAAAGGTTAGAACCTAAATTCAAAATGGTAATTTTAAATATTTTAAGTTTTTTCCTCACACCAATTATTAAACTTAAAAGTTTCAAACAAGCTGAAATCAAGTCAAATAATTTTGATCTCTTTCAAGATCGCGATTGATGTAAAAATCAATCAAACGGGAAGCCCCCAATATACTCACAACTTTCTACAAAGTTTTTTGTGTCTGCCTGTGAATAACAAAAATGACATTAAACAGATTTTGTAATGGGTCAATGGTGATTCTATAAAAAATAAAAAAAAGAAATTTTATTTTTCTTGACTCTGTTTTTTAGCTTTTTTTGCACAACAAAAAAGCCTGACATAACTTAATATAACAGGCTTTACGCTAACTCTATGTTTTTTCAAAACAACATCAGTTTAAGATATGCGTTGAAAGGATTTTTTTAATTCTTCGCTGCTTTAACACGGGCACTTAAACGTGAAATTTTTCTTGCGGCCGTACTCTTATGAAGAATACCTTTTGACACACCACGTTGAATTTCTGGTTGCGCATTTCTAAACGCTTCTTCTGCTGCTTTCGCATCACCAGCATCTAAAGCAAGTTCAATTTTTTTAATGAATGTACGAATACGATTACGACGCGCGCCATTGATAACAGCACGACGGCTATTACGACGAATACGTTTTAGGGCAGAAGCATGATTAGCCATTGTTTAAGTTCTCTTTTTGTCTATATAGGTCAACCGCAAAAACGCGAAAAACCTTAGGTTGTCAATAATCGTTGTGTTTTACGCATCTCGCGCACCATTGTCAAGTCAAACCCACCACCAAAGCAAAGGAATTCTTTCCTCTATTGCGACACAGGGTTAATTGAAAACATAATCAACTCAGAAGCATTTGATTTTCCTAAAGAAATTTCTAATTTTTCTTGCTCCCGCTGAAACAAATGAGGTGAAATTTTATGCCACCCCAGCTGCTGTAACGCTGTACTATAGAAACTAAGAACGCTTGTTTCATCAATATCATCGCCTATTGCCGCAGCATAGGCTATACGCCCCTCCGCCTTATCAAAGCTCACGCTTTGGTCTTTTACCTCTGATAGTCCCACCATCACAGGAACATCATATAAGCTCTCAAAAAATACGATTTCTGCGGCACGGGCATAGCTTGTGCTCCACGCAACACACAAAATAAATATTAGGAATAATAATCTCATAGGTTCTTTGTAGCTTACTTTTGCTGTCGAGGGCAATAAAAGGTTGAGCGTCCCCCCTGAACAATACGCTGAATACCACCAGTTTTTTCAATATTGCAATTACAATCCTTACAAGCCAAACCTTTGCGGTCATATACTGTAAAGTTATGTTGAAAATACCCCAACTCTCCATCTGCATGACGATAATCTTTAAGTGTGCTCCCCCCTGCCTTAATAGCCCGAGCCAAAACAT
Source organism: uncultured Alphaproteobacteria bacterium (assembly GCA_937931645.1). Classification (GTDB taxonomy): domain Bacteria; phylum Pseudomonadota; class Alphaproteobacteria; order Micavibrionales; family Micavibrionaceae. The sequence goes on from CALHAR010000007.1 coordinate 78,234, forward strand.
CACGAATAACACTTACTAATTCTTCTACTTTTCCACCCTTGATTGTACTGGCTTGTTTTTCAGGATTAATTTTTGCTTGGTATAAAGCCTCACACGCATAAATATTACCCACTCCCACAACAACACGTTGATCGAGTAACGCTTGTTTAATAGAAGTTTTTTTATTTTTTAACGCTCTCATTAAATATGGCGCAGAAAACTTATTGCCTAGTGGTTCTGGACCCAAATGTTTAAAAGCGGCATGGGTTTCCAACTCACTCTCGTCAAACATAAAAATCATACCAAAGCGGCGCGGATCATTATAGATAATCCTCGATCCATCCTCCAAAGTCATTACCAAGTGATCGTGTTTTTGAATGTCATACCTCTCACCGCTAGAAATGATAGTAACTTTACCTGACATTCCAAGGTGAATAGCCAACACCACACCACCCTCAAAATTAACCAATATATATTTGGCGCGCCTTGTTAATGACAAGATAGAACGTTTTGCTAACCGCCCTTCCATGTTCTTTGGAAAAGGCACACGTAGGTCCTTGCGATACAGCTTAACTTTGCTAACTTTGTTATTCAGCATGACAGGCGTCAGACCGCGCATAACAGTTTCAACTTCGGGTAACTCAGGCATAAAAAACCTTATTCTAATACACGTCATACTACAATCTTATCTTGAACATGATTCAAGGTAAGGTGATATGAAGTCACATATTTCCCTATATATGAATATAGTACCTGGCCAAATCAACCTCTCTTTACGCTGAACACAAAAAAGGCCAGAAAAACTTCCGGCCTTTTTAAATTTTTGAAGAAAAGCAGTGCTTTTCGTTTTATGGATCCCCGCTGTTTAAGCTTGCTTCGCTCACTACGGGGATAACAGGGTGATGGATTTATTTATCAAAGATAAATTACATCATGCCAGGCATACCGCCCATTCCACCCATACCGCCCATGTCAGGCATGCCGCCTGCTGCGCCGCCTTCTTCTTCGGTATCTGTGACAACAGCTTCGGTTGTGATCATTAAACCAGCAACGGACGCCGCATCTTGCAACGCAGTACGGACAACTTTCACAGGGTCAATAATTCCAGATTTAACCATGTCAACATAGTTATCATTCTGAGCATCAAAACCGTGGTTCGTATCTTTTTGTTCTAGCAACTTACCAACAATGATTGACCCTTCAGAACCGGCATTCTCAACAATTTGACGGATAGGTGCTTGAAGGGCACGTCTGATAATTTCAACACCAACTTGCTGATCTTCATTATCAAGCTTCATACCATCTAATGATTTTGATGCGTAAAGAAGAGCTGTACCGCCACCTGCGATAACGCCTTCTTCAACGGCTGCACGTGTTGCGTGCATAGCATCATCAACGCGATCCTTACGTTCCTTCACTTCAACTTCAGTCGCACCACCAATACGAAGAACAGCAACACCGCCAGCTAATTTAGCCAAACGCTCTTGTAGTTTTTCTTTATCGTAATCAGAAGATGTTTCTTCAATTTGTGCTTTGATTTGAGCAACGCGAGCATCAATATTACCTTTATCACCTGCGCCATCAACAATAGTACTCTCGTCTTTTGTGATTTGAACTTTCTTCGCAGTTCCAAGCATATCAATCGTTACGGCTTCAAGCTTAACGCCCAATTCTTCAGAAACAACTTGTCCGCCTGTTAAGATGGCCATATCTTCAATCATCGCTTTACGACGGTCACCAAAACCAGGAGCCTTAACAGCGGCAACTTTCAAGCCACCGCGCAGCTTGTTCACAACCAAAGTCGCAAGGGCTTCACCCTCAACATCTTCAGCAACAATCAATAATGGACGACCTGATTGCACAACAGCTTCTAAGATAGGAAGCATCGCTTGCAGGTTTGTCAATTTTGATTCATGGAACAAGATATATGGATTTTCAAGCTCACACGTCATCTTGTCTGGGTTTGTGATGAAGTAAGGGGACAAGTAACCACGGTCAAACTGCATACCTTCAACAACCTCAAGCTCATTGCTTAAAGACTTTGCTTCTTCAACTGTGATAACACCTTCGTTACCTACTTTTTCCATCGCTTCGGCCAACATATCACCAATTTCTTTATCGCCATTGGCAGAGATTGTACCAACCTGTTTAATCTCTTCATTGGTTTTAACGTCTTTGGCACGTTTCTTAAGGTCTTCAACAACCGTAATAACAGCCGCTTCGATACCACGCTTAAGATCCATTGGATTACGTCCAGAAGAAACCGCTTTCATACCTTCACGCGCGATTGATTGCGCAAGAACAGTCGCTGTTGTTGTACCATCACCAGCATGCTCAACAGCCTTAGACGCGACTTCGCGGATAAGCTGAGCGCCAATATTTTGACGTGGGTTTTTAAGTTCAATTTCTTTGGCAACAGATACACCATCTTTGGTTGTACGTGGCGCGCCAAAAGATTTTTGGATAACAACGTTACGACCTTTTGGCCCTAATGTTACTTTTACAGCGTTGGCAATAATATCAACGCCTTTCATCATTTCATCACGAGCATCTTCGTGGAATCTTACATCTTTAGATGACATTTTTTAATTCTCCTTTGTCGAATTAAGTGCCCTCAGGTGCGCAAGCGCACTACGGGCAGTTTTGTATTAGATTAATTATTAGGCTGCGATGATACCGATAATATCGGACTCTTTCATCACCATAAGCTCTTCACCATCGACTTGCACTTCCGTACCAGCCCATTTTGAGAAGATCACGCGATCACCAGATTTTACATCTAGCGGGCGAACGTCACCATTGTCGTTTACGTGTCCCGTTCCGACGGCAACAACTTCACCTTCCATAGGTTTTTCTTGCGCTGTATCTGGAATAATAATCCCACCAGCTGTTTTTGCTTCCTGCTCAACAAGACGCAGTAAGACTCGATCATGTAATGGACGAAATTTCATATCTATTTTCTCCTTTAAGAGTTTGATTTCGTTAACAAATTTAAGCACCTCACCATGAGCATGCTAAGACCCTGACCTCAGAGTCGTAGTGTTATAGCATAGGAGTCGAAAAATTTTCAAGCTGATTCAGCATAAAATACCGCCTGAAATTGGCTGTCAGTAATGTTTTCGTAATATAGTTTGTGATATACTAGTTAAATGGTTGATTCAAACTCTAATATTCAGGGGGAAATGGCTATACAGCTTCAAGGCTTTCGCTTGACGACAGCCCAAATCTACTATCACCTGCCCGATCACCCCCAACTTCTGCAGGAATTCATCTGGCAACATTATGATCTCGCCCCTAAATTCCCTAAACTCTATAACTTTCTCGATTTTTGGGAACATAAGATAGATGGCGCCCTCCATAGTGTTTACGTCGCTAAAAAAGAAATTATCAGCCCTGCCGAGAGTAAATTTGTGGATACTGAAATTACGTTGCAATAAATTACCATAAAATTATTGACATAAGTACTGTTGTGGTTTAATAAACCCTATTATGAGTAAAACAGAATGTAGAGATTTTTTTGAACATGCCGTTCATCCCAGCACATACATAAAAACAGCCAAGGGATTAAGAAATCAGGGACTAGAATTTCAATCAATCCCTGTACTGAAAGAAGGCGTCGCTAACTTTCCAAGGGATCATATTCTGTGGTATACATTGGGTAAATCTCTGTTCTTTCTAGACCGCTACCAAGAGTCAGGGCACGCGCTCAACAAGTGCTTAGAAATAAAACCCAACGACGAACAAGCCAAAAATTTAAGAACTCGAGTTTACAAAAAAATAAGTCAACATGAGAGAGCTTACAGAATGTAAGTTAAATCTCCGTCCCAGGGGCGATAGTCACTTTTAAACCATCAAGTTCTTCACTCATTAATATCTGACACGACAGGCGCGAATTATCTTCAACGTCAATCGCCTCGTCCAGCATATCTTCTTCGTCATCGCGCATCTCATAAAGCTTATCAACCCAGTCTTCATGCACATAGACGTGGCACGTTGCGCAACAGCACGCACCGCCACATTCGGCTTTTAAATCAAGTTTATAATCCTTGATAATCTCCATAACGCGCCAGCCTTCCAGCGCCTCCAGCTCATGCTCTTTACCGTCTCTATCCGTTACAAATATCTTCATTTTTGTGCGTTTTTAAACAAGGCCAAAAAAGCATAAGCCATGCCGGCCGTACAAATTAAATTTTTAATCATATCAATCGCAATGCGGGCAACCATAAAACCCGTTTTTTGTACCGCTGTGACGTCACCGTCTGCGGACAGAACCGACAAGCCCTCCCCCAAAACTTGCAACGCCAAAATAGCAGGCACAACACAAACTAGCCATAAACCAATCATCTGAAAGGTCAGACGCATGGGTTTTAGTTTTTCTAATATTTTCTCTAACGGCAGATTCACGGCAAGCGGGATATAAACCCAAACAAAGCGAAACAATAACAAAGCTGACACCATAAAAATAATCCCAACCATCGCAATATGTGGGTCTGGATTTTGTGGATCTAACCCTTGTGTTAAATCAGGAACAGATGAAAACATCGCCGCAAAATAACCCGCCATCAAAAAATTGATAAGCACATAAGTCACAGTTCCCGCCATAATGCCTTTACTACGCGATGCCATCTCGGCTCTATCTTGCATTTCATTACCCGTAGAACGAAACGGCCAACGATGCGTTCCCGTCATCACAGTTCGCGCCCAGTGACTCAATAACCAGCCCTCAACAAAGAAAGAGGGCAGTAATATAAGAGCCGCAAGCCAAAGACCGTCATCTTCTACAAAAGTTGATAATGCCGCAAAGCAAGCAAGCTTCACTAAAAAAGGAATGGCCATCATAGGCAGCAAATAACGCCGCTCCAGCCAAACTTTTTTGTACGCCAAACTTATTACAGTAATAATATCAAAGGATGCCATATAAAGAGCTTATGCCGCCTTATCGTCTACGCCAAGCTTTTCCTGCAACGAAGAAGACGAGGTTGTGTATTGAAAACGCAATTTTTTATCAGGGTACACATAACGAAACGCCTGCTGAGCCATCAATGCACCTTCATGGAAACCAGATAGAATAAGCTTCAACTTACCCGCATAGCTATTAATATCACCAATAGAGAAAATACCCGCCGTCGTGGTTTCAAACTTCTCTGTATCCACAGGGATTAGGTTTTCATGTAAATTAAGCCCAAAATTCGCAATAGGCCCAAGCTTCATGGTTAAACCATAAAAGGCGAGCAAGGTGTCGCATTCTATTTGGTATGCCTCTTCTCCTTTAGGCTGAACCGTCACCGCATGAAGCTGTCCATTTTCTCCATGTAGTTCTTTAACATCCGCAATATGAAGTTTCATTTTTTGGTCATCAACCAATTTACGCATTTTCGATACACTATCTGGCGCGGCACGGAAATTATCACGGCGATGCACCAACTTCATGGACTGAGCGAGGGGTTGCAAATTCAAGCACCAATCCAGCGCAGAATCTCCACCACCCGCAATCAAAATATTTTTACCTTTAAACTGATCCATTTTACGCACCGCGTAAAAAAGAGATTTATCTTCATATTCTTCCAAATTGGGAATATTGGGTTTCTTCGGCATAAAAGATCCACCGCCCGCCGCAATAACGACCACTTTGGCTTCAATCACAACACCTTGATCCGTAGTCAACTCCCAATTACCATTATCCAACTTCGTCAGGCTTTCCGCCATCTGTTGGTAATGGAATACAGGATCAAACGGTGCTATCTGTGCCATCAAATTATCGGTCAGCTCCTGCCCCGTAATGACAGGGAAAGCGGGAATATCGTAAATAGGCTTTTCAGGATATAACTCGGCACATTGCCCGCCAGGTTTATCCAAAATATCGACCAAATGCGCCTTCATATCCAATAAACCAAGCTCAAACACCGCAAAAAGCCCAACCGGACCTGCACCTATGATGATCACGTCTGTTTTGTGTTTATTTTCACTCATAAAACGAATATAAAACGCTTTAGGAGTTTATTGTCAATGAAACATCACAAAGTAATTATAAACTGGTTATTTTTCACCGCTTTTATGGTCTTTGCCATGGCGGTTATAGGGGCCATTACACGCCTCACCGAAAGCGGGCTTAGTATGGTGGAATGGCGCCCTCTCATTGGCGCCCTCCCCCCTTTAAACGAAGCAGAATGGCTGCGCGTCTTCACCCTTTACCAACAAAGCCCCGAATATCAAAAAACCAACATCGGGATGGAGTTATCCGAATTTAAAAATATTTTCTTCTGGGAATGGTTTCACCGCCTTTGGGGGCGCTTAATTGGCCTCGCCTATGCCTTGCCCTTGCCTTACTTTTGGGTACGCCAGCAAATCCCAGAGGGCTATAAGCTTAAATTCTTCATTGGCCTCGTTCTGGGTGGATTACAAGGGGTTATGGGCTGGTACATGGTGAAAAGTGGTCTTGTTGACCGCCCTTCCGTTAGCCATTTTAGGTTGGCCGCCCACCTTGGTTTGGCCTTTATTATTTTTTCATACCTTCTCTGGCTTGCTTTTAGCTTACAAAACAAGGCGCCCGAAACATCTTCTTTCTGCCTAAAACGCCATGCGTGGGTTACTATGTTCTTCATCGCAACAACCATTATATGGGGTGCCTATGTAGCAGGCTTAGATGCTGGGCTTGTTTATAACAGCTGGCCTAAAATGGGAACTTATTGGATACCGCCTGAGCTTCAATCCATCATGCATATATTCTTTGATCCCGTCAGTGTTCAGTTTACACATCGATGGGTCGCTATGCTCACAGGTGTAATTGTTCTCAGCTTCGCCTATCGCATCAAAAGTTTTGTTCTTATGAGTATTGTTTTACTTCAAGTTGGGTTAGGAATTATAGCTTTACTCTCTCAAGTTTCAATTATTCCCGCGGCGATGCACCAAGCAGGGGCCTTTATTTTAATAGCTGTTATGATTTTTCACTTGCAAAAACTGCGTAGTAAATAAATTATTTTTTAGCTTTTTCTTTAGCTTCTTTTGCCTGTTCTAAGCGTTTACGAACAACTTCTTCAGGCAATAAAATATCCTGTAAGATATTAATCAAACTCTCTTCTGTTCTATCCATACTATCCAATAAACCCTGGCAGGCCTCTTTAGTCGTCACAGGACTTTTTTGGATTTGGCTTTCAGAAAAATTATAGGCTTTATCATTTAACTCCGTAACATGGCGATAATCTGAAACGTGAAACGCTTCTTGCTCTTTCAATTCAAGTTCCAAGAATTTTTGAGCATCTTTTAATATAGGGTCCACCACACCTGTCCACTGGGAAAAGCGTGTCTTCATAGCTTTAGCCATATCTTTATTATTTTCAGCGCAAGCTTTCACCGCGTTACCAACATCACGCTTCACAACCTCAACAGACCGAATAACACTATGCTTATTTCTTAATATAAAAAATGTTTGCCGGTTCTTTTCAGGCAATTTTTTTAACAGAGCCTTTTCAGAACTAATCCATTCTGTAATAGGTGTTTCTTTTTCAATCCCCTGCTCAACCTTTTTCTGATTTTCTGCTTTCAGTTTTACGACCTCATCCTTATCTGCCGCAAAAACCGGTGATATCAATAAAGTTGTAAGAACAAAAAAAGTAACAAACAAAGTTGAATAAAGGTGTGCCATGAGAGACTTTCTTGGTGATTATTATAAGGCACTATATCTATCACGAAAATCAGACAAAAAAAAGTCGTATAAAAAGCCGCCGGGAGAAAATCACCCGGCGGCCAAAGGGACGAAAAATCTCTAACAACGTTCTTAGGCTATATATGCGGGGCAATGCAACAAAGCCAACATTGTCAAAAACTTGCTATAAAGAGATCGCCGCGATTAATAAGCCTTCTGCAAAACAAAGCGATAAACAATCTCTATACATTATGTTAAACATCAAAAATTAACGGCGTGTAAATATTATCTAAAATTTGATATAAATTTCTTCAAAACACTAAATAACTATATTTATCAACCACTTAATCAACAAGGCGGTTCCACCATCCTTTTTTCTTTTTACTCGGTGTTTCATTAACCTTTTCAAAAACTTTGGCGTGATTCTCTGTCGAAGCACTTACGTCATTAGAAGGCTTTTTCACAGGAGCCGCTTCTTTTTTAGAAGCCACAGACTTCTTAATCGCTGATTTCTTAGCAGGTGCCTTGCTCTCAGAAGATTTCTCAGAACCTTTTTTAGACTCTTGCTCTCGCTTAGGCTTACTCTTAACATCTTCCTTAGCACTGCTTTTAGAATCATCATCTTTTTTATCTAAGTTTTTATTAGCAGATTGACCCTCAGACTTGTTATTATCCGATACCTCCTCACCATTATTTTTCTTATTATGGCGACGGCCACCACGACGGCCGCGACGACGGCCTTTCTTTTGTTTTTCTTCACCATCCTCAAAATCTGCACCAGATTGATTCTTCACATTTCCTGTATGATCACCCGAGTCATTCTTGGGTGCATTTTTATTACCCTTACGTTGCTTAATAGGATCAAGCCTAAATTCTGATGCTTTCAGTATTTCATCTGTGCGTATATGAACTTTAAAATCATAACGCGTTTCAATATCGGCTAGCATTTGGCGTTTATTGTTTAAAATATAAACAGCCACTGCGTTTGGAACATTCAAAGAAAGTTCAGCAACACGACCTTTTATTCCTTCTTCTTCCAACGCACGCATTGCACTAATCGCGGCATAATCAAGCGTCTTCACAACGGCACTACCATCACAATGAGGACATTTTTCAAATTGCGCTTCGGTCAAGCTGGGGTTTAAACGTTGACGTGACAGTTCAAGCAAACCGAACGATGACACCCGCCCCACTTGGATTCTAGCACGATCAGAGGATAACGCATCCCGCAATTTATTTTCAACTTTACGGTTATTACGGCGTTCTTCCATATCAATAAAGTCAATGACAACAAGCCCCCCTAAATCACGCAAACGTAATTGGCGCGCAACCTCAGCAGCAGCTTCTAAATTAGTTTTCACCGCCGTTTCTTCAATATGGCGCTCTTTCGTTGCTTTACCAGAGTTTACATCAATAGAAACCAACGCTTCTGTTGGGTTAATGACCAAATAACCACCAGATTTTAAGGTAACAGAAATTTCACCAATATCAGAGATTTGCTTTTCAACATTATAACGATGGAATAAAGGAATACGTTCATCTTTATATTCTTTTACTTTTTTTACATGCGATGGAACCAACATCTTCATAAAATCTTTAGCGGTTCTATAACCGCGCTTACCTGACACCAAGACGTCATCAATGTCACGCGTGTACAAATCACGAATAGATCGTTTAATCAGATTACCTTCTTCATTAATTAAAGCGGGCGCATTAGATTTCAAAGTTTCTTCACGAATAGTATTCCATAAGCGTGTCAAATAGTCTAAATCACGCTTAATATCTGATTTCGTGCGAGAGACTCCTGCTGTTCTTAAAATGACAGACATGCCTTGTGGAATTGTTAGTTCTTTCAAAATATCACGCATACGCTTACGATCTTTGAAGTTACCAATCTTACGGCTAACACCGCCGCCACGTGGACTATTTGGCATCAAAACACAATAACGTCCAGGCAAAGACATATAGGTCGTAACCGCCGCCCCTTTATTGCCGCGTTCCTCTTTGGACACTTGGATCAACATGATTTGACCACGCTTTACAACTTCTTGAATTTTATATTTGTGGCGCAAGTTAAAGCGGAAAGGCTTACCACCCTCGCTATCTCCATTACCGTCATCGACAATTTCATCAGACTTTTTACTGCGCATATTACTGCGTTTACTATTAGATTTTTTACCACGGTAATTATTATTACGCCCGCGGTTATTGCGCCCTCGATTACTACGTCCACGACCTTTAGAGCTTCCCCCATCAGTATCTTCAGGACTCTCAAGACTTTGCGCTTTTTTCAACGCTTCCGCATCAAGCTCTTCATCACTTTTTTCTTCATCAAGTTTTTTATTCCCGATAGCCGCTTCGCTATCCTCAACATCACCCGTTTCAGATTCTTCATCTTTTCCAGATTTTTTTGTCGTCTTTTTCTTAGACTTAGTTGCAGACTTCTTTTTAGCTTTTTTCTTCTCTTCTGCTTTTATAAGGTCAGTATCCTCGTCATCAGCAGGTTTATCAGAGCCACCAACTTCTACAACCGCGTCTTCATCATCTTCTTCATCAATATCATCATCTACAGACGAATCAACGTCACCATCAATTTCATCTTCATCATCAATCTGGTCTAGCTTGGCCAATTCCTCTTGCTGCGCCGCAAGTAAAGCTTCACGATCGCTAATGGGAATGCGGAAATAATCAGGGTGAATTTCAGAAAAAGGTAAAAACCCATGACGGTTACCACCAAAGTTAACGAACGCCGCCTGCAAAGAAGGCTCAACCCGCGTTACTTTCGCCAGATAAATTCCACCTTTTAATTGTTTACGAACACTACTTTCGTAATCAAATTCAACAAGTCGATTTCCATCGACAACCGCAACCCGTGTCTCTTCTTCGTGGGTTGCATCAATAAGCATTTTTTTAGACATAATATATTCCAATCTTTCAAAAGCGCAGACAGGCGTGACGTTCCTCAATACAGCCCTATAATTGCGACAAAAAGGCAAGGTATTGAAAAAAACGGCACGCAAAATCTTGCGCATAAATTCCGTTAATTTGTTATTTTCCGATTTTGATAAACCGCTAGCTATCTTGCAGGTTGACCTAAATATCACCGAAAAAGAGGGTTTTATCGTGTTGTTACACGTAAAAATCTTTTCTATGTTCGGCGCCGGAATAAGAGATTTCCATGTTTGATGAAGATATAACCTTCAAAAATCTCTTTTATTCTTCCATCGTAGCTAGCGAAACCTAAAAAACGTAATAAAATCAAACAATTATGCTAGAGCCACAATGTGTCGCAACTCAACATTACAACCATGCCTCGAAACTTACAAGCGTGAAATCATCAATATGAGTTTCTTTTTAAAAGGGGCTAGTATTTCCTTCCTAAACCCCTTAAAAAGCTGGAATATGTTTACTATTGCAATCATAGGCCGCCCCAATGTCGGGAAATCCACCCTTTTTAACCGCTTGGCTAAAAAGAGGTTAGCAATTGTCGATGACACACCTGGTGTCACCCGCGATTGGCGCGAGGCGGAAGGTTACCTCCTTGATAAGAAAATACGGATTATCGATACAGCAGGATTAGAGGAATCGTTTGATGGATCTATTGAGGGTCGTATGCGTCAAAAGACCGAAGAAGGTTTGGCGCAGGCTGACGCAATTCTATTCATTATTGATGGTCGCGAAGGTGTAACACCGACAGATGAGCATTTCGCGAGTTGGCTGAGACGACGTAAAGGCAAAAAACAACCTATCGTTTTAGCCGTCAATAAATGTGAAAGTGAAAAAGCGAGTATCTCTGGAACAGCTGAAGCGTACTCCCTAGGGTTTGGACAACCTATCCCCATTTCATCTGCGCATGGACATGGGATTGAAGAACTTTACCATGCCTTTGAACCGCACTTCCCCAAAGATGTTGTTGAGGAAAAAATTGAAAATGATCAACTGCCTGATATTGAGAATTTGGATGATTTGGAAGGTGATGAGAGTTTTGACTTTGCGTCTATTGAGATTAAAGAAGATAATGAAAAGCCAATTAAGATAGCGATCGTTGGCCGTCCAAACGTTGGAAAATCAACATTAATGAACGCTCTTCTTAATGATAACCGCGTTATGACAGGCCCCGAAGCCGGTATTACGCGTGATGCGATTGCGGTTGATTGGGAGTTTAATGACCAGAAAATACGCCTTGTCGATACCGCAGGCATGCGAAAGAAGGCCAGAGTTGACCACAATATTGAAAAAATGTCGGTCGAAGATTCTTTGCGCGCCATTCGCCTTGCCCAAGTTTGTATCTTAGTCATTGATTCTGAAAATATTTTTGAGAAACAAGACATACAAATTGCCGACCATATTTTAAATGAAGGTCGTGCGATGATTATTGCCGTAAATAAATGGGACCTCATCAAAGGTGAGGACGCCAAAAAAGAAGCGTTGGAATTTGTTAAATACAAATTAGAAACCTCATTAGGGCAAGTGCGTAATGTCCCATCATGTAGTATTTCTGCGATTAACAATCGTAACCTTGGCTTTTTAATGCAAACCGTTTTAGACACCTACGCGCTTTGGAATAAACGCGTCAACACATCAAAACTAAACCGATGGATGGCGGCGCGCGAAAGCCAAAACCCTGCTCCGCTTTATGAGGGTCGATCAAACCGTTTAAAATATATGACGCAAATTAACATTCGTCCGCCAACTTTTGCCATCTGGGTATCACGCCCGAAAGAGTTTCCCGAGACGTATAAACGCTACCTAATGAATGGTCTGCGCGAAGATTTTGATTTAAAAGGCATTCCTGTCCGCCTTTTAGTCCGTACCAGTAAAAACCCATTTAACTAATCTAAACACGCCAAAAAGGAGAAAACTATGGAAGTTGATTTAGTTCAATATACAGAACTTGCTATTATATGGGGCATGCGTTTGTTGAGCGCCCTCGCCATCTTAATCGTAGGGTGGATCGCCGGTAATTGGGTCAAGAAACGTATTCATAACATTAAAAAACTTGATAAGACTTTATCATCTTTCCTCGGTAATTTTGCCAAATATGTGATTATCGCGGTTGCCGTCATTGCCGTTTTAGGTCAATTTGGTATTCAAACTGCCAGCCTACTGACCGTCCTTGGTGCTGCTGGTCTTGCTATTGGTTTGGCTTTGCAAGGTACATTAAGTAATGTGGCGGCCGGTGTGATGATTTTAATCTTACGCCCCTTTAGCCTTGGTGATTATATTGAATTTGGTAGCACAGGTGGCACTGTTATATCCCTAGGTCTTTTTGGGGTTGAGTTGAACACCCCAGATCATAAATATATTTATGCACCAAACAGCCAAGTTTGGGGAACCGAAATAACAAATTTTTCCCGCAACAAACAACGCAGACAAGATCTGACCATTGGTATTAGTTATGATAGTGACATCAATAAAGCCATCAAAACAATTGAAGGTGTTTTAAGCAAAGAAAAATTGCTTATTACAACCGCAGGAAAAGAGCCCCTTATTGTCGTTGCCAATATGGGCGAGTCTTCAGTGGATTTAAAAGTCCGTATCTGGAGCAAAACAGATGATTTCTTCATTATTCAATGGGAGTTATTAAAGGCCATTAAAGAAGCCCTAGATACAGACGGAATTTCTATCCCGTTCCCAACCAGGACATTAGAAATCGCTAATATAGAAGATTTAAAGGCCTCGTAAACCATTGTTTTAATTGGGTTAAAAAAGTTACTCAGTTTGTTCACCGGAAATAAGGGAGGGGGGGCTATCCCCCCTCTTCTCTCACCTACAAATTAAATTGTTTTCTTACAAAAAAACCCACATAAAATGCGGGCGCAACTTTCTTGGTGTTGAAACAACTATAACACAAATCAAACATAAATTGGGGAAAAATTCGCTTATAATAAAAAAGAGAGCCTTCTATCTTTATAGAAAGCTCTCTTTTTTTAGTTTCAGTCAAAACTTATCAGCTTTGATTATTTTTTCTTTTTAGCTTTCAAAAGCATTTTCTTGCTTGGTTTAACTGGCTTATTCAGTTTTACCTTACGCGCAGGCATTTCTTTTTTCTCGATGATATCGAGTTTACCGCCTGATTTTTCAACAGCCTTAACCGCAGAAGCAGTCGCGCCCGCAACATTTAATGTTACTTTTGTTTTAATCTCGCCATTTCCTAAAACACGAACACCATCTTTCGTACGTTTGATGATTTTAGCCGCAACAAGAGCGTCTTGATCAATAGTTTTACCCGCATCAATTTGCTTTGCATCAATGGCCTCTTGCAAACGTGCCAAAGACACAGTTGCGAATTTTTTAGCAAAAATATTCTTAAATCCACGTTTCGGTAAACGTTTGAATAGAGGCATTTGACCGCCCTCATATCCTTTAATTGCCACACCAGAGCGGGCTTTCTGACCTTTTTGACCAACGCCACAAGTCTTACCTTTACCAGAACCAATACCACGACCAACACGTTTTGTGTTGTGTGTCGCACCTTTATTTGGCTTTAAATCATTCAATTTCATTTTCTTATACCTTATTTATAAATTCTTACGCCGCGTCTTCAACTTTAACCAAATGATGAACAGCACGGATCATGCCACGAACACTTGGAGTATCTTCTAGAGTCTTTGTGCGGCCAATTTTATTTAAGCCTAAACCGATCAACGTGCTACGCTGATAACCTTTACGACCAATTGCAGAACCAATTTGCGTTACAGTCACTGTTTTACCAGAGACTGCCTTTTTCGCAGGCGCTTTCTTTGCCGTTGCTTTTTTAGCAGGAGCTTTTTTCGCAGTTGTCTTTTTTTCTTCAGCCATCGCCTTATTCCTTAACTTAAACTTTTATTATGCTTACTTTTTATCTTCAGCTGTTGCTTCAGCTGCTTTACCACCACGCGATGATTCACGCGCTGCGATAATATCACTTACTTTTTTACCACGGCGTGTCGCAATTTGACGTGGGCTTTCCATTTTCTTAAGAGCCTCTAACGTTGCATTCACCATGTTATATGGGTTAGAAGATCCAACAGCTTTCGCCACAACATCTTGAACACCCAAACAGTCAAAAACAGCACGCATTGGACCACCAGCAATAACACCTGTACCACCAGGAGCAGAGCGAAGGATAACTTTACCCGCACCAGCACGGCCACTCACGTCATGGTGAATCGTACGTCCTTCACGAAGAGGAACACGGAGCATTTTACGTTTTGCTTGCTCTGTTGCTTTACGGATAGCTTCAGGCACTTCCTTTGCTTTACCGTGGCCAGACCCAACAAGGCCTTTACCATCACCAACAACAACCAACGCGGCGAAACCAAAACGACGTCCACCTTTTGCAACTTTTGCAACACGGTTTACGGCAACCAATTTTTCATGGAATTCTGGTTCTTCGCGTTCTTTTGAACGATCAAATTTTTGATCTTGTGGGTTAGCCATTATTTACTGCTCCTTAATTAATCTTTTCTTTTACGCCTCATACGCCTAAACGCGAGGAGGCTTAATCTATACCGTTAAAATTCAAGTCCACCTTCGCGGGCACCTTCAGCAACGGCCTTAATACGTCCGTGATACAAAAATGCACCACGATCAAATTGAACCTTTTTTACACCAGCTGCTGTTGCCGCTTTTGCGATTGTCTGACCAACAACTTTAGCTGCTTCAACACGGTGGCCATTTTCAGCCCCCATAGAGCTTGCTGATGCAAGAGTAACACCCTTAACATCATCAATAATTTGCGCGTAAATCTGCTTATTTGTACGATGTACAGACAAACGTGGGCGAATAGCACGATTAGGGTTTTGATCAATATTGATCCGACGCAACTTTGCACGTGTTCCCATTTTACGGCGTTTAGAGGGTATCATTCTTTTTTGTGTCATAATCTTGTTCCTTAGGGTTTTCTTAAAATTTTACCCTTTAACTACTTTTCTTAATTATTTCTTTTTACCTTCTTTACGGGCAACATACTCACCAACGTAACGAATACCTTTACCTTTATAGGGCTCTGGTTTTTTAAATCCGCGAATTTTTGCAGCAACTTGACCAACAAGCTGTTTATCAATACCTGTCACTGTGATTTTCGTTTGTTCTTCAACAACAACTTGCACGCCTTGTGGAATATCAAAACGTACCTCATGAGAGAAACCAAGTTGCATCACAAGGGTGCTCCCTTGCATATTGGCACGCAAACCAACACCGTGAATTTCAAGCTTTTTCTCAAACCCCTCGACCACACCAATAACAATGTTATTCACCAAAGTGCGCATTGTTGGGTATAATTTTTTAGCCTGCAACGACGCAGAGCGAGGGGCAAAGACAACTTTACCATCTTCCAACTTAACAGACACGTCATCGTGAATGCGTAGAGAAAGTTCGCCTTTTTTACCTTTGGCTGTTACATCCTGACCATTGACGTCAACTGTGACACCTTCAGGAACTTCAACCGGTTTTTTACCAATACGTGACATTTTCTTTTTTCCTTAAACTTAAGCCAAACTTAATAAACTTGGCACAATACTTCACCACCCACATTTTCATTACGTGCTTTGTAATCAGGCATCACACCACGTGGTGTAGAAATAACCTTAATACCAAGACCGTTATGAAATGGTTGCAGATCAGCAATTTTTGAGTAAACACGACAACCCGGCTTTGAAATTCGTGTTAATTCACGAATAACAGGCTGACCTTCGTCATATTTCAGCTCAATCTGAATTTCTTTTTTGTTATTATCCTGTTCAACAACAGAATAACCACGAATGTAACCTTCATCTTTAAGCACGTCACATACAGATTGACGCACACCAGAATGTGGGCATTGTGTTGTAGGCAGATTAGCACGCTGCGCATTACGAATGCGTGTTAACATATCTCCTAAAGGATCACTCATAGACATTTTATTATATCCTCTTCTCTCTTATTCTTACCAGCTAGCTTTGACAACACCAGGCAATTCACCCCGTGAAGCCAGATCCCGAATAGCGATACGGGAAAGCTTAAATTTACGGTGAAATGCGCGCGGACGACCTGTCAAAGCACAACGATTACGTGACCTAATGGGCACAGAATTATTAGGCATATCAGCCAAGTCTAGAACAGCAGCGAAACGCTCTTCCATTCCAACTTCTTTATTCTTAATAATAGCTTTTAAAGCCGCACGCTTAGCTGCATGTCTTTTAATCAACTTGCGACGCTTTAAATCTCTGTGAACTGCACTTACTTTTGCCATGTTTTAAATACTTTCTTTTGGTTAGTTTGCAAATGGCATATCGAAGCCACGCAATAATTCTTTTGCTTCATCATCGTTTGAAGCAGTTGTACAAATAATAATGTCCATCCCGCGAACTTTATCGACTTTATCATATTGAATTTCAGGGAAGATAATATGCTCTTTAAGACCCATGGCATAGTTACCACGCCCATCAAAACTCTTACCGTTAATACCGCGGAAGTCACGAACACGTGGTAAAGCGATAGTCACTAGGCGGTCAAGAAATTCATACATTTGCGCGCCACGTAATGTCACCTTACAACCAAGATCCATACCTTCACGCACTTTAAAAGACGCGTTTGATGTCTTAGCTTTTGTAATGACTGGCTTTTGACCCGCAATCAATGCCAAGTCTGCCGCCGCACTATCAACTGCCTTACGGTCAGTTGTTGCTTCAGACACACCCATATTGATAACGATTTTATCAAGCTTAGGAGTCTGCATAACGTTTTTAAACCCATACTTATCTTGTAGAGCCTTACGAATTACAGTTTCATAACGTTGCTTAAAGCGTGGTTGCGCCTTAGCTTGGTTTACATTTTTCTGCTTCGCAGATTTTTCTTTATCACTCATTTTCTTACTTCCTTATGAGTCAATTGTTTCGCCAGAACGCTTTGCAACACGGACTTTATTGCCGCCTTTAAGCGTTTTGTAACCCACACGGGTTGGTTTATCTGTCTTAGGGTCTGCCAATGCAACGTTTGACACGTGGATTGATAGTTCTTTTTCAACAATTCCACCAGCAGAGATTTGTGTTGGCTTCGTATGTTTTTTAACAACATTAACGCCCTGCACAACAACACGAGACTTCTCAGGAAGAGTACTTAAAACCTCACCTTTTTTGCCTTTGTCTTTACCAGTATTGACGATCACTGTGTCGCCTTTTTTAATTTTCATTTTAGCTTGTGCCATAACTATAGAACCTCCCCAGCTAGAGAAATAATTTTCATGTAACCCTTACCACGTAACTCACGTGTAACCGGGCCAAAAATACGCGTACCAACAGGCTCTCCATTATTACTAATGAGAACGCAGGCATTTGTATCAAAGCGGATTTTTTCACCATTTTGACGTTGAAGACCATGTTTTGAACGAACGATCACAGCTCTATGAACCGCCCCTTTTTTCACACGGCCACGCGGAATAGCTTCTTTCACGGAAACCACAACAATATCACCAATATTGGCGGTACGGCGGTGAGAACCTCCAAGCACCTTGATACATTCAACGCGACGTGCGCCTGAATTATCAGCTACTTCCATATTTGATTGCATCTGGATCATAATAAATCTCTACTTCTTTGTTTCTTACTTTTTAGTTTCTTTTTTAGTTGTCTTTTTCGCAGCAGTTTTCTTTGCTGTTGTTTTCGCTTCGGTTTTTTCAGCCGCTTTTTTAGCAGGCGCTTTCTTTTTAGCTTTTGCTTCAGTCTTTGGCGCAGCAGCTTTTTTCGGCGCCGTCTTCTTGGCTTCTTTTTTCTCTAACTTCGTCGGCGCAGCGGCACCTTCTTTAACCACTGTCCAGCTTTTACGCTTAGAAATAGGGGCACACTCAATGATTTGAATGATTTCACCTTCTTTAACGCTGTTATTTTCATCATGCGCGGCATATTTTGCTGAACGCTTAATGTATTTCTTATATTTAGGGTGCATAAAGCGACGCTCAACAAGAACAGTGACTGTCTTGTCCATTTTATCACTAACGACTTTGCCTTCTAATACGCGACGTGGCATTTTTTTCTCCTACAATTTTATTCTTTAAGCGGCTTGTTTAAGCTGGCTCATCATTGTTTTAATCCGTGCAACATTGCGACGAACTTTGCGCATTTGCGCCGTGTTCTCTAATTGACCACCTGATAATTGAAAACGCAGATTGAATTGCTCTTTACGGGCATCCAATAACATTTTTTTCAATTCGTCCGCGGACTTACCTTTTAAATCTTCTTTTTTCATTTTCTTCTCCTGTTTGGCCTCTTGTTATTCGCCAACACGGGTTACAAATTTTGTTTTAATGGGCAGTTTTTCTGACGCTAACTGCATCGCTTCACGCGCCAATTTTGGATCAACACCATCAAGCTCAAACATAATACGGCCAGGCTTAACACGCGCCGCCCAATATTCAACAGACCCCTTACCTTTACCTTGACGAACCTCTAGAGGTTTTTTAGATACAGGCACATCCGGGAATATACGAATAAAAACTTTACCCTGACGTCTAATGTGACGTGTAATCGCACGACGAGCGGCCTCAATTTGACGCGCCGTAATACGATTTGGACTCATCGCTTTTAGGCCACAAGAACCGAAGTTTAATTCTGTACCACCCTTAGCATTACCGTGAATACGGCCTTTAAAGGCTTTTCTATATTTTGTTTTCTTTGGCGATAGCATTGTTTTATACCGTTATTTGTTTCTATTTTCAACTAAATTATGTTAATTATTTTCTGCGTCCACCTTGGTTATGACCTTGATTAGGTCCACCTTGAGCTTCTTGCATTCTGTTATCTCTGGCCATTGGGTCATGCTCCATCACATCACCTTTATAAAGCCAAACTTTCACACCGATAATTCCGTAAGTTGTTAAAGCTTCAGAAAAACCGTAATCCATATCCGCACGTAGAGTATGTAAAGGCACACGACCTTCACGATACCATTCAGTACGCGCAATATCTGCGCCACCCAAACGACCCGCAACATTAATACGGATACCAAGTGATCCCATGCGAAGCGCGTTTTGTACCGCACGTTTCATCGCACGACGGAAAGACACACGACGCTCAAGCTGTTGACAAACGCCTTCTGATACCAACTGAGCATCAAGGTCAGGCTTACGAATTTCTACAATATTCAAGGCAACATCACTACCAGCACGCTTTGAAAGCTCTTTACGCAATGTCTCAATGTCCGCCCCTTTCTTACCGATGATCACACCTGGGCGTGCCGTATAAACAGTAACGCGTGTATTCTTCGCGGCACGTTCAATAACGACCTTACTAATACCAGCAGCTTTCAGTTTCTCTGTCACATACTTACGCAACTCAAGATCTTGAATCAGCTTGTCAGCATAGTTACGATCATCGAACCATCTTGAATCCCAAGTACGGTTGATGCCGACACGTATACCAATTGGATTAACTTTTTGACCCATCTTTAAATGCTCCTATTTATCTTTCTTCGTTGCAGGCGATTTTTTCGCCGCTGTTGTCTTTTTAGCAGGCGCTTTTTTAGCTGCTGCCTTTTTAGCGGGCGCCTTCTTCTTAGCTGTTTCAGTTTTAGCTTCAGCCTTGGCTTCAGTTTTCTTTTCAGACTCCTGAGCCGTTGTTTTCTTTGCAGGAGCTTTCTTCGCTGGTGTTTTTGTAACATCAACTTTTTTCTTAGATTTTGCTTCATCTTCGCGCTCACGCACGATCACTGTTAAGCGACTGAAAGGCTTCAAAATCTTCGCCGCACGACCACGAGCACGCGGGCGGAAACGCTTCATTGTGATAGATTTACCAATAAACGCTTCTGACACAAAAAGACGGTCAACATCAAGGTTATGATTGTTTTCTGCATTCGCGATCGCAGATTGTAATACTTTACGTACATCTTGCGCGATACGGCGATGATTAAACTCAAGATCAATTAACGCTTTACCTGCATCTTTACCGCGAATTGTCTGGCATACCAGATTCAATTTTTGCGGCGATGTACGAAGATATTTCGCCATTGCCATGGCTTCATTATCTTTAACGCGTCTTTCGTTTGCTGATTGTCCCATTTTTCTAATCCACTCTACTTAAAAGTAATTTCTAATTATTTCTTTGCTTTTTTATCGGCCTGATGACCGTTATATGTTCTTGTTGGTGCAAATTCACCCAATTTATGACCGATCATGTTATCTGTCACTAAAACAGGAATAAACTTATTACCGTTATGAACACCAAACGTTAAACCAATCATATGTGGTAAAATCGTTGAACGACGTGACCAAGTTTTGATTACACCTTTTAATGAACCTTCTTTTGCTGCCTCAACCTTTTTCAAAAGGTGACGGTCAATAAAAGGGCCTTTCCATACACTACGTGACATATTTTATTTCCTTCTTATTACTTCTTACGACGACGAACAATATACTGATCAGTCGCTTTATTACTACGTGTTTTATACCCTTTTGTTGGTACACCAGAAAATGATACTGGGTGACGACCACCAGAGGTACGACCCTCACCACCACCATGTGGATGGTCAACCGGGTTCATCACAACACCACGAACAGTTGGGCGAACACCCATCCAACGCTTACGTCCCGCTTTACCCAAATTCGTATTCATGTGGTCAGGATTTGATACCGCACCAACAGAAGCAATGCACTCTTGGCGAACCTTACGAAGCTCTCCAGAAGCAAGCTTCACTTGCGCATACCCTTGATCACGACCAACAAGTTGAGCATATGTTCCAGCAGAACGGCACATTTGACCGCCCTTACCCGCTTTCAACTCAACATTGTGAATAATCGTTCCAACAGGCATACCTTTCAACGGCATCGCATTTCCTGGCTTAATATCAACCTTCTCACCAGCAATAACTTTATCACCCGCCTGAAGACGTTGAGGCGCCAAGATGTAAGCTTTCTCACCATCGCTATACTCAACCAAAGCAATAAACGCGGTACGGTTTGGATCATACTCCAAACGCAACACAGTTGCTTCCATGTCAAATTTATTACGTTTCCAGTCAATCACACGGTATTTTTGCTTGTGACCACCACCTTTGTGACGACACGTAATACGACCTGTATTGTTACGCCCACCGTTTTTCTTCTTACCTTCAAGAAGAGTTTTTTCTGGAGCGCCCTTGTGCAGACCACTACGATCAATCGTTACTAATTGACGGGTACTTGCTGTATTTGGTTTATATTTTTTTAATGCCATTATCTTGTTCCTAAGTTACGCGATCTTACAGACCTGCTCCTACATCAATTGTTTGACCTTCTTTCAATGTCACGATCGCTTTTTTCTGATCGTCACGGAAAGCCTTTACCCCTTTAAAACGCTTTGTTTTTCCTTTTTGAATAGATGTGTTCACTTTCGTCACATCTACTTTAAAAAGAGTTTCAATAGCAACTTTAATGCGTGGCTTTGTTGCATCCATAGGCACGCGGAAAGTTACTTGACCAAAGGCAGAACCATTGGCTGATTTTTCTGTTACTACAGGCTTACGAATGATTTCATACATCCACTCTGCAATTTCAACTTTTTCTTTTTTCTTAGCTGCAGCCATTTTCTTAATCCTCTAACCCTTAATCTTTAAGTCTATCTGTGAGATCTTTCACAGCATCTTTTGTTAGCACCAACGTATCACGGCGCATCATGTCATAAACATTAGCCCCTTGTGATGGCAACACATCAATTCTTGGTAAGTTTGCTGTCGCGCGGGCAAAGTTTGTATCAACTTCTTTACCACCAACAATAACAGCTGATTCAAAACCAAGCTTAGCAATCATTGCCGCCATCGGCTTCGTCTTATGATCTTTCGCTTTATCGTCAGCCAAGATAATCAATTTACCTTCTTTTGCTTTTGCAGACAAAATAGACTTCATTGCCAACATCTTGATACGACGCGGAAGAGCCGTTGCATGCGAACGAACACGCGGACCATGAACAACACCACCGCCACGATCAATATTACGTTTCAAATCACCAGCACGCGCCCGACCTGTTCCTTTTTGAGCATGTGGCTTTTTACCAGTCCCAGAAACTTCATGACGTTCTTTTGCTTTTGCATTACCACCGCGACGCTTATCTTGTTGGTAAACAACCATACGATGGATAGAGCTCATATGCGGCTCAATTCCGAACACTGAATCATCTAACTCAATATCGCCTGCGGCTTTATTCTCTAATGTTTTAACTGCTAATTTCATATTCTTAACCTTCCACCTTCTCAGATGTTTCTTCGGCAGGTGCGTCTTTTACATCTTCTGTAGTCGCCTCAACCTTTGCAGCACCTTCTTTAACACCAAGAGGTCTCGGCGCATCTTTAGGCTCATCAAGCTTAATAGCATCCGTCACCATAACCCAACCAGATTTTGGTCCAGGCACTGACCCTTTGACCAAAATCAAATTATCTTCTAAATCGATACCTGCGACTTCTAAATTCTGTGTCGTAATGCGCTTATTACCCATTTGACCAGCCATTTTCTTACCTTTGAAAACCTTACCAGGATCCTGACATTGACCTGTTGAACCGAGCGCCCTGTGAGAAACAGACACACCATGTGTTGCGCGCATTCCACCAAAATTATGACGCTTAATTCCCCCTTGGAAACCCTTACCTTTTGACGTGGCGCAAGCATCAACTTTTTGCCCAACAACAAAATGATTAGCACCAACTTCGGCACCAACTTCAGCCAAGTTTTCCTTCGATACACGGAACTCAACAACTTTTTTCTTAGGCTCAATTTTTGCCGCCGCATAAACAGCGCGCATCGCCTTTGATGTACGTTTTACCTTTGCTGTCCCCGCCCCAAGTTGAACAGCTGTATACCCATTCTTTTCTTCGGTACGAACGCCAACAACCTGACAATTATCAATTTTAAGCACAGTCACAGGAACTTGACGGCCATCTTCTGTGAAGATCCGTGTCATTCCTTCTTTACGTGCTATTACACCAGTTCTCATATTCATTCTCGTTTAACATTCCTAAAGCCTGTTAAGACTTTCTTTTCCTTCCAGAGGAGGATCATTCACCATGAAAAACCCTCTTAGATAGCTCTTTACGACCGTAGCGAGCTTGCCCGCCTGAGGTCATTTAATACTATGCGGCAACTTGACCGATTTTAATTTCAACATCAACACCAGCAGCCAGATCCAATTTCATCAACGCATCCACAGTTTGTGGTGTTGGGTCAACAATATCAATCAAACGCTTATGCGTACGCATCTCAAAATGTTCCATAGAGTTTTTATTCACGTGAGGAGATTGCAGCACTGTGAAACGCTCCTTACGTGTTGGTAGAGGAACAGGGCCACGAACAGAAGCGCCTGTGCGTTTTGCTGTACCAACGATTTCGCTTGTCGACGTATCCAAGATACGATGATCAAAAGCTTTCAAGCGAATTCTAATAGTTTGTGCATCCATAATTTTCTACCTTTTTAAAACTCTATATTCTTATTCAACGATTTTTGAGACGACGCCGGCACCAACAGTACGGCCACCTTCACGGATAGCGAAACGCAAGCCTTCATTCATCGCAATCGGTGCGATAAGCTGAACTGTCATTTCACAATTATCACCAGGCATAACCATCTCTGTTCCTTCAGGAAGGATAACCTCACCC
>CALHAR010000008.1 GCA_937931645.1 uncultured Alphaproteobacteria bacterium
AGTTGAACTAACATCAATTGTTGACTCTCATCTTGGACGTGCTTCTTTCTTACTTAATAATGTATGGGTTGGAGTGCCAACAACGACAACAGAAGAGACGGTTGATCAGTTTGTTTATACCGTATCAGATTTTGATGGTGATACATCAACAGCAACGTTAACCGTTTCTGGTAACAGCTTTGATAATGTCATTGATATCAATGGATCGGGTAATTTTTATGGTACGAGCGACTCAGACTTATTCTTGTTTGATACCATTGGTGAAGGTATAGCCACATTACGTAATTTTGATTTAGGTGAAGACGCTCTTGACTTGTCTAGCGTGTTGGAAGGGTTTGATCCTTTAACAGATGCTATTAATGATTTTGTGTATTCCACTCAATCAACAGGTGGTGATACTATTATTTCGGTGGATATTGACGGTAATGGTGGCGCAAGTGATGCCCAAGCAATCGCTCAACTGGATGGTGTAACTGGTCAGTCATTACAAGATCTTATCGATAACGGTAATATCATCGTATAATAATTTGAAAACTTGATACTATTAAGCCGAGTTTTTCATATATAATGTATGATGCATAACCCTTAGATTTTAAGGGTTATGCTATTTAAGAGGTTAATTTTCAATATGTGAAATACAAACAAGCTATTGAAATACAACAAAATGCTTGCACTTATGTAGAAAAAAGGACATAACTAGCAAGAAATTAAAAAAATTTAGGATAAATTTATTACAATTTTTTATTAGTGAGGATCATCTAATGATACGCCAAAAAACAAACAATTTAATTAAATGCGCTACTTTAACAGTGTCGTGTATCGCTTTAGTCGTTTTAACGGCTCCTGTTAACGCACAAGACTCTGGACAAATGACTTTGTCAGAAGCGATCTCTGCGGGTGTATTGACAAACCCAGAATATGGGATTGTTGCAGGAACGCGTCGTGCGACAGATGAGGAATTAAATCAAGCAAAAGCACTTTACCTGCCTTCTATTGATTTTAGTGGTGATACAGGTGTTGAATATACTGACGATGTTGGAACACGTGGTGGTCTTGATGGAGATGAAGAAGAATCGTTATTCCGTTACGAAGCAGGCTTAACACTCACGCAGTTATTGTTTGATGGTTGGGAAACAAAATATGAAAATGATCGTCAAAAGCACCGTGTCCAATCTTCTGCGCATCGTGTTCGTGAAACGTCAGAGTTAGTTGGTCTTTCTATTGTTGAAAGTTTTCTTGAGGTTATCCGCCAACGTGAGTTGTTAAACATTACACGTGAGAATGTGAACGAGCATCTTGCAATCATGGATTTGATTAATA
Source organism: uncultured Alphaproteobacteria bacterium (assembly GCA_937931645.1). GTDB lineage: Bacteria > Pseudomonadota > Alphaproteobacteria > Micavibrionales > Micavibrionaceae. Next base: position 1,321 of record CALHAR010000008.1, read on the forward strand.
ATGGTGTTGAGGCTGGGCGTTCTACGCAAGCTGACCTTGAGCAAATTAAAGCGCGTGTCGCTTCTGCTCGTGCTCAAGAGTCAACAATTCGTCAACAGCTCCGTATTGCAGAGTCTAACTTCCGCCGTGAAGTCGGTGATGATCCAAGAGCTTTAGTTCTTCCTGAGATTCCTGTGACGTCTGTGACAGCAAATGTTGAAGAAGAAGTGAAAACGGCTCTTACGCAAAGCCCAACTTTAGATATTTCTCAATCTGATTCTAATGTGGCTTATGCTGAATATAAAGGAACTGGTTCTACTTTATATCCTCAACTTGATTTCCAAGCAAATGCTCGTCAAGGAAGTAACCTTGGTGGTCTTGATGGACGTGACCGTAGTGCTTCTGCATTGCTTGTTGCAAACTGGAATTTATATCGTGGTGGTGGTGACATTGCTCGAGTACGTGAGTTCACACATAGATATGAAGTATCAAAAGAACAGCGTGCAGATACGGCTCGTGCGATTGAAGATGAAGTGCGTCAAACTTGGGCGCGTATGGTGTCATCAGGCGAGCGTGCCAGAGAATTTTCTGCGCAGGCGGCTGCAAACTCTGAAGTAGTTCGCGCGTATAAAGATCAGTTCTCTTTAGATAGACGTACATTATTGGATGTTCTTGATGCACAGAACGAGCTGTTTGTTTCACGCTCAAACGTCATTAACTCTGAATTTCTAGAAATGTTTTCAATTTTTAGCTTATTAGCGTTAAAAGGTGAGCTGTTGCCGACGTTGAATGTTGCTTACCCTCGTGAAAGCGCGACTATTGAAACACCTGATTATGTAGTTGATCGTTAGTCCGAAACTCGGCTATAAATTCTAAGTTTTATTATTAATTTTTAAGGGAGTCTATGTTAGACTCCCTTAATGTTTTTTATAACAAGTATTTAGGATAAATAGTGGCAAGCGAAGACAATTCCTCAAAAGATTCCAAACAACAAGGGAAGCAGTATAATGTTGACCCTAATAACCCTTATTCGGATGAATCTGCCGATACGGCTGGAGAACAAAGACAAAGCCAAGATTTGTCCAATAAAAGTGCCGGTAGTGATAAAGCTCATGAGCAAGGATCTGATGTTTGGCCTTTAGAGGCAGATCGTGTTGCCATTCATGACCCTCTTGTTAATTGTTTACAGCTATTGGCGGGCCATTATGGCCGTCGTGCCAGTGTCGCTTCTTTAACGGCCGGCCTTCCCATTCCAAAAGGTGGAATTACGCCTGTTTTATTTGAGCGTGCTGCCGAGCGCGCGAGTCTAAACTCTTTTATGGTTGAACGCACCTTAGATTCGCTTGCGATTGCGCCTAACTTGCCTTGTATTATGGTTTTAGAAGGTAACCAGGCTTGTATTTTGTGGGAGGTTAAACAACCTAAACAAAAGAAGGGCGCGAGTAAGAAAAAAGTTATGGTTCATCCTGAGGCACGCTTTGTTGTGCAGTTCCCAGAAACGGGTGATGAGCGTCAGGAGATTTCATTACAAGATTTAGAAAAAGTTTATACAGATTACGTGTTTTACGTCCGTCCTATCGCCCGTATTGATGATCGTGCGGGTCCTGCTGAAATAGACAATGCGCGTAGCTGGTTTTGGTCCGCACTTTGGGAAAATAAAAACATTTATGTTGAGGTGATAGCGGCAGCGGTGATGATTAACCTTTTTGCCTTGGGATCGTCGCTATTTGTGATGAATGTTTACGACCGTGTAGTGCCTAATAATGCGATTGAGACACTTTGGGTGCTGGCAGTTGGTGTTATCATTGTCTATGTCTTTGACTTTATATTAAAGAATCTGCGGGCTCATTTTTTGGATCATGCGGGTCGTATGGCTGATGTAAAAGTTTCTGCTCGGTTGTTTGAACAAATGCTCGGAATGACGATGGAGGCACGCCCTGCGAGTGCAGGTGTTATGGCTTCACATATGCGTGAGTTTGAGACTTTGCGCGATTTCTTCACATCTGCAACCCTAGCAGCGTTGATTGATTTACCGTTTATTTTCTTCTTTATTGCTATCATTGCTGTGATAGGTGGTCCTGTTGCTTTTGTACCTTTGGCTGCAATCCCTATCGTTCTTGCAGTTGGTATGGCGTTACAAAAGCCATTACAGGCGGCTATTAAGCAATCTATGATGGAAAGTGCGTTAAAAAATGCGCTGCTTTTTGAAACAATCTCTGGGTTAGAAACAGTCAAGGTGCAGGCTGCTGAAGGACATACACAAAGACGGTGGGAAGAACTGACAGATAAATCATCGCGTACGTCTGTAAAAACACGCCGTGTAAATTCCTTTGCTTTGAACTTTGCGACCTTTGTTCAACAACTTGTGAGTGTTTTCGTTGTTATTGTTGGGGTTTTCTTAATTAAGGAGGCCGAAATCTCTATGGGAGCGTTGATTGCTTGCGTTATTTTATCGGGTCGCGCTATGGCGCCACTGGCTCAAATTGCTGGACTTCTTACTCGTATGCATCAATCGGCAGAAAGTTTGAGTCAGCTTGACGATTTGATGAAAAAGGATGTTGAACGTCCTACAGGAAAACATTTTATATCAATGCCTTCTATTAAAGGGAAAATTGAATTTCGTGATGTTTTGTTTCACTACCCTAACCAAACAGTTCCTACGTTGAATGGTTTAAACTTTACGTTACAGGCTGGTGACCATGTTGGTATTATTGGTGCGGTCGGGTCTGGTAAGACAACGATTGAGCGGCTTTTGATTAATCTGTATCAACCAGATAGTGGAAGTGTTCAGCTTGATGGGACAGATGTTCGTCAAATTGATCCAGGTGACTTACGTCGTAACGTTGGGGCTGTACAGCAAAGCCCGCAACTATTTTATGGGTCTGTACGTGAAAATATGACTATGGGACATGAAATGGCGCCTGATCGTGCCGTTTTACGTGCTGCAGAATTGGCTGGTGTTACAGAATTTTTAAAAGAATCTCAAGCGGGACTTGATACGCAAGTAGGAGAACGTGGCGAAGCTCTATCAGGAGGACAGCGCCAATCTGTCGCTATTGCACGGGCGTTGCTTTATGATCCGCCTGTGCTTGTTCTGGATGAGCCGACAGCGTCCATGGATCCTGCGTCAGAAAACCGCCTTCGTAAACGTTTACATCATGTGATAGAAGGGCGTACGACTATTCTCATTACGCATAAAGGTTCGATGTTGACGTTGGTTGATAAACTAATCTTGCTTGATCGTGGTAAGCTTATTGCTTTTGGACCAAAAGATGAAGTTATCCGTAAATTGCAAGGCCGCCAATATGGAACGGCTGCTGAAAAAACAGAGATATAGAAGGTTTAAAAGATGTTGGGTAAAAAGAAAAAACCAATCCAAGAAATAACTGGAACAGACCAAAATCTTGCTGATGCTATGAAGTTGCAGGCACGTGAAAATATGACAGATGCTGAGCTTGCGGCAGATGATAAAAAGCAATGGTTAGCGGAACATATGAACCGCGTACAGGCTCACGGAGAACGTTTCTTTTCAACGGATGAAGATTTGCCGTTATCTTCTCATCTGTTACTTTTCTTCATTCTGGCTTTTTTTGGTATTTTCTTTTTATGGGCCAGTTTTGCTCAACTAGATGAAGTAACCCGCGGCGATGGAACCGTTGTACCGTCTAGTGAAGTTCAAAGAATATCCTCTCTTGAAGGGGGAATCATTGAAGAATTTTATTTTAAAAAAGGCGATGAGGTCAAAAAAGGTGACACGCTTGTTCGCCTTAGTGATATTGCGGCCTCTTCTGATTTGGGCTCAAACGAAGCCCGCTATTTGGGGTTATTAGCAACTGTCTCTAGGTTACAGGCTGAGGTTGAGGGGCGTGTCCCTAGCTTCCCTGATGAGGTGATGCAAGGTGCGCCGCAAAGCGTTACCGAAGAAATGAATGCGTACCGTGCCAACAAAGATCAAATGGCCAGTCAAACCTCGATTATGGAGCAACAAAAATCACAACGGTCACAAGAGTTAAGTGAGCTACAAATCCGTGCGAGCGATATTCGGGGGCAGTTAGGGTTGGTGCGTGAAGAAAAGCAAATGGTTGCGCCACTGGTTGATAAAGGGTCTGCCCCACGGATGGAGTTATTACAGCTTGATCGTCAGATTAAAGAACAACAAACAGAATTAAACGGTGTGTTGTCTGCTGTGCCGCGCGCTCGTTCCGCGATTGGTGAGGCGAATGCGCGTATCCGTGAAGTCAGGTCTGCGGCAAAAGCGGCGGCGCAAACGGAGTTATCGGCTAAATTAATTGAGATGAATGCCATTAAGCAAGGCTTAGCAGGACTTCAGGATAGAAAGACGCGTGCCGATATTAAATCTCCCGTTGATGGATTTATTAAAGATTTAAAAGTTTATACTGTCGGCGGCGTGGTTCAGCCTGGACAAGAATTTATTGAAATTGTTCCTAAAGATGACCAACTTTTGGTTGAAGTAAAAATCAATCCAAAAGACATTGCATTTTTATATCCAGAACAACCGGGCATTGTAAAAATTACCGCTTATGACTTTGCCATTTATGGTGGTTTAAAAGCTAAGGTTGTAAGTATCTCACCTGATGCAGTGACCAATGAAGAAGGCGATAGTTTCTATGTGGTGACGATGCTAACCGAAGAAAGTGCGCTAAAACGTCGGGGTGAAGTTTTGCCTATTATTCCAGGAATGATTGCGTCTGTTGATATTTTGACAGGAGAAAAAACAGTCATGGAATATCTACTTAAACCATTTATTAAAACGCTTAATAACTCTCTTAGTGAACGCTAGACAGTATGGTTTCTAGGTATTAAAACGATAGCTATGGAAGCGATAAAGAAAAATAACGACATGATTAAAATTACATTGCCTGATGGCGCAGTGCGTGAGTATGACGCAGGAACGAGCGGCCTAGATATTGCCAATAGCATTTCTAAGTCTTTGGCTAAGTCTTGTGTGGCTATTTATATCGATGGTGAGCTAAGGGATTTATCCTTACCAATTGAGGCAGATGCCTCTATCGCTTTGGTTAAACGTGATAGTGATGAAGCGCTAGAGATGATCCGTCATGATGCCGCGCATGTGATGGCAGAGGCGGTACAAAATTTATTTCCTGGTACGCAGGTTACTATCGGTCCAGCTATTGAAAATGGGTTTTATTATGATTTTGCCCGTGATGAACCTTTTAGTACCGAAGATTTCCCAAAAATTGAAAAAGAAATGCGTAAGATTATTGAGCGTAATTCTGCTTTTACTCGTGAAGTTTGGTCGCGAAATGATGCTATTCAATATTTTAAAGATAAGGGCGAGCTTTATAAAGCGGAACTGATTGAAGATTTACCTGCTGATGAACAGATTACAATCTACCGCCAAGGGGATTGGCTTGATTTATGTCGTGGCCCTCATCTGCCATCAACAAAGCATGTTGGATCTGCTTTTAAGATAATGAAGGTAGCAGGGGCATATTGGCGCGGGGATTCGTCTAAATCGATGCTTACTCGTATTTATGGGACAGCGTGGCGTGATCAAAAAGAACTTGATGCCCATTTAAAACAATTAGAAGAAGCTGAAGCGCGCGATCATCGTAAGTTGGGCGCAGAGATGGACTTATTCCATATACAGTCTGAAGCGCAAGGTTCGGTTTTTTGGCATCCTAAAGGGTTTCATATTTATAATCAGATGGAACAATATATTCGCCGCCGTTTGAATGATAGCGGGTACAAAGAAGTGAAGACTCCGCAATTAATCGATAATAAATTGTGGGAAGCCTCTGGTCACTGGGGTAAGTACCGTGAAAATATGTTTGTGGTTCCCGACGTTGTGCCAAATACAGAAGAAGGCGGTAAAGTTTTTAAAGAAGAACCGACAAAATTTATGGCTTTAAAACCGATGAACTGCCCGGCGCATGTTCAGATTTTTAATCAAGGTTTAAAATCATATCGTGATCTGCCCATGCGTATGGCTGAATTTGGGTGCTGTCATAGAAATGAGGCTCACGGTGGCTTACATGGTCTTATGCGGGTTCGTCAAATGACTCAAGATGATGCACATATCTTTTGTACTGAAGATCAAATTATGGATGAATCCATTGAATTTTGTTCGTTGGTGACCAATGTTTATAAAGATTTAGGTTTTAATGATGTACGTGTTGTACTCGCGCTTCGCCCTGAGCAGCGCGCAGGTACAGATGAAACATGGGATAAAGCAGAAGAAGGGTTGCGCCAAGCACTGATTAAGGCTGGCTTAAACTTTGAGGAAGAAGAAGGCGAAGGCGCATTCTATGGCCCTAAGGTTGAATATCATATTCGTGATGCGATTGGCCGTAGCTGGCAATGTGGAACACTTCAACTTGACTTTGTTCTGCCAGAACGTCTGGACGCAAGCTATATTGGAGAAGATGGTAATAAGCATCGTCCTGTTATGCTTCACCGTGCGGTTTTGGGTACATTAGAGCGCTTTATCGGCATTATGATTGAAAGTTATGCAGGGAAGCTGCCGCTTTGGTTACAGCCCGTTCAATGTGTTGTGGCGACCATTACTGGGGATGCGAATGATTATGCGAAAAAAGTCTATGATGATTTAATTTCTGCGGGTGTTCGCGCTGAACTAGACGTACGGAATGAAAAAATTAATAAAAAAGTCCGTGAGCATTCCTTAGCCAAGGTTCCTGCCTTGTTTGTGGTTGGTATGCGCGAGGCTGAAGAGAATAAAGTGGCTATTCGCCGCCTCGGTAGTCAAGACCAGAACATAGAAACTCTTGAAAAAGCCATAGAATCTCTTGCTTTAGAAGCAAAAGCACCTTATTAATTCTTTATTCATAAAGAGTATTTATATTCGTTAGAGACTTTAACAAAATAGGAGACACAAGCCATCGCTAGACCACCATTTCAACCCCCGAAAAAGAGGGGTCCTAGAATTAACAATGATATTACTGCTGAGCAAGTTCGTGTTGTCGCGGCAGATGGAGAAATGTTAGGTGTGATGAGTGTCGCCGAAGGTGTGAAAGCTGCTGAAGCTGCTGGCCTTGATCTCGTTGAAGTCTCCCCCAACGCTGATATTCCTGTTTGTAAGATTTTAGATTTTGGTAAATTTAAATATGAACAACAGAAGAAAGCCGCAGAGGCGCGTAAAAAGCAAAAAACCGTTGATGTGAAAGAAATTAAAGTTCGCCCAACAATTGGCGAGCATGATTATGGTGTGAAATTAAAAGCGGCTAAAAAGTTTTTGGGGAACGAAGACAAAGTTAAAGTAACACTTCGTTTTCGTGGTCGTGAAATGGCGCATAAGGAAATGGCGGCAAAATTATTAGACCGTATCCGTGATGACTTGGCAGAACTTTCAAAGGTTGAATTTGAACCAAAGATGGAAGGTCGTCAGATGATTATGATTTTGGCACCAGACAAAACAGCGGCAGAGCGTGTTGCAAAACAACGGGCCTTAGAGGCCAAAGAGCAAGAAGCGCGTGAAAAAGCAGAAGCGAACGAAGCGGCGCAAGAAAAACTTGCCGAAAGTACAGTTGATTAAATTATCAGTTATTCTTCTTTTGTTTGTATAGACCAAAGCTTGGCGAAGTGACCTTTTTTTGCAATAAGGTCGTCAAAATTTCCTTCTTCGATAATCCGTCCCTCATCTAAGACAATGATGTGGTCTACGTTACGGACGGTTGAAAGCCTATGTGCAATGACAAAAACTGTTCGTCCTTCAAAGCTGCTTTCAATCGCTTTTTGAATTTTAGATTCTGATATTGAATCTAGAGAGCTTGTCGCCTCATCAAAAATCATAATAGGGGCTTGGCGTACCAACGCGCGCGCAATCCCAAGGCGTTGACGCTGACCACCAGAAAGCTTGACGCCGCGTTCACCGATAATGGTATTGAGTCCATCAGGAAGCGAGTCAATAAAGTCGTCTAAAGCTGATTGTTTAAGAATAGAGTGTAAAAAATCTTCGTCTATATTATCGCGATCAATCAGGATATTTTCCCGAATAGTTAAATTGAAAAGTTCAACATCTTGGGGCACAAATCCAATTTGTGATAACCAATTTCCTGTCGGAATATGGCTTACATTGGTGTTTTCAATTTGAAACTCTCCAGAATTTTGTAGCATTTGTTTCATGAGCAGTTTAACAAGCGTTGATTTACCGGCGCCGCTATTGCCTACAAAGGCGATTTTCTGCCCCCGCTTCACAGTAAAAGAGATATTTTTAATTCCTTGATCTGCATCGCCTTTATAAATATAGGAAATATTGGTTAAGCTAATGCTATTCCAGTCTGTTGGAACGCGCTGCGCAGGCGTTATATCTAAATTTTTGGGGCGTACGCGCAATGTCTGTACTAACCTATCCATACCATTGCCATACTCATATGCTTTTTCAAGGATAGAGCCTATGACTTCACAAGAGTGCCAAATATATGTGGCCATGAAGAATGTCGCCGCATAAAGCCCCGCAGACATTTCACCAGATAAAGTATTTTTAAAACCAATCCAGGCAAAAAGAAATATCCAAAAACAACCGACAAAGTTTGAAATTGTCCATCGTCTTAAATTGACCCTAAAGGCATCCATAATTGCTTCTTGTCCAATTTCTTCTAACTTTGTGGCTTTATCGTTAATATATGCGCCAATGTGGAAAGCTTTCGCGGTACGAATAGAGCTTACAAACTCATATACTCCAGAAAGAAGCTTTTCAAACTTCTCATTGAATACATCATAGAGTTTTAAATAAGGGCGTGCAAAATACCATGAGCACAAAATATATGACGTAATAAACCCTAAATAGAGCCATAAATAAAATGTGGGAATATCTGTGATGGCGATAGATATAAAAATAGCAACGATATTTCCAATAAGAGGGAATAGATCCCACCGTATATGTCGTAAAATCTCATCATACCCTTTACGGCCGGTCATAACGCGCTGTAATTTACCACCAGATCCTTGGTCTTCGTGCCATTCTAACGACAGCTTGTTAAGGTGGTTAATACTATAGAGCGTTAAACCACGGATAGCTTTTTGCGTTGCAGCAGCCTCAGCGACAAATATACTATTGTAAAGACAAATAGTAAAACCAATCATATATGCTATGAGTATGGTTGTATAATGATCCGGATTTTGTTGTGCATCACCTGTTTCCAGGCCTTCTATAATATAACCGATGGCAATAGGTAAAAGACTTATCCATGTATATCGAATTGTACGAAATATTGAAAACCCAATAACATTCCATTTGTATGGCGTTAAAAAATACCACATCCATGCAAAGACATTACCTGTATGGAGAGGTGCTTTTTCTGCTGATGGTAAAATAATGTCGTGCTTACTCATAAAAATAGTATGACCTTTATGACAGACCATGACAATAAACAATATATCAGGCATAATTGATACATGTCTGATTTTAAAACCGAACCTTATGTTGAAACCTATTACCGCGATACTCTAAATACGAATGAAAAACGTCACGCTTTGTCTGACAATATTGATACAGATATTTGTGTTATTGGTGGTGGTTTAGCGGGACTATCTACCGCGATTGGCCTAACAGAAAAGAATAAGCAAGTTACGTTGATTGAAGCCAACCGTATTGGTTGGGGTGCATCTGGCAGAAATGGTGGCTTTGTGGCCAAAGGCTATGCCCAAGGGTATAAACAGTTGGTTAAACAAGTTGGTTTAAATCACACTAAAAAACTACATAAGCTTGCAACGCATGGCCGTTCTCTTATTAAAAACCGTATTAAAAAATATGAAATTGATTGTGGCCCAATGATCCAAGGTGTCTTAGGTGTATCGTGGAATAATCACCCTGAAAGCGTACAGCAATATATTGATTTTATGCGTAAAGAACTTGATGCACCGCTTGAATACTGGTCGAAAGAAAAGGTGCGTGATGTTTGTAAGACAGAGCAGTATTTTGATGGCTTTTATTCCCCAGAAGATTACCAGTTTCATCCACTTAACTATGTTCACGGCTTGGCTGATAACATAGAAAAACAAGGTGGTAAAATTTACGAAGGAACGAAGGCGTTAAAAATTGAGGATCGCTCTGATGGTGGCTATGTCGTGCATACTCCAACAGGTAAAATTACTTGTAACCAAGTTGTATTATGCTGCTCTATCTACGTTGATAATTTGAACAAAAAATTAAAATATGCGGCCTTCCCTGTTTATACTTTTGTCATGGTAACAAAACCTATCCCTGAAGACCGTTTAAATGCGGCGTTGAATACGGAGTACGCAATTTTTGATAACCGCTATGCGCAGGATTATTATCGCCGCCTGCCTGATAATCGTATTTTATGGGGTGGCCGTGTTAGTGTCTCGGGTATTCCTGAAAACCTTGCGCAAATTATGACTCGTGACTTGCTCAAAGTTTACCCACAATTAGAAGGCGTGGTTGAACCTGACTATGCTTGGGGTGGGTCGCTCTGTTATGCGCCGCACAAAATGCCACAGATAGGACAGCTAAAACCTGGTTATTGGTACAATACCTGTTTTGGCGGACATGGTTTGGTGCCTACGTCTGTTGGTGGTGATGTGGTATCGAGCGCGATTGCCGAAGAGGACGAGCGTTATAAGCTATTTGCGCCGTTTAGTAAGCTTAATTTTGCGGGCGGACCCCTATCTCCCTATATAGCACAAAGCGTTTATTACCTTTGGCGTGCGCGCGATATACTTATTAATCTCAACAAATAAAAAAGGCCGCATATTAGCGGCCTGCTTCATTACTTTTCTATTATGAATGCTTAAGTGATTGACGCTAACCAGTCATTTAGTTGTGTTTTGGACATACCGCCTACTTTCGTATCGACCAGCTCGCCGCCTTTAAATACCATTAAAGTTGGAATACCACGAACGCCATATTTTGTTGGTGAATTTGGATTTTCATCAATATTCACTTTGACAACTTTCATTTTACCCGCGACTTCGTTGGCAACTTCATCAACGATAGGGGAAAGGGCTTTACAGGGACCACACCATTCTGCCCAAAAATCTACCATTACGGGTTCTTCTGACTTTAAAACTTCGTTTTCAAAATCGGCATCTGATACATTTACGCTGGACATGTTATTTTCCTTATCTGTGTTCTTGTCTGTGTTTCATCTATTTATTAATTCGCTCATCATAAGTGATTCGTTACGAATTTCGAACTATAAAACATTAAGCTCCATTAGTTCTGCTCCATCTGTCCACACCAAAGCTGTACGTATTTTCTTACCTTTATAAATATCCTTCATAATGTCGGCGTAGGCCTTCATTTGGTTGATATAGAGTTGCGGTACGTTCTGTACGTCTTTTGGTGGTGGACGGTTAGTTTTGTAATCAATGATGAAAACTTCGTCGTCTGTCACCAATAAACGGTCAATTTGCCCTGAAATCAGCTTATTGCCGACTAACCCCGTAATTGGCACCTCTGCCATTGAATTTTTTCCAAAAATTGCTGAAAATTTAGGATCTTCAAGGATTTTTAACGTTTCTGATACGATACTGCGCTGTATCTTCTCTGATAACTCATGGGCGGGTTGTGCCACATATCTTTCGGCGGCTTGTTTTCTATCAGTGGAGGACATATCAGGCAGAATTTGCAGTAATTTATGGGTGATATTTCCGCGTAGGAAACGATAATCATCATTGGCTTTTAATGGCGATAAGGCAGGCACGTCTGATTCTGAAGGACGTGATGGCATGAGTGGGCGCGGTGGAAACGGCTCATCTTTAATAGGGGTAAATAACCAATCTGGTGCGGCAGTTGCCTTAATATCTGTCGTTGTTTTTTCTTTACCCGCACGATCAGGCTTATCGGTGGCTGGGTTTGTGTACCTCAGCGTTCCATCCTCCAATGTTTCAACATGCTCTAAATTCTCAAAACCTTTTGCTGCGTAATTATACCAACAATCGTCGGATTGTTTTTTACTCCCTTTATAACCGCCAATATAAAGCCTTTCTTCGGCGCGGGTCAGGGCTACATAAAGTAAGCGTCGATATTCTTGGTCATTACGCTCTTTTAAAACACTCATGGCGGTTTCGCATGGCTCTGGTAAGTTGCCTGATTGCGGGCAGAAATAGGGTAGCTCTGCTTCACTTTTATCAGGCCATAAAATACGGTCTGGCTTGGTTGACCCGTTACTACGTATGGTGTCTGGCAGGATGACAATCGGCGCCTGAAGGCCTTTTGCGCCATGTACGGTCATAATGCGCACTGCACTACCGGCTTCTTCCATTTGGCGCTTTATTTGGCTTTCATTATGAAGTTGCGCCTGAATAAAATTTTGTAATGTCGGAATATTATCCGATTCAAAATTAAGTGTGTTGTTTAAAAATTCATCTAGAGGGTCTAACGATTCGTCGCCCAATCGACTTTTGATAGCGCTTAACCCACTTTTACTTGCAGGACATTTATTTTGTAAGATGGATGAAAAAAATTCATAGGGGCGCACTTTACCGCCATCATATATTAAGTTTTCTAACCATTGAATAACAGGCTTTGATGATTTTTCTTTGACAACAGACCACAAAGATTGCCCCTTGCGATTATAACAAACATCAAAAATTTGTTCTTCATTCCATCCAATAAAAGGGGACTTTAAAACGCCCGCTAAATTTAAATCATCTTCAGGCAGCAGGGCAAAATTCGCTGCCGCGCACAAGTCTTGTACGACTAACTGCTCACTTAAAACCATTCTGTCAACGCCACTGACAGGGACATTGCGGATTTTTAAAGCACGTACTAATTGGTCTATAAATTTGTTTCGTGATCGTACCAAAATCATAATATCACCGGCCTCAATAGGGCGATTATAAGAGGCTAAAGTCTCTTGTTCGGTAATCCATTTTTGAATTGTATCTCCAATATGCGCCGCCATTTGTGCCGCGCCCGAGGACGATTCAATAATTTTCGTTGGTGGTTCCCACGGATCATATTCTATTTTTTCTGGATTTTCAAATAACGGCCATAGCTCAACAACCCCTGCTTGTGTATACCGATAGGCTTCATGATTAATTTCTTCATCGCCCAAGCCGCTTTTTATTTCAGGAGGTAAGAATATAGTATCAACCAATGTTAATACTGATTTAACGGAGCGGAAAGACACATTAAAATTTACATCTTCAAACGGCTTATTGGCCGATGTTATTTTTTGTTTAAACCATTCACGCATTTCAATAAATTTTTCTGGCGCAGCACGTTGGAAGCTAAAGATAGATTGTTTTTGGTCACCAACGACAAAAAGAGTACGCGGTGGGTCGCTTTCTTCCATACCTTCAAAGAAATCATCGGTTAAAATATCAATGATTTTCCATTGTTCAGGGTTCGTGTCTTGCGCCTCATCAACCAGCATATGGTCAATACCTTGGTCCAGCTTGTACCGTACCCATGGTGTGATGTCTAACCCTTGCATGGTAATGGTTTCGCCTTGTAAAAGGTCAAGGGTGCGTAAGATAAGATCATCAAAATCAAGAGCACTCATTTGGGCTTTTAGACGTTGATATTCTTCTAAGATAGCCTCAGCAACCATAAATAAATCACGGGTTAATGTTGCTATTTTTATGGCTTCCATTGTTTTAATTAAATCAAAAACACGTTGAGCCTCAATTTGTAAAATATTAACTTCATCAGCATATTGTTTTTTAATTGTAGCCGTTGCCAATGATTTTTGAATAGTACCAGCTTTTGTGAGATATAACTGTTTATAAATCTCAAAATTGTCTGCACGTAATCTTTGATTTTTTTCTAACCAGTTCTGTATTTGAATACCACGCGGTTGATCTGTCTTTTCTGTCCCTTCTGCTAAGGACTTACACGCCGCCCATAACCCACTTTCATTAAAATTATCAGAGCTGCAGGCTTCATATAAAACGTCTTCATTTGTTTTACCCGCAGGAACTTTTAAGTGTGTGCAAAGGGCTGTGTATAAACCAACCGTTCCAAAATTTTCTTTTAAAATTTTCTGTAACTGCTTGCGTTCTGATATTACGTTTTTTAATAGGTTAAAAAACTGCTCTTCATTTTGTGACAGCACTAAATTATGAATGGCATTCGCCAGAGGGGACGCTTTTTCTTCTTCTGCTTGCTTAAAGACGGCTCTTTGGGCTTGTTTTAAGAATTGCGTCGCCTGCGCCTCCTCCAAAGCCTTAAACCCAGGTGTTAGGACAGCCTCCAGAGGGAATCTGCCCAATATAGACTGACAAAAGGAGTGAATTGTCATGATTTTTAGGCCACCTGGTGTGTCGACAACTTCTGCGAATAATTTGCGCGCCGCTTCAATTTGGTCTTGGGTGGGGTTATAACCTAAAAGCTGTTTTAAATTTTCTATCAGCCCTTCTTCACCCTCTAAACTCATCACCGCCCAATTACTCAAATAATTATTAATACGTAATGCCATTTCACTGGCGGCGGCTTTGGTAAATGTCAGGGCTAAAATTTTATGAGGGGCGCAGGCGTTTAAATTTTGTTGATCGGGTAATAATAATCTTAAGATTCTATCTGTTAGAACTTTTGTTTTACCAGATCCTGCAGAAGCACCGACCCAGACAGACTTTGCTGGATTTGATGCACGGTTCTGTAAAGCATTAGGATCAGTCGCGCGTGTGTTTTGTTTTTTTAAAAGAGCTTTAGACATTATGCTGCTTCCTCACTCTGTTCATCCAGTGCGGCCCACTCTTTGACGCGTTCTAAATGTTCATAGTCATTGAAACGCGGTGCATTTTCTAATCGGGGAAGGGCAAGATAAGGTGTGGCTTCATCTTCATAATGATAAATAAGACTAGTTAACCCCGTCTTGGTTTTTTCTACAATATCTTGTAATTTTATTGAATCATGAATAGCAATCTCTTCGCCTGGTTTAGTGCCACCAGTCATCTTCCAATACCCAATATAGCCTATGGTGTTCTCGACCACTCCGTCTTTCGCAAAACCGCCTTCAGTAAGGATAAGTGCCTCTAAGGGGAGTTGTGGCAAGCCACCATTTTCCATTTTTTTAAGGCTAAATGCACCGCCAGATTTATAGTCAATAAGCGCCGCCCCGCCAGTATTTAAATGGTCTATGCGGTCGGCTATGCCGCGTAATGTAAAGGGCCTATTTAACCCTTCACTTAAAGCCATTGTTCCGGTGACTTCAGACTTGCCCACGCGGGAATTTTGACGCCAATTTTTCTCATGTGGTATCAACCAATCAGAAAGACGTGCCATACGTGGCATCCAAAAATTCCATTCTGCAATATCAAAATTTTCTGTTTTTAAAACATCACGCGTTATTTGAATAAAATCATTGGCGTTGGAATCAGTTATCTCTTTTGGATATTTTTTTGTAAATTCTTCCATCGCTTTATGCAGAACATTACCACGTTCCATGGCGCCAATTTCTTTTGCGATTGGATCAAGGGGGTAAAGCTTTAAAATACTACTGGCGTAAATTGAATAAGGGTCTTTCATCCATGTTTCAATTTTAGTAACAGATAGATAATCGGGGCGCGCACTTGCCGGTGGTGTGGGGGCGGGGCGTTCAATCGGTGTCGTTTCTTCTGCTTGGTCTAGTTGGTCTACATAGTTTAAATGTGGCGCGCTTCTTATAATATTAGGATTGGTATTAACTGCTTTTAAAAATGTATCCATACGTTGTAACCATCGGGCGGGCACGCATGGGGTTCCGTCTTCACGATTTGCACGGGTTAAAAATACTTCTTTACCACAAAAAGCTTGAACAAAGTCATGTGCGGCTAATGTGATGGCGCGTTCAGGTTTAGGCAAACCAAAATCAACCCGCATTGGGCGTGACATCCATGGATCATGCCCAGGGTCTGGTGGCCAACTGCCTTCATTTAATCCTGCTAAGATAATACGGTCTGTTTGTATCATACGGGCTTCTAATTGTCCTAAAATCATGATTCTAGGGTGTGTTCCATATTTGGGACGTACACTTATTGTCTTCATAATATGGTCTAAAATTCCTAAATAATCATGTGCGCTACATTTCGGAATCTCTTGGGCGTGACCTTGTAGGTCAGATAGGAAAGCCGCGGCTTCTTCACCTGCGTCGCCTTGCCATAGAAATAAATCTCCTGTTTTATTCTTTGTGGAGGCAAGAGTTTCAGCAATTTCAAGGTGCATTTTGAGCAACTCAGAAAAGGGGTGTACGCCTTTAGAGAACTTCTCAATAAGCGGCTCTAATAAAGGAGATAAGTGATTAATAAGAGCCAAAGCTTCAGGATGTGGTTTATTCTTATTTTTTTCATCATGGAGTTTGGTATCGTAACAGGTGCGTAATCCATCAAACCCCGCGGAGGGGGATAGGCCGCGTAGAACACCAATATCTAATTGACGTACAGTACTTCGAAAGTTATTAAATTCTGCGCCTTGGCAGGAATCATGCTTTAACAGAGCCAACAATGAAACAGGGGCGGCTTGGTCGATGATGACCTGCATGATAAGCTTGAGGTAAACCCCAATAGGTGTTTCATTTAATGGTTGTCCGCCTGAATCATCAACCTCTATGCCCCACCTCTTACAGATTGCCGCAACACGTCTTGCTAAATAACGATTGGGGGTAATAAGCGCGGCGGTCTGATCTTCATTTTCTAAGGTCTCGCGCATTAAGATTGCGATGGCCTGCGCTTCGGATTGAGATGTATTACAGTCTAATCGCTGTACGTTCTTTAAAGAGTGCTCTAAATCACTTTTTTGTTCAGTTGTTAGATGGACTTTCTGCCATTCATGCGTGTAGTCAGGCGGTGACATAACATGAGAAATAAACTTTTCACGTGCTTGTAGGGAGGGGGTAACATCGCCCATATAAGTCCAATTTGCAACATCTGAACGCGTACAGCCTAAGCTCGTAAGAAGCTCTTTTAACGTATTTTGCGGGTGGCCTTCTTCGACCATACTCCACGCTGTTTCACTCATATTTTGATCCAACCCTGGCAAGAGAACTAAGCCTTGCGGTAGTGTTGATATCGTCTTTAATAAGTTGGTGGTTGAGGGGATAGACCCCGTCGACCCTGCGGCAATAACAGGGTAATCAGGAGGATTGACTTCCCAATGTTTATGAAGGGCATTAATAAGCCTATTTCGCCTATCAGCGGCATCAATCATACCGCGTTCAGCCAAAAGTTGTGGCCAGTGTACGCTCAATATTTCAAGAAAATCGACGGTGACTTGCCAGTGATTGGCAAAGGCTTCGCGATCAACAATGTTAGGTAGATCAGATAGGTTTAGGTTTTCAGTATAGATTTGATCCATTAGTTGCCCTAACGCACTGGCGAGGCACATGTCTTGTTCCACTCCTTTTGAAAAGTTAGGTAGTTTAGCAATAAGCTTGGCTAGCAATATTTGTCGTCTTAAAGCAGGCATAGCAGGTGGAATATCTTCTATGTCCGATGCGCTCCCGCTGATAAACAGCTCTTCCCCATCAACATCACCAATCGGGTGTAGGCGCGGTAATATAATGGGTGCTCCCTTGCTTTGCCTTAAAAAGGCTTCCTGTACGTTTCTGCATGCGCGCCTAGTGGGGAGTAAAATAAGGTAAGTTGAAAGCTTTTCTGGGTTGTCTTCGACTTCTTCTATCAAGCCCTTGGCTAACATATCTGTAAAAGATATGGTTGGTGGCAGAGTAAATGTTTTGGCTGTAGAAGGGCGTGACATATCGTTGTTTAAGCCCTTTTTTCTTGTACGTCTTTTGATGCAGAAAAGACTTTATTGACGGCTTCAAGATCGTCAGGCGTGCTAATATGATGCCACTTACCTTGATGTTTTATACCATAGAGTGTTCCCGCTTCTTGTGCGTTATCCATACATTTTAAAAAAGAAAAAGCTCCTGTTGGTGTGTTGTCCAGAACGCTCGGCTTGGTGATGCGGATACCTGTAAACATATATTGACCTGATCCGTCGGCTGTACGTGTAAGGCGACCATCTTCGTCCATATTATAATCACCAACGCCTTTGGTTACAGACATTTTGTTGACAGGTTGTAGCAATAATAAAATATCCATTTTATTAGAATTCCACGCCTCAGCCAGCTGATCGAGGGCATTTTGACCTTCTTTGTCCGTCCATAAAGCGTCTCCATTAATCAGGTAGAACGGCTTTTTCTCCATGGTATCAAGCGCGAATTTTACACCGCCGCCTGTTTCTAAAAGTTCAGTTTCTTCAGAAAAGGTAATATTGGTTGCTGTGTAATCTTTGAAATAATTTTTTACCCTGTCCCCTAAATAAAATAAGTTAATGGTAACATGCTTAATACCCGTTTTAACCAGCTTTTCTAACGTATGTTCCAAAATAGGTTTGCCATCAACTTCAACCATTGGCTTTGGTTTGTCGTCCGTATGGGGTCGTAGGCGCGTTCCTTTACCGGCGGCCAGAATAAAGGCATGAACTGGTTTTTTATCACTCATGATTTCTCCTACTTTAAGCGTCTTTAACGTGGTTTAACGTTATTTTACGCGATTCGCCACTCAGCGGTTCAATAATAATCTCTTTATACGCGTCTGGTTTTAAGGGTCCCAACCTTACCGGCCATTCAATTAACAGGATAGCGGCGCCTAAGGCCTCCTCCCACCCTAACTCATATATTTCCTCGGGGTCTTCAATCCGATACAGGTCAAAATGCCATATCGGAGCGTTTGCGGTCTCGTATGTTTGTACTAATGTGAAGGTAGGGCTTGGCACATCAATCTCACTCTCAGCTAAATGTTGAATAAAATGGCGGGCGAATACGCTTTTCCCTACTCCTAACGGGCCATTTAGAAGAAAAACATCACCTTTTTGTGCCTTATCGGCGCATTGCGCTGCAAAATTTTTGGTTTCGCCTTCGCTAAATGTTTCAATAATAGATGTACTCATCTTTATTCTTTCAAAAATGCAGGTTTTTCTTTATATCCATAGGATAGTCTTGAAGATAATCCTGCAAACTAGCACATGCAAAGGAAGATAAAAAGAAGGTAAGATGTCAGAACAAAACCACACAACTGATGTAGCCATTATTGGCGCAGGACCTGTCGGGTTATTTGCGGTTTTTGAGTGCGGCATGGTGGGTTTATCTTGTCACGTGATTGATTCGCTAGAGGGTATTGGTGGGCAGTGCACCGCGCTTTACCCTGAAAAACCAATTTTTGATATTCCAGCTATTCCTGAAATTGCGGCGGCAGATTTTATTGAACAGCTTGAAAAACAAGCCGCTCCGTTTAAGCCAACTTATCATTTGAACCAGCAAGTCAATTTTATAGAGCGACAAGGTAGCAAATGGAAACTAAAAACATCTAGGGGTGTTGAAATTACCGCTGAATCAATTATCATTGCCGGCGGCGCGGGAGCTTTCGGGCCGAATAAACCGCCGCTTGAAGGGTTGGCGGCTTATGAGGGCACCTCCGTTTTCTATATGGTACGCCATAAGAAAGACTTTGAGGGAAAAAATATTGTCATTGCTGGCGGTGGTGATAGCGCGGTTGATTGGGCGCTGTCTTTGGCACCTATGGCAAAAAGCGTACACCTCGTTCACCGTCGCGATAAATTCCGCGCTGCGCCTGAAAGTGTCGCAAAATTGTACCATTTACAAGAACAAGGAAAGTTAGAGCTGGTCGTACCTTACCAATTACATGGTTTACAGGGGAATGACGGTAATTTAACGGGTGTTGAAGTTATCGATAACGAGAAAAATACACGTGTTATTGAGGCTGATATCTTGTTACCTTTTTATGGTTTGGCGACATCATTGGGGCCTATCGCTGAATGGGGGCTTGATTTAGGTAAAAACCAAATACAAGTACACCCAACAACGTGTCAAACCAACATAGATGGAATATATGCTATTGGCGACATTGCCGCTTATGATCATAAGTTAAAGCTTATTTTAACAGGGTTTTCTGAGGCCGCTTTTGCCGCGCACCATATTTATAATAGTTTAAACCCCGACGCGCCGCTTCATTTTGAATATTCGACGACTAAGGGTTTGCCAAGTTAACTGCTACGAGTTAGTTTCTAATCGAGATCTTCAAGGTCTGAAAGCTCTGCAAAATCTTCCTCTTCCTCATTTTCAAAATTCATTGGAATTTTTAAGGTTACAGATGTTCCTTGGCTTTCTTCGGAGGTTATCTCGACTGTTCCCCCATGTAGCTCAACAATATTTTTGACGAGGGGGAGTCCTAAACCCGCACCACGCGATAAGGCGTGAGGTGACATGTCGGCGCGACGTTCGTGGATTGCTCGCTCAAACGGTTCAAAGACACGTTCTAAATCTGACTCTGAAATACCAATACCCGTGTCAGATATAACGAAGTTCATGTGGTCTTCAATGATGTTCGCAGTAATCTTGATACTTCCGTCTTCTGGTGTGAACTTCGTCGCATTCCGCAGAAGATTTAACAAAACTTGTCTTACTCTATCTTCATCTGCAACTAAATTTCCGATTGTTTTCCTGCACTCAAGTTCTATTGTAATTGTATCTTCAGCTACCCATTCTTGAGATAATGCGTGCAGGTTTGTCAGCATCTCATATACGTTAATTTCACTATAGTTAAGCTCAAGATATCCCGCCTCAATGGTGGATAGGTCTAAAATATCATCGATGAGATGTACAAGCTTGCCCCCCGCTGTTTGGATGCCGCTGCTATATTCTTGTTGTTTATCATTTAAGTCACCAAAATATTGATTATCTAAAATTTCGGCAAAACCCATAATGGCATTTAAGGGTGTACGTAGCTGATAAGAAACATTGACCAGGAAGTCAGTTTTTAGTTGTTCTGCAGTTTCTAAAGCCGCATTCTTTTCACGTAATGCATTTTCGACTTTGACGCTGTCAGTGACATCAAAATATGAAACAAGTACACCACCATCAGGTAGGGGGACTGTCGTATATTCTAATAAAACATGGTTTGACAGAGCTAAACGTCCTTCTTGCACCGTACGTTCGATACCATGAGCAATGAGTTTCTCTTTTTTCTGCTGTTGTTGGTCTCTATCAAATCTGAGAATCATACGGTCAGCTAGCTTTGTGATATGGGGTGCGCCTTCGACATCTTCAGGGTTAAGCTGCCATAGATCTGCATAGGAGGGGTTATAAAGCCTGAGTCTGCCGTTACCACCAAACACGGCGACTCCTTCGGCCAGATTATCCAATGTTTCTTTTTGAACGGCAATAAGCGTGTTGTAAGAGGACTCTAGCTCTAAACGGCTGGTTACATCCTCAAATGTCATCATGAGGCCACCCATGGGGTGCGGCATGACTAACATACGTAAGGCACTGCCGTCGGGTAAGTACAGCATGTCATCCAGCGGATCAATAAGGCGGGTAAACATATCGAGCCACCCTTGCTTATAATTTCTAAAATCCGCTTGTTCGGGCAGGCGCCGTGTTTCGCGTAGTTTTTCTAAGACATCCCCTAGCTTTGGTCCATTATTCAACCATTGATCTTCTAAATCCCATAATTGCGCAAAGGCGGAATTAAAAAACTCTAGCTCTTGGTCAGCATTATAAATTGCTACAGCAGTCCGTAATTGTTCTAATAATGTTTCGTTGGCGTTAAGGTGACGACTATATTTTGTGCTTGCTTCTTCAACGGTCGTGATATCACGCAGCATTCCTAATATTTGTTTATGACCTTCAAGAGGGGTTTCAGAAATTTCAACAAATAAGCGCTTACCCTGACTAACAATATGGCCTTGCGTTTTTAAAACTTGGTTTTGCTCTAACGCGTTTTTGGCTAATTCTTTGGTGGTTTTAACCCCATTTTTTTCTTTAGATTTTATTAAAATCTCATCTTGGTTTTGTAAAACGGATTGAGCTGTACCGTTAACCAGCTGAGTATAGGCTTTATTAACCCATATAATCTCTGTGTTATGATCTCTCAGCCAGAACGCCTCTGTCATGTTGTCTAGTACAGTTTGCAACCTTTTTATCTCGTCTAACTTTAAGGTTGAATTTTGCTCAAGCTGTCGTATTTCCTGCTTTTCAGAGGTGATATCTTTCAGCCAGATAATATTAAAATAGTCACTTTCGTCTAGGGCCGTACCGCGTGTTCCGGATAAATTTAAAAATTTATTATTAGAGGCTATATGAACATCTATCGTGAAATCTTTTCCACTGTTTTGCAGGTGGTGAAACGCAGATTCTAACATCGCTGAATCGCTTACCGTTAAAGCGTTTTGGATATCAAGGAGACTATCGATTTTGGAAATGTTAAGCAGGGTCAGAAAATTTTGGCTAAATAAAATGCCACCATCTTTTGAAAATCCGCAATACTCACCCGGCATAGCTGCTAAAAAAGCCTCTAACCTGTTTTTTTCAACGCGCAGTTGCCCTGATCCTGTGAAATTACCGATCAAGTTACTGAATGGTTTTTGTTTGACGACCTCTGACATGGGCTTTAGTGTAAGAGCGTACAGACAAAAGAACAAGTTTTTGCATGTAATTAGTTACAGGATAATTGTTCTTCGTCCTTTAAGGAAAATCCGCCGCTCCGCATATAGTTGAATACTGCGGGCTAAAACACGGCTTTCAGTATCTTGGCCAAGGCTTTCCATCTTTTTCGCGGTATAGCTATGGTCGATTGGTTCAATATTTTGGGCAATAATTGGCCCCTCATCAAGGTCTGCGGTGGCAAAATGCGCCGTTGCACCGATAATCTTTACCCCACGCTCATAGGCTTGGTTATACGGTCTTGCCCCTTTAAACCCAGGCAAGAAAGAATGATGGATGTTAATCACGCGTCCAATATGTTTGTCACAAAACTCTGTTGATAAAATTTGCATGTAACGCGCCATGACAACCAGCTCGCTATTCGTTTCATTAATAATATTTTGAACTTGTTGTTCTTGTTCTTTTTTGGTCGCTTTTGTCACGGGTAGATAGTGAAATGGTAACCCATGATCCTTGACTAATTTTTCCGTATCCTGATGGTTTGAAATAACGGCCGTTATTTCAATAGGTAGATGATTTGTACGCCACCTATAAAGCAAATCATTTAAACAATGGTCATATTGCGAGACAAGGATAACCGTTTTAACAGGGGCGTTGGCGTCACAAATTTCCCAGTCCATCGAAAAATCATTGGCGATGTTTTTAAAATCATCAAAGAAATTCTGTAAGCTGTTTTTTTCTATAGGTATAAAAACCACACGCATATAAAACTGTTTTGATAAAGGGTCGTGATATTGTGCTGACTCTTCAATGTTACATTGATGGTCGCTTAGGGCTGTCGCCACGGCCGCAACAATTCCATGCTTATCATCGCAGTTAAGGCGTAATATATTCACGAATCTTCCTTTTCTAGGTGAAAATATCTTTTCTCTTCAGCTTGTGTCGCTAAATTTTGATAGAGATCCCAGAGTTCTTTTGATCCTTCACTAATATGCTTATTTTTAGCGAGGGCTTTCTTGTGTGTAATATTATGGCGTTTCCAAGAATCCCCACCATTATCCAGCTGTTCCATAAAGGGTTGAAAGCGGTCTAAGCTTTGTGCATATTTAGCTTCAGGAGTTTCACTGGCTTCAAACTCTACCCAAAGCTTAGTGATTTCGGTTTTTAATTTTTCAGGTGTGTTTTCTATTAATGTTAGTAAGGCATCTTTTTCTTCGCCGCTGGCATCACTGCGTTCTACGGCATATAAAAAAGTATCACCATAATAAACTTCACCTAAATCATGCACGGCTAACATTTTTATCACGCGCTCAATATTAATATTTTGATTGGCATGTTTTTGTAAACAGATAGCCATTAAAATAAGGTGCCAGCTATGTTCGCCTGAATTTTCAAAACGTTCCTCATTTTTGAGGAACGTTTGTCTTATTATTGACTTTAAATTCCCCGCCTCTTTCAAAAACAATAATGTTTTTGAAAGGTTATCAGTTGGAAATTTAAAATCTTCTAAAGCCATATTTAATATCTATAGGCGTCGTCTTTGAACGGACCTTCTTGCTCAACACCAATATAATCGGCCTGATCTTTGGATAGTTTAGATAGCGTTGCGCCGACTTTTTCAAGGTGAAGCAAGGCTACTTTTTCATCTAAATGTTTTGGTAAGACGTAAACTTTATTTTCGTATTTATCGGCATTATTCCAAAGCTCAATTTGTGCCAAAGTTTGGTTGGTGAAAGACGCACTCATCACGAAAGAGGGATGACCTGTTGCACAGCCTAGGTTTACCAAACGCCCTTCGGCAAGCAAGATAATGCTCTTACCATCAGGGAATTCAATTTGGTCAACTTGTGGTTTAATGTTTGTCCATTTCAGGTTACGCAAAGGCTCCGTTTGGATTTCATTGTCAAAGTGACCAATGTTACAAACAATCGCATTATCTTTCATGTCACGCATATGATCCATGGTGATGATGTCTTTGTTTCCTGTTGTTGTCACAAAAATATCGGCGCGCGTTGCGGCATCTTCCATTGTGGTGACTTCATAACCTTCCATGGCGGCTTGAAGCGCACAGATAGGGTCAATTTCTGTCACCATAACGCGTACACCTTGTGATTTTAAGCTTTCTGCAGAGCCTTTACCAACATCACCAAACCCAGCGACACAGGCGACCTTACCGGCCATCATGACATCTGTTGCACGGCGTATTGCGTCTACCAATGACTCACGACATCCGTACTTGTTATCAAATTTAGACTTTGTGACTGAATCATTCACGTTAATGGCGGGAACGACCAATGTACCTGCTTTCACCATTTCCTGTAGACGGTGGATACCTGTCGTTGTTTCCTCTGATAAACCTTTAATGTCTTTCATCATTTCTGGGTAATCTTCATGCATAATGGTTGTTAAATCACCACCATCATCCAAAATCATATTTGGTGCCCACCCATCTGGGCCTTTGATTGTCTGGTGAATACACCATTCACCTTCTTCTTCCGTTTGCCCTTTCCAGGCAAAGACTGGTGTCCCTGTTGCGGCAACTGCGGCTGCGGCATGGTCTTGGGTTGAAAAGATATTACAACTACTCCAACGAACTGTTGCGCCTAAGGCTTGTAATGTTTCAATCAAGACGGCGGTTTGAATAGTCATGTGAAGACAACCGACAATGCGGGCATCTTTTAAGGGTTGTGACGTTCCATATTCGTCACGTAAAGCCATGAGGCCAGGCATTTCGATTTCTGCCATTTCAATCTCCTTGCGCCCCCATTCAGCCAATGAAATGTCTGCGATTTTATAGTCGTTTTCGATGCTTTTTGGTTCTGCGCCCATGATATTTGTCTCCGTCGTATGAATTTTGATATTATATTTATGTATTTAGCGTTTTATTAACTAATTTGCGCTAAAAATTAAGAGGTTAATGCTGTAAAAGCAAGGGATTTATTGAATTTTAGGGGAATGATATTCAATGCAGACACAAGATTTTAATGCAGAAGGGGCCATTGGGAAATTTGCGTATCAACGTTCACCCGTTAATGAACGCGCTTTCTTAATTTTAAAGAAACAAGATGAGGAAAAAGAGGCCGTTCCTGTCGGTGATTATACGGTTCTTGATCAAGATGAGGATATTGCGCTGGCGGAAAGGAAGGTAACTAATTTGGTATCTTTGCTAAATGGCCGTAAACGCCTTATGCAACTGGGTCATGAAACCCAAAGCCGTATTTTATACAATATTGTGTCTGAAAAAGACGAAGATAATAAAATGAAAGTTTTATTTTATAAATTAGAACAAGAAGGTGTTTCAAAAGAAAATGCCTTATTTAGATTAGCCAGTGAGGAGGCAAGAAATTATGCTTAAAACACTTCAAACTTTTGTAGATGTGGCATCAGATGAAAACATGGTAACAGATTGTCGTGCTGAACATTTGCCGAAAGAAGCGGCACCAGTAAAAACTGCTGATTTCAGTCGTTAAACAGGCATATCACGGTGTTTGACGTGGGTTTTTACCTTTAACGTTTTCAACCATTTCTGTAGGCATTCAACGCTATAGACGGATCTATGCTTGCCGCCTGTACATCCAATCGCAATGGTCAGATAACTCTTACCTTCATGATTATACCGTTCTAATAACGGCTCAATTAAATTTTGAAAATTTTCAATAAATGGCGCGAAACTTTCATCAGTTTCAATATATTCACCAACCTCTTTGCTCTGACCAGTAAGGGGTTTTAACTTTTTATCCCAATGTGGATTTTTTAAGAAACGCACATCCATCACAATATCCGCGCCGCGCGGAACACCATTACGAAACCCAAAGGATATAAGGCTTATAGCGAGGCGCTGGGCATTGTCACGCGCAAAATTTTCTTCAATCGTACGCCGCATATCGTGGATATTCAGCTCGGTTGTATCAATAACTAAATCCGCTTTGTTGATCAAAGACCCCATCATTTCTGCTTCTTTGGTGATACCATCACCGACAGGACGATCTTGCGCCAATGGATGCTTTCGCCGCGTTTCAGTATAACGTTTTTGTAAAATAGAATGTTTACAGGTTATAAAAACTAGATAAGCATTATAATTTTTAACGGCCTTGTTTAATTTGGCGACACTAAAATTCCGTGTACGGCTATCAACACCAATCGCGATAGGTTTGTCTGATTTTTCTTTTAATAAATCATCAATAAGAACCAAAGGAAAATTATCAAGCACTTCATAGCCATTATCCTCTAAGGCTTTTAACGCTGATGACATCCCCGCCCCTGATAACCCTGTGACAATAAGTAATTTATTTTTAAACACTTTTCAGTCCTCTTTTTTTAATAAATATGAGAGTGATAAGACCAAAATTAGTCAGTACAAGAGAGAAAGGAAACAACGCTGTAATT
Organism: uncultured Alphaproteobacteria bacterium; assembly: GCA_937931645.1. Taxonomy (GTDB): domain Bacteria; phylum Pseudomonadota; class Alphaproteobacteria; order Micavibrionales; family Micavibrionaceae. The sequence continues at coordinate 28,035 of CALHAR010000008.1, forward strand.
ATAGATAAATTTTCTAATGCTAATATTGTAAATAAGTGTTTAAGACCACCTAATACATAACTTAATGAAGATTCCTGATCGGGATTGTGCCAACTTTTTCGATAAGTTGGATAAAATCCTGCACCGTCAATAAGTGTAATAAGGATGACCGACCAAAGTGCGGTTTCGGTAAAGTACCATAATGGTATGGCCAACAGTGAGAGAGCAAAAATCCATTTATCGCTTGATGAAATTGTAATATCACCTCTTTTTAAATAACCTAACATGGCAATAAAAAACGAAATTATAGCCGATAGAGCTGTAATAAGTGAGCCTATACCCGCATCACCTGATAGTTGCGCGAAAAAGATGATCGCTGTAAGTAGTCCCCATACAAACCATGAAAAAGGATGCGGGCGCGTGTCACCTTTGAAAATTGAATAGAGATAAACGCCGTAACTGGCCAGCATAAATACTATTCCGATGGTGGTTAATATCTCTTTCTCCATCAGGCTTCCTGTAGCTTTACTTTAAAAATCGCGCCAATACGCTTATCATCTTCGTCACGCTTGTTTTCTGCCCAAATTTCACCTTCATGCGCATCAATAATTTGTTTGGAGATAGAAAGACCAAGACCAGAATGCGCGCCATAATCCTCGTGCGGGCGCTCGGTATAAAAACGTTCAAATATAGTCTCAATTTTATTATCGGGAATACCTGGGCCGTCATCTTCTACGGATATGATGATATTGTTATCGGCTTTACCAGCCTTGATAAAAATAGTCCCGTCTTCAGGGATAAAAGATAAGGCATTGCTGATAAGATTACCAAATACTTGGGCAAGGCGTTGTTCGTTCCCTAAAATATAAAGCTCTATATCGTCGGCTATTTTAATATTTATTTTTTCTTTTGCATCAATAGTACCATCGACACGCTCTATTGGTTTTTTATAGGCGTCGCGTAATTGAAATAATAAATTTCTAATATCAATGCGTTCCATTTGGTCGCGCGATAGTTCGGCATCAAGACGTGAAGCATTGGATATATCACTGATGAGGCGGTCTAACCGTTGAACATCATGATGAATAATATCCATCAATTTTTGTCGTTTAGTTTCATCTTTAATTTTACCAACCGTCTCTACCGCGCTGCGTAAGCTGGTTAGCGGGTTTTTAATTTCATGCGATACATCGGCGGCGAAACGTTCAATCGTATCCATCCTGTCTCGCAAGGCTTGCGTCATGTCCCGTAAAACTAATGACAGCTCACCAATTTCATCTCCGCGCTTACTCATGTCGGGTATTTCGATATCACGCACTTTCCCAATTCGCACCGCTTCGGCGGCAAGGGCTAATTTCTTTAAAGGTTTACCGATGAGGCCAGAAAGATAAATTGATAACATGACAGTAATACCAAGCGAGCCAAGAAAAACGCGGAATACATCTACCCGAATATCCAAAATTTTATTTTCTAAATCGGCGCCATCACGAATTAAAACGACGACCCCTAGAACATGTTTTACTTTTTGAATGGGGACGGCGGCCGTTAAAATAATAGACCCATCTTTTCTCTTCCATGCAGATGCGCTGGTATCTCCTGTTAATGCTTTTTGAGAATCAGGGAAGTTAAAGATATTATCTACTTTATTGGCTGGAAAATCATCTAACTTTGCCTGCGTCGGGATAATATCTAAAAACCGTCCTGCGGATTGGTTGAATAAGTACCCAATGTTCAAACTATTTTTTCTGGCTAAACTCTCTTTTTGTACATGGGTTGAAGAGACTGATAATTCTGCGGTATCGGCCAGAAGATGACCTTCAATATTAAATAACCTCATTCGGCTTTTACTACTTTGGCCCAATCGCCCTAACATACCACGTGCTAGCTGTGATTTAACGACCTCAATCTGCAGGGGGTCTTTAAAAGGAATCGGTGATACTTCAAAAACAGGGCGCACCGCACTTTCAGATAGAGCATCAGAGACAAAGCGCGCCTCATCCCGAATCGAGGTTAATTCCCCTTCAATTAAGCTATCTGTATATTCACCTAGATATAAAACCCCCGCCCCTAAAATCATAATGGCGATAATATTCATTGATAATATGCGTACCGTCAGCGAGCTCATCTTCTCTGAAGACGCGCTCCACCGTTGGTCTATCGGGCGGTTATCACGTGGTCCGTCGGGTATTTTATGACGTTTGAAAAGCGGAAAAAATCTACTATTTTTTATATCGATACGCTTATTGCTCCTTATAGCGGTAGCCAATGCCATAGAGGGTTTCAATTTGGTTAAAATCGGTGTCCACGGCTTTGAATTTTTTCCGGACCCGTTTGATGTGGCTGTCGATTGTTCTGTCATCTACATAGATATTCTCACCATATGCTAAATCAATCAACTGATCTCTGTTTTTTACATGGCCAGGACGCATGGCAAGGGCTTTCAGTAAGAGATATTCAGTGACCGTTAGGTTCACTTTATCTCCTTTCCATGTACATAAATGGCGCGAATCATCTAATAGAAGGTCATCACGTTCGATCATTTCTTCAGAATTTGCCTTTGGTTCAGTATTTTGCAGCTGCTGACGGCGTAATAACGCCCGTATACGTTCAATCAGAAGACGTTGAGAGAAAGGCTTGGTGATATAATCATCAGCGCCCATACGTAACCCTATAACCTCATCAACCTCATCATCCTTGGAGGTTAAGAAGATAACAGGCAGGTTTGAGGTTTCACGAAGCTTGGACAATACTTCCATGCCGTCCATACGCGGCATTTTAATGTCTAATACCACCAAATCAGGCGGATTATCCGTAATACCTTTTAGACCTTCTTCGCCGTCATTATAGGTCTTTATTTCAAAGCCTTCGGCTTCCAAAGACATGGAAACAGAGGCAATAATATTACGATCATCGTCAACCAGAGCAATATTTTGAGACATAAATGTAATCCTTTAATAGTTAAGCTTACCGTAGAATTTACGATGTAAAATGTCCATCATAAAGGCATAGTTAAGGTTATATTGAGGGTTAATTAAGCCAAAACCGTGCCTATAAAGTAAAGCGACCCCGTTATTAAGATACGAGCCTCTTTATCATTTATATTCGTGATGGCTTGTTGCACCGTTACAGATTGACGTAAATCTTTAAACCCTAAAGGGTCTACCAAATTATATAAATCATTGACGCTGTGGGAGTTACTCTCATTGGGAATACTGGTTACGGTAATGCTTGCTACATAGGGGATAAGCGGTTTTAAAAAATCAGCAGGGTTCTTGCGGTTCACCATCGCCACAATTAGATGTAGCGGCTTATCATCTTGTGCCTGCCAGATTTTGGCTTGTTCCGCCAACATCATACCCGCACTGTCATTATGACCGCCATCCAGCCATAGCTCTTGTGTATCGTCCATCAATTTTCGCAACGGGAATGCACCGTCATTGATTTTTTGAAGTCTTCCTGGCCAGTGAATGGTCTTTAAAGGATCCACAGCAGAAGAATTAGAACGATCAGTGGGTAAATTTTTTGCACCAAAATGGTGCCCCATGATGACGCGATATGCGGCAAGGGCTGCTCCACAATTATAAATTTGATGGGAACCTATTAAATTTGGTTGACTCATCACGACTGATTCCCCTTGCCACGTAAATATTGCACCCTCATTTTTCGGTTCAATATCCCACTCTGCACCCTGTTGAAATAATTTTGCTTCTGTGGGCAAGCTTGCGGATACATCATGGAAAACTTTTGTTACACTTGCATCATGTGCTTGTTTTGTTTGGTACCCAATAATGCAAGATACGCCTGACTTCATAATACCCGCTTTTTCAAAAGCAATTTTTTGAAGCGTATCCCCTAAGAATTTTTCATGATCTTTCGAAATGGTGGTGATAATAGTGCAGAGCGGATCAGGCACAACATTAGTGGCATCTAAACGCCCCCCCATACCTGTTTCTAAAATAACGTAATCGGCGGGTACGCGTGACATAGCAAGGAATGAAGCCGCCGTTAATATTTCAAAAAAGGTAATCGGTTCGGCACGGTTCACCGCCAAACATTCTTCTAAAACATCAACAAGCTTTTGTGTGGAAATTAAATCACCAGCTAATCTTATACGCTCTGTTGGATGAACAAGGTGCGGGCTTGTCATGACATGGACACGCTTGCCGCTGGCTTCTAATAAGCTACGCAGGATGGCAATGGTTGATCCTTTACCATTCGTCCCTGCTACATGAATGACGGGTGGTAATTGTAAGTGGGGATTACCTAGTTGTGCTAAGAATCTTTTAACACGCGCCAACGACATATCAATCCCTTGGGCATAGAAACTGTAGAGAAGCTCTAATATCTCCTCTAAGCGCGCCTCTAGTGCGGGGTCGTTACTTTTATTATGAAGCGGCTCTGCCACGCAAAAATTATTTCTGTTTTGCTTGTTTGTCGTTGGTGCCTGCATTGACATTGATATCAGTATCAGTATCAGTATCGGTATCGGTATTATTCGCCGCTTTTTTCTTAACGCTTGCGGCCGACTTTACGCTAACAGCGCTTATTTTTTTATCTTTACTCACACGTTTATTACCTTTTTTACCTTTACCATTTGCGGCTTTCTTGTTTTTACCGTTCGTGGTTTCGGTCGCATCATGCGGTTTCGTTGGCTGCATGAGCAGGTCTAGTAAATTCCCGATTTCTTTATTTAAATTGGAACGTTCCACAACCATATCCACCATACCATGCTCAAATAAATATTCTGCGGTTTGGAAATCATCAGGCAATGTTTCGCGCACGGTTTCTTCAATCACGCGGCGTCCTGCAAAACCAATGGTCGCACCAGGCTCAGAAATGTGAATATCACCGACCATCGCAAAAGACGCACTTACGCCGCCCGTTGTTGGATTCGCCAACATCACAATATACGGTAGGCCTTGTTCTTTCACCATATCAACGGCAATAATTGTCCGTGGCATTTGCATCAAAGATAACATACCTTCTTGCATTCGCGCCCCACCAGAGGCAGGAACAATAATAAGCGCTGATTTTGTTTTAATCGCTTCTTCTGCGGCGCAAATGATGCCTTCACCAACTGCCGTTCCCATTGATCCCCCCATAAAGGAGAAATTAAAAGCGGCAATAACCGCATTTTGCCCGCCAATTTTACCGACACCAATCATTAACGCATCGTCTTCGCCTGTCTTGGCGCGTGTGTCTTTTAATCTATCGGCATATTTCTTTTTATCTTTAAACTTTAACGGGTCATGCGGCACGCTTGGGCTTTTGATTGTTTTAAAATCGCCGTCATCAAACATAATATTCAGACGATCCTGTACTTTAATTTGCATGTGAAAGCTGCAGTGATAACAAACATTATTATTGGCGGTTAGTTCTTTTTGAAACAACATACCTTCGCAAGATGGACATTTCTGCCATAAATTGTCAGGGACATCGCGTTGGTCTTTCACCAACGAGCGAATAGAAGGGAGTGTTAGATTACTAAGCCAATTCATTATTAATCACTTTCATTATTAGACATGTCTTTTTAGCGTAAAAGCAGGGTAGATAGCAAAGAGTTTCATAATAATTTAATAGGAAGTTCGTCAGGTTTTTTTGACTATATCGCCTGCTTTAAGGCGGTTATTTGTGTGGCTAAAGGGGTGGCTATATCGCTAACACTTTGATTTTGCTTTATATTTTCTACAATCGACGACCCAACAACAACCGCATCGGCTATTTTGCTCATTTTCGCGGCATCTTCGGGGGTTTTAATTCCAAATCCCACGGCAACGGGCAGGTCGGTTTTTTCTTTAATTGTTTGAATATGGGCACCCACCTCATCAATATTGGCACTTTTTGTTCCTGTAACACCGGCAATCGAAACATAATATAAAAACCCACTGGCATTTTCTATGACGGTATCAAGGCGCTGACCTATCGTTGTTGGGGTAACTAATTTAATGAAATCTAACCCTGCGGCTTGGGCAGGAATGCGTAACTCTTCATCTTCTTCGGGTGGTAAATCGACGACAATCAAGCCATCCGCACCTGCTTGCGCCGCCGCTTTGACAAAATTGTCACAGCCATACGCGTATATTGGGTTGAAATAACCCATTAAAATAACAGGTGTTTCATTATTTGTTTCACGGAATTTGGTCAACATATCTAACGTGCCTTGCAGGCTCATGCCATTTTTTAATGCTTGAAGCGAGCTATCTTGGATTGTCGGACCATCGGCCATCGGGTCGGTAAAAGGAATACCCAACTCAATAAGGTCTGCGCCACTTGTCGGCAGACTTTTCAAAATATCTAAGCTCTTGGACGCATCAGGGTATCCCGCTGTTATAAAGATATTCAGCGCTTTTTCACCATTTAGGGCTTCAAATGTTTTCTTGATTCTACTCATTCATAATATCCAATTCTCGTTCATACCTGACCCAGTCTGTTCGCGTTGCAATACGGTTATAAAATTTTTGTGCAGAAAGATTATCTACTTTTGTCATCCAGTAAAGTTTTTCCCAGTTATTTTTACGTGACCGTGCAAGTAATTCATCATATAAAACTGTGATTCCACCTGTTTTTCTATGTGCAGGTAAAGTATAAGCATCTTCGACGTAACACTGCATTCTTGAACTCCACATACTAGGGTGTAATATGTAATGTATAAAGCCCGCCATATTGTTATTGCCATCAAAAAGAAAAATTCCAGCGAAAGACTCATCAGAGCTTAATAGTCTTTGCCATGTTGCTTCTAATATAGATATATCAGGACAGGTTGAGTTGCTTGCATAATCGTTCCACATTATTAACCAAGCTTTTTTATCATTTATATCTGGTTGTTTAATAGAAAACTTATTTCTTATATTTTTTAATCTACGACTTGGTATTTTTGTATTGATATCGTTCATCCATTACATCTCCATCCCTAATTTATCGGCGACGGTGAAGATGTCTTTATCACCACGCCCACATAAATTCATGACCAAGATATGATCTTTGGGTAAGTCAGGGGCGATCTTCATAACATGGGCAAAGGCATGACTCGGCTCTAAGGCGGGGATAATACCTTCTAACTTTGAAAGCATTTGAAAGGCTTCTAAGGCCTCCATATCGGTAACAGACACGTACTGTACGCGTTCTATATCGTTTAAATAGGCATGTTCTGGGCCAATACCGGGGTAGTCTAATCCTGCGGAAATGCTATGCGCTTCGGTAATTTGCCCATCATCATTTTGTAGGAAATAAGAACGCATACCATGTAAAATTCCTGCTGATCCTCCATTGAGGCTGGCGGCATGTTTATCCGTATCAACGCCATGACCACCGGCTTCAACCCCAAACATCTGTACGTCTGTATCATCAAGAAACGGGTGGAACAGCCCCATGGCGTTCGACCCACCGCCAATACAGGCAACTAAAGAATCAGGAAGGCGTCCTTCTTTCGCCATCATTTGCTCTTTGGTTTCCATGCCGATGACACTTTGGAAATCCCTTACCATTTCTGGGTATGGGTGCGGCCCTGCGACCGTACCAATCAGATAGTACGTGTCTTCTACATGGGCAACCCAATGGCGAAGTGCTTCATTCATCGCATCTTTCAACGTGCCTGACCCTGATGTCACGGGAACAATCTCTGCGCCCAATAATTTCATACGAAAGACATTTGGTTTTTGACGCTCAATATCTTCTGCGCCCATAAAAACGGTACACGGCATGTTAAATAGCGCACATACTGTCGCAGTCGCCACCCCATGTTGCCCCGCGCCCGTTTCGGCAATAATACGTTTTTTCCCCATACGCTTGGCGACTAAAATCTGTCCTAGACAATGGTTTATTTTATGCGCTCCTGTATGGTTCAGCTCATCGCGCTTAAAATAGATTTTTGCGCCGCCATAATGCGCCGTTGTGGCTTTAGCAAAATAAAGCGGAGAAGGGCGACCAATATAATCTTGGGCTAGGCCATTAAACTCATCCCAGAATTTTTCATCGTCGCGGGCTTTATGCCATGCTTGCTCAACCTCTAAGATAAGCGGCATGAGGGTTTCGGCAACATAGCGTCCCCCATAAAGTCCAAAATGACCTTTTTCGTCAGGGCCATTGCGGAGTGAGTTTGGTTTTATATTTGGTTCTGTGCTCATAAGGCCTATGTTATGCCTGTTTTACGGCTGAAATAAAAGCCTGAATTTTACGGGCATCTTTAACACCCTTACTAGATTCCACACTGCTTGAGACATCAACCGCGTTAGGGGATAAAAGAGCAAGCGCGTCACCGACATTATCAGGGGTTAATCCTCCTGCCAGCATCCAAGGCTTAGACCCTTGATAGTTTTTCAGAATATTCCAATCGAACGCTGTCCCATTCCCCCCTGGCAGGTCTTCTCCTTTAGCATCAAATAACAACCAATCAGCAACATTGTCATACGGCTTTATATTCCCTAAATCTTTCTGTGATGAAATGGGCAGAGCCTTCATAACAGGCAGACCAAATTTTTCCTTAACTTCAGTAACGCGCGCGGGCGTTTCATCACCATGTAGTTGAATCATCGTCAATGGCACTTCATTTAAAATACGCGTTAAATAAATATCATCAGGATTAACAAATAATCCAACAAGTTGCACTTTTTCAGGAATGAAATTACTTAAATATTTTGCAACGTCTAATTCTATGTGGCGGGGTGATGGTTCATAAAAAACCAAACCAATAAAATCTGTGCCAGCCTCTATGGCGGCGGTAACAGTTTCTGGTTCCGACAAACCACAAATTTTAACTTTAGTTTTATAAGTGGTCATTTTATTGAATTTAAAATATCTTGTGCGGCCTGTGCGGGGTTATCATTCTGGGTAACTGGCCGACCAATCACCAAATGTGTTGCTCCTGTATTCATCGCTTTGTGTGGGGTCATGACCCGTTTTTGATCGCCTGCATCACTATTTTCTGGACGAATGCCTGGCACCATCAAGATAAACCCATCTCCACATACGTCGCGTATGGCTTCAATTTCATGCGAAGAACAAACAACACCATCCAGTCCTGCTTCTTGGGTTAGTTTTGCCATTTGCACAACGCGCTCTTTAACGGTTTCTTTATATCCCACTTTACTGATGGCTTGCTCATCTAAACTGGTTAGGATTGTCACGGCTAATAATTTTGTTTCCGCTGGGCAAGCCTCTTTGGCTTTTTTCATCATCTCTAACCCACCAGCGGCATGAACATTTAAAAACGCTGGTTTACATTGCGACGTGATAGAACGAATAGCGCCCGCAACGGTATTAGGAATATCGTGATATTTTAAATCCAAAAATATAGGAATATTAGGAAATGATTTTTCAATTTCTAAAACACCTTGTGGGCCAAGCGCGTTGAAAAATTGTAACCCAAGTTTAAGTCCTAAACCTGTTTTAGAAATTTCGGTGCAGAGTTTTTTGGCGGACTCTAAATCTGGTTTATCAATCGCACAAAATATTATAGGGAGGTTATTGTTTATGTTCGACATCAATGACACTCATCGCTTTTTCTAAATTTTTCTTTTCCAAATCAGACTCTAATTTTTCAATCTTATCTTTTAATTTATCACTATCTTTATTTAAGGTCTTAACCTCTTTCTTCAGAGTGCGCCTGGCTTTGCGGACATCACTCATGCCAAACCACGCCATAAAGGCACCGAGTAAAAACCCAGCTCCCAAAAAAGACAAGCTGATGAAATATAAGGGGAACTCTATGGGATCATGAAGAGGGCTGTAGGTAAGTAAAACGCTCTCAGAATTTGATAGGGCGAATAATACCGCGCCCACGATAAAGGGTAATGCGATAATCCATCGAAGAAAAGCCATGATTTATAATCCGTGAAGCGGGGTTAATCTGTTTAAAGTTTATTCAGAAGAAGGGTTATAAAATGCATCTTCTGGTGATTGAGAGTCATCTTTTTTCTCATTAAGTTTCTCACGTAACGCTTTTCCTGTTTTAAAGAAAGGAAGGCGTTTTGCTTCAACATTCACTGTTTCACCTGTCCGTGGGTTGCGCCCTGTGCGGGCATCACGGTGTTTAATAGAAAAAGCACCAAAGCCACGAAGCTCAACACGGTCACCATTGGCTAGGGCGTCTGAAATCTCGTTAAATACGGTTTCGACAATCTTTTCTATATCCCGCAAAAATAAATGCGGGTTACGTTCTGCCAGCTTTTGTATCAGCTCCGATTTGGTCATTTTATACTCCCGCTCTTCTTTTTGACCCTATGGGTCTTTAAAAAGGCATGTCGGTTAAAACAAGTATTAAACTAAATATTACTTAATATAAGTAATGATGCCTCTTTTGCTGGGTTATCGTCAAGTAAAAGATTCACCAATACACTGAAAATGCAGGGTTTTTTATCTTGGTCATAAAAAAACCGCCTTAACAATAAAGGCGGTTTTTAAAAATACTTAGTCAGTTAAGGCGTATTAAGCGTCTTTTTCAGAATCGTCTGCCTTTTCTTCAGCTTTCTCAGCTGTCTTCTTGGCAGGCGCCTTTTTAGCCGCTTTTTTCGCTTTTGGCTTTTCTTCGGCATCATCTGACGCAGAATCAACAGCCTTACTGCTTAACGCTGCACCAAGGATATCACCAAGAGACGCCCCTGATTCAGTAGAACCGAAGGTTTCAAGTGCTTGCTTGTCCTCGTCCAACTCACGGGCTTTGATAGATAGGCCAACTTTACGGTTTTTCTGGTCAACAGTGATGATTTTCGCATCAACTTTTTCACCAACTGCAAAACGGTCTGTCCGTTGCTCTGAACGCTCTCTTGAAAGGTCAACCTTCTTAATTGTACCTGTAACACCGTCATTGACAGTTACTTCGACAACCATTGATTTCACTTCAGAAACCGTACAAGTCACAACGGCGCCTCTGGCCATGCCTTTCATTGCTCCTTCAAATGGATCGTCAGTCAGCTGTTTAATACCCAGCGCAACACGTTCCTTTTCAGGGTCAACATCAAGGATCTTAACCTTCACTGTATCGCCTTTATTGAAAGCTTTTAAAGCATCTTCAGTTTGGTCTTCCCATGAAATGTCAGAAATGTGAACCATACCATCAATGTCTGAATCAACAGCTACAAACAGGCCAAATTCAGTAACATTGTTGATTTCACCTTCGATTTCATCACCGACTTTATGCTTATCAGCAAAGCCAGCCCATGGGTTTTCTTGACATTGTTTAATACCAAGGGAAATACGACGTTTTTCAACATCAACTTCCAATACCATAATTTCAACTTCTTCCGATGTAGAAATAATTTTTCCAGGGTGAATGTTCTTCTTTGTCCATGACATTTCAGAAACGTGAACCAAACCTTCAATACCATCTTCAAGTTCTACAAACGCCCCATAATCTGTGATGTTTGTAACACGGCCTTTAAAGACACCTTTGATTGGGTATTTGGCAGTAACGCCTTCCCATGGGTCTGTTTCAAGTTGTTTCATACCCAATGAAATACGCTGTGTTTCTTTGTTAAAACGAATGATCTGAACATTAACTGTTTGACCAACTTGCAGGACTTCTGATGGGTGGTTAACACGTTTCCATGAAATATCGGTGACGTGCAACAATCCGTCTACACCACCAAGGTCGATAAACGCCCCATAATCTGTGATGTTTTTAACAATACCTTCAATAACAGACCCTTCTGCAATATTCTGCATCAAGTCTGATTTTGCTTCTTCACGGCTCTCTTCAAGAACGGCACGACGTGAAACAACTATGTTTCCACGTTGACGGTCCATTTTTAGAATAAGAAACGGTTGTGGTGTTCCCATTAACGGGGTGATGTCACGGATAGGACGGATATCAACTTGTGATCCCGGTAAGAACGCAACGGCTCCACCCAAATCAACAGTAAATCCACCCTTAACGCGACCAAAGATAACACCTGTAACGCGCTCGTTTTTCTTATGAGAGATTTCCATCTCAACCCACGCTTCTTCACGACGGGCTTTTTCACGAGAAAGAACGGTCTCGCCATTTTTGTCTTCCATACGGTCAACAAAAACATCAACTTCGTCACCAACGCGAATTTCGTTATCCTGTCCAGGAACGGTAAATTCTCTAAGAGAAATTCTTCCTTCAGATTTGAGGCCAACATCAACGATGACGGCATCACTTTGTACTTCGATAATTCTACCTTTAACAACCGAGCCTTGTTGGGCTTGGTGCTCCATGGAACTCTCTAGGAGAGCGGCAAATTCCTTGGATTCTACTCTGTCTTGTATAGTTTTAGCTGCTTGAGCCATAATAGTACCTATTTCTAACCTCGTTATCCGTTTAAACGCGATAAGTCGATTAGCTTTCTTTTAGTTAAAATAATGAAAAGATGACAACGTTTTCCGGCTTTCGCCCGCGACATAGATTCATTTTTTAGAGTTGGCGGAGATGTTAATTTTAAGAACGGTCTTTGATGATTTTTGTGGCTGTGTCTAATACCTCCTGTGGAGTCATATCAGACGTATCAATCACATGACAATCATGGTCGGGTTTCAAATGCTCATTGAGTCTTATTGAATCCCGTAAATCCCGTTCTCGCATTTCTGCCAAAACTGTGGATTGTTTAGCCTCTATACCGCGTGATTGCAACTCTAAAGTGCGCCGCTCCGCCCTTTTTTCGATACTGGCCGTAATGAAAAACTTAATATCTGCCTCGGGGCAGATGACGGTTCCAATATCCCGCCCGTCTAAAACAGCCCCTTTTTTTGCGCTTTTGGCAAAATTACGCTGAAAATCATCTAAATTACGCCTAATTTGCGGTATTTGCGCGACTATTGACGCCATATCGCCAATTTTATCGTTCCTAAGGGTGCTATCATCGTATTTTTCGTGTAAATTTTGGCTTAAATCTGCTGAAACGGTAGTAATTTTGTCTATTTCTTCTGGTTTTATATCATTTTCAATGCATTTTAGGGCAACACGGCGATAAAGTGCGCCTGTATCAAGAAAGTCATAGCCAAATTGCGCCGCTAAGGTACGCGCCAATGATCCCTTACCGCTCGCGGCGGGGCCATCTATTGCTATCACTATTTTTTGCGTGTCAGTCATTCTTAGCCATCATGTTCCCGCCTAGCTCCTTCATCAAATCAATGAAGTTTGGAAAGCTGGTTTTTATAGGGGCGACGTCATCAATCGTCACAGGGTCAGATGTTACCATACCCAACACTAGAAAACTCATCGCTATACGGTGGTCAAGTGCGGTTTTAATTTCTGCGCCACCTTTGGGGGCGTTACCTGTACCATGGATAGTGAGGCTATCCTCACCCATTTCTAAATCTACACCGCAGGCTTTCAACCCTTGGTACATCATAAGTAATCTATCGCTTTCTTTAACGCGTAGTTCTTCCAATCCTGTCATGGTTGTTGTGCCCTCGGCGCAGGTGGCGGCAACGGCGAGAATAGGAAATTCATCAATCATGCTTGGTACGCGTGAGGCAGGAACATCAATAGCTTTTAAGACACCAGATCCTTTTACAATTAAATCTGCTACTTGTTCGCCAGATTCTATGCGCTCATTTTTAAATTCAATGTCTGCGCCCATTTCAATAAATGTTGTGTAAATTCCATTACGGCGGTCATTCATCAGAATATTTTTCATCTCAATGTGCGACCCTTCGCAGATAAGCGCCGCGACGGTCGGGAAGGCGGCAGAACTCGGGTCGCTTGGCACATGTACTGTCGTGCCTTTTAGATCAACTTGCCCCGTTACGGTGACGCGTTGTGCGCCGTCTTGCAGGTCTTCAACCTCAACAGGAACACCAAAGGCACGCAGCATGTTTTCGGTATGGTCACGTGTTGGGGTTGTTTCAATGACGGATGTTTTCCCCATAGCCGATAGGCCGGCAAGCATAACACAAGATTTTACCTGCGCGGAGGCAACGGGCAATTTATATTCAATAGGTAAGGTGCTTTCAGGTCCCGTGATTGTTAGTGGCAATTTTCCACCGTCCTGCGCTTTAATTTTTGCGCCCATTTGTTCAAGGGGTTTAATAACGCGTCCCATTGGACGTTTATTGAGTGAGGCATCGCCGCTAAACGTCGCGGTGATATTGTGTCCACCAACTAAGCCCATCAACAGTCGCGTTGATGTCCCGCTATTACCCATCTCTAAAACATCATCAGGCTCTTGCAGGCCACCAATACCAACACCGTGACAACGCCAAATACCGTCTTCACCACATTGTATATCCGCGCCCATGGCGCGCATTGCGTCGGCTGTATTGATGACATCTTCACCCTCTAAAAGACCATGAATAACGGTTTCGCCAATGGCTATACCTCCAAACATTAGGGAACGGTGAGAGATAGATTTATCCCCTGGAATAACAGGTGACCCTTTTAAGGCACGGGCTTTATAGGAAGAGAATTTCATAAGGATTTTATAGGCGTTTGGTCTTTTGACTGCAAGAAAAGATTAGGAATTAAAACTATCCAGATTGCCACTATAATCATCGACAAACTTTTGGAACTCTTCTTTTGGAACCGCTTTAGAATAACGAAATCCTTGAACTTCATCACAGCCATGCTCTATTAAGAATTTTTCATGATCCTTTGTTTCCACACCTTCGGCAATCACTTGTAAATTCAATGAATGCCCTAAACTAATAATTGTTCTGGTGATGGCCGCATCATCTGCATTATTCAGCGCATTACGGATAAAGGATTGATCAATTTTTAAACGGTCAATATTAAACTGACGTAGGTAGGATAGGGAAGAATACCCTGTTCCAAAATCATCAATGGCTAACTCTACGCCTAACTTATGAAGCTTGTTTAATGTTTCAACAGCAATGGAAATATCGTCCATAAAGATACTCTCAGTTACTTCTAATTCTAACAATTCTGGTTTAACGCCTGTCTCTTTTAAAGTCTTTGCCGTATAAGCCACCAAATCACTTTGGTAGAACTGTGCGCCAGATACATTAACCGCAATACGGATATTTTTTCCTTGCTCATGCCAAGTTTTTGCAGTGGTACAGGCTTCTTTCAAAACCCATTCGCCAATAGGAACAATCAAACCAGATTGTTCGGCAATAGGGATAAACTCTGCTGGAGATATAAAGGCACCGCCTTCTTTGCTGTTATCTTTTTTCCACCAACGGATAAGGGCTTCTGCACCGATAATTTTACCACTCTTCAAATCAAACTGCGGTTGGTAGAATATTGTTAAATCTTCATTTTCTAGCGCATCTCTTAAATCTCTTAGAAGCTGGAAGCGTTGCTGAACGGCACGGTCAAAATCTTCTGAATATTCACGGATACGGTCACGCCCTTCTTCTTTTGCACGGTTAAGGGCAATGTCGGCATGTTTTAAAACAGTGTTCGGGTCGGTACCATCTTTTGGGTAAGTCGCCACCCCAATAGATGTCCTAATCTGGAAAGATTCATTATAAACTTTAAAATGCTCACCGTTTATAATTTTTGCTACTTTTGCTCCAACATCACGCGCAGTTTTTAAATCGCTATTTAAAGGCATTGTAACGGCAAACTCGTCGGCATCAACACGGGCAACTACGGCATCTTCAGGTAAGTTACTACGCAGGCGTTTGGCGACACCGCGTAAAATGGCATCACCGACGCTATGCCCCATTGAATCGTTAATATCTTTAAAGTGATCTAAATCTAGCGTAACAACAGCAAACTCTTTGTTACTTTTATTGTCACTTGTAAAAGCCTGCTCTGTTAGCTTTTGAGTAAATAATATTCTATTTGGCAATCCCGTTAATTGATCAAAATAAGCAAGTTTATGAATTTTATCTTCCGCCGCAGAGCGCACTTGCTGCATGTTCTCTGCATTTTGTTTTATCAGGCTTTGCGCCATTGTAATGGCACTACCAATTTCATCGCTGGCATTAAAAGGACTTTTAGGAATTTTTGGGTTCTCAGGGTTTTGTTGCGCTAAGATTAAGTTATCACGCATAAATAATATAGGCTCTAATAACCAATGCCCTAATGCAATCATTAAAACAGTTGTGACAAACAAAGACAGCAATAGCATGATGGTTATTGTTTCAATAACATAGTTTATAACCAGATTACTGACTTTTTCAGAATTTAATCTTGCAACAATAATATAAGATCTTCTTAAATCATCGGGTCTAAAAATAACCTCATAAGACGCGCCATCGCCTGAACGGTATGTTTTTGCAAGGCTATCTTCATTTGTGATGCTTATGGTAGACGGTTCGCCATAATGCCCCAGCAAAAGATAATCCATTGAATAAACGGTTATACCATTCACAATAGTTGTGGTTATGATGTTACGGGCTTTATTATCAGATATAGGAGATTGTAAAAAACCAACATTATTTTCAATGACAGGCGCAATAGCGGAGCGTGCAACTTCTTTAATGTCACTTAAGAGTTTGGTTTCTTCTTGCCGGATTGTTAAAGTCAGTATAGCGACTTGAACCGTCAGAATGGTTAAAAACACAACAGCCGCAATACGCCAACTGAGGCGGCTTTTCCAGATATGTGATGAAGACTTATTTAAAGAGCTCAGCAAGCTTTTACCATTCAAAGCAGCCTCTTGGTTCTCAACAGGCTTCATGATGTCCAACCTATCGATGGAAGCGATATCTGGCGATATATTCTTTTTTGCAAACAATTATTTCCCCGATTATTGTGCATTAATTTATTTAGGATTTTAAGATCCAGTCAAAAATTTACTCTTTATCTTAATCGAAAACAGTTAATAAGGTGTTTAATTCAAATGTCGAAGTGACGATAAAGACTATAGCTTGATTTGCTAAAATATTGAAATAAAAAGATTTTTAACATAAAATAGAATTTAAATAAAATTTTATCTATTTAGAAATAGGATCTACAAAAATAAGCTTATCTTGTGATTCTACCATGCGGTAAAAGCAACTCTTCCGCCCTGTGTGACAGGCACCTGACCCTTTTTGGTCAATAAGCATGACGATAGCATCTTGATCGCAATCAATACGTATTTCTTGAACATGCTGCGTTGCACCGCTTGTCGCTCCTTTATGCCATAGCTCTTGTCGAGACCTACTCCAGTAATGTGCTTGTCCTGTTTCTAAAGTTTTATCAAAGGCCTCTTTATTCATCCATGCCAACATAAGGACTTCTTTTGTTGTGGAATCTTGGGCGATAGCGGCAATTAAGCCGGTCTCATCAAATTTTATATTCAGGGTGTCTGTTTCATCGTGTGACATTTTTTTTAATCCTTATTTCCTTTTTTTAGAGCAAGGGTAATATCTTTATCTAATTTTGCCATATCATACCCCCTTCTACCTTCGCTTGCGAAGGGTAGAATCTTAAAAAATTAGATTGGGGGTTTGTTTGTTAGTTTTATCTTTATTTAACTTTTAAGAGCAAGGGTAATATCTTTATCTAATTTCGCCATATCATACTCCCTTCTACCTTCGCTTGCGAAGAGTAGAATCTTAAAAAATTAGATTGGGGGTTTGCTTTTATAGTTTTATCTTTATTTAACTTTTAAGAGCAAGGGTAATATCTTTATCTAATTTTGCTATATCATACCCCCTTCTACCTTCGCTTGCGAAGGGTAGAATCTTAAAAAATTAGATTGGGGGTTTGTTTGTTAGTTTTATCTTTATTTAACTTTTAAGAGCAAGGGTAATATCTTTATCTAATTTTGCCATATCATACCCCCAATCCACGCGAACACGAAGCAAAGTTACGCCTGCTGCTTTCATGGCGTTGTTGACGAAGACATCACGTTTTTGCCGTGCTGGCCTATCGTGCGACTTATCATCCAACTCAATAGCCAGCACAATGGCGCTGGATCGTGTATCAAACAAAACAAAATCAATATGCTTTGATGATATTTTGGGGCCATAGCCGCGTCGCCAATTCACATCGCTACAATTAATAATATCGGCAAGGCGAACCTTACACGCAATATCATATTTATTTTTAACAACGGCTTTTAAAACACCATAAAATTTTTGTTCGGCCTTAGTTAATAAAAAGTCCCGCGCAAAATAGGGGTAGCGAGTTTTCTGCTTTGTGAAGATCAACATGATTATCATGCTGATGAATAGAATAATAAAACCGAAAGCTATATTTTCAGGTGTCAGATCGAACATGTTAATAAATGAGGTAGAGGCCAATAAGCATGACACTTAAACATAGTAGATGAAACACCAAATGAAAGCCTTGTTTTGGTTTTTGAAAAAAATCAGGTAAAAATTTGTACCCTATATACCCTAAAAATAGGACGTAAACCCCTTGAAAGCCAGTTAAGGTTGATACGAAACCTGCTATAGGCGCTATCTCCAAGGATAAAATAAACATAGCTTCGCCAGTAAAGGCAAAACACTCTATTAAGAACATTAAAGGTAGGCCATAGGATAATGGTTTTTTTAATCTATTTATTGTTAGTTCTCGGGTATCTTTATGAACTATACAGACCCCTAAAAAGAACAAAAAATATCCTAATGCTTTCCACGCCATCGCTGTTAGCCAATCGGTTTCTTGCAAGAGAAATCTGTCCAATAAAGTGACGCCAGCAAGGATGACAGCACAAAATCCCATTAAATATATAGTCTTCCAATTAATTTTTTTAGTTTCAAAGTTTATGTTCAAACTTATTGCCGCTATTAAAACGATGCTGGCCCCTAAGCCTTGTTGAAAGTTAATGGTTTCTTTTAAAATGAAATAGGCAGAAGTAAAAACAAAAATAGGAATAAGCTGGAAAACAGGTATGGCATTACTAGCCTCGTCCATTTCCATTGCTTTGAAATAAGTGTAATACCCTGCAAAACTTATGATAGCACCAAAAAGAAATAAAAATGCCGTGACGGGATCAATTAGAAAAACAGTAGGGTTATATAGCGTAATCCCTATCAGTGGAAATATAGATACAAACCCACTGATGGTCATAATTAGCAAGGTGTTATTCTTGTAGTGCTTACGAATGACAACTTGGTCTACAATATTTGTAATAGCCCATAAAAAAGGTGCAATCAGTCCCGCAATTAACCATGTCATAACGTCAATGTCCAGGCGAGGTTCTTTTGACCAAGACCTATATGTAGCGGGATAGCACCGCTTGCAACACTGGGCTGGCTTGGTTTTTTGGTCAATGTGAAAGTTTTATTTGATACAGGAATACCATAAAATTGAGGGCCATTCAGGCAGAGAAATTTTTTAAATTCGTCAAAATTATCTTCATTTAAATTAAACGCATCGGCATAAAGTTGCGGCGCAATACCGCCTGTGTAACACCCGGCGGCGCACCCACACGCGGTGGCTTTTGTTGTGTGCGGCGCACTATCTGTACCAGCAAAGAATTTTACGTTGCCTGATTTTGCGGCCTCTAATAACGCCGTTCTATCTTTTTCAAACTTCACTAATGGCAAACAATAAAGATGGTATTTTAATCCTTGTAGTAAATCTGCGACTGTATAAAGAAGATGTTGTGGGGTGATTGTGGCGGCAATATTGTTACCTGAATTTTTTACAAAATCGACGGCAGTTTTTGTTGTAATATGCTCACACACAATTTTTAAATTTGGAAATTTTTCTACCAATTGTGGCATATGGTTTTTATAAAAAGAATCTTCGGCATTACTTTGTTCTCCAAAATATTCTTCGCCAGAGAGGCCATGTTCTTCACCGTGAATGTTCAAGACAATACCGGCGTCACTCATGGCGGCGAATACACCATTATTGATATATGTGTCTAATCCTGCGCCATGCTCGCTGTTGGTTGTGCCGTGTGGTGGATAATATTTACAGGCGCGTAAAATACCGCTTTTCGTGCCTTCAATAATCATGTCTTTAGTGGTGGCATTTGTTAAATAAAGCGGCGCTATGATATCGTCAAACGCCTTACTCCCTGCGGATTCCATGTCTTTTAGGTAACTTTCAACCGTCCAATATTCTTCGGTATTTTTACCATGGACATGTGAAACGGGTGGTTTGGTATTAGGCATCGCCAATGCACCGCAACATCCCATGTTTAAATGGTCTTGAATGTAATCAGCCATTGAATCGCCCTGTCTAAAATGGACGTGCAGGTCATACCATTTGGGCAGTTCAAAAATCATTTATTTTATCATCTCCATAAAGCGTCCTCTGACTTCCGCGTCTTCTTTAAACACACCTGTAAAATGGTTGGTTACGGTTGATGAATGCGCTTTGGCAACGCCGCGTGTACTCATACATTGGTGGTTGGCGTCAATCATAACTGCGCATCCTTTTGGCTCTAACGTATCGGTTATAATATTGGCGATACTCCGCGTCATTTTTTCTTGGCTTGTTAAACGTTTGGCATAGATATCAACAATCCGCGCCAGTTTACTAATCCCGACAACTTTTTTATCAGGCCAGTACGCCACATAGGCTTTCCCAATGATAGGGGCGATGTGATGTTCGCAATGGGACACAAAATCAATATCTTTAACCAAAACGATATCGTCATAATGTTCAATATCTTCGAATATTTTTGACAGCTCTGCGGCTGGATCTTGGTTATAGCCTGCAAAATGTTCTTCAAAAGCACGGATATAACGGGCTGGGGTTTCGCGTAAACCCTCACGTGTTGCATCTTCGCCTACCCACCTTAATAAAGTTTCAACTGCTTTTTCGGCTTCGTCTCGGCTGGGACGGTTTTCTTTAGGGGTGAACTTTTCTACACTCATGATGTTTATGCTCTAAATTATCTGTTATTTGCGCTTTCTATATGACGGAAAAATGCTTATAACTCAAGATATAAAAGCACTTTCGAGAGATTACCGATAAAACACACCATGATCAGATTTTATAACTCACTCAGCCGTCAAAAAGAAGACTTTGTCCCTATAGATGATAAACACGTACGGATGTACGCTTGTGGCCCTACAGTTTATAATTATGCCCATATTGGAAACGCGCGCATGGCGGTTGTTTTTGACCAGTGGGCGCGGTTGTTACGGCATTCATACCCAAAGGTAACGTACGTATCTAACATTACCGATGTCGAAGATAAAATTATGGTTGCGGCGGAGAAAGCGGGCGTTCCTATTGCTGAAATCACTGAAAAATACACCAAAATTTATAATGATGATATGGCCTCATTAGGGGTGAATTTACCTGATATTCAACCCAAAGCGACTGACCATATACAAGAAATGATTACCCAGATTGAAGCCTTAATTGCGCGCGGACATGCGTATGAAGCAGAAGGGCATGTCTTGTTTAATGTTCCGTCCGATCCATCTTATGGCGTGTTATCAGGGCGAAGCCGCGATGAGCAAGTCGCTGGGGCGCGGGTTGAGGTCGCGCCTTATAAACGTGATCCTGCCGATTTTGTCTTGTGGAAACCCAGTACGTTAGATCAACCGGGTTGGGAATCCCCTTTCGGTTTTGGTCGTCCTGGCTGGCATATTGAATGTTCGGCAATGGCGGAAAAACATTTGGGCTTACCATTTGATATTCATGGCGGTGGGGCGGATTTAAAATTTCCTCATCATGAAAATGAAATTGCACAAAGCTGTTGCGCCAATGATAAAGCGAATGAGCCAAACAGCTTTTCTAAATATTGGTTGCATAATGGTTTTGTGACGGTCGAGGGCGAAAAGATGTCAAAGTCTTTGGGCAATTTCTTGCTTGTTCATGATGCTATCAAAAAATATGACGGTGAGGTTATTCGGCTTACGTTGTTAAGCGCCCATTATCGTCAACCGTTAGATTGGAGCGAGCAAGCCCTTCATCAAAATAAAACTTTATTGGATAAGCTCTATAAAAAATTAGAAGAGTTACAAGATGTTGATGTCGATGTTAACGTTGTGGCGCAAGAAGTCCCTGCTGAAATTTTGAATGCATTATATGATGACTTAAATACGCCCTTGGTTCTGGCGGAACTTCATAAATTGTTAAAAGAAAAACAGGGCGCGGCCTTAAAAAACGCACTTCTTGCTGCCGGTAATTTATTAGGCGTTTTACAACAATCCCCTTCAGATTGGTTTGGCGGTGATGATGATGGTGTTTCAGAAGAAGACGTTACAAAGATTGAAATGTTAATAGCGGAACGTATGGAAGCAAAAGATAATAAAGATTACGCTCGCTCCGATGAAATTCGTGATGAGCTTTTATCAATGAGCATAGAAATTAAAGATACCCGTGATGGTACAACCTGGCAGAAAATATAGTTACCGTGCCAAAAGAACTTGATAAAAATGATAACACTCACCACCACCGCCACAGCCAACGGTTTCATGGCAACAGCCTGTCGTCGTTGAGTCGGCGCTTCCTCCGCACATAGTGTCTGGTGACCCGCTATAAGATCCTGTAAATTTTGTTGATCCTACGGTGATATCCCCCCCTGTAAAGGCGGCCTGATTATCATGTAATATATTATTAATATTTTCGCAGATATTTTGTTTAATGGCTGAGTTGAAAAAAATTAACTCACTATCTCCACTTCCATTATCTATGATTTGATTGTCACCGTTAAAACTAATTCGGTCAATCACTGGTGCATTGAGATCGTAACTTGTTTCATTAAAAGTAGGAAAATTAATATTCCCTCCATCTTCATGAAAAACTTGGCAGGTTGTATTGGTACCATTGTTATATCCTGAAACAACATTATTTTGAAAACTAATCTCAGTCTCGCTACAACCGCGTAATCTTAATTTCTGTACGGCGTTCGCAACGTTGTTCCCGTAATCGATAATTTCCTGCGCGGCTAACCTGGCTTGCTCATCGGTAAAAATATTTGTACTGCCGCCTTTATTGTCTGATACGGCATAGCTAAGCGCGGCGAACAGGGCAATGGCCAGTAAAATATAGACAAAAACAACACCGCTTTCATTTTGTCTTATTGTTGATTTTTTTGTATGAGTGCTCATCACATTCATTCTATCACATAAAGGGCTCAAAATCTTTTAAACAAGAGGTCGGTATATGCACCTCCATTTTAGGAACGCCTAAGCTATGGAGGGTTAAAAGTACTTCTTTTTTTGACCCAATCTCAACATTATCCAACATACCCAGTCCTAAAACGGGGCGCTCCATTGGCGTACCATCTGCATAGCTTGCCTCAACATCTTTAAATTGTTTGGCGTGGCTTTCACTTAACTCTGCTGGTGGCTTAACCTGCCCATTCGGTAACAACCATTCAAAGCTGTAAACGGATGCTTTCCACCCTGTAACGATTTTACTTACGTCTATTTCGATTGTGGTGAATTTTTCTTCGCGGCCTTTGGTGGCAACATTATCTATTAATATAAAAGGGGTTTTCATAGTGATATAACGCTTTTTGATACTTGCACGAGACAGGGGTTCCATGTCACCTTAAGGATATAATTAATTATAAGACTCTACCAATAAAAAGCATAGAAAATGACACAAAAACCTCAAAAACTATCAAAAACTGGCACTGTTAAACCCACAGAGGTTATTAATGTAGCCGATGATGTTGATCAAGTTGTTTGTGATGGCGGCGGCGGGCCTTTAGGGCACCCCCAAGTTTGGTATAGTTTTGATGGGCGTGACTATGCGGCGTGCCATTATTGTGGCCGTAAATTCATTAAAAATCAGGCTGTGAAGTCAGGTTAATCAAGCCTGAGCAAGACTGAGTAAGGCTTTTAGCTATAATTCTTGAATTTTAATCTTAAATTTCTTATAATAATGCCAATAAAGGTGCTGCTTAAGCAGGCCTTTTAAAATGAGCCTCTTCGGGTTTATCCGTATGATGGCTCTCTATATATGTAACTTGCTCACTTGAGGAGAATAACATGAACGCAAGACTATCACTATTTGATAGCCCAATGTTTCTGGGCTTTGATCATTTTGAAGAAACCTTTAACCGCTTACGCAAATCTGCGTCTGAAGGTTACCCCCCTTACAATATTGAACAGGTCAATGAAAATGGCCTACGTATAACCTTGGCTGTTGCTGGTTTTACGATGGATGATTTAGAGGTTGAGGTAGAAAAAAATCAACTGATTATTCGCGGACACCAAAAAGATGATGATGATAACCGTCTATATCTTCACCGCGGTATTGCCGCCCGTCAATTCCAGCGTAGCTTTGTCCTCGCCGATGGTATAGAAGTGCGCGGTGCCTCTATCGATAACGGTTTGCTGCATATTGAGATGGAAAGATTAGAGCCAGAAAGTACGGCGCGTAAAATCGAAATCTCTGGCAAGCCTGCTTTAGATAATGGCGCTTTACGCTCGGCTCAGGCTATTGATGTTGAGACAGATGGGGCTAAATCTAAGAATAAATAAATTTTAAGTCCTTCTTTATCTTTTATGCGCTATAATGAATTTATATAAAGGGTAGTCAAAATGGATATTAATCAAGAAGACACATCAGATTTGTTAAAAGAGCTCTCACTACAAGATTTTCTTGATGTGGGGCTTAATCAGGTTGCCTATATTCGTCGTTTAGAAACTCTTGAAACTCAAGAGGGTAACAGCTACGCGGTTTATGCGGCGGATGGGTCACAAATTTCATTGATGGATTCGTATGAAACAGCGGTCGATGCTATTCGCATTAATGACCTTTTCCCTGTGACCTTACACTAAGAAACTCTATTCATATTTTTTTTCTAAATCGCCAAAGCGTGTAATGCTGGCTTCGAAGTGTAGACTAATCGAGCCAATAGGACCGTGACGTTGCTTGGCCACAATGACATCGGCTACGTTGTTACAATCACTTAAATCTTGCTGCCATTGGGCATAACGGTCATTGAACTTGCCATCATCTTCGCCCGCTTTTTTCTCTGGTTCTTCACGTGATAGGTAATATTCGCGGCGGTAAATAAACATCACAACATCCGAATCTTGCTCAATCGACCCTGACTCACGAAGGTCTGATAACATAGGGCGTTTATCTTCACGTTGTTCAACCGCACGGCTCAGCTGTGATAGGGCGATGACAGGGATATTAAGCTCCTTCGCAATGGCTTTTAAACCGCGGGTGATTTCTGAAATTTCTAACACACGGTTTCCTGCACTCTGCGCTGATCCTGATCCTTGAAGTAATTGAAGATAGTCAATCACCAGCATATCTAACCCATATTGACGTTTTAAACGCCGCGCCCTTGTCCGTACCGCACCAATGGATAGGGCAGGTGTGTCATCAATATGAAGCGGCACTTGGGCGAGCTTCTGACTGGCTTCAACAAACTTTCTAAAATCTGTTTCTTTGATATTTCCTTTACGGATATCATCCCCACTAATCCCCGATACGTCAGATATAATACGTGTCGCTAATTGGTCTGCTGACATCTCAAGACTGAAGAACCCGACAATTCCACCTTGCTGTCCACCGCTTTCGGCGTAGGCACGGGCGGCGTTATAGGCAACGTTCACCGCCAAGGATGTCTTTCCCATGGATGGTCGCGCCGCCAGAATAAGTAGGTCTGAGTTATGCAAGCCCCCTAATTTATGGTCGAGGTCGGTCAGGCCTGTCGTAATCCCTGTGACATGGCCATCGGACTTATAGGCTTTCTCTGCAATTTCAATCGCGGTTATAACGGAATCCCGTAAAGTCTGAAAACCACCTTGACTGACACCACTTTCAGACAGGGAGAAAAGCTGACTTTCGGCTTGTTCAATAATCTGTCCGGCGTTTTTTTCAATATTAAAATTAAACGCTTCACTATTAATCTCTTGGTTCATACGAATAATTTCACGGCGCAAATAACGGTCGTAAATTGTACTGGCATAGTCATGAATGTTATTCAGCAGTGGCACTTCATTGGCCAGTTCCGATAAATATTGCGCGCCCCCAACGGACTCTAATCCTTCATCTTTTTCAAAATAATCTTTTAGGGTGGTGTGTTTGGCTTCTAAACCACGCTCAATCATTTTTTCGATCGTGCTAAAAATATTTTGATGGCTGGGGTGTGAAAAATGTTTCGGACGTAAAAAGTCATTTACTTTTTCAAGGTGGTTATTATCAATCAGTAACATACCGAGCAAGCCTTGCTCTGCCTCAAAGTTATGTGGCAATTCTTGGGCTTGATGTCTACCGTCATTGGCGTTGGCGACGGTGGTATCCGCAGGGAATGGGGCTATATCTGAATTCATCTATAGGTTATGCCACAAGCCATATAAAAAAGGGAATTTAATTGCACTCTTGCCCCTGTGGATAGCGGGGAGAAGTAATAAAAAACCCGCCATTATGACGGGTTCTTTGTTGTTCTTATTTTAAACAGAGGGTTTATTCCGCTTTCGCTTCTTCGCTGGCCTCTGTTTCTGCACTTGCTTCAACCGCTTCAGTTTCGGCGTCACCTTCTGCTTCTTCAGCAGGGGCAGCAGATTTCTTCGCGGCTTTGGCCTCTGCTTTCGCGGCGGCTTTCGCTTCGTCTTCAACCGCTTTTTCTGCGGCTTTGGCTTCTGCTTCTTTTTCAGACGCTAATGCATCTTCATCCATCAAGGCTTCTTTTGCTTTTTCTTCTGCTTGCGCACGGGCGGCGGCACGTTCTTCTGCCTCTGCCTGATCATCAGAAATAACTGCCTTACCAGATTTCAGCTGAATTTTCGCTTCGTCTTCAGTACGTGCAATATTGATTGTAACATCAATTTTAACTTCTGGGTGCAGGGTTACTGTCACAGGAAATAAACCGATTTCCTTAAAGTTTTGGTTAAGGTCAACTGTGTTGCGCTCAACTTTTTCTTTTGCAACATTGTTAATACCTTCGGCAATATCGCGTGATGTCACTGATCCATATAATTGACCCGCTTCACCCGCTTGACGAATAAGCGTAACTGTTAAGCCTTCTAGTGTTTTTGCATGTTTTTCCGCGGCCGCTTTTTTCTCATTATTGAGTTTCTCTAATGAGGCTTTCTGTGTTTCAAAATATGCAATGTTGCTGTCGGTTGCCCGCAATGCTTTGCTTTGCGGCAATAGAAAGTTTCTGGCATAGCCTGGTTTAACATTCACGATGTCACCCATCGCGCCCAGCTTTTCAATGCGTTCTAGTAAAATAACTTGTGTAGCCATTTTTTTGTTCCTTATTTAAAAAATTATCTTTGGTTATCTGCGTCGTAACGTAGATAAGGCATCATCGCCATGTAACGCGCACGTTTAATGGCTTGCGCTAACTTACGTTGTTTCTTTGGTGAAACATTTGTAATACGGCTTGGCACCATTTTCCCACGTTCGGAAACATAACGGCTCAAAGTTTTAACATCTTTCCAGTCAATCTCTGGGGCATTTGCGCCAGAAAATGGGCAAGATTTACTACGACGGAAAAATCCACCTTGTGGTTTAGAAGACGATCCTCTTCCACTGCTTTTATTATCGTATGCCATTATGCTGCATCCTTCTTTTTATAGGGTTTCTTTTCATCACCTGTATCTTTAGATGATTTATCCATGATGATTGATGGGCCTGTTGACAGCTCATCTTGACGTGTTGTCATGTAACGCAGAATATCTTCGTTCAAACGCATCTGACGCTCCATCTCATGGATTGCTGGTGCTTCTACATCACTTTCAATCAATACATAATGACCACGACGGTTCTTATTGATACGATAAGCAAGAGTACGTAGACCCCAGTTTTCTGTTTTGTGAATTTTACCTTTGGCATCGGTGAGAATTTTCTCATAGCCACTGGTTAGGTCTTTAACTTGAGCTTCGCTCAAATCCTGCCGTGCGATAAACACGGTTTCATAATAAGGCATATTTTTCTCCTCATGGGTTAAGTGTTAGCGCATGTCGTAAGCCTTAGTGACAGGCGCGAGGTAGGGGTGTTATAGGCGGGGATAACGGGGAAATCAAGGAAAAAAGAGTAGGTTTTTAATTTATTTACGTCACATAAAGGGAATAAATTCCTTAACTTTCATTTGTTTTTCTGTTATATTGTTCTTACTGTCTGCGCTTACCCCGCAGCACGGCTTTGCGGGAGACATCGTAAAGCAGGATTTTCTATCTGTTTTTTTTAGATATATGAAGCAGGGTAGACCCCCTCCCCCTAATTTCCGGCGAACAAAATGAGTAACTCTAATTTGCTAGTCAAATCAATGGGTTACAAGGGCAAAAACTTGCGCTTTTCATTTGTTATTCTTCTCATTATGGTGGTGCCATCATTCGGCCTTCATGTTTAGATGAAAAGGCGTATTTAATATTAAAGGAGAAGTAAATTATGTTTGATTTAACAGGTAAAATGGCTCTGATAACGGGCGCGACAGGTGGTATTGGTGGCGAAATCGCAAAAGCCCTTCATGCGCAAGGGGCGGTTGTTGCTATTTCTGGTCGTAATAAAGAAAAGCTGGACGCGCTGGTGGCTGAGCTAAATAATTCTGGGGGATCAAACGTTCATGCGATTGTGGCGGACTTATCAAATGCTGATGGTATTGCCGCGCTGGTGAAAGACGCAGAGGCCGCGATGGGGCAAATTGATATCCTTGTTAATAATGCAGGTCTAACACGCGATAACCTTTCTATGCGTATGAAAGAGGAGGAATGGAACGAAGTTCTTGATGTGAATTTAACGGCGCCGTTTATGCTGGCTAAAACATGTCAGCGCGGCATGATGAAACGCCGCTTTGGCCGTGTCATTAATATCTCCTCTGTTGTTGGAACAACAGGTAACCCTGGTCAATGTAACTATGTGGCGTCAAAGGCCGGCATGATGGGCTGGACAAAAGCCATGGGAATGGAAATCGCCTCACGCGGTATCACGGTTAATTGTGTGGCGCCGGGCTTTATTGCAACGGCAATGACCGAAGCGTTGGATGATGGCCAAAAAGAAAAAATCAATGGTACTATTCCAATGGGACGTATGGGCGCACCGACAGAAATCGCATCGGCTGTGGCTTATTTGGCTTCCGACGAAGCTGCCTATGTCACGGGGGCTACCATTCACGTTAATGGCGGCATGGCTATGATTTAATGCAAAATTACGATCTCATTATCTTTGATTGTGATGGAACGCTTGTTGATAGTGAAACGTTAAACAATAATGTCACGTCAGATATTCTTCTGGGGTTGGGTTTAAAGGAGTATACGCGTGATGCTTGTTTAAACTTTTTTGAAGGCCGTAGCTGGAACGAAATGTTTGTGGAATTAAAAAACAAACATGGAGACGTTATCCCAGATAATATAGTAGACATGTATGTTGAACGTGTTAGGGCGGCAATCCCAGATAATGTAAAAATTATTGATGGTGCTTTAGACTTATTAATTGCTGTTTCTAAAATTTTTCCTATTTGCATTGCTTCGAATGGAGAATGTCAAAATGTTTTGACGGAAATAAAAGCAACAGGGCTTGATCGGTTTTTTGACGAAAGTAAGATATTTACTAAGGTACAGGTTCAAAATCCAAAACCTGCACCAGATTTGTTTTTATATACCGCAGAGAAAATGAAGGTTGATCCATCACGTTGTTTGGTTATTGAAGATAGCCCAACAGGGGTGCAAGGTGGGGTCGCGGCAGGAATGGATGTTTTTGGTTTTGTCGGTGCTTCTCATGATTCTGAAAATCAAAAAAATAAATTATTGGGTGCAGGGGCAAAACAAGTTTTTGATGATTTTATCCACATAGGGCAGGCGTTAAAACTTTGAAAATATTATATAATTCACCGCATTACTGCTATAAACGCAAAAGCACTTGCAAATTGGTGGGGGCTTGGTAAAGTCCGCCCAGTTTTTATGAAACAAAATAAATTAATAGTAACTAAAAAGGTAAGGGAAATCCCATGAGCGATATTGCAGACCGCGTAAAGAAAATTGTTGTTGAGCACTTAGGTGTTGACGAAGGTAAAGTAAATGAAGGCGCAAGCTTCATTGATGATCTTGGTGCAGATTCACTGGATACGGTTGAGCTTGTCATGGCATTTGAAGAAGAATTTAAAGTTGAAATTCCTGACGATGCTGCTGAGAACATTCAGACAGTTGGTGATGCTGTTAACTTTATTAAAGAAAATGCTGCTTAATTATAAGCGGTATTTACTTTCCTTCCTTCATTCGTAAGGAATATAAATAATGAGAAGAGTTGTCGTTACAGGCATGGGTATGGTTTCACCTCTCGGTGTAGGGGTGGAGCATAACTGGAAATCTATTCTAGAAAGCAAAAGCGGCCTGGGTAAGATTGAGCATTTTGATGCGTCTGATCATGCCTCTAAAATTGCAGGAATGGTGCCTCGGACATCTGATGAAAATCCTACGAACGGCGACTTTAATGCGGATGTTTTTGTTCCACCAAAAGATCAACGCAAGATAGATCCTTTTATTATCTACGGTATGGCGGCGGCCGATGAAGCCATCGCGGATTCTGGCTGGATTCCTGAAACCGATGAGCAAAAAATGCGCACAGGCGTTCTTGTCGGTGCGGGTATTGGTGGGCTAACAACCATGTATGACAGTGCTATAACGCTTCATGAGCGTGGCCCTCGACGTTTATCACCATTTTGTATCCCTGCAATGCTCATTAATTTGGCCTCGGGTCATATTTCTATCAAGCATGGATTTAAAGGCCCTAACCATTCGGTTGTGACGGCTTGCTCAACGGGCGCACATGCTATCGGAGATTCGGCGCGTCTTATCATGTTGGGTGATGCCGATGTGATGATTGCTGGCGGTGCGGAAGCCGCTGTGACACCTCTCGGTGTTGGCGGTTTTGCGGCGGCGCGGGCGTTGTCTACACAATATAATGATGATCCAATGGCGGCGTCTCGTCCGTTTGATGAAGGCCGTGACGGTTTTGTTATTGCCGAAGGGGCGGGCGTTGTTGTTTTAGAAGAATATGAACATGCCAAAGCGCGTGGTGCAAAAATTTATGCCGAAGTTGTTGGTTATGGTCTTTCTGGTGATGCCCACCATATTACAACCCCTGCTGCAGATGGCGATGGTGGTTTCCGTGCGATGCAGGCGGCGTTAAACCGCGCTGGGATTAATCCAGAAGATGTTGATTACATCAATGCGCATGGAACATCGACCCCTGTGGGTGATGGTATTGAATGTACGGCGGTGAAACGCTTGTTTGCGCCGGCGCTGGATAAAATTTCCATGTCATCAACCAAGTCTTCTATCGGTCATTTATTAGGTGCGGCAGGCGCAGTCGAGGCAATTTATTCTATTAAAGCTATCGAAACCAATATGGCACCACCAACGTTAAACTTGGAAAATGTGTCTGAGTCTTGTCAGGGGATTGATCTGGTACCAAAAGTGGCCAAAGAAAAGACAATCACCACTGTGCTATCAAACTCATTTGGTTTTGGTGGAACAAACGCATCTTTGGTGTTACGTGAAGTTTAGTTTGGGGGTATAATCCCCAATAATGAAAAACTTACTCCTCTCTTTTATTTCTTTTATTCTTATCGGTGTTGCCGCGCTTGTTGTGTGGTCGTTGAATGATTATTTAAACGCAGGGTCGTTATCTGAAACAAAATATATTTTGATTGAACGCGGTACGGGCGTTGGTGGTATTGCGCAAAAGTTAAAAGACGAAAATGTTATTTCTAATGATTTAATTTTTAAAATTGCCTCTAGATTTTCAAAAAGCCTTAAGGCAGGTGAGTATGAGTTTCCCGCTCATATCCCAATGATAGAGGTAATGAAAAAACTGTCAGATGGTGAGGTTTTTGGTCGTAAAATCACTATCCCAGAAGGCTTAACCAGCTTTCAAATTGTGAAAATTTTAAATAAACGCGACGATTTAAGCGGGGAGATTGCCGTTGTTCCTAAAGAAGGCTCATTATTGCCTGACACATATTTATTTTCAAAAAATGAAACGCGTAGTCAAAAAATAGAACAAATGCAAAGTGCTATGACCAAGGTGATTGATGAGCTTTGGGAAAAGCGAGCAAAAAATTTACCGATTAAAACAAAACAAGAGGCGATTATTCTGGCCTCTATTGTTGAAAAAGAAACAGGTGTCGGGGCCGAGCGCGCGCGTATTGCAGGTGTGTTCATCAACCGTTTGAATAAAGGCATCGCACTGCAAACAGACCCCACGGTTATTTATGCGCTGACAAAAGGTGAAATGAAAGATGAAGGCAAGGGGCCTTTGGGGCGGCGTTTATTGCGTAAAGATTTGCAAGTGAACTCGCCGTATAATACCTATAAAAATACTGGCCTACCACCAGGGCCAATTTGTAATCCAGGGCGCGCCGCCATTGCGGCCACACTCAACCCAGAAAAGAATGATTACATCTTTTTTGTTGCCGATGGCACAGGCGGCCACGCCTTTGGCAAAACCTTGGCAGAACATAACGCCAATGTCGCCAAATGGCGTAAAATCAGAAGTCAGCAATAACTGAGAAAAATGGAGCGGGTGAAGAGATTCGAACTCTCGGCTTTAACCTTGGCAAGGTTACGCTCTACCCCTGAGCTACACCCGCTCAATAACGATCAAATCGTTTTGGTAGAAGAATGATTTATAGAGTTTTTGATTAATAAATCAAGCCAAAATAACATATATTTATTAAATTAAACGCCGACCTGTACCAGAGGGCATTGATATTTGTTTGGCTCTTCCCCTCCATCCTGCGTTGCAACAATAATAATATCGGGGCTGCCCTTGATAATGTCGGAGACCTCGTCGCTGACTTCAAGGGGCATAAGGATATCTTCTTCGGCCTCGTCTTCGAAGGCGAGGGTAAATATTTTTTGTTCACGGTAATACTCAACATGCCTTATTTTTGAAGGCAGAGGCTGATTAGAGGCTATGATTAAACGCCCATCATCTGTTTGTCCAAGTTTTATCATCTATTCATACCTTTCATATTCAAGGCAGGAGTAACGCTACGGGTGTTGGCGGTATGGTTCATATCGGGCGCCCCAGTTATGCCAGATAACGACAAGCCTGCGGGTGGGCTGGGGTCTAAAACAGCCAATTCCTGTACAGCGTCAATATCTAAGTCAGTTTCCATACTTTATTTTCTCATATAGGTGACGCTGGACGCAAATTTCGTTTGAAACGCGCCTTAATTGGCTATAACCTACTGACATTATTATAAAAAAGATGGGCATGACTATGCAGATGAATGATGTGACCAGTTCTGATATTGAGGATATGCCGACATCTCCAGAAAATCTACTTAACATACTGAAATCATTAAATATTCCGTATGAGTTACACCATCATGAGGCCGTATTTACGGTGGCCGAGAGCCAGAAAATTGATGCTGATATTCAAGGCACGCCTTGCCGCAATCTGTTTTTAAGGGATAGAAAGAAGAAAAACTTTCTTGTTGTCCTACAAAATGCGACAGAAATCGATATGAAGCGATTACCTGCCTTAATTGATTCGGCGGGACTGTCTTTCGGATCACCTGCGCGCCTATGGCAGTATTTGGGGGTGCGCCCAGGCTCTGTTTGTCCTTTTGCTATCGTTAATGATACCGATAATCAAGTACAGATATTGTTAGATAAAAGCATGATGGAAACCGATATTGTTAATTTTCATCCGCTCTTAAATACGATGACGGTTTCTTTAAAGCCTAGCGATCTCATAAAATTTATTGAAAGCACAGGGCATAAAGCGCATATTGTGGATCTATCCGAGGCAAAACCTGAATGTTGAGCAAGAAAAGGGAGCCGTAGCACGTTTATGTGCCTAAGGCTTATATGAAGAGGCTGATATAAATATGACACAAGAGATTGATGCAAAATTATTAGAAATTTTGGTGTGCCCCGTGACAAAAGTACCACTTCGTTATGATGCGGATAAACAAGAATTATTATCTGACCAAGCTGGGCTTGCATATCCTATCCGTGATGGTATTCCAGTGATGCTGACTGATGAAGCCCGCCAGATGGATGATAATGAAATTCAAAAATAAAACTTAAAGCTTGTTTTTCGCTAATTCGAAAATCTCATGAAACATGGGTTCTGTTAGGCGTTTGGTTGATGTGTTGTATTTTGAGCAATGGTAACTATCGATTAAAGTAACATCATCATTTAATTCATGCGCGGCCTTATGTGCAAATTTAAAAGCAGATAACTTATGACCATGTGCTTTTAAAACGGCGTTATGAGAGACAAGGCCAAGTGAGACAATCAGTTTGAGATTGGGCATCGTGGCAATTTTGTTTTTTAGAAATTCTAAGCACGTATTTATTTCTGACCCTAAGGGTTTGTTTTCTGGTGGTACACAACGAACGGCGTTGGTGATCTGGCAATTAACGAGCTTTAGCCCATCATCAGGTCGCGCTTTAAATTCACCCGTTGCAAAGCCATATTTAATTAGGGTGCTGTAAAGTAGTTCTCCTGCAAAGTCACCTGTGAAGGGGCGGCCGCTGAAATTTGCGCCTTTTAGGCCAGGGGCTAAACCGACAATAAGCAGTTCAGCATCTTTTGATCCAAAAGACGGGACGGGGGCATTGAACTTATCAGGGAATTTAACCCTATTATTTGCCCTAAACTCAGCCAAACGGGGGCATAGCTGGCAGGTATTATCAGGGCTTATGGGGTTTTGGCTTTTATTCATAGGCTAAATTGCCATTAAAAACACGAAAAAGGAAGCTTTCAGCCAATAGTTTTTCTTGCAGTTTTTAACCCAATGTCTTATAAACGGCGCTTATTGACATGACTTCATAAAAAATAAGGCGAAAAATAATGGCACGCGTAACCGTAGAAGATTGCATTGATAAAGTTTTAAACCGTTTTGAGCTTGTGATGGTTTCGTCTCAACGCGCTCGTAAAATTGGGTCTGGTGCGCCGATGACGATTGATCGCGATAATGATAAAAACCCTGTTGTAGCGCTGCGCGAGATTGCAGAAGAAACAGTAGATGTAGATGAGTTAAAAGAAGATCTTATCCGTAATAATCAACGTGTGATTGCCATTGATGATGATGGTGAAGACGTGATTGATATGATGGAAGGTGAAGCAGAGTGGAGTGCCATGAATGATGCTGATGGTACTGCCGCAGAACCTGCTGCTGCAACTGATTCAGAAGAAGAGCAGTCAAGCTTAGCGGATTTAGCGGGTGGTACGCCTGAAGAAACGCCAGCAAGCTAAATCTATTTTTACATCTTAAAGAAAATGGCCGGTTTATCCGGCCTTTTTTTGGTGTTTTGATTACGCTTTTTATGATTGGCTGCCCTGCTTTCAAATTGGCTTTACCCTTTAATCATGTTAGTTTGGTTATATTATAATTTACTCGTATTAAATATTGAGGATACTTACTTTTGACCACCGATACCCCATTTCAAGACCTTATCAAACAGATGAAACTTTATACGCCTGATTTGGATGAAGATCTGGTGACGCAATCTTATGAATATGCGAAAGAAAAGCATGAAGGCCAAACACGTGTTTCGGGTGAGCCTTATTATACGCACCCTGTTGAGGTGGCTTCTATCTTGGCGGATATGAAGATGGATACAGCCACTATTATGACGGCTATTTTGCACGATACCCTTGAAGATACGTCGGCGACGTATGATGAGTTGAAGGAAAAATTCAGTGAAGAGGTTGCAGACCTTGTTAATGGAGTGAGTAAGTTAAATAAGATTGAAAGCCAGAGTTTTGAAGGCAAGCAGGCCGAAAATTTTAGAAAATTACTATTGGCGATGTCTGAAGATATTCGTGTGTTACTTGTTAAGTTATCTGACCGTCTGCATAATATGCGGACACTGCATCACTTTAAAGATAGGCCTGATAAAACAGCGCGTATTTCTCGTGAAACGTTAGATATTTATGCTCCCCTCGCAGAGCGTATCGGTATCCATCAGGTTAAAGAGGAACTCTCTGATTTATCATTTAGTTATCTTAACCCTGAAGCCCAAGAATCAATCACCAATCGTCTTTCTTTCTTGCGTAAAGAAGGCGGTGATGTTGTTAAAAAAATTATAAAGCATCTTGAAGGTGTGATTGCCAAAGAGGGTATTAAGGGTGAAGTTTCTGGGCGAGAAAAAACGCGTTATTCCATTTGGAAAAAAATGCAGCGTAAAAATGTTACTTTTGAACAGCTTTCGGACATTATGGCGTTCCGTATTGTGGTGGATGACCTTAGTGAGTGTTACCATACATTGGGCGTGCTTCATTCTACCTATCCAACGGTTCCTGGGCGGTTTAAAGACTTCATCTCAACGCCAAAGCCGAACGGTTACAGGTCAATCCATACAACAGTCTTAGGGCCAGAAAAACAGCGTATTGAGATTCAAATCCGGACAGAGGAAATGCACCGTGAAGCTGATTTAGGGGTTGCCGCGCATTGGGCTTATAAAGAAGGCAGTAAAAAAGTCGATATCAAAGATATCAAACAATATCGTTGGTTGCGTGAGCTTCTCGATATTTTGGAGCAAGATCAGCGTCCCGAAGACTTTTTAGAAAACACAAAGTTAGAATTATTTCAGGATAAAGTTTTTGTATTTTCTCCCAAGGGAGATTTAATAGAGCTTCCGAAT
Source organism: uncultured Alphaproteobacteria bacterium (assembly GCA_937931645.1). Lineage (GTDB taxonomy): Bacteria > Pseudomonadota > Alphaproteobacteria > Micavibrionales > Micavibrionaceae. The sequence continues at coordinate 64,305 of CALHAR010000008.1, forward strand.
GGGGCAACACCTGTTGATTTTGCTTATGCGGTTCATTCTGATGTGGGTGATAAATGTGTGGGTGCGAAAGTTAGTGGACGTATTGCGCCTTTGAATACCAAACTGGTAAATGGAGACCAAGTCGACATTATTACCTCTAAAACCCAAACCCCTTCGCCAGCATGGGAAAGGTTTGTTGTCACAGGTAAGGCGCGCTCTCATATTAAAAAGTTTATAAGATTACAGCAACGAAGCGAGTATGTGATCTTAGGTAAAGCGATGTTGAAGAAAGTATTTCAACTGGAAGAATATGAATTTACTGAAAAAGCCGTCACGGGTATTATTAAACAAATGCGTGTCGATGAAGCCGATGATATTTATGCCAATATAGGCTCAGGTCATTTTGCAGCGCGTGATGTTTTTAAGACTGTTTTCCCTGCCCATAAGACGGAAACGGTTAAGGTGCCGAGCGAAGGGATTCAAGATTATGCGATCGCCCGTGCAACAGATTCTAATAAATCAATGCCTATTAAAGGGCTTATCCCTGGTATGGCTGTCCATTTTGCGCGGTGTTGCCACCCTTTGCCTGGGGACCGGATTGTCGGTATTGTTACGACAGGTAAGGGGGTAACAGTTCATACGATTGATTGTGATACGTTAGAGACCTTTGCAGATACGCCAGAACGCTGGATTGATGTGTCATGGGGGGATGAAGGTGACTCTCCAGAATCACATGTTGGGCGTCTTAATGTTACTTTTCTTAATCAGGCTGGGGGTCTGGGCGCCGTATCAACGGTTATAGGGAAAAATGGTGGAAATATTGTGAATCTTAAAATTATTAATCGTTCGTTAGATTTCTGGGATATTTTGATTGATGTGTATGTCAAAGACACAAAACACTTAAATAATGTTATTGCCGCCTTGCGTGCAACGCCAGAGATTACATCTGTTGATCGCGCCAAGAGTTAACGTTACGGGCTGATTAAATTTTATGATTTTTAAGAGGCAAGAAAAGCAATCTTTACTATTAAAAATTAAGAATTTTATATGGCCGATGATGGGGTTTAAAAGAGTCGTTATTTATTATAAATATCGTATCTTAAGAATACCCCATAGCACGCATAAGATTGCAATATAGTAATCAGTATCTAAATAAGGTGTTACTGCCTACTGTGGTCGGTGGTTATCTGATGACGATATTTACCTACCCTTTGTTTTATTATGGCTTTTATTATATGATTACGGCAGGGCGAGCCTCGCGCCGTGTTGTTAGAAATAGGGTTCATACAATTATTGACCACCGCCATGAAAGAAAAGAGCGCAAAAATAAATGATTATAGGAACTGGTATAGATCTGGTCGATGTACGGCGTATCCAAAAGTTAATGGGAGAGCATGAAGCGCGCTTTATTGAAAAATACTTCACGCCATATGAGGCCTCTTACATTCAGCAATTTAATAGCTTAGAAAAGCGTGCCTTAAGTCTGGCAAAACGCTTTGCGGCTAAAGAGGCCTGTGCCAAAGCGTTGGGAACTGGGTTTCAAAACGGTGTGGCGATGAAGGATTTAGAGATCAAGAATGATGTTTTGGGAAAGCCTGTTATGACCATATCGGGTAAAGCGCTTGAACTGGTGGAGAAATCCTGTCAGGCAGGGCAAACCGCCTCTATTCACCTTTCAATGACCGATGAGCCGCCTTATGCCCAAGCGCAAGTGATAATTGAGGTTATTTAACGAATAAATTACGCATTTCAGGCTGGTTTTTAAGGGATATTTCGGATACATCTTGTTGTCATGACACAAAATAACAAAAACTCTTTAAATGAGAACCCTTTAAAGGCAAACCCTAAGGCCAAACCGCTTGATGCGGGGAGTGATGTGCCTTTAATGGAAAAAAATGAAATAAGTGAATTTGCTAAAACGGCGATTATTGCAGTTTTATTGGCTCTTATTATACGTACATTCTTGTATGAACCTTTTAATATTCCCTCTGGCTCTATGTTGCCGACCTTGTTGGTTGGGGATTACCTGTTTGTGAGTAAGCCTGCCTATGGATATAGTAAGTATTCCTTTCCTTTTGGTGCGGCCGATTTTGAAGGACGGATGATGGCAGAAAAACCAAAGCGTGGTGATGTGGCTGTTTTTAGACTGCCGACTAACCCTTCTATTGACTATATTAAGCGTATTGTTGGTTTACCGGGTGAAACTGTGCAGATGGTTCACGGGCGCTTATATATTAATGGGGAGATTGTGGAGCGTGAAGTTGTTGGGCTGGTTCAAAGTGATGACAACACAGACTTAATCAGAAGACCTGTCACGGAGTATATCGAAACCTTGCCTGGTGGAATTATCCATAGAATTTACGAAGAAAGTGACAATGAAGAACTTGATAACACAATAGAATATACAGTCCCTGACGGTCATTATTTTGTGATGGGTGATAATCGTGATAATTCCTCAGATAGCCGTGTGTCTTCGTTGGTAGGGTTTGTTCCTTTTGAGAACTTTGTTGGCCGAGCAGAGATTTTGTTCTTCTCCGTTAGTGAGGAAGCTCAGATATTTAATCCTTTATCATGGCCAGGTACAATGCGTTTTCACCGTATGTTTGACTTGATTGGCCCTGTGCGCCCTAAAGAAGCCACACCTTAAATGAGTGCGCCATCTTTCAAAAAATTAGAAGAGATAATCGGTTATAATTTTAAAGACCGCCATCTTTTAGAATGTGCGTTAACGCACTCCAGTACTAATGATACCTATAATTATCAACGATTAGAGTTTTTGGGTGATAGGGTCTTAGGGCTTGTTATTGCCGATGCGCTTTTTGAGGCGTTTCGTGATGAAAATGAAGGTGGGCTGGCCAAACGTCATACAGCCTTGGTTCAGGGCGTGACATGCACCGTTATTGGGCAACAATATAATATTGGTGAGTTTATTATTTTATCAGAGTCTGAACGTATTTCAGGCGGAAATTTAAATGAGAATATTATTGCGGATGTCGTTGAGTCTCTATTGGGGGCAATTTATTGCGATGGTGGGTATGATGCGGCGCAGAAAGTGATTTTAAAATTATGGGGTGATAATATCACGACTTTAAAAACCGCCCCTCAAGACCCTAAAACAGAGTTGCAAGAATGGGTGCAGGCACGGGGGTTAGGTTTACCAGTTTATGAGGTAGTAGAAAAATCAGGCCCTGATCATGCGCCAATTTTTTTAATACGCTTGACTATTGAAGGACATGGGGTTGTGGAAGCGCAAGGGACTTCACGACGGCAAGCTGAAAAAATGTCAGCACGCCTTATGCTCAAGAAAGTTAATCAATCATGACAATTGAAAACCAAAAAGAGAGATTTGGATTTGTTGCGTTAATTGGCGAGCCCAATGCAGGTAAGTCAACATTGTTGAATAAAGTGATTGGGACAAAAGTTTCTATTGTATCTGCTAAGGCGCAAACAACGCGTACAAGAGTCTTGGCAGTTGCAATTCAAGATCAATCACAAATTGTTTTTGTTGATACACCAGGTATTTTTGAAGCAGATAAAAAAAATAAAATGGAACGTGCCATTGTTGCTTCTGCCTGGGAAGGGATTGCGGATACAGAGATTATTGTTTTACTAGTTGATGTCTCAAAAAAAATTGGCGCTTCTACACGACTTATTTTAGAGCGTTTAAATCAGGATAGAGAGTCTAAAAAACGTTATATTTTAGTGTTAAATAAAATTGATCGTATTAAGCGCGATGCCTTACTGGATATATCTTCGAGCTTAAATGATGCCTATAATTTTGAAGCTACTTTTATGTTGTCTGCCCTGAAAGGGAGCGGCGTTGAGGGCTTTATGAAGTACTTGGCTGGTAATGTCCCTGAAGGCATGTGGCATTACCCCGAAGATCATTTGACGGACATGCCTATGCGTCTTATGGCGGCGGAAGTGACGCGTGAGAAATTGTTTAAATTACTTCATCAGGAACTGCCCTATTCTTTGACCGTTGAAACAGACAAGTGGGAAGATTTTGACAATGGCGATATCAAAATAGATCAAACTATTTTTATTAACCGCGAAGCTCATAAAAAAATTATTTTAGGTAAAGGCGGCTCTATGATTAAAAAAATAGGACAACAGTCGCGCGCAGAATTAGAAAGAATATTTGAAACTACAGTGCATTTGAAATTATTCGTCAAGGTTAGTGAAACTTGGATGGATGATGATGAGCGTTATAGCATTTGGGGTTTGAATCCAAACGCGTAAATTTGTGCAATAAAAAATAATTTAAAATAAAATATAAAATTCGTTTTTGTGGATAAAGAAATTTTAATTGCTTCCGACTCTAGTCAGAGAATCACTTCGTTGTTAAGGTCATTTCAGTTTTCAAGATAAATGCAATAAATACCTGTAATAAACATTTCGCTGTTTTATAGGAAAGTGGGGAGATATCTATGAGTTGGAGTGATGATCGCGTCGAGATACTAAGAAAGCTTTGGGGCGAAGGTAAGACAGCTGCAGAAATTGCCAAAGAATTGGGTGAAGGTGTAACCCGTAATGCCGTTATTGGGAAGGCACATCGCCTTAAATTATCCAGCCGTGTGTCACCTATTCAGCAAAATACCAAGAAAATTAAATCAAATAATGATAAACGGCCTGCGGCTCTACGACGCCCTGCTAAAAAAGTGCCTATTTATCTTGGTAAACAGCTATCCATGGAAGAATTACGCGATAGAATGTGCCGTTGGCCTAATGGTGACCCACAAGGAGATGATTTTTCCTTTTGCGGTTGCTCAACATTAGAAGGGACACCTTATTGTGAAGATCATGCGATGATTGCTTATCAGGTGACATCTCGTGCGCGGACATTAAACGCAAAAGACTTCACTGCAGACGCTGGGGCGCCAGTTGATTTGGAAATAAAAACTGCTTCTAATGGTTAGACCTATCAAATAATTTATTATGTTATTTAGCCCACCTTAGATATTTAACCGCCCTTTCAGTTTGGGGCGGTTTTTTTTATCTTATAGGGTTTGTTCATACGCTTTTTCTGTACTTTATAGCGGTTTTCATGTTTTATCGGAGGCATCACTTAACGCCTGAATTTTGAAAAATATGAACAAATCAATAGTTATTGCCCTGATTATCGCTGTCGTTGCTACTTTATGGATATTGAGTGGCGTTAAAAATGATGCTGAAAAACCTGTTTCACAGCAAACTGTTTCACAAGTTGAAGAACCGGCAGCTGAGTTAGAGCAGAAAAAAATACCAGAAGTTCGTGTTCAAAATTTAATCGCACAAATCATGGAAGATGATGTTGAGGTGACAGGACGAACGCAAGCCTCTCGTCAAGTTATTATCCGCGCTGAAACAGAAGGTAAAATTGCGTCACTTCAGGTGAATAAAGGTGATGTTGTGAAAAAGGGTCAACTATTGGCTAAAGTAGATGTGGGTGATCGTGCGGCGCGTGTTGAAGAGGCGCGGCAGATTTTAAAGCAACGGAAAATTCAATATGATGCTTCTAAAAAACTGACAGAAAAAGGCTATAACTCGCGGGTTCGTTTGGCAGAGACAGAATCAAATCTTCAATCTGCTCGTGCGCAACTGACTCAAGCTCAAGAAGAATTATCTAATATCGTTATTAAAGCGCCCTTTGGCGGCGTGATAAACGATCAAATGGTTGAAGTTGGCGATTATGTTTCTAACGGAAGCGAACTGTTAGAAATTGTGGATCTAAACCCGATAGAAATTAGTGGCTTTTTGACCGAAAAACAAATTGGTAGCCTACATCAGGGTGATGAGGCGAATGCTATATTGCTAAATGGTGAAAAAATTGCAGGTAAAGTGAGCTTTATTGCGGCGGCGGCAGATCTTGAAACACGTACTTTTTCTATGGAATTGACAGTGCCAAATGAAGATTATTCGATTAAAGAAGGTTTGACCGCGAAAATCCTTGTCCCGTTTAAAGAAAATAAAGCCTATAAAATTTCTCCGTCTATTTTATCATTGGCCGATGATGGAACGGTGGGTATTAAGCTTGTGAATAGTAATAATGTTGTTGAGTTTCAAGCGGTCACACTTTTGAAAGATACACCTGACTATTTATGGGTTGGCGGCCTGCCTGATAATATTCAAGTGATAACGGTTGGACAGGAATTTGTTATCCCTGGTCAAGAAGTAAAACCAATCTTTAGTGAAGGACAAAGTTTTCTATGATGTCCTCATTGATAGAAGCGGCCTTAGCGCGTAGCCGTACCGTCTTATCGCTCCTGATATTCTTGCTTATCGCAGGAACATACGCGTATCAAAATATTCCTAAAGAGTCATCGCCAGATATTAATATCCCTATCCTTTATGTATCTATGGCTTTAGAAGGTATTTCCCCTGATGACTCAGAGCGTTTATTACTGCGCCCCATGGAGCAAGAGTTAAGCTCGATTGAAGGGTTAAAAAAGCTGAAATCAACGGGTTATACGGGCGGCGGATTTGTTATCTTAGAATTTCAAGCTGGGTTTGATAGTGATCAAGCCATTGATGATGTGCAAAAGGCGGTTGATCGCGCTAAAAGTGAACTGCCTGATACGATTGACCGTGATCCAGAGGTGACGGAAGTCAATTTTAGTCTATTCCCTGTGTTGGTGGTGACATTATCCGGGCAAGTTTCTGAGCGTGCCTTGGTTAAGGTTGCCCAAGACCTTCAAGAGAAAATTGAAGGTATCAGTACTGTTTTAGACGCAAAAATTGCAGGTGATCGCGAAGAGCTTGTTGAGATTATTGTAAATCCAATTTTACTTGAAAGCTATGGTTTGCGCGGTGATGATATTCTACAGTTCTTTGCACAATCGAACCGCTTGGTTGCCGCAGGTGACTTGGATACAGGCGTTGGTCGCTTTGCGGTAAAAGTACCTGGTTTGTTTGAAAGCGCGACTGATATCATGGAGATGCCGCTACGTACCGTTGGGGATTCTGTTATTAAAGTTCGTGATGTTGCGGAAATCCGTCAAACATTTAAAGACCCTGAGACCTTTGCGCGCATTAATGGTGAGCGTGCTGTCGCTCTCAATATTGTAAAACGGACGGGTGAGAACATTATTGAGACAATAGAAGCCGTTCAATCTTTAGTGGAAGCAGAGCAGGAATATTGGCCAGAAGGTGTCAACGTTATTTATACGTTGGATCAATCAGATGATATTCGAGAGCGTTTATCAGACCTACAAAATAATATGATTAGCGCCGTTTTATTGGTGATGATTGTTGTTATTGCGGCAATGGGCATGCGTGCTGCTGGCTTGATTGGCATTGCAATTCCCGCTTCGTTTTTATCAGGTGTGTTGATTATCTTTATGATGGGTTTGACGGTCAATGTTGTGGTTTTGTTTGGTCTTATATTATCAATCGGAATGTTGGTTGATGGTGCCATTGTTGTGACAGAGCTGTCAGATAGAAACATTAGTGAAGGTATGGACCGTAAGGAGGCCTACAGCGCCGCGGCAAAAACAATGGCATGGCCTATCATTGCTTCAACCGCAACAACGTTGGCGGCCTTTGCACCCTTATTGTTCTGGCCAGGTGTCGTGGGGCAGTTCATGCAATATATGCCTATTACATTAATTGCTGTCTTGGGATCGTCTTTGTTGGTTGCGCTTGTTTTTGTTCCTGTCATGGGTAGTTTGTTTGGTAAGAAAAAAGTGACACAAACAGGGGTAAATTTGGCACAAGCAACCTCTCAAGAAGAATTAAAAGCTTTAAAAGGATCTGTGAAAATATACTTATCCATTTTGAGGTTTGCTTTAAAAATACCGGGTATAATTCTTCTTACGATGGTTGCCATGCTTGTTTTGGTGCAAATTCTGTACGGAAACTTAGGGCGCGGTATTGAATTTTTTCCTAATATTGAACCTAAAGCGGCAAGTATTCTTATCCATGCGCGTGGTAATTTATCTGTTTATGAACAAGACGCTTTGGTCAAAGAAGTTGAAGCCCGTATTTTGGATATAGAAGATATTAAAGTTTTTTATACAGAAGCAGGCCAACAAGATGAACAAGGTGGTGATGATATTGCCGCAGACGTTATTGGTAAGATAACAGTTGAGTTTAAAAATTGGAATCAACGTGGTAGCGCTGATGATATTTTACAAGACATTAGAGATAGAACAGCAGATATGGCTGGACTGCGGATTGAGGCACAAAAACAAAAAGAAGGCCCCCCTTCTGGTAAAGCAGTGCAGATAGAAATAGGAAGCCGTTTTCCTGAGGTTTTGAATGGCGCTGTTCAAACCATTATTGATGTCCTTCAGGCAGATAGTGACTTTATTGATATTGAAGATAGCCGCCCATTGCCCGGAATTGAATGGGAAATGCAGGTTGACCGCGCTCAAGCCTCCAAATTTGGTATCGATATTTCTTTGATTGGCGATTATGTGCGTATGGTCACAAATGGCTTGAAAGTCACGGATTATAGGCCTGATGGTTCAGATGATGATGTTGATATTGTTATACGTCATTCGGCAGAACAAAGAACATTAGATCAATTAGATAAGGTTAGAATTGAAACCAACCAAGGATCTGTTCCTATATCTAATTTTGTAAAACGAGTTGCAAAACCTGCAGTTGGTACGATTAACCGCGCTGATCAAAACCGAATTTTTACGATTAAAGCCAATGTCAAAGATGGTATTAATATTAATGATAAAGTCGTGATGTTAAAAAACTGGATGTCAGAAAATAAAGACCAGTTTGATTCACGTGTACAAATAAACTTTACTGGTGAAGATGAGGATCAAAAAGAAGCGCAAGATTTTCTTGTGAAAGCTTTTGTAATTGCTTTATTTGCGATGGCTCTTATTTTGGTCACTCAGTTTAATAGTTTCTATAGTGCCTTTCTTATTTTGTTTGCGGTGGTCATGTCGACTATTGGTGTAATGATCGGCTTGCTGGTAACACAACAGCCCTTTGGCATTGTGATGTCTGGTATTGGTGTGATTGCGTTGGCTGGTATTGTGGTAAATAACAATATTGTTCTGATAGATACCTTTGATAATCACCGTAAACGCGGCCTTGCTGTCCGCGATGCTATTATGATTACGGGCGCGCAACGCTTACGTCCAGTCTTATTAACAACGGTGACCACTGTTCTTGGGCTTATGCCGATGGTTCTACAGCTTAATATTGATTTTGTAAATCGCGCTGTTTCTTATGGCGCACCATCAACGCAATGGTGGGTTCAACTTTCAACGGCGATTGTTTTTGGTTTGACTTTTTCAACTATTTTGACATTGATCGTGACACCAAGTGCTTTGATGTTTAGAGAAAAAATAGCGCGCTTTACATTTTTTGTGAAAAGTAAGTTTATTCAAAAAATAGAGTTGAAGAGTTCTAGAGATTAAGGATTATGTTAGCGTAAATTCTAAAACTTCACGACCTTTGGCAACGGTACGAACGGTCATTTCAACTTGTTGTCCAGGAATAAGAAGTTCTAATCCATTTTTTTCAAGACAGGTTTGATGAACAAAAACATCTTTCTGACCGTCTTCAGGAATAATAAAGCCAAATCCTTTTTCGGGTTTGTACCACTTTACCGTTCCCTTCATGGTTTCTAAAACTTCATCTTCGGACACCTCAACGCGAAATGTTATGGGAGCTGGGTTTGAGCCTATTTCTATTAAGCTTTCAACTTGCGTAACCAGCGCGCCTTTTGGCCCTTTAACAACGTGACAACTAATGACAGCATTTTCACCTAATTCTGTGATGCCAGCATCTTGCAATGTTGTTATATGAATAAAGGCATCGCAAGGATCGTCATTAGGAACAGTAAAACCAAACCCTTTGGTTGTGTTAAACCATTTAATTGTAGATATAACAGGATCGTTATCCGGATTATGCTGTCCTTTGATGAATGCTTCCGTATTCACAATTTCTTACCTTTAAAAACTTATATATATATATTTGCTTATTTTAAAATTCTAATATTAGTGTATATGATAATAGATTCTATTAATAGCGTAATTGTTTTTGATAATCTAGTATATTGTTGGTACTCAACGACAATATTTTTTCTTCTTTTTCAGTACTTTCAATGAAAACTATTTTAAGATATTATAATTTTATTATAAAATAACTGTAAAGCATTGTTATGAATGAAAAAAATATATCGTTGAAAGAAAGTTACCCTTGGATTAAAAAATATCCGAAAGACATAAAGTGGGATGCGGATATTCCATCTATCGCGGTTTATGAAATGCTGGATAAAACCGCTGCCGATTATCCTGAAGCCCCTGCTTTTGATTTCTTAGGGGCTAAAATGAACTGGGGTGAGATTAATGAGCTTACCCGTAAGTTTGCGAAAGGATTACAGGATATTGGCGTTTCCAAAGGCACGAAAGTTGGAATTTTCCTACCGAATTGCCCATTTTTTGTTATCGCCTATTATGCATTGATGCGTTTGGGTGCGACGGTTGTGAATTATAACCCGCTTTATGCACCGGTTGAGCTGTCCAATATGATTGAGGATAGTGATACCGATATCATTATCACGCTGGATCTTGAGATGCTGTACGGGAAAATGAGCAAGATGCTGCATGAGACACGGCTTGAAAAGTTAGTCATTGCATCATTTGTAGATTTTCTGCCCTTTCCAAAAAATTATTTGTTCAAATATTTAAAGTCTAAAGAACTTGCTGAGATTCCAACCAGCAGGCGTATTTTCCATTACGAAGATTTAATTGATAATGATGGATCTTATACACCCGTTGATATTGACCCCGAACAAGATGTGGCATTGTTCCAATATACGGGAGGAACAACAGGCTTGCCCAAAGGTGCGATGCTGACCCATGCCAATATTGTTGCCAATACAGAGCAAGCAACGATGTGGTTGGGATGTCAACCAGCGGAAGATAGAATGTTGGGCGTATTACCGTTCTTCCATGTGTTTGCGATGACAGCAGTGATGAATGTATCGGTACGAAGCGCGATGGAGATTATCGCCTTACCACGGTTTGAGTTAGATGCGACGTTGAAGTTGATCCATAATAAGAAGCCGACGGTTTTCCCTGCGGTTCCTGCGATTATTAATGGCATCAACAACAATAAGAAACTGAAAAAATATGATTTATCATCAATTAAATATTGTATTTCTGGCGGCGCGCCATTGCCCGTTGAGGTCAAAGCGAAGTTTGAAGCCAAGACAGGGTGTGTCGCCGTGGAAGGATACGGCCTGACGGAAAGCTCACCAGTTTTATGCTGTAACCCACGGACGGGTGAAAACAAAGCCGGAGCAATTGGCCTGCCTTTTCCGCAAACAATTATCGAACTTATTGATCCTGAAACAGGGAAGCATGTCCCCGTTGGTGAGCGCGGTGAGCTGTGTGCGCGTGGCCCGCAGGTGATGAAGGGATATTGGAATCGCCCTGAAGATAACGCCAAAACATTGCAAGATGATGGACGTCTGCATACAGGGGACATCGCAATTATGGATGAAGACGGATATTTCTTCATCGTCGACCGCCTGAAAGATATGATTATTACCAACGGTTATAATGTGTATCCCCGCAATGTTGAAGAAGCCATTTACCAACATCCGAGTGTTGAGGAAGCCATCGTTGCTGGCCTACCTGACAGACAGCGTGGTGAAATTGTGAAGGCGTGGATTAAATGCAAAGAAGGGCGTAGCCTGACCGCAGAAGATTTAAAAATATTCTTAGGCGAGCGATTATCCCCGATGGAAATTCCCAAACGGGTTGAGTTTCGTGACTCCGCCCTGCCGAAAACTATGATTGGAAAGCTGAGCCGTAAAGACGTGGTGGAGCAGGAACTAGAAAATGGCGATGAAAACGATGTCGATGATAATGTCGATATGGCAGCAAAAGCACGCGAAATGGCCAAAATTGAGCCCTCATAACTCACTGATTTTTATAGATAATTAGAGTTACTCAGTTTGTTCACCGGAAATTGGGGGGTGGGGGGTATCTATCCGCCGTTTTACCCTGTTTGTCATTGTGAGGAGGCTGATAAGCCGACGCGGTAATTTAGTGCGTGATAGAGAAATCTCTGGATTGCTTCGCCTAAATAAATTTGTGCTCGCAATGACGGACGTCAAAAAAAAAGGCTGTAGGATGTCTCCCCCAAAGCGGTGCCGCGGTTTGAGAAACGCCATATCGGTAAACCGACGGGCGTCGCAACGGACAGTAAGATGAGTATAGCATTTTTAGAGGAAAAAATAAAGGAATATTTTCCTTTTTTATTATATGAATTGATGTGATGAGTAGTTTTATTGATAAAAGAATATTATTATGAAATTACACTAACGAACTGAAATAAAACAATAATTTATTGTATTGAGTTATATATATATCCATTCTATTATTGATCTTGATATAAGGGGGATATAAGAAATGTCTATAACAAATGATCCGTGTAATCTTTTAAATAGGTTACTAAAAGAAAAAAGGGAAACAGCATGGATCGAATTCAAAGAAAATAATGTTAAGCCAGAAATGATAGGGCAGTGGATTTCTGCCTGTGCGAATGCAGCCATATTAGAAGGGAAAACAAGGGCTTTTTTAGTTTATGGGATAGAGGATGTAACTCTAAAAAAAGTTGGTACTGATGTTAGGTTGAATGATCTTAAAAAGGGTAATGAAAATTTCACTAATTGGATAAATAGAATGATTAATCCTAATTTAATGATGGAATTTTTAGATTTTGAAGAAAATGGAAAATATTTTTCTATTCTATGTATAGAGCCTTCATATGACCGTCCAGTAAAGTTTGAAAATACCGAATATATAAGAATTGGAGAAAATATTAAAAAATTAAAAGACTTTCCTCCTTATGAGCGGTCATTATGGATGGCTACTAATAGAAGAAAATTTGAAGATGCAATTGCTTTGCCCCATCAAACCGTAGATGACATTATTGAAAAAATAGATATTGATACTTTCTATAAGCTGTCTAATGAACAAAAGCCAAATGATGATAATGAAATAATTAGAAGGTTATTATTAGATGGTTTTTTAATAGATGATATGGAGGGAGGATATGATATTACTAATTTAGGTGCTGTTTTGTTAGCTAAAAGCATTAAGCACTTTCCATCTATAGAAACTAAATCTATACGCGTTATTAAATATAGCGGAATAAACAAAAGTAAGTCAGATGGAGAAACTGTTGGTGATAAAGGGTATGCTGTAGGCTTTAGTGGGCTTTTAGAGTATGTAATGAAATTATTACCTTCTGAAGAAGTATATAGAAAAGGTATTCGTTCAATGGTGATGGTGTATCCAGAAACGGCTGTCAGAGAAATTATTGCCAATGCTCTGATACATCAAGATTTTACTGTTGCAGGAACGTCGCCAGTAATTGAAATTTATTCTAATAGAATAGAGGTTACTAATCCTGGAAACTCTTTAATAGATCTTGATAGAATTATTGATGAAAGGCAATCTCGAAATGAAAAACTTGCTTCAAAAATGAGATTGTTAGGATTGTGTGAAGAAAGAGGAGGGGGGCTGGATAAAGCACTTATTGAAATAGAGAAATTAAAATTACCAGCTTTTAAATTTGAAGCATCTGAAAACTCAATGAGAGTTATTTTATTTGGCCCTAAAGACTTTAAAGAGTTATCAAAGCAAGAGAGAATAAGAGCTTGTTTCTTTCACTGCATTTTAAAATGGATAGATCAAGATTATATGAGTAATAGTAGTCTCAGAGAGAGGTTTTCTTTAGAAAAAGAAGAGTATCAGTCTGTTTCTACAGTTATTTCAGAAGCTATTTCTAAGAATAGAATTAAGCCTGCTGATCCAGACCAAGGAAACAGATACGCAAAATATGTACCGCCATGGGTTAAAGTAGACTAATCTATCCACGTAGAACCGCACCTGTTTTTGAGGACACGGCATCGATGATGCTTTTACACAGTCCTTCAATTTCTGGGTCGGTCAAGGTGGCCTTTACAGGTTGGATAACGACGTTAATGGCGACAGATTTTTTACCGTCTTCAACGCCTTTGCCTTGGTAAATATCAAAGACGGAAATATCAGTAATTAAATTCCGTTCTGCGCCTTTGGCGGCGCGTATGATGGCTTCGGCTTCGACATTTTCATCAACGATAAACGCAAAGTCACGGCTTAACGGTTGGAATTGCGAATTTTTAAGGAGCGGTTTTGCCGGTCCTTTCTTTTTCTTCTTTGGAATATTATTGAGGAAAACTTCAAAGCCAACAATGTTGGCCTTAATACCCATATCATCTAAAATTGCGGGGTGAATTTCACCAAATTGCGCGAGGGGCTTATTGCCCATTTTTAAAACGCCAGACCGCCCAGGGTGAAAATATTCTGAGGCTTCACGCGCAGTTTGCAAGGTGGCCGTTGGTGCGCCTGCGGCTTCTAAAGCGGCAAGAGCATCGGCCTTGGCATCATAAATATCATTCTTACGAGCGGTGTTTGTGCTTTCGCTTGACCAATGACGCGGGCCAAGCGCGCCAAAACGTAACCCTGTCGCAACGGTGCGTTGCCCATCTGGTTTGGCCGACGGGAAGACAGGTCCAACTTCAAAAAGTTTAGTGTCGCCATTGCCTTTATCGGCGTTGGTGCTGGCGGCGGTAATCAGATTACCTAAAATAGAAGGGCGCATCTGGTCAAGGTCATTACTGATTGGGTTGCTGAGCGTTAGGGCTTTATCCGCCGTACCATCTTGGCCGAAATGTGCGGCGAGGCTGCGGGGCATAAAAGACCATGTGATACATTCATTCAGGCCACGGGCGGCCAAGGCATTGCGCGCAAGACGTACACTGGTGATTTGTGGGGTTTCTGCTCCATCGGCAATGGCGTTATCAGAACGTACAGATATTGCCTCAATTTTATCATAGCCAACAACACGGATAATTTCTTCAACGATGTCGGCTTTACCGCCATCAAGGTAAACATCAGGACGCCAAGAAGGTGGCGTAATTTTATGACCGTTTACTGTGAAGCCAAGGCCTTCAAGAATCTCTTTCTGCTTTGCTTCTGGGATATCCATGCCTGATAATTTTTTAGTGTACGCATAGTCAAAATCAATCTCACGTTTCCATGTTGGTGTTTCACCTGCTTTGATAACATCGCACGGATCAGTTTTATCCGTGCCACAAATATCCATGATGAGCGTCGTGGCGATTTCAATGCCTGTCATGGTGAATTCAGGATCAACACCGCGGTCAAAGCGGTAACGGGCGTCACTATCAATCTGTAGTGCGCGGCCTGTTTTGGCTGTGGCGTAGGGGTCAAAATAAGCTGATTCAACAAAAACATTTTTGGTGGTTTCGGTACAGCCCGTAGACACGCCGCCGACAATCCCACCAAGACCGAGCAAGCCGCTGTCATCAGTGATGACGGTTACGCCCTCATCGGTGGTGTATGTTTTATCGTTCAGCGCATCGAAGCTCTCTCCTTTTTTAGAAAGACGTACGGTGATGTCACCTTTTAACAAATCTGCATCATAAACATGAAGCGGGCGACAAAGGTCATGGGTGACATAGTTGGTGATATCGACAAGCGCAGATATCGGACGTAGGCCGATGGCTTTAAGACGGTTTTGCATCCAAGCGGGTGATTCCTTATTTTCAATATTCTTAATTAAACGACCAATGAAGAGTGGGCATTGTTCAGTCGAGTCGATATGAACACCAATGGGAGAGTCGCCATTGCCTTTAACGGCGGTGCTATCAAGGGGTTTAAGTGTTCCCATACCTGCGGCAGCAAGGTCACGGGCAATACCGCAGACACCCGCGCAATCTGGGCGGTCAGGGGTGAGGGCGATATCAATCACGGGGTCATTAAGGTTATAAATATCTATGAAAGGCGTACCGATAGCCGTACCTTCAGGTAGCTCGATAATCCCATCATGCTCATCAGATAGCCCCATTTCACGTTCAGAAACCAACATACCATTTGATTCCTGTCCCCGAATTTTTCCCTTCTTCAGTGTCATGTCTGTACCAGGGATGTACGCGCCATTGGGAGCGAAAATACCCATCATGCCTGCCTTGGCATTGGGCGCGCCGCAAACAACTTGGATCTTTTCAGAGCCTGTATCAACAATACAAACCCGTAAACGATCTGCATCAGGATGTGGATCAGCACTGACAACATGCGCGGCCTTAAACGGGGCGAATTTCTCGGTTGGGTCTTCAACGCCCTCAAGCTCTAACCCCAAAGCGGTGAGCTTATCGGTGATTTCATTTAAGCTTTTATCTGTGTCTAAATGCTCTTTGAGCCAACCAAGTGTAAATTTCATGTCTTTAGCCTTTACTTTTATCTTCTATTATTTAGTCAAGAAACCACTGATTTACAATGAATTTCCTACCTTTTTAA
Source organism: uncultured Alphaproteobacteria bacterium (assembly GCA_937931645.1). Taxonomy (GTDB): domain Bacteria; phylum Pseudomonadota; class Alphaproteobacteria; order Micavibrionales; family Micavibrionaceae. The sequence goes on from CALHAR010000008.1 coordinate 80,609, forward strand.
GAGAAAATTAGCATTTTTGATTTAAGATAAGGCAATATTATAAATATTGTTTTGTAATAAAGGTTTAAGAGAAGGGATATCGATAGTGATTGATTTTAGAGATTATGTTTCTTTTGATATCCCATTACGTTTGTCTGACCGTTTAGATCCAGAAACATCAACCTTGCAAGATGATAAGCTTGCTTTGATAGAAAGAGGGTTAGAAGAGATTGCAGCAACCCCTGAAGGGGCGGCATTATTGCAACGTGTTGCAGCCCAGTTTCCTGATGGAAAAATACCAATATTAAACAATGAAGGTGGTTTCACTAAGATTGATTTAAATTCATTGGACGATGGTACTGAAGAACGGACGCTTGTGATAGGGACAGAAGATAGTAATTTTAAATATCACAGCCCCGAGACAGGGGAGCACCATGATCTATCTATTCAAAGAGTGTTATTTCATGAACTTCAGCATTTAGACTTACAACATGATTATGAGCCGTACTTACATAACGTTCTTTCTAGAGAAGCAGAAGTAGTGCGAACTACCAATGACTTTATGACGAAGTACTATGGTGAACCTGCGCGTGATGAAGATACATCTTTAGGTGAGTTCGGTGGAACCCAAGAGTGGGATTTTAGTGAGCGTGTGAATGTATCAGGACAAGGGCTTGATGGCGCTGTTGGTTTATTAGAAAAAGGATTTAGTGGTGCAACTTCAGGCGCACCAACGACCTTACCGCCCGTGTATAGGCATGTTCCACCATTGGGGGTTGACCCTTAAATTTATTCTTGTGTTAGGAGCATATGTAAGCTGAAATCTATGGAGATTCCAAGGTTTTTATATAAATTTTGGACGGCCATATTATTTTTTTCTGCAAACCAGTAAATACGCGCCCATTTTTCTGCTTTACCAATAGATTCCAGCTCCCAAACTAGGCGTTTAGCCAGCCCTTGACGGCGGGCGGTTTCATCAATGTATAAGTCCTGCATGTAGCAGGCATATTCTTTAAAACCCGTGGTCGGGTGCAAAATGTAATGCAGGATACCAAGAAGCTCTTGGTTGTTACCCTTAGCTTGGTTGTTATCGTCATTAAATATACCAAGACCGTGAACATGCTCTTTTGGATTGGTGAGGCGTCGCCAAGTTTCTGCCGTGACATCATCTGAGATTTGATCAAGACAATTAGCCTGCCATAAAGGGAGCCAACTCTCATAATCTTTGCGCTCAAGAGAACGAATCCGTAGATTTATCGGCATGAATTTAAGAACCTGTTGCGCGGTTAGGGCGGTCAAGCGGATCAAAGCCGTAATGGTCTAACCAACGGACATCACTTTCAAAGAAAGTGCGTAGGTCAGGAATACCATATTTTAACATCGCGATGCGCTCAATCCCCATACCAAAAGCAAAGCCTTGATATTCATCAGGGTCTAACCCACAATTTTTAATAACATTAGGGTGCACCATACCGCAGCCTAAAATCTCGAGCCAGTCTTCGCCAGCGCCAATTTTCAGGCCACCATCTTTACGTGAACATCCAATATCCATTTCCGCGCTTGGCTCCGTAAAGGGGAAGAAGCTGGGGCGGAATTGAACAGGGAGATTATCGACTTCAAAATAAGCGCGGACAAAATCCATGAGGCAGCCTTTGAGGTGCCCCATATTGACGTTCTTATCAATATATAAACCTTCGCATTGATGGAACATTGGGGTGTGGGTGATATCATAGTCAGAGCGGTATGTCCGCCCCATAACAATAATTTTTATAGGCGCACCTTTATCCTGCATCGCCCGAATTTGAACGGTCGATGTATGCGTACGCAGTAATTTTTTGGCAGCTTCGCCCTGTTCTTCTGGATCATCAGGCAGGTAAAATGTGTCGTGCATTTCACGCGCTGGGTGTCCTGGTGGAAAGTTTAGAGCAGTGAAGTTATGCCAGTCATCTTCGATATCTGGCCCTTCGGCAACACTGAAACCCATGGAAGAAAAAATAGCGGTTAGTTCCTCCATCGTGTGACTAATAGGGTGAATTTTTCCTTTGCTTTCTGGGCGTATCGGTAAGGACACATCAATAGTTTCAGTCGCGAGGCGCTGTTCTAAATCTTGTTTTTTAAGGGCGCGTTCTTGGGTCGCGATTAGCTCAGCAATTTCATCTTTGAGCATATTGAGCGCGGCCCCTGTAGTTTTGCGTTCTTCAGGATCCATACCACCCAATGTTTTCATTAGGGCGGTGATTTTACCTTTTTTACCAAGAGCCTGCACCCGTGCAGATTCAAGGGTTATAAGGTCGTTGGCGGCGGCAACTATTTCGGTTAATTCGGTTTTAAGTTTATTTACATCAGTCATAAAGAAGGTTTTAACACGGAGAAACGGAGATGCGAAGAGTTTTTATAATCGTTCTGTTGACATAAAGGGTTTTGGTTGTTAGTTACACGTCTTATAAAGTAAAAGGACAATAAATTATGAGTATGACTGCGACAAAGATAGACACTTCATTTGAGATTAAGCGAGATTTTTTATTTTCTACTATCATGGATGGTTTTTACGGTATGCCAGTTTCTTCTTGTATGAATGAAGCGCAAAAAACGTATTGGAGTAATCTTTTACAAGGTACTAAAAAACTGCTTGGTGATGATAAAACACTTCAGTCAATTTTTAATGATGCAGAACAAGGAAAAGAATTTGATTTAGATTTAATCACTGGCGGCCACTCTTTAAATAATGATTTTTTTAAGACTGCGATTGGTAAAACACTAAAGCCTTCTGATAGTTTATTGATCCGTAATAGGTTTCTTGTGTTGTTAGATGAGAGAATCGAATCTCTACCTGATAATGATATACTTAAAATGTCCTTAAGCTTTTCTACGCGTTATTTTGGCGATGATGCTATTACGCCTCAAGATATTAATACGGCCATTACAAATGTTTTGTTTATTACAAACATGCAATATTATCAAGATTCTATTCCCCCTAGAGCAGCATTAACACAAGTGATGTTTGGGTTGTTGGACAAGGCGGTAGAAGCACATCATAACGCCCCGCAAGAGCGTGTTGTTTCTCATAAATATACGCCTGAAAGGTTAGCTGCTTTACGTTTTAATGCCTAGCTCCCACTCTTTATTTAAGATTGTAGGAAGTTCGGCTAGATTATCTATGATGTAGTCTTTTTTGTATTTTTCGAGGCGCGCGGGTGATAACAGACCGCCACTGATAGAAATGCCAAGGATATTAAGCTTTTTAGCGACTTCAGGTTCTTCATGGCTATCGCCAATGATAAAAGTTTTATCAGCGGCGTAGTTATTTTTATCCATGTAATCGTGCAGGCGTTCATATTTGTTAGTGCCGTTGATGATGGTGGCGGGGTCGGCATTGCCAGATATGGTTTCAAAATAATCTGCGACGCCTAAACGTTGTGTATCTAACTCAAGGGTTTCTTGACCCATATTACTTAAGATTATACAGGTCACATTGTGAGTATGTAGCCAATCCAGACAGTCAATTGCGCCCTTCATAAGAGCGCAATTCTTCTTTAACTTGTTATAGGTGCTGTGAAATATATCACTGACTTGTTGTGTGTTTTTCAGATAGTCATCTGCCGCAACGCCAGCCCTTTGGTAGAAGTGAATAAGAGGGAAGCTGAAGATTTCTTGCTGTTTTTCAAAACTTATTGGCGGTATGTTGAAAAAAGCCAAGCAATCATTAGTTGCGTGATAAGAGGCTTCGGCATCGTCATAAAGTGTGGAGTTCCAGTCAAATACAGCAAGGTGGTTACGGTTCGTCATGGGGTTCGTCATGGGGTTCGTCATGGGGGAGACTATATAGAATAAAGATATAAAAAAAAGCCCTTCGAAGAGGGCTTTTTAGAATTTCTATGCTTGCTTTGTTATTTAAGCGGTTGCTTTTTCTGCTTTATCCAAAGCGGCTTGAACAGTTTTTGCAATCGCGCCGAAAGCGGCTTCATCGCGTACAGCAATGTCAGATAAAACTTTACGGTCTAGTTCAATTTCAGCCAATTTAATGCCGTTCATGAAACGAGAGTAAGTCATGCCGTGAAGACGAGCAGCAGCATTGATACGTTGGATCCATAGGCTACGGAAATTACGTTTCTTTTGCTTACGACCAATATAGGCATATTGACCTGCTTTTTCGACAGCCTGTACCGCAGTACGGTAACAGTTCTTACGACGGCCTCTATAGCCTTTTGCTTTTTTGATTACTTTTGTGTGACGGGCGTGTGATGGGACGCCATGATTAACGCGTGACATTATTCAGTTCCTCCCGCTAGTTTTCTAAGGGCCTTAGAAATATAAGGCTCTTTATTTGATTTGTTCTTTTGTTTACGAGCGTAAGGTAGCCAGTTGGTCAAAACAATCCTCGCATCAGCGTCAGACAAAGTTGTTGTCCGGTTGGCTTTACGTTTCATTTTTTTGGATTTATTCATCATCATATGGGAAGTAAAGGCCTGTCCGGACTTAACTTTCTTTTTTCCTGTCACGCGAAAACGCTTTTTGGCAGAGCTTTTGGTCTTCATTTTAGGCATTTTTATCTCCTTGCTAACATATTGATAAGTAAAAGGGTTTTATAATTTTTAGCGTTTCTGAGGCATGCCAATTTAGCCAAGAAACGCGGTATTGAAAGGGTTATAGCGGGAATTGAGTTGATAGATCAAGCAGAAAATTTATTTATTTATTGACATAACTTTACACTTTGCTTAGTTTGGGTTTTATTTAAAATACATAGGAATTAGAAAATGAATATTCAAGCAAATTTTGATACTCACAGATATGGATGTGTTGAGGTGGATACAAGGCAAGGCATACTTAAAATATTAGATCGGGAATTAGCACTATCTCGGGGTGATGCCAATATTGTTGCGATATTTGTTGATCTTGCTAATAGTTCAAATCAAAGAGCTTCATTAAAAACAATGACCGAATTATTAGGGGCCTCTACTGAAGCATCTTTTAAAGCACGTTTATCGAAGTTAAGAGCTAAATTGAGGGGTTTTGGAATTTGTGATTCTGTCACTGCAAGCTCTTTTTTATTGTCAGATAGACTTATGGGGGAAGTAGATGACGATACATTAGAAAAGCAACCTTACCACCTTAATGTAGATTTAGCCGATAAATTGCTTAAGGGTTCTATGGATTTAGATGGTGTTAGAATTAAAGCGCGAGCGACCATTGGTGGAGTAGTCGATGAAGAGGCGTTTAAGGCTGCTTTAGGGCCAAAATCTACTCCTGTGATGCCAACGGTGTAACATACTGATTTTCCATGTCCCAAGGGAAGTGAACCCATGTTTCTTGGGAGAATTCAGTAATATAGGTATCAGTTTGCTTCGCGCCCATTGGTTTGACGTAGATACAGGCATAATGCGCCTTGGGTAGTGTTTCGCGGGCTAGGGCGAAAGTCTTACCCGTATCGACCAGATCATCAATGACCAGCCAGCCATCACCATCCTTATCAACGCTGCTTGGCATTTTTAAGACTTTAGTTTCGGACTGATTTTTCACATCATAGCTAGTGATGCAAAAAGTTTCGATATTTAGGATTTCAAGCTCGCGCGCGATAATGCAGGCAGGAACCATACCGCCACGGGTAATGGCAATAATGCCCTTCCATTTACCACCTTCAAGGGGACCTTTATCGAGTAACTTCCAAGCCAAGGCTTTTGTATTACGGTGAATCTCTTCCCATGAAACAAGAAAATTTTTATTATAGTCGTCAGAAGTTTGCATTTTTATGTGCTCCAATTTTTAAGGTCATAACCAAATTGATATTTTAGGTGGTTTGAAAAAGCTTGATCAGAAAATTTTTGATCTTCTGGGGTATACCATTCTTTAAAGTTTCGTGTTTCTAAGTTTACGGATTTTTCGGCTTTGGCTTCGTTTATATCAATTTTATTTTTCATTTTATCGCGTGAGCTTTCTGCGACGGCGTCTTCCAAGATTTTATCTGTTACGTTTTCAAGCCCGATAAAAGCGCAAATGTTTTTTAAAACTTCTTTGGGGTTTGATATCATATCTTCATATTTAATCAGTGTCGTTGTGTCTGGGTTTTTGTCTAAAACTGGCCCCCAGCTGTTAAAGAACAATGTAAGCCCCCATATATCTTCGATACGGGTTTTACCGCTGATATCTCCTCTTAAATAATCAGAAAAACTAACGTGCTTATTACCATCGCCATGTACTTTTTTATTTAAGTAAGACCCTTTTGTTTTTTCATAGCTAGAGACGAGGATATCTCTGGGGTCCCTGACCAAAACAACAAGCTTAGGCAAGTTAAATTTTTGGATGATCTGCGGAATTCGTAGCAAATAATGCGGGTGACTGTGTGTGACAGCAATTTGTGGAATATGCGTATAGATAGGCGGTGTTTTGGTGTGGCCAACGACACTATCGGCGCGAATATTTTCAGGGTATGGAAGGTCATGAACTTTGCACAAAACCAAAGACAACATATATTTAATCCAATGTGTTCCGCATTGTTTGGCGGTGGCAATATGGCAGTCAAATTGATGATGCTTGATCACCGTTGGGTTGAAGAGTTGACGATTAAGCGCGCGCGTTTGTAATTGAAGTTTTTGCTTATTCATTGATGATCTCTAATGTTTCACCATTAAATTTTTGATAACGATAAGAAAGTATTTTAGTGCCACCTTGTAAGGTTTGAAAATCTGTTGTGATAGAGCGATCAAGGCGCATTTCATCCCAACCAGATATATGAAGGAAACCAATTTCTTCGTGTGGTAAATAGGGTTCCACAAACATATTTTTGTCTTCATTCCAAAGCGGTTTATATTCGCAGAGCCAATGAGTATAGGCAGGGAGGACTTCGGCTTCATACCCTTCTAAGTAACATAACACACCAAGGCTGAGTTGTTCTGCGGTGAATATTTTTCCTTTTTTTAAGGCTTTTAACATCAATTCTTGCCAACGTTTCCAGTGGGGTGCGTCTTTTTTCAGGGCAAAGGCACCAGCCAGTAAAACGCTGTAAGGCACTAGCTTTTTTGCGGTGTTAAAGCCAAAAGCTTTTTTAGCATTACTGAGGTAAAATCCGCTTAGCTTTCTGGGGAGTCGCCATAACCATTTGAGGCGAATTTGGCGCGGGTAAGCACGATCGGCTTGAGAGGTGAGGGTGATTTTGTTTTTTTCCGCCCCCGCCAGAAACATTTCAACGGCGTCCCATTTTTGAATCCATGTATCAGCATCCATCCAAATATAAGTGTCATAGTCAGGAAAGTAATTTGGGATAAAGGGGCGACAGATACAAGATTTTAAATATTCTTTGCCTTTGATGGCCGCCGCAGGAAGGTCGCACGGCCATTCAGCATCTTTGACAATACATCCAGCAGACTTCAAGGTCTCTATTTGATCTGGTTTTAAACCCGCATTGAGGATACAAATATCCATATTGGCGCTTTGCGGGAAACTGCGAATGCAATGAACCCATTCAATAAGCATGGGAAAATAATTATAGTCGGATGAAGAGATAAAAGCTGTTGTGGTCATAAATCGAACCATACTATAAAGTAAGCATGATGAAAATTTTTATATTTATTTTGTTATTATTTCCTTTCAGTGTTCCTTTAAATGCCATAGCACAAGTACAAAGCACGTTTGTTGAATCTTCAGGTGTTTATACAGGGCCGTTACAAACCAAGCCTTCGCCAGTGGTGGTTGAGTTGTTCTCATCACAAAACTGCCCTGCCTGTCCGCCGGCCGATGAATATATGAGTGATTTGGTGAAGTCTGATGGTGTTATTGCGCTGTCGTGTCATGTTGATTATTTTGGCAAGACGAGTGCTGGCTTCGGTAAGCCTTTTTGTACGCAACGCCAAAGCCAATATATTAAACAGATTGGTCGTAAATCCCACTTTACTCCACAAATGATGATTAATGGTCACATGAGTGAGATTGGTTATGAAACTACTGCCGTTGCCGCCGCGATTGTAAAAGGGCGGTCTGAACGTGTAGCCACAGTGAAAATTCAACCCAAAGCCAGCGGTGTTTATGATTTTAATATCCCTGCAGGGACGGTTAATGGCGCGGCAGAAATTTGGATGGCGGTGTATCAAAAACCACAAAATGTTAGGGAGCGTGGCAGAAATATAACCTATAGCCATGTGGTGAACCGTTATATCCCGTTGGGCGTTTGGCGGGGCGGGAATATAGAGCGTGCGGTTTATCCTATCGTTGATTCAAAAAGCGCAGGCTTTGCCATTGTAGCGCAAGAGGCGCGATCAGGTAAAATTTTAGCCGCAGGTGATTATAGATTTTGATTAATTTATTGGGGCTTGTGATGCGAGGCTTGTGCACTTTCTCTATAGTGCGGATCGCTCCAATTTAGTACTAACATGAAAGGTGTCTTTAAGCATAATTTTATATCTAGTATGAAATTACCATTTCTTACATAGTCGTGATCAAACTTTAGCAGTTGTGCCCGTTCTAAAATATTTTTTTTATTTATTTGGGCTATCCCAGTTAAGCCTGGACGAACCGTATGCCTGAAAACATCTTGTGCGATATCGTTGTAAATTGCAATGGGGCGTGGTCCTACAATGCTCATATCACCTTTTAAGACGTTTACTAACTGCGGTAATTCATCTAAGCGAGTTTTTCGTAAACATACTCCTAATTTAGAGACTCTATCTTTGTCGGGAAGAAAATTTCCATTTTCATCTTTGGTATCTCGCATTGATTTTATTTTGAAGATAGTAAAGGGTTTTTGGTCTTTTCCCATACGGACTTGTTTGAAAATTGGAAAGGAGCGAGTGTCTACTGCCATAATAAAGGCGATAGGTAGGATGATAGGTGCGGCGCCTACAATTCCAATACTTGCGCCTACGATATCAAATGCTCTTTTTGCAAACCCTTTATTCATTATAGGGGGTTATAACAGATATTAGGTATTATGTCAACGATTATTTTTCCGCTTCCAGTTGCGCTTTACTCTTTGTTCCTAATCTGAGCACCAAATACCCTGCAATGGCCGCAGTAGAGGAGGCTATTAGAACGGAAATTCGCACCTGAGCCTGCATAGCGGGGTCATCAAAGGCGAGGGTTCCGATAAATAAACTCATGGTGAAACCAATACCGCATAACAAAGACAAGCCGTAAATATGTCGCCAGTTAATATCCGAGGGTAGTTTGCAGATTCCAAAAAGCACAGCCAAGGCGATAAAGACAAAGACGCCGACCTGTTTACCGATAAATAACCCAGCCATAATCCCAAGCGGAAGCGAGCTTGATAATGCCGCAAGTGATAACCCAGATAAGGACACCCCTGCGTTAGCAAAAGCAAAGACAGGCATAATCATGTAAGCCACCCATGGGTGGAGCATATGTTCGAGCTGTTTTAAGGGAGATAGATCTTTATCGGTGGTTTTGATAGGGATTGTAAAAGCCAAAACAATCCCCGCTAATGTTGCGTGGACACCAGATTTTAAAACGCAAACCCACATGAAAACACCAATCAGAATATAAGGCGTAATACGTTTTATACCGTATATGTTAAAGGCAATGGCAATGGCGAGGCCAAATCCAGCCAATCCTAAAGACATGACAGATAGATTTTCTGTATAGAAAAAAGCAATAATTAACACTGCGCAAATATCGTCAATAATAGCCAAGGATAAGAGAAGTATTTTTAAACTAGATGGTATACGTTTGCCGACTAGAGATAATATTCCAAGCGCAAACGCAATATCGGTGGCAACGGGAACACCCCATCCTTTTAAGTTTTCTGGACTATCTTGGTTGAAATAATAAAAGATTAAAGCGGGGGCGACTAAGCCACCAATAGCGGCAACACAAGGCAGGAGAGCTTTTTTAGGGCTTGAGAGTTCACCTTCAATAAGTTCTCGTTTTATTTCCAGCCCGATTAGTAAAAAGAACACAGCCATTAAGCCGTCATTGATCCAAAGTAAGAGTGGTTTTTGAATAACAAGCTCGCTGACCTCTACCGCCATGGGGGTTGCGAGGAAGCCATCGTAAACCCATGCCAAAGGTGAATTATCAAGAATAAGCGCTATGGCAGCTGCAAAAATAAGGAGGACGCCACTGGCGGATTCATGATGAATAAATTTTTTAATCATTATTTTTTCTTTTCTTTTCTTTTCTTTTCTTTCTTTTAATGCGCTTCAGCCCAGCTCTGGCCTGATCCCGCTTCGGCGATGAGGGGCACGTCCAGTGTAACGACCTTTTCCATGACATGTTTAACAAGGGTACTGGTTTCTTCTAGCTCCGTATCTGGTACTTCAAATATAAGCTCATCATGGACTTGTAGCAACATTTTTGCTTTGAGGTTGGCGGCTTTTAAGGCACTTGGCATTTTAATCATTGCCATTTTCATGATGTCGGCGGCGGTGCCCTGTAGGGGGGCGTTAATGGCGGCGCGCTCTGCGCCCATTTTTACATTCTGCATCTTGGCATTAATGTTTGGCGTGTAACATTTGCGTCCAAAAAGAGTTTGAACATATTCATGTTTGCGGGCAAATTCTTTTTGATCTTCCATGAAAGTTTCAATTTCATGAAACGTATCCAGATATTTACGGATGAATTGGTGAGCTTCGCCTGGGTCGCAATCTAGTTGCTTCGCCAGACCCCAGCCAGAGATACCGTAGATAATGCCAAAATTAACCGCTTTGGCTTGGCGGCGTAAATCACCGTCAACTTTATCAAGCGGTACGCCAAAAACTTGGGAAGCAGTGAGGGCGTGAATATCAACACCATCTTTAAAGGCTTGTTTTAGGGCGGTTACATTTGCCATTTCGGCACAAAGGCGTAGCTCAACTTGGGAGTAATCAACCGCCAACAAGCTATGACCTTTATCGGCCACAAAAGCGGTACGGATTTTGCGCCCATCTTCGGTACGGATAGGGATGTTTTGCAGGTTAGGGTCGCTGGAGGCCAGTCGTCCTGTCGAGGTTCCTGCCATAGAAAAGGATGTATGAACGCGGCCCGTATCAGGGTTTATTTGCTCCTGTAGCGCATCGGTATATGTGCTTTTAAGCTTTGATAATCCGCGCCATTCGAGAATGTTGGTAACAATTTCATGCCCTTGGGTAGATAGCTTTTCGAGCGTGCCAACATCGGTTGACCATTGGCCTGTCTTGGTTTTTTTACCGCCTTCTAACCCTATTTGGTCGAATAAAATTTCCCCAATTTGTTTGGGAGAGCCGACGTTAAATTCTGTGCCGGCTTCTTTTTGAATTGATTTTTCTAAAGTCTGTATTTTCTTTGTGAAGTCTTCTGACATTTTTTTGAGGATAAGCGGATCAACTTTAATACCGTTAAGCTCCATTTGACCGATAACAGGAATAAGCGGGCGTTCAATTTTTTCATAAACGGTCGCCATTTTTTCAGGCGCAATACGGGGTTTGAAGATATGATGGAGGCGGTGCGTAATGTCAGCATCTTCTGCGGCGTAATCAAGGGCTTTGTTGATATCGACTTTATCAAAGGTGACTTGTTTTTTGCCTTTTCCTGCGACTTCGGAGAATTTAATAGGGGTATGACCTAAAAACATTTCTGCCATACCGTCCATCGAGTTTGAATGGCTGGTACCATCCAAAGTATAGGAAAGTAACATCGTGTCATCACAAGGGGACATGTCGATGCCATGTTTTTTCAACATTTGCCAATCATATTTTATGTTTTGACCAATTTTTAAAATAGCGGGGTCTTCGAGTAATGGTTTGAGGGCGGCGATTGCTTGATCAAAAGGAATTTGTACAAGGTCACCTGTGCTTTCACCGAGAAGATCAACTTCTTCAGGGACATGGGTGAGCGGGATATAGGCGGCTTTACCTATTTTGGAACAAATAGAGATGCCGACAAGCTTGGCAATGGCGGGGGTTAGCGCGGTTGTCTCGGTATCAATTGCTAGATGCCGCGTTTCATAGGCTTCATCAATCCATTTTTGTAGCTCGCCTAAGTCAGTGATAAGCGTGTATTTATTATCTTTGATGTCAGGCGTTTCATTTGGAACAACTTTTAACGGTGTTTGGCTTTTCCCTGATGTTGTCGGTGCATTATTATTCTGTGCTGTATTGCTGACGCCATCGTTACTGCTATTGGGCAGGCGGTTTAGGAGAGAGTTAAAGCCCTGCTTTTCTAAGAAATCTTTTAAGTCGGGGAGTTGTGGGTCATGTTTTATAAAAGTTTCTAACCCAACAGGGACAGGAACATCAGTGTCGAGGGTCACAAGCTTGCAAGAGATACGTGCCATTTCTGCATTCTCAATTAGAGATTCACGACGCTTGGGTTGTTTAATTTCACTGGCACGTGCCAATAATTCTTCAAGTGTTCCGTATTCGTTAATTAATAAAGCGGCGGTTTTAATGCCAATACCTGGCACGCCTGGTACGTTATCGGAGCTGTCCCCTGCCAAAGATTGCACATCAATAACTTTGTCTGGTGTCACGCCAAATTTTTCGACTACGCCGTCTGCGTTGATAATGATGTTTTTCATGGGGTCGTAAATATGAATATGGTCATCAACCAGCTGCATCAGGTCTTTGTCAGATGAAATGATTTTTACTTTAATACCTTTGGCGGCGGCTTGCTTGGCGTAGGTGGCGATGAGGTCATCAGCTTCATACCCTTCTAGTTCTACGGCAGGAAGTCCGAGGGCTTCGGTAGCTTCGCGTACCAGTGGGAATTGGGGGATGAGGTCTTCGGGAGTTTCATCACGGTTGGCTTTATAATCCGCATAAATGTCGTTACGAAAATTAGCGCGGCCAGCATCAAAAATAACGGCGATAGCGGCGTGCGAGTGCTCTTTAAGAAGCTTGAGCAACATGCTGGTAAAGCCGTAAACTGCTCCAACGGGAGTGCCATCAGGGTTGGTCAGCTTACCCTGACCGCCATAGGCCATAGCGAAATAGGCACGGAATATGTAGCCAGAGCCATCAATAAGATAAATTTCATCTTTTTCGGCAGTCTCTGCTTCAATACTGTCTGTTTTTGATTGTGCCGTGCTTTTTTCTATTTGGGTCATAAAGAAGTTTTAGCGGGGAAGACGCTCAGACACAAGAGGCTAAGAGCTGAAAGGGGTTAGTTGTAAAGGAAGTCAAACTAAGTCGTTGTTGCAAAGAGAGCGACAGCGGCGGCGTTTGATACATTCAGGCTGGATATTGGTCCTGCTGTTGGGAGTGCCACGAGGGCGTCACATTGCTCGCGAACAAGACGGCGTAGCCCTGACCCTTCCGCGCCAAGGACAAGAACCAGTTTTTTATGGGTAGAGGAGAGCGCCTGTAGTTGCTCTTCGCCTTCTTCGGCCAACCCAATGGCAAAATACCCTGCCTCCTGTAATGCCTCGATAGAGCGTGTGAGGTTGGTTTCATAGGCCACGGGTAAATGCTCCACACCGCCGCAAGCGGTCTTAGCAAGGACACCTGTTAGCTCTGGCGCGTGTTTGCGCTGTAAGATCATTCCTGCCGCCCCTAATGCACAAGATGAGCGAATAATCGCGCCAACATTATGGGGGTCTGTCACTTGGTCTAGCATGATAAGGACGCTTTTCTCTTTATGGTCTTCAGCGCGGATAATATCGTGAATGTCTATCTCATCGAGGGCTTGGCTGTGAAGGGCTATGCCTTGATGAACGCTGTTTTGCGAGGTGGCGTTATCAAGGATCGATTTGTCGATAATTTGTGGTGCGGGGCGCTTTAGGCCAAGGTCATGTGCTTTTTTAAGGGCATCATCGAAGCTTTCGAGAGCTTTTTCAGTAATATAGAGCGCGTGGATATGGCGTTTTGGGTTAATCCATGCCTCGGTCACGGCATGAACCCCATATAAATTAACGTTTAGGCGCTGTTTAGGCTCGGATTGTCTGGATTTTCTTGTTTTTTGCTGGTTGGACTGTTTATTTTTTGAACGGTTACGCTTTTGGTCATAAGCAGGCTTATCCTGAGGGCCAGAACGGGTACTAGATTTCCTTTTTGAGGGGCGATGTGCGTTATTTTTGGTATTTTTCATGATTTAACTCATACACCCCTTGACAGGAGAAGCAAAATTCTTTTTCTATGCTATGCGCTTTAACCGTATTTATTTAGACTTTTTAATACTCTGTGGGAGGATGGTCGAGTGGTTAATGGCAGCGGACTGTAACTCCGCCCGCGCAAGCGTACACAGGTTCGAATCCTGTTCCTCCCACCATTAAGTCTTCTATTTCATAAACTTAGAGAATTAGTGCCTCAAACTCCTGCACACAGCAGGACTTTGGCGCTGCACCATTTTCATCAAGTGTTAAGAATATGGTGTTTGCATTAAAAAAGCCCGCTATTCTCTAGCAGGCCGTTTCGCAGTTGACAGTTTTTATTGTTAAGTTGCGCCGATCTCCATCGATTTCATGATCATTTGGTGTACATGCTGTTTGGAGAATTTATCACGTTCAGCGATGTCAGATAAGGTGAGGCTGCTAAAATGTTCTTCGCGCCAGATTGTACCTTTAATTAAGTTTCGGAGTTCGTGAGGAGGTAGATCTAGTGGATCATAATCTGTTACCTCTGGTTTTAGAATAACAGCGCCTTTGTAAGAACGACGGGTTGTGAAGGTAACGGATAAAATATGGTTGGACTTGGCGTATCGCTCAGGAATATTCAAATTTAAATGTTTCTGGATGGCTTGATGCAATGTATCTACATTTATATCAATCTGTAATTCTTCTTGGTGGACTGTGATTTTATTTATGCAGGATTTTATAATATTTTCTGTGTCGAGTGTGTGTTTATTAATATGCTCAATGACAGCATGATCGGTAGCTGAATCTAAAGCTAACATTTTTATGATTTTTTCTTCTATCGTTTTAAGAATAACTTTTTCAATTTCATGCGCAGGGATGCGGGCCATCGTGCCTTTAGGATGATCGCGATATTGAATTAAGTTTTGGCTAATATAATAACGGTAGCGCTTGTCGTTTTTATTTGTAAAATCAGGACTGTAAGGTGTGCCCTCACAATCAAACAATAAACCTTTCAATAGATTCTGATCAGTAGATTTTTTGTGACCTCGCTGTACAGCCGATTGAGATACTAATTTATTTTGTACCGCGTCCCATAAATCTTGAGAAATAATGGCTTCATGCTGTCCATCATAGCTCTTATCTTTATGCCGTATTTTGCCGATATAGATGGGGTTCTGAAGGATCATATAAAGCGCGCCGCGACTATAAGGCCTGCCACCTGTCACGTTACCGCGTTTAGATATACGTTGATTGCTAACAGTGCCGTTCGCATCAAGTTCTTTCTTAAGTTTAGCAACACAGCCTAATGCAAGATATTGTTTGAATATCATTGTTGCTGTTTCGGCATGACTTTTATTTACGATAAGTTTTTTATCAATGGCTTCGTAGCCAACTGGTGGATTGCCACCCATCCACATTCCTTTCTTTTTACTAGCCAATATTTTATCACGGATACGTTCGGCAGAAACTTCACGTTCAAATTGTGCGAAAGATAAAAGAACGTTTAAGGTCAATCGTCCCATGGAGGTGGTTGTGTTAAAACTTTGTGTGATGCTTACAAACGTTACACCATACTTATCAAATATTTCCACCAACTTTGAAAAATCCATTAAAGCGCGCGTGAGGCGATCAATCTTGTAAACAACGACAGTTTGCACTTTCCCTTCTTTAATATCAGCGAGAAGTTTTTGAAGCGCGGGGCGATCTAAATTACCGCCAGAAAACCCACCGTCATTATATTGTGTTTTAATAGCTTTCCAACCCTCGGCGCGTTGACTGGCGATATAGGCTTCACAAGCTTCACGCTGAGCGTCCAACGTATTGAAGTCCATATCTAACCCTTCCTCAGTAGACTTTCTGCAATAGATAGCGCAGTTTTTTATTTCCTGTTTCATGATGCTTCTTTCTTTTTAAGACCAAAGAAGGCGCGACCATTCCAACGACTGCCTGTTATGTCGTTAGCAATTTGAGTGAGACTGGTATAATGCTGTTCCTGATATTCAAAACCGTTTGATTTTGTCAGCACACTGTGGCGTTTTCCTTTCCAGTTTCGAACAAGGCGTGTGCCTGGTTTTAAGGTTGAGCATTCTTCATCAAAGCATTTAGGGTTTCGTTTATATTGTTTTACAAGCTGATTAAGTCTGGTTTGTTGGTCCGGTGTCAGGGTGTTTTGTGTTTTGAAGGTAATGCTTTTTTCAAGCATAGTACGCCCGATACCTTTATGGGGCGCTTTGCCCCAAACCTTTTCCCACCGTTGTCGTAACTCTGGAAGTGATAATTTATCCTGCATATGAAGCTCCTTTTTCTAAGCTCCATACACGCTTCCCTTGGCAGGCAAGTCCAGTCTTAAATTGTTTTCTGTACATAGGCATATCGCCTGTATATTCTATACAAAATGTTAGGATTTATACTATGGCTGATAAAATATTTGTATTTGAAGGATCTAATTTGGTTATTACCGAGCCAGAAAATATAACCTTCGAAAATCCATTTTTTGAAACCATATATCAAACTTTGTTTGATGAAATTACGGAGGGTGATCTTAGTCCTCATATTGATTTCGATCGATTTCATGATTTGAGTATAGGCTTCAATATATTTGATCTGGCAAAAGATAATAATGTTAGGATGGATAAGGAAAAAACATCTGAGAGTAAGAAAATAAAAGCAATGCTTTCGTTTTTAAAGGAGTTTCCGTCCTTTTTTAATTTTCTTGAAAATATAAATGCTAATGCTGAAGTGACCATAAAATCTGCTGAATTTCTTATTGGCGATAATGTTTCACCTGATAATTTTATCAATGTTAAAAAGATTATAGATGATTGGAATAGGGGCCGGTGGACTCGCACAAAGACTGTCAGCGAAAGCCAAGCAGGAGTAAGTACTTTAGGCAGTATATCAGAAAATCTTCTTGAAAAAGCTTTAGAAACATTCATTGATAATGATAATTTCTTTAAAAACAATACATCTGAAGTACAATCATACGGTGATTTTGTCTTGATGTGCCTTCCTAATAATTTATGGCTTTCGGTTAAGTCTAACTTTGCCCGTGAGCGCTTGTTAGCATCTGGATATACAACAGATATATTGGGAGTTGGTTTTTTTACTGACTCAACAGAATTTACAAGTGGAGCAAAAATTCGTAATTTTCAAAAAGTTGGATTTGTGGCAATGTATGTTCCTGATATACCTATTAGTGAAGATCAAGTAACAAATAACACCAGCACATACTCTGAGATTGAAAGCTTTTACAATCAGCACCAAGAGCATAATTTTCCTCTTAATATTAATGGTAAGCCATTTATTAGAAAATTATCTGAAATAGGTGATGATGTAGGATCTTTGCTGGCTGAAGCCAATATAAAGAAAAGAACAACAATAGGATTCTAAGTATTTAAGAAGAACAACTTGTATTGCTTTATTTTTTTATAAGGGTCAAGCTGCCTCTTTAAATACGCTCTGTTTCTGTGCTTCTTTCATTGCTTCGATCATAGCATAAGCTACAGCACGAATAGCGGGAACCGCAACTGAATTGCCAAACTGCTTGTAAGCCTGAACATCTGATACTACATTAATGATAAAGTCTTCAGGGAATCCTTGTAAACGTGCACACTCACGAGGCGTAAGTTTGCGGGGATTTTTTCCGATATCTGATTGATCTATAAGGATCTCACTTCCGTCTTTATAATAACGAGCGCTAATTGTATTTGCGTATGGGCTTTCAGTATTAAAGAGACTATAGCCAAATCCATTCCCTTTCTTCTTGTGCTCGCGTTTACGACGTTGATGACCTTCCCAAAGTTTGTCAGAAATAGTGTATTTATCGTCGACATCTTTATTTTGGAAAAGAATGTCGCCTAAGCGTGTTTCGATGCCGCTAGCTTCTGGCCAATTAAATAAGGCATTAAAATCAGTATCTGTAGGAAAATGGTCTTTATTAAAGCCTACAATAAATATGCGTTCACGATTTTGAGGGACACCATAATCGGCTGCGCGTAGTACTTTGAAGTCAACCCAATAATTTAAGCTATCAGATAAGCTATCACGGGCTTCTTCTGACATTGGAATATTTTTTGGAATCTTATGTTCGTTTTCGCCGCGTAAAATATCTAAAATAGATTTTAGGGTACGGCCTTTATCATGACCACGTAGTTGTTTTACGTTTTCTAATAAAAATGCTTTAGGTCTGTGATAACTTAAAATTCTTTGTATCTCAAAAAACATCGTTCCGCGTGTGTCCATAAAACCTTGTTTTAATCCAGCCTGTGAAAAAGCCTGACAAGGAAACCCTGCTAACAAAATATCATGTTCAGGAATATCTTTAGCAGCAATAGGGACGATATCTCCTTGAGGGGATTCTTTAAAGTTTTCAAAATAGGTTTTCTTTGCAAATTTATCCCATTCTGAAGTGAAGACACATTCCCCGTTTAGGTCTCGTTCAAAGGGAAGGCGAATACCTCCAATACCAGCAAATAAGTCAATAAATTTAAATGCTGACGGTCTTTTTTTACGCTGTTTAGCTGCGGTTTTTATAGTTTCAGCGATACCGCGCAGTTGATCCATATAGGCTTTTTTGGGTTCAATTTCACCAGCGTGCCAGCGACGTATAGTCCTTGCAGATACTCCAAGAAGGTCGCCTGCTTCTTCAGGATTCATGCCAACAGACTCTAGAAGAGTTGAAAATTTATTATGATTATCTTTAGTCATGGGTTCTCCTACAGGGCATTTTATGGACATTATGACGTAAAGAGTCCGTGTATATAACAATCAATCGTACCTTCTCCACAACTGATTATCAAGAACAAAATAAGAACATTTGGTGCCAGCTAAATCTAATCTTAGTAGTCTAATTCGCCGTTTTTAACTTTACGCTGATGTTCTAACATTATTTTTCTATATTGCTCGGAACTAATTTTTAACTCTTCTGGTGTAAGACCATCTCGCATATCAGGAGGGTAAGGATCATTGCCAATATCAAAAACTTTAGGCAAGATTAAATCTACCTCTTGGAAATGGAAAAAACCAAAAGGCTGCCGAGGGCTTGTTCTTGCATCCCAAAAAACATTTTCACGCTGTGGAGTAAGCCAAATACAGCCATGACCTTCTTCGCCAAATTGAGTTTTATAGGCACCTTGCAGATACTGATAAGCAAACGTATGTCCACCAAGGGCTTTTAAAATGCCAATTAGTTGTTCACGAGATTCTCTAGCCTCATGCAGAGCTTCACCTTTTTTGCGAAAGTATTTTTGACCATAAGGCAAATTCCAATTTTCATCCTGCATGGCAATAGCCGGTAGATTTAAATGTACCCAACCCTCATTTTTGGCTAACAAATGGGCCGTCAGATCGTTCTCATGTAAACGCTGCATCACTAGAACAATTGCGCCATTCGCTTTATCGTTGAGGCGTTGAATAATATTGTCATCAAATTGCTCGTTGAGCCTTTGGCGTTCATGCATATTACGCGCTTCAGCTGAACTCATTGGATCATCAATAATAATAATGTCTGATCCAAGCCCTGTTAAACGCCCCATAATGGGCATAAATTGGCGACGTCCTTTAAAGCTGGTGACCAATTTATTTTGTTCTAATTTGATTAGAGTGCTTGGAAATAAAGAGCGGTAGCGGCGTGATGCCATAAGCTCAAAGCAT
>CALHAR010000009.1 GCA_937931645.1 uncultured Alphaproteobacteria bacterium
TGTCTGGTTACCAGAAGAACCAAAGCTACCATTGCCTGATGTCGTACCAGGACCATCGCCTTGGAAGTCAACATTAATAACACCACTCTCAACATCATCACCAAACGCTAAGTTCGTATCATCTGTCGCCCCAACACCACTAATATTAATTGGGTTGAAATCATCAGCGACATTAATTGTTAAAATAGCCGTATCGGTATCGCCATCAGCATCGACAACGCTATATTCAAACGTGTCCGTACCACCATCTTGACCATTACGCGTGTAAGTATATGATCCATCAGTTTCTAAAACTAACGTTCCGAACTGACCAACAAATGTACCCGGTGTTGTCACAACAAATACTGAATCATCAGCACCTGAACTATCATTATCTAACACGTTACCTGTTGCGACTTGATCCGCATTAGAAAGAGTAGCAACATCATTAACCGCAACTGGAACATCGTCTTGGATGTTGATCGTAATAACACCCGGGTCACTATCACCATCAAAGTCAGTAATAATAGTTCCAAAGTTTAGTGAAATAACATCATTAGCATCTGTACCATCAGCATGATCTAATGTTTCATTTAGGGTAAAAGCATAGTCGCCAGTCGCCGAATCAATCTCTAACGTAAAGACTGTAACACCATTAGCAACACCGACATAACCATTAGCTGTTGGCGTTACAACAACCGCAACACCACTTGATGTTAACTGACCACCAGCTTGCGAACCACCTGATGTAAATGTCCCATTCGGAAGTAACTCCCCTTGACCATCTTCACCAAAGTCAACAGAAACGCTATCATTAATAACAATAGGTCCCGCACTTAAATCTGTTTCATCAATTGTATTAACGTCGTCGCCCGTTACAGGGACATCATCCAGAACAGTTACACGAACATCAATTGATGTAACGTCACCATCAGCATCTGTAGCCTTGATACCAAAATCTAGATTAATAGCTTCGTTGTCTGCATTTATATCTGAATGATCAAACGGCAAAACTTGAGTATAAGTATAATCACCTGTCGCGGCATCAATGACAAAAGTAAAGACCGTATTGCCATTTACTGTTCCAATATAGCCATCCATTGTTGCTTCTACAGCAACAACCTTACCACCAGATGAAAGCTCAGAACCAGCAAGATCACCCGAGACATTAAAGGCACCATTCGGCATAATCATACCTGGGCCATCACCTTGGAAGTCAACATCAACTACTCCAGTCGCTGTTATATTATTGCCATCGATATTTGTTTCATCCAATAAGGCGGAAGTTGCAGATAAAATTGGGGCAAGATCAGGTGCAGGAGCCACAGCATCTGGAAGCTCTAGAACGATTCTTGGATCAAATCCTGGGGCAGAAAAATTAAGGGCTGTTGGACCAAGAGGGCCAACGGCGTCAGGACCATTTAATGGGTCACTAGAAGGTATACTACCAAAGCCAAAACCAGTATTCCCTGGGCGAGAACTTTCACCAGCAGCAGGCTCAATATTTGCAAGTTGTTGAGCAATATCTTCACCAGCAGCAGGTTCAATATTCGCCACATTTTGTGCAGTTTTTTGAGCGACAACTTCTTCAGCAGCAACTTCTTCTGCTTGAGCAACCTCAAGAATTTCTTCAATTGTTTCTACTTGTGTTGCCTCAGCAATCAAATTTTCAGTTTCAACTACCGTACCATCAGCAACGGTAAGCTGTGCAGGAAGGTCACCAGAAATAGCCGTTTCAAAATTATTGATAACAACTTGCGATCCATCAGCAAATGTTAAGATCATCTGACCATCTTGAAGCTCAACCGTAGCCGCATTAGCAGGATCAAAATCACAAACATATTTTTGCCCTGCTTGCAGGTTAATTTCTTGTGATGTATTGGCCGCAGGTTGACCAATACGAATAGCATCAGACGCAGTCGCTGCACCAGCAGCAGTTTCAATATTGTTAAAGTCTTGAGGAGATCTTAACGCGCCAGTTAAAATAGAAGAGTCAATTAATGTACCATCTTCTAAATAAACAAGATTGCCATTATCAACGACTTGATCAAAGTTCGTAATATTAAGTTGTCCGCCATTAACAAAACTTATAACGAGTTCGCCCGCATCACCAACACGAAGGCCAGCAATATCATCAGGGCCAAAATTTAACCTTGCTGAAACGTCAGCAGGAATTTCGTTGTTTGAAATTTCACCATTTTTTGGCTCGGATAAAATAATATTATTACATGTCATTGGATGATCTCCTCTAAAAATTTCCAATATATTTTTTGCCCTTTAATGAAACAAAAAACAAAATTTACAAATTAAAACTTTTCTTCTTAAAATTAACACCTTGTTAATATTTTGCGCATTATTGCCTGAACATTACTATTATGTCAAGAATTATGTTAAAAGTATTTTTCGTAAGTTACGCTCTCTTTATCAAAAATACGACTCTATAGCAAGTTTAGATTTACAGCATCACCATAGCGTTTAAGTCTCTATGTGGCACTTTAGTTCAGTAAACAATAGGAAATAGAACCGATAAATTGCAAATATATTCAAAAAAGCCTTGATATTCATAGCTTAAGGACTATAAGAGTGCCATTAAAAATAGCTAAGATTCATTTTAAACGGAAGAATCATAGTAAACCAAGCCCTCAAACCAACATTTCGTAAAATAAAACAGTCGGTTTTTCAACACTTTAGACAAAATTTAAAGTTTTTTTTCATCTTTTTTTAGTGGATATTTTTGTGGAAAATTCTGTGACTCAATCTAAAAATTTTAAAGAAATCAAAGCCATTTTTTGAAATATAGTTTCGTATAAAAGATTGTTCATGAAATTTTTTAATAAAAAAGACTCGACAGCCTCCATTTTTGATTCTAGATTAGCTTTATCGCCAAGACATACTTCCCACTAAAAAAGGAAGCACCGATGAGGTGGTTTTGGAAGAGAGAGTAGCTTGGTCGCTATTCTGAGTTCGAAAGCGGATTTAAATCTTCGGATTTTCTTCTATGCGTCAAAGCTCAAGGGGATTAACGGTACGTGAACCTCTTCATAACCTCAATGACCCGTGGTCGTACACGTAAAAATATGAGTAAGGTTATGAAGTAGATGGCTGTATTTAACGTTAATTTCTGAAATATCGGTTTTGAAACAAAAAATCGCGACAAAGTCGATGTGTGGTTAGACCAGCCACAATAAATAAGGTAGATATGGGTTATCTACAAAGTCTTGAAATAAATTTGGTGTACACCATTTAAAATTTCAAGAACTTGGATCGCTAAGCTCCTCGCGTTTCGACGCTTGAAAGCTTTAAATTTGCCCCCTTTATATTTATAATGTCTACATTTATGTTGAGATTGTGAATTTTAGGAGCAAACTTCCCAAAAAGGCCCTGGTGCTGTTTGATAAGCTATACCTCGTGTATAATTTTGAAAAACAATAAGCATCAGGGTTCTTTTATGGGGAATCGCCTTTTATTAAAAAACCCCTTAAAATAACAACTATACGAAACTTCTAGAAAACCTTACCTTGGCTAAATGGCTTTTAAATTTTCAAAATTAAACATACTTGTTGTTGAAGACATTCACCCTATGCGCAAACTCTTTGTTTCCGTACTTAAAGCTTTAGGTGTTGGAACCATTGAAGAAGCCAAGAATGGCGAGGAGGCTTTTCAAAAATTCTCGAAAAACAACCACGACATTATTTTAACAGATTGGCTGATGGAGCCAGGCGACGGGCTTGAACTTACCCACAAAGTTCGCCATAGCGCCGAAAGTCCCAATAAAATGGTGCCTATCATCCTGATTACAGGGTACAGCGCATGGTCACGGGTTGAAACGTCACGCGATAGTGGGGTGACAGAGTTTTTAATCAAACCATTCTCCGCCAATGACATTGCCAAAAGGCTGGCCTATGTCATTACTAATCCGCGGGATTTTGTCGAGACTGATTCATTTTTTGGGCCAGATCGTAGACGCAGAATTGACCCCAACTACGCTGGTCAACAACGCCGCTTAGAAGATGAAAAAAAATACTCCGCTCATCAAAACGACTTGTAAAAATTAACTTCATTTGAAGACAGGAAAATAAATGACACAGGATAAAACAAAAGTTAAAACCTATAAAGCCAACACCAGTTTACTCAATAAAATTGGCTCTGGTCCCTTAAACATGCAAGCCGTCCAGCGTGCACAAGAGGAGATTGAAAATAATCAAATTGATTTTTCTCCTATAGGGCTTGATTTTCTTAATCGCCTAGACATAGCTCTGAAGGAAATAAAACCAGAAACAGACAGGAACAAAGTAGAAGAACAAAAGAAAACTTTAATTGCACCTGTGATGGAATTAAAAGCAAACGCAGCAATTTTTCATTATTCTTTAGTTGGTAATCTTGCCAATATTATGCTGAATTTTTTAGAAACCATCGATGCTTTAGATAAAGACGTACTCTCAATCGTTGGTGGCCATCATGACTCACTTAAACTTATCCTATCAAGCAAAATGAAAGGTGATGGAGGAAAAGACGGACAGGTCATGGAGACCGAATTAAAAGATGCTTGCAGCCGTTACTACAAGAAAAAGAAGAAGCAAGGGTAATTTTTCAACCCTTGCCAGCCACATAATATAATTATCAATTAAAAATGAAGTTTTTTCGCCATGGTCACTTGGTCTATGGCCTCTATGGTTTTTAAAACATCATCAGGCAATGCCGCATCTAAAGACACAAGACAAACGGCTGAATCGCTATCAGGCTTACGTCCCAAGTTAAAGTTAACAATGTTTTGCTTGGCTTCTCCTAAGATACCACCAACTTGACCAATCAAACCTGGTTGATCTTGGTTACGAATAAATAACATATTCTCGGTTAGCTCTGCCTCAACACGCACGCCTTCAATATCAACAATGCGTGGCTCTTTACCAGTAAATAAAGTACCAGAAATATTACGATCCCGTTGCTCGGTCTCAACCGTCACCGTAATCACACTACGCCAGTCTTTAGAAGATCCTTCTTTGGTTTCGGACAATGTAATGCCGCGAGTTTCAGCAACACTCATGGCGTTGACCATATTGACCGTATCTGTTTGCTCTTTCAATAAACTTGCAACCAACATAGCGGTCAACGGTTTTGTATTTACTTCTGTAACGCTGCCTTCATATTTAATATTAACAGCCTTAATAGCGCTATCCGTGATTTGCCCCGCAAAACTTCCCAACTGTTCGGCAAGCTTCATATATGGCTTCAAACGGGGCGCATCTTCCGCAGAAATTGACGGCATGTTTAAGGCATTCACCACCGCACCATTGGTCAAGTAATCACCCAGCTGTTCTGCCACTTGTATCGCGACATTTACTTGTGCTTCGGTTGTTGCTGCGCCCAAATGCGGCGTACAGACAACATTAGGGTGGCCGAACAGAGCATTCTCTTTTGCTGGCTCAACTTCAAACACATCCAACGCCGCACCAGCAACTTTACCACTATCCAAAGCGTCCTTCAGGTCAGCTTCTATAATGATACCACCACGGGCGCAGTTAATAATCCGTACACCATCTTTCATTTTTGCAATAGAATCTTTGTTAATCAGCCCCGCGGTTTTTTCATTTTTCGGCACATGAATAGTAATAAAGTCAGCTTTATCAAATAACTCATCCAGCTCAACCTTTTCAACACCCAGCTCAACCGCGCGCTCTTCTGTTAAGAAGGGATCAAACGCAACCACGTTCATTTTCAAGCCAACGGCGCGGTCGGCGACAATACCACCAATATTACCACAGCCAATGACACCAAGGGTTTTAGAGAATAGCTCCGCGCCCATAAACTTCTTCTTTTCCCACTTACCCTGATGTGTTGACTCATTAGCTTGCGGAATTTGACGCGCCAAAGCAAACATCATCGCAACGGCGTGCTCTGCGGTTGTAATAGAGTTACCAAAAGGCGTGTTCATAACAATCACCCCTTGGTTTGTTGCTTCTTTAACATCAATATTATCAACACCAATACCAGCGCGGCCGATAACTTTTAAGTTTTTCGCCGCCGCCAAAATCTCTGGTGTAACTGTGGTGGATGAACGGATAGCCAGACCATCATATTCTGGAATCGCTTCTAATAGTTCTTCAGGGGTCATCCCTGTCTTTTCAACGACATCACAGCCTTTTTTTGCAAAGATTTCAGCCGCAAGAGGATTCATTTTGTCCGATATCAGGACTTTTGGTTTCGTAATATTGTTTTTCTGGGACATTATATAGCTCCTATTTTTGTCTTGTTGTAGGAAAACAGGATTAATCTCTTAACATACAGGCACGACAAAGCAAGGCAGGAATGATATCTTTGCACCACGAAAAGGATACAGACCCAATGACACATAAAAAATTGATACATATACCGTGGACGTTAGAGCGCGATGCACCGCCCTTTGAGGGCAATGATATTAAATCTCCGGAAGAGATGTTTCGTTATACCTTCAAGCACAACACAAAGAAGGGGGATAAAATATTTGACCCTTTCACCGGTATGGGAACCAGTTTATTTGTCGCAGAAGAAATGGAGCGTATTCCCTTTGGTATGGAATATGAGCCACAAAAATATGAATGGGTAGCAGGGCAATTAGAAAACTGGACACATATGGTATGCGATGACGCCGCCAAGTTAGATAAATATAAATTACCCAAAATGGATTTAATCATCACTTGCCCGCCTTATATGGAGCGTCACACAAAATGGAATCCCCTTTGTGGCGGAAACCCAAAATATGCAGGCTATGATAAATATCTAAAACGCATGGGTTTTATTTTTGGTAAAGTCACAAACCTCATGAAGAAAAACACACCGCTTATTATTCAGCTAGATAATATTCAAAGCGGTAAGAACTTCACGCCGTTAATCCATGATATAACCAGCGTATTAAACAAGAGCTTCATCCAAACAGGCGAAACAATTATACAATGGGATACCCCAAAGCCAGACTACCCCTTTACGACATTGTTAACGTTTAGAAAGAGATAGTCATTATTTTTTAAACCTCATCCAAAGGTTTGATTTTATTACTGATATATATGAAAGGTGTATCAAGGAAAGCAATGCCCAGCTTCATTAAATACCCTACCATAATGACTTCAACCAAATTTGGAATAACGCCATAAAACGCAATAGAAAAGAAAATAACACTATCAATCAACTGTGATGTACCTGTACTGACATTATTGCGTAACCACAAAAATTTACCTGATGTTTTCATATTTAAAAAATGATAAAACCAAACATCAAAATGTTGAGCAATTACATAGGCGGTTATTGAGGCAATAAAAATTCGAATCGAAGTTCCAAATACGCCATCCATTGAGTCAGATAATATCTGAACATCTGTTATAGGATCTAACAGTAAGGTAAATTGTGTAATCCCCATAAATAGAAGTGCGGCAAAAAAACTAAGCCTGATCATTCTATAACCAACTTTTTTACCATAACGCTCCGTCAAGATATCTGTCGCCAAAAATATACCAGCATATGTAACTGCCGATGGACTAACTGATAACCCCATAAAGCTAGATAGCTTTCCTGCGATACAATAAATCGTAACCGTTGCCACAACGATATAAACTTCGAGCCACCGCCGACCCAACTTACAACACCCCAAGACGGCAAATAAATTCACAAACACAAATGCAATTAATAAGAATTCATTAGACATGTTCACCCCTTTCATCAATATGTAAACAGGGCGTATTTAACCTATTTCATCCAGTTCAAGCAATAAAATATATTTAAAAACTACCTATTCTATGCATAATAAATAGAGTTAAAAACAAAAACAATGCGTTTTATGATCACTATCGAACAAATAAAGGCCGCACGGGCGCTCTTAGGATGGTCACAAAAAAATTTGGCCGACCGTGCAGGTTATGCTCTACCCACTTTAAACAACATTGAGCGAGGGCTCGCCACAGGCCGTCCACAAACAATGCAACACATACAAGAAGCCCTAGAACAAGCGGGTGTAGAATTTTTAGAACAAACTGGCGTTCGCTTGGTTAAAGAAGTGCTGGAAATAAAAATGCTAGACGGACAATCATGCTTAAAAGAGCTATACGATGATATATTCTTCACGGTAGATGCGGATGGAGGAGAAATTTTACTTTCTGGTATAGAAGAAGAAAAGTTCATGGAATTTGATTCTTTAACAATGTTGAATCACATCAAAAATACAGGTCATAGACCTGACATTCGCCACAAATTATTATTCCGTCATGGTGATACCAATATTTTGGGGTCAGAAATTTTTAAAGGCATCACACCCGAACATAAAAATATGAAAGCACGATATACTGAATGGCGATGGCTTCCCGAAAATTTATTTGGTCTTGTTTCTATGATTATTTATGGAGACAAATACGCCACAATTTTATGGGGAGATCATGTTCGCATCATCATCACCAAAAACCGTTCCATCACCGAAACATTCCGAAAGCAATTTATGGCTATTTGGGATATAGCAGAGAAAATCCCCGACCATCTTTTACTTAAATAAAGTCCTAAGCCACTTGCTTTTGCTCGGCAGCTTTGGCTTCAACATATGCCCATTCAACCCAAGGCATTAAGGCCACTGTATCGCTTGGCTCAACCGTTGCGCCGCCCCAAATACGTATCCCTGCAGGAGCATCACGATAAGACGCGATATCATAACCCGCACCTTCTGTTTCTAATATTTTCGTTATAGCCTTAATAAACGCCAAGCGATCATCATCTGATTTTTCTTGGAACCATGGATCAGTAATTTTTAAACAAATAGATGTTTTTGAAATTGTGTTTTCATCTTCAGCCAAAAATTCAATCCAGTCAGTTTTATTAACCCAATCACTAACCGCTGCTAAGTTATCATCACTACGTTTAATAGTTGCCGGTAACCCACCAATTGATTCAACCCATTTTAAAGCACTCAAGCAATCTTCTGTGGCAATCATAGATGGCGTATTTAACGTCGCGCCTTTAAACGCTCCTTCAATTAACTTACCGCCTTTAGTTAAACGAAAAATTTTAGGAAGAGGGCGGTCAGGTCTAAAGTTTTCTAAACGCTCAACCGCACGAGGACTAAGGACCAGCATGCCGTGTGCGGCTTCTGAACCTAAAACTTTTTGCCAGCTCCATGTGACTACATCCAACTTTTCCCATGGTAAATCATAAGCAAATACGGCAGAGGTAGCATCACAAACTGTTAAACCCTGACGGTCACCTTTAATCCAGTCTGCATTAGGAACACACACACCAGATGTCGTACCATTCCATGTAAAAACAACATCGCGGTCTGTATCAACCTTTGATAAATCAGGCAGAACACCATAATCCGCTTTTATAATATTTACGTCCTTTAACTTTAATTGCTCACTCGCATCTTTACACCAATCAAGACCAAAGCTTTCCCAGCCGAGCATGTCTACGCCGCGTTCCCCTAACAAATTCCACATCGCCATTTCAACCGCGCCTGTATCAGACGCAGGAACGATGGCACAACGATACCCTTGAGGAAGGCCGAGTAATTCAACATGACGATCAATAACCTCTTTAAGCTTCGCCTTGCCGCCTGCGGCGCGATGCGAACGTCCAAGCCATGCGCCTTCTAAACCACTGACACTCCACCCTGGGTGCTTTGTACAAGGACCAGAGGAAAATTGAGGGTTATTTGGCTTTACGGTGGGTTTTGTCATGATATTGGCTTTCATTAAGAATGAGAAAATATAACTATTTGAATAAAAAATTCTGGTAACCCTGTCCAGTCTTAAGTTAAAAGGATGTATGACGAAATTATCGGTAAATTTGAATAAGGTTGCTCTTTTAAGAAACCAGCGAGACGTTGGGTATCCAAGCCTTATTGAGCACGCGAAGCTTATCCTTGAAGCGGGCGCACATGGCTTGACCGTTCACCCACGCCCAGATGAACGCCATATTCGTAAAAGCGATGTCGGTGAAATTGCTTCGTTTTTGAAAGAACACAGGAATAAAGACATTGAATTCAACATTGAAGGTTACCCTAGCGAAGATTTCATTAATCTTTGCCTGCAACATGACTGTGATCAAGTGACTTTGGTGCCAGACAGTCCATCACAGCGTACGTCTGATCATGGATGGAACGTCAAAAACAACGAAGACACCCTAAAAGACGCTATTTCAAAGCTGAAAGATAAAGGGCGTAGAGTGTCGCTATTTATTGATCCTGTCCCTAAAATAATTGAGTCTGTTAAATATGTTGGTGCGGATAGAATTGAGCTTTATACAGGACCGTACGCAGAAAACGAAATACCCCTAAAAGACTATATTGCGACCGCAAAAGAGGCGAGTGAACATGACATCGAAGTCAACGCCGGGCATGACTTAAATCTTGATAATTTAGGGCGTTTTATTACTGCTATCCCTGATTGTACGGAAGTTTCCATTGGTCATGCTTTGACCGCTGATGCCTTAATTATGGGGTGGAATGGCGCCGTTAACGCTTATTTAACAGCCATTAAATACGGACAAAAATCCGCCAATGACCGTGCCGCTTAACCTTCTTTAGAAAGACGTACACTTATGAGCTATATCCTGACTTTTGTTGCTGCTTCAACCTCTTTAGAAGATAATCACCTAAAAAATACCGTAAATTTTTTAGGTATAGAAACAGGAAAAATATCATGGTTGGCTAAAGCAAAAGCGGCTGATATCAGAATCCTAAACAATATCGACCATAAAAACGTACAGCAATTACGCTCCTCGCTAGATAAAAATAAAATTGATGTTTTTTATACAAGTACAGAAGGTAGGCGCAAAAAACTACTTATTGCCGACATGGATTCGACGATCGTCACCAGCGAAACGTTAGACGAGCTGGCGGAGGAAGCGGGAATAAAGGATCAAATATCAACCATTACTAACCGTGCCATGCGCGGAGAGCTGGATTTTTTCGACGCTATACGTGAAAGAGTTGGCCTGTTAAAGGGACTTCCTACCGATGCTTTAACACGTACACTGGAACAAACAGAAATATCAAAAGGGGCAAAAACCCTTGTCAAAACAATGAGTACCCATGGCAGCTTTTGTGCTTTAGTTTCTGGTGGGTTTACAAGCTTCACCGAAAGTATTGCAAGCCGGCTTGGCTTTGATGCCCATCATGGGAATATTTTAGGTATAGAGAATAACGCTCTGACAGGGAAAGTTATCGCGCCCATATTAGACAAAGAGACCAAGCTTCAATTACTAAAAGAATATGCCCAAAAGCTTAAGATAGACCTGCATAATAGCGTTGCCATTGGCGATGGGGCAAATGACCTGCCCATGTTAGAAGCGGCAGGATTAGGCATAGGTTATCACCCTAAACCCTTATTAGAAGAACGTCTTATTAATTGCATTCGTCATACGGATCTAACATCTGTGCTTTATGCGCAAGGTTACAAAAAAGAAGAATTTTCAATTTAAGAATTTTCTTTGCGCATTCACGTCTATTTCACGTACAATATAAAGAGAATAATTCATTTTAAGCACAGGTCATAATGAGCAAAAAACATAACTTTCAAATTCCTCAAAGTGACTTTGAGGACCTTCTCAAACAATATTGCCGTAACTACACGACAATGGCACGCGAAGGGCAGTTTGATAAGATTGTAGGTCGTGATGAAGAGATTGATCAAGTCATGCTGATCTTACTTCAAAGAAACCGTAAAAACGCCTGTATGTTGGCTCCTGCGGGGGTTGGTAAGACAGCCCTGGTCGCAGGTTTAGCACAAGCCGTGGTTTCAGAACGCGTACCTGAATATCTAACAAATGCGCAAGTAATTGAGTTAGATATGTCCGCAATGGCCGCTGGAACAAGCACGCCAGGAGAGTTTCAATCTCGCTTTATCCCCATCTGTAAAGGATTAGCAGAGCGTTACCATCACCCTGATCATCCAAAATATATCATGTTTATTGATGAAATACACACCATCATGCCAACGGTTCATGGGTCAGCCTATGCAGGATTATCAGAAGTCATGAAACCTTATATGACCGTTGGGGATTTACACATTCTAGGGGCAACAACATTAGATGAGTACCGTCTCTACGTTGCGATTGATCCTGCTCTAGACCGACGTTTTCAAAAAGTAAATTTACGTGTTCCCAGCGCAGACGAAACGCTTATGATTTTAAAAGGTATTAAAAAAAGTTATGAACGGCATCACAAGTTAGAAATACCTGATGAGTGTCTCGCAGAGGTTGTGAAATTAACCGAAGAACATATGCGCAAACGTAGCCAACCCGATAAATCTATTATTACAATGGATGCCGCCTGTGGCTGGCATAATATGTTTCGTAGTAAAGACCGTACACTTTGCATGGAAGCCGTTTATATGATGGTCGCAAAAGAAACAGGATTAAACCCTGGTGCCCTAAGTGACATGACCATGACAAAGGGTGAAAAGTTTGACCCGACGAAAAACAAAGTAACAGCGGGTACAGTGAACTTCAAAGACACGGCAGAAGATAAAAAAAGCACCATTTGAAGTTAGTTACTTTTGTGACACAAAGACTTTGTAACCACCCTCTTCATATATTTTTTGGGTCTTTGAAAATAATCTATTCAGTGATTTTTCATACGGCAAATGTGCATTAGCCACCATATACAAGACGCCATCTTTTTTTAAAGAGGCCGCCGCGTGAACGATAAAGTTTTGTCCCACATCATTCTGTGTTTTCTTCCCATCATGAAAAGGGGGGTTCATCACAATCCAATCTAGATTTTTTAAATCTTGCGTTTGCGTTAAATCAGTCCAACGATATTCAACATTATCCTGATATTGGGTTAAGTTTCTTTTAGCACAAGAGAGCGCATTATAATCAACATCCAGAGCATATAATTTTGTAATTTCAGAGTATTTTTTTAAAACTTTATAAGATAAATATCCATATCCACAGCCAAAATCAGCTCCAATACCCGTTAAATTAACAGGAAGGTTTTCAACCAGTATTTTTGACCCTTGATCAATTTTATTCCACCCAAAAACTCCTGGCTGACTCATAAATTTATGATTATTTATATTTATTATTTGTGGATCACCTTGTTGAATAAAGAGATCAACTTTTAGTTTATCAACACTCCCGTCTTTATGCGCCCAAACAATACGACATTTACTTTTCGATAGGGATGTTGGACGTGCGCCCAGTTCTTTCATCCAGCTTTCAATTTTTTTACCGCCTGCATCATTAGCTGCAACCGCAAGTAATAACCCCTGATCTTCTAAATGGTGGAAAGACTGCGCCAACATATAACGCGCCGCTTCTTTTTGTTTTGGTAAAACACAAAAAATATTTTGATAAATTGTATCGATAGATAATTGAGATCGAACTTTAATATCATGAGTACTCCATGATACCGCATCAGTCTTCAAAGTTTGTAAGCATTCAGCATTACTAAAACGCTCTATATGTTGAGAGTATTTACCCCCCCAAAATAGAGTTTTGGCATTAAAGTCTAAAGTAGCCAACTGTCCTTTATCAAAAGGATAGGATAACAAAGAGGATATATCGTCGTTCATGATAAGAATAATGAAATAAATCTCATGAAAAAGAAATGGTAAAAAACCCATCAATTATAAATAAACTATTTACCTTACAGTCTAAGACACACCCACAATATCAAGACATAGGTAGAAAAGGGTAATTTTAAATATTTTGTTTCGCCGCTAAATATATTTCATTATCTGCACTTGTTAAGTCTAAAACCTTTTTATGAAGAGCGCTATTTTTATCAGGTAATATTCTCTGCTCTTGTTTTGCAGGGCTAGTATTTCTTTTGAAAATGATTGGTCTTCGACCAAAAACCTGTTTCATATCATCACAAAAGCGATCCATATTTTCTAACAAACCTACTGCCCTCATTTTTTTTAAATTAGAAACCGCTTCATCTACTTCATGTTGAGTAGGGGTAGATGTATGTTTATCTGAATGTGATAAAAAATTGACGAAGGAACGAGCATTGATTAGCCCTTGCTCACTCTCAATATACTCTTCCATTGATAAATCGGTTTTTTGATACTCATGATTTTTATATCGATTCCAAAAATATTCCGAATACCACCGTGCGACTGGATCACGTAATAATGTAATATGACTCCACTGCCCTTTATACTCATCATAGAGATTAGCATCAAAAGGATAATGACCTGATATAAAAGGTGCAGGTGCATTTTCCATGAAATAATGAAGTAATTGACGGCGAAACTCATAACGATTAACACCAGATTGCGCCGCAATAACAGAAGCTGTACGACTATTTAAGTTTGCTGGAAACCCCTTACGCCGATACCTTAAAAATCGAAAAGGATAATAAGTAAGAACAAGCCCCGTAACGATAGATGTACCCCCGCATTTCGGGATATGGTGAAATATTATTTTTGGTTCTTTTTTTAACATTCTCTTCGTAGTATAATTGATTTTCAAAAATGTCCTAAATTTAAATTATCATCCTTCAATTTCCTTTTCCTATATATATTTAAAAAATACGTACGTGACTTAATGCAGATTTTATATTGCCATGATAATATTTATCAAAAATGTGAAGATGATACTATCTATTCACCTGGACAATTTCCTTATCAATATTGGTCAACATTTTTAAAGCATTTTGACCACATAACAGTAACAGGTCGCGAAAGGCCTATGGCCGCGTCTAAAGAACTACTCAATATAAGTAGTGGACCCAATATATCCTTTTTATTATTTCCAAACATTAATACGATTAAAGGCCGCCTTAAATATAGCCGTCTTGCCAACAAAAAACTGAAAGAAGCAGTAGAAAAAGCCGATGCGGTTGTGATTCGTGCCGTCAGTGACATTGGCTGGATGGCCTACAAACATGCTAAGAGAATGAACAAGCCTATTGCCATGGAAATGGCGGCTTGCGCATGGGACAGCACATGGAACCATGGGAATAAGTTAGGTAAAATTTATGCGCCTATTCGGTATATTAGAGATAAAATAATTACTAAAAATGCGGATTACGTTATTTATGTGAGTGAACATTTTTTACAAAAGCGCTACCCCACCAATGGCCAAACCGCGCACGCTTCTAATGTACGCATTCAGTTGACTGATGAAGAAATTGTTGAACAGAGGTTAAAAAAGGTAAAACATCAGGAAAGTAGTCCAGATTCACCCATAACCATCGGTCTGATAGGTAACTTAGATAATAGAATTAAAGGTGTTACCGATACATTAAACGCCTTAGCTTTAGTTACAAAAGAAAAACCAGAATCCTTTACTTTCAGACATTTAGGTCCAGGTAATGTAGCCCCCTACGTCAAGCAAGCAGACACGTTAAAACTATCCGATAAAGTTCATTTCGATGGAATGATTAAAAGTGGGAAAGATGTCTTACATTGGTTAGATAACATTGATATCTATCTACAACCTTCCTATCAAGAAGGGGTTCCACGTGCCACAATCGAAGCCATGAGCCGCGGTTGCCCTGTCATTGCCTCACATGCAGGCGGTATTCCCGAACTCATTGATGAGAAATGGTTAATAAAGCCAGGGCAGGTACGTGATTTATCAAAATTAATTATAAAAATGCTTGAAAACCCGCTAGAGCAAACAGAAGCCCTGATTACCAATTATAAAAAAAGCGCAGAATACACCAATGAATATCTCAGCCAACGACGGCACTCATTCTGGAATTCATTTGCTAATTTTATAAGAAAACAAAAATAGTAACATTATGAATAATTGTAAACTCTCTCCCTTGTGTATAACTCGGTAAACTATTACAATACTTAGGTGATTCTGTTCAGTTCAATATCCTGCTTACGCCTTATCTACCTACCTATCATATTTAAAATAAGCATCAAAAACATATTATGAAAACACATTTCTCATTCCCAATTATAATAAGTCTATTATTATCTTTAGGTGCTTTTATTAGTTTATCAGGATGCACGAATTATAATTTACTCTCTTCTACACCACTACTCCCCCAAGATGTCATCGCTATTCATAGGGCTCCCTTTAATAATTTAAAATGCCCAATCCTCTCCCCAGCAGATAATACATATCGCTTAGGCGCAGGTGATGAAATTGTCATTACTGTTTATAACGAAGAGAATTTATCTGGTAAATTTAATATCCCTAACTTTGGATCTTTAAACCTACCTCTTATAGGTGAAACTATTTTATCAGGTTGCACCTTCAAGCAAGCCGAAGAATTACTCAGTCGAAAATATGCCGAAGGGTATCTCGTAAATCCTATTATCTCTGTTAGTATTTCAAAATACCGACCATTTTATATCATTGGCGAGGTTCAAGACCCTGGGCAATATGATTATATTGTCAATATGAACATCTTACAAGCCGTAGCCCTCGCTGGAGGTTTTACATACCGCGCTAATCGAAAGACAGCAAAGGTCTTACAAGGGTACGAAGAAGAAATTCCTGTTTACAACAACACCTCTATTGAACAAAAATTTCACCCTGGTGATATCATTTTCATCAAGGAAAGGTTCTTTTAAAACCCATGGTCAGTTCCGCAAAAAAACCAATATATAATAATAACTCTATGGATGATGATATTGATCTTCATAATATTATGAATGTTGTTTTTTATCAGAAAAAACTTCTCTTACTCATCATCATTACTGGTATTGCCTTGAGTGTTTTTCTCTCTTCTTTTGTTGAGACAACATATACCTCTCACTCCAGTATTCTCATTAATAATGGGGACGAGATACAAACACAGAATCTTAAAAGCGTTGCAAAGTCTTTTACCCTTGATATTGGTTTTATTCTTACAGAAATAGAAATTTTAAAATCAAGAGAGATGGCGAAAAAGGTTGTCACGGCCTTAGACTTAGAAAATGACCCTGAGTTCAATCCTAACCTTAACAAGAGTGGTGATTTATTAGAGATAAAAAACCCATCTCAAAATACAGCAATCAATAACGATGTTTCTTCTGAAACCATAACAAATTTCTTAGAAGCGTTGAAAGTTGTCCCTATTGTAGGGTCTTTAGTTGTAAAAGTCAGTGCATCCTCAAGCAATCCAGAAAAAGCAGCTTTAATAAGCAATACATTAGTAAAAGAATATATGAGCCAACGTGTGAAAGGGAAGGTAGATACACAAGCAAACATCGCCAAATGGCTAG
The DNA here is from genome assembly GCA_937931645.1 of uncultured Alphaproteobacteria bacterium. Taxonomy (GTDB): domain Bacteria; phylum Pseudomonadota; class Alphaproteobacteria; order Micavibrionales; family Micavibrionaceae. The sequence continues at coordinate 17,106 of CALHAR010000009.1, forward strand.
ATAGGCGTGTTAATGATTTGAAAGAGAGAATTCGTATTCTTGAAGTAGAAGCAGAACAGTACAGAATCGACAATAACATCACACCTGATAATAATATTTTACTATCAACTGAAGAGCTAGTTGCCTTAAAAAATAAACGTTTAAAAGCGGAAGAAGACTATCTTCAAATCAAATCACAACTTAATGAGATTCAAAAATCTAAAGATAATATTCTCACTATCAGAATAGCACCTAACATTTTAGATACGGCTCTTGTCAAAGATCTAAACAAGCAAAAGTTAGATATTGAAACAGACATATCTGAGCTTTCAAGTCGTTATGGACCGAAACATCCAACAATGATTGAAAAGAGGGACGAGTTAGAAAAAATCAATCAAAAAATTAATGAGAAGGTCGCTCAATCAATTCAAGCATTAAAAAGTAAAGTAAGTAGTGCTAAATCCCAATTAAATGATATTGATCGTCAAATTTCTACAGCAACAACGAAAAGTAATAAGGACAATGTTGCGGTGCTCAAACTACGCACCCTTGAACGAGAGGTAGAAACAGCACATAACGCACTCGACACCTTCTATAAGAAGTATAAGAACCCAGTAAACACTGACAATTTTAAATTCTCAGGTGGAGAGGTCATCTCCTATGCAACCGTGCCAGAAACACCATCCTCACCCAACAAAACGCTTATAATTCTTTTAGGGTCTGTGTTTTCTATCATATTAGGAATTATTACGATCTTCCTAAATGAAAAGTTAAGCAATGCCTTTAGAAACACGAAAGACTTAGAAAAAGAATTTGATTTACCGACCTTACCATCAATTTCTTATAAGCGGGTGGGATGGAATAAAAATTTAGTTACACAAGTTTTGTCTGATGAAGCATCTGATATCACCGAATCTATAAGAAACTTAAGATTAGCCTTAAAAGATTACAAAACTGATGAAGGATCAAATCCTAAAGTTATATCTATTCTATCTTCATTAAAAAATGAAGGTAAAACAACGCTTGCAACTTTAATGGCTTCACTGGCCGCAAAAGCAGGGGAGCGCGTTATATTGGTTGATACCAATTTAAGACAAGCAGACATCCATGGTGCTTTAGAACAAGACAACCACAGTGATTTAGTTGAATATTTAACCAATCAAAAAGAATTGAAAGATGTCATTGTTAAAAACAAAGATACAAATCTAGATGTCATCTATGGGAGCGCCGTGCCCAATAACGCCTTTAATCTTTTAAGCATGAATAAGTTAGATTTATTGATTTCTGCCTTAAAACAAAATTATGACCTGATTATATTAGATACACCCGCCTGTTTAGAAGCCTCAGATGCACGGTTAATTGAACAGCTTTCTGATATGGCACTTTATTGTGTGAAGCAAAATAGTACGAAGAAGAAATCAATCGAAAAAGCCATTAAACCCCTTATGAGACGCGAGAATCTAGCTTTTGTTATGACCTTTGTTAAATAGAACATCCTGCAACAAATCAGCCACTATCACCCAATTCTATAATATTAGGTAAAATTGTATCTAATATTAATAAACCCCCAATATTATCAAGTTATTATAGATAATTAGGGTTAATCACAGTCACAAGATGTATCAGGGTAGGGGTTTTATAGATTGGACACATTTAATTATTCATTAGATAACACATCAACATTTGGTTGTGGTTGCCCAGGCTGTCAGCATGGGGGGACATTAGCCAACAGCGAAGCTCAATTCCAGAGTTCAAATGATTCTCTTGATGCACCAAGCAGCGAAGCGGATCCAACAACCTTTGCGAATTATTTAACCACCGGATTTTGGGAAGATATTGGAGGGTCAGAGCGCTCATGGGCTCAAAATAATATCACTTTTAGTTTAGATGGATTTACTACCAGCCAGCAAGATGGGTTACGTAATGCCTTTGACTTATGGTCAGATGTTGCAGATATTTCCTTTACTGAAGTCAGTGGTGTTGCTGATATTTCTGTCTCTGTTGGAAATGACGGGCGCGCATATTCTGCTTCTACCACATCAGGAACAACAATCGTCAGTAATGTAATTTCTATTGATACCAGTGTTTATGGTTGGTCCAACTTCGATAAAGCAGGAGATTACGCTCTTCTCACCGCTTTACATGAAATTGGTCACTCTCTTGGCCTTGGACACACTGGAAATTATAATGGTAGTGCTACCTACGCCAATGATGCCCAATGGACAAATGACAGCCATCAGGCAACCGTACAATCTTATTTTAATGCCTCTAACATCGGCAGTGACCATATATCACTCACAGGATATCAATATCCTACATCACCGATGTTGATTGATATTGTAGCCATTCAAAGTATCTATGGCGCAGATTATACAACACGAAGTGGTAATACGATATATGGGTTTAACTCTAATGCTGGGCATGACCAATATGATTTTGATTTAAATGAAGTCCCTTTCGCAATTTGGGATGGTGCAGGAAACGATACGATCGACGCTTCAGATTTTTCAACAAACCAAACCATATATTTAACAGAAGGGAATTACAGTTCAACAGGGAACCTAACCAATAACCTCGTTATCGCGTTTGGTGCAAAGATTGAAAATGCCATTGGTGGGTCAGGTAATGATGAAATTTACGGCAATGACCTGGATAATATTATTTCTGGCAATGCAGGGTCAGATATCATTTATGGTAGCATCGGAAATGACACAATAGACGGTGGCAATGGGTCTGACACTGTGAATTACTTTTATAGCGTCACTGACTTTGCTTATAACTTTATCAATAATACAACCGTTGCTTTAACAAATATATTAGATAACTTCACGGATACCCTTTCTAACATTGAAAATTTCATCTTTTCTGATGGAACCTTTACATTTAATGGTCTTCAAACAAGTTATGGGGATCTGCAAACGTTAGGGCTACGCCTTTACTGGGAAAACGATGGAGTTTACAGACACGATTCTACTGAAACAGAAAATATAACTTTAACGGCAAATGATATCGGGTATAGCGGCTCAACTGGTAATCAAATTACTTACGACCGTGATAACTATGACACAACGGTCACTGTCTTAAATACAAACGCCCCCAAACGCCTTTTATTAGATGGCACCAGTCAAAGCGATGTTATCACTATCAACGGTGTCGCAAATACAAGTAAAGTCGATATATATGGCGGCGCAGGAGAAGACATCATTAATGTTAATGTTGGTGGTTTGGCTCATATTTATGGCGGCGACGGCAATGATACAATCACCAGTCAGGTATTAAGCAATAAATTATACGGTGGTGAGGGTGACGATGTGCTGACAGGGGGTAACGGCCGAGATAATCTTCAAGGCGGTAACGATAATGACACTTTGAATGGTGGTGGTAATCGTGATTGGCTCTATGGCGATGGCGGAAACGACATCATTAATGGCGGTGATGGTAATGACATCATAAGAGGTGGTGAAGGTAATGATACGCTCAATGGCGGTGATGATTTTGACCGTCTCTATGGTGACGACGGTGACGATATTATTGATGGCGGAAATGGTAATGACCGGATTTTAGGTGGTAATGATAATGACCAACTTTCAGGCGGCGCAGGACAAGATTTCCTCTATGGTGAAAGTGGTGACGATACCCTCAATGGCGGCGAATCGGCAGATACGTTATTTGGTGGATCAGGAATTGATACCTTAAATGGCGGTAATCACAATGACCGTGTTTACGGTGGGGATGATAACGATATCATCAATGGCGATGCAGGTTCAGATATTCTTAACGGTGAAAATGGTAACGATACCATCAATGGCGGAAACGGAAATGATGTCATACAAGGCGGCGTAGGAAATGATACTATTAATGGTGACGCGCATAATGACACGATTTATGGAGGTAATGGTAATGATATCATTAATGGTGGGCTACATAATGACAGCTTAAATGGTGAAGCTGGGAACGATATACTAAACGGTGATGACGGAACAGATACCCTATATGGCGGTGATGGAGAAGATATTCTAGTTGGCGGCGCAGGGGTTGATACCTTATTTGGTGGTAATGACGCACAAAGAGATGTATTTGGCTTCAGCGCCAGCGAGGATAGTGAAGACCGTATCTATAACTTTACCTATGGAATAGACCAGCTCAACATAACAGATATTCTCAATGGTTATACGCATGGCGTTTCTGACATCAGCGAGTTTGTACAAGTGCTGCACACTGGGTCACGCTTTGATATTCGTGTTGATAGTGATGGGGGTGGTGATAAATTTGTTCAAACAGCGCGTGTCTTCACAGATATATCAGATTCATTAACAGCAAATGATTTGTTAAATAATAATACGCTTATTGCAAACGAGACGCTGGCTTAAAATTTTCTAAAAACTCAACCCAGTTCATGTCAGGAATAAAATTATAGGGCGGATAAAAATATCCATGTCGTCCGTAAAATCCGTACAAATAAGTATAAGAACCTTTCATCAAGGGATAAATCTTTCCTTTATTTGAGGGGTGCCACATATCAACTTCTTCAGGCAAAATATTTTGATTATTCTGCCATTGCCCTAAATTTAAAGGATTGAATGATTTATCCAACCCAACCCATAAATCATTCGTATCTACCATCATCCACCCTTTACTGGTCAAAACCTCAACCATAGAATGGGATTGTACCTTAGTTTTATCTGTCGATAGAAAAGCTTGAATAGCTGAATTAGTCTTAGACGTCCCATAGATGCTAGCAATACGTGAGTTAAAACCTGCTAATCGTAACGTTTTATCCATCACACGGCTTCGGTCACTACATTGGGCGTATCTTAATGTATATAAATCCTTCGGCTCACGCGGCCTAAAAAAGGGCACTTGTTTTTGAACAGGTGTTAAATCTAAAACAGCCTTTTGAATGGCGCGAATATCATTAATTTCATCATCAAAATTCGTATGCTCAGATAATTTATCCCAATCATAACCAGCTACTTCAATGATCTTATATATATAATTCTTATCTTCTGCCGTAATAAGCTTAGGCACATGATGAGTGAACGCAATCACAAAAAATAAAGCCAAGAAGAGAATTGACACAATAAGGAATGTCTTTTTGATGGATAAACGTTTACTCATGCGTTAGCTTTCATTTTTATAGCCTGTATCCAACTTTGATAATCTCGTGGAAAGATGAGCGTGTTTATTCTTTTATATCGCATGAAAAACAAGACAAGTAAGCTACTGAAAATAAGGGATATCAATAAGCTTATAAAACCATACACACTTATTTCATAAATATTTTGTACACCTCCTGAAAACATTTCTAACGTTTTCCATGTTAAAAATAAAAATGGTTGATGCACTAAAAACACGATAATAGAATGCTGCCCCAACCAATTAATAAATTTTACTTTAGGCAAAAACCCTAAATATACAAAAGACAACATGCCTGAAATAACTAATACATCACATAAAATCAGTTTCAAAGGACTCGATGCATCAAATAAGTACAGGCCCGTATACCCCAATACATTTTTGGTATAAATAGATATAAATTGGGTAACTAAAAAAAGAAACAGGAATAAAATAATATATTTTTTACCGTCTTCTCTTAAATACATGACAATAAAGCGTAAAACGAACCCTATAAAAAATAGATATAAGATATTAGAGGCTGTGAAGGGGATATAAGATGCATATTCATCATCTAAAAATCCTATCAAAGCATGGAAAACCAAGGAAATCACAAAAACTAAAAATATAGAGCTTGATTTCGTCATAATAAGATTAAACAAAAGGAAAACCAAAAATATATGCGGTAAAAACCACAAGATCTCACTGCCCGTTACAACATCAACCATTGATGGTGTTGCAATAAAATATCCTTTTACAATATCTAAGAAACTAAAATTTGCATTCAAAAATAATAAATTTAAGGTGCCGTACAGTATAAAAAATACAGTAAAGGGCACAAAAAACCGCCATATCCAAGTTATAATTTGTTGAGACGTTACCAGTTTAATAGGATATAAAAATGGTAATAATAAAAATCCTATAACATGATAGTTATAAACGAATTGAAAAATTTCTAAATTTACCCCTGCCAATGATCTCAAGTGACCAATCATAACAGATAAAATTAATACCCCCTTAACCGCATCAATTTGCGTTCTTGTAAAATATTCAATCGGGGATATAGAAAAGAAATTCTTCATCAATATTCTTCCTTTTCTCGCTCTTCGTGTTGGTTCAACACTGTGGGCGCCATATAAATAATAGATAAAAATACCCAGAAAAGGGAAAACCTAAAATTCTGATGGGTAAACCCATACATCATCACGATGAAAAATACAGCTGTGTAAAAAATAGGGTTAGGACGTAAAACCTTAAAAATCAAAAAAGAAAACAATAAGGTTCCCATTAATCCATAAGAAAAGAAGATAGTTGCCACACCGGAATGGAGTTCTTGATTATGTCCACCTCCTTCGTGCCGCCAAAATGCCCCTTCTCCCGCCCCCAAGATAAGGAAAATAGGGTTTTCAACCAAACGGTCATAACCACGCCCTTCAAGGCTATCATCCCCTTCGTCACCAATACTCACTATTCTTTCTGCGGCTTTTTCAATAGCGCCATAATTAGAAAAGTCTAAGGATATATTTGATAGCTGCGTGATACCCGCAATAATAAGAAAAGGAATAATGAGAAAAATAATATTACGATATTTACTTTTGAAAGCCTCTAACGTGAAAAACAAAAAATAAAGTAAAGCCAATGTAATGATCCCTGCTTTTGATAAAGCAACAATCTGTATGTAATATAAAAGACCTAATAAACCATAATCTAGTAAATTTAATTTTGAATTAGATTTAATGAGAAATAAGATAGAAGCGGACAATAAAACCCAATACGCCAATTGATTTGGGTTATTAAAGGTTCCAACAGCGCGAAAAGCATGGCTGGTCGGGATAAATTGTATATGCAAAAACTGTATAATGACGGTTAACACAACACCATATAAAATGATATTCAAAATGGTTTTTGGGTATTTACGCATTAAAGAGCTGGTAAATATAAAAACACCAATATTAAATATATAAATGGCACTCGTCAGAAGGAAACGTATATCAGGGTAGTAAACATAATGAATCATGTTAATCAAAAGGGAATGCGCCGCAAATATTAATCCTACTAAATAAATTTGATTAGCTTTTAAATCTTTATTAATTAAAAAAACAACGAAGCTCGACCCCATTGCCAAAAACAGTATAAAGTCTGCGGGTTGCGGGTAACCGCTTGTAAAAATATAAAATGGTGAAAGAACCAGATAAAGGAAAAATAATAAAATCAATAGCCCTGATTCAAAACTAATATTTTGATTATTAGTTATTGCGTATTTTGAACCGATATTGAGAAATATTTTAAAAATCATTCTATCTTTTTACTTTTTAATAACCGCAATATTAGAAAAACACCACCACGGTAATAGACGACCTAAAACCTCACCAAATTTCATGATAGCGGGAACACTGTTACAGCCCTTTATCTGAACATAATCATTTTTATATTCCACCACATCTAACTTTAAAATATTTTCTAAAAAATTAATCCAGTGTGACATATCCCATGTCATCACATGTCCTCTGTTCACATAGTGGGTCTTGGTAATATTACTAATCAAAACATTAGGTCGCGCAGGGTTTGGGACAGCCAAAATAAGATGTCCTCCCTCTCTTACCAACGTCAAAACATCATGCACGGCCTGTACGGGATTAAGAATATGCTCTAAAACATGGGACATAATGACCACATCAAACTCTCCTTTAATCTTATCGGTAATATCAAAATTTGTTTCATCGATCAGGTGTACCGCTTTTGGTGTCACGCGCTGTTGCGTAATATCCAAACACTGTTGGTAGGCGTCTGCAATATATATATCACGGGTTTGAGCACTCTTTTGGTCAATTAAATTAACCATCTGCCCAATGCCGCAACCAATATCTAAAATGCTATCCCCTTCTTTGGAATATTTAATCGCCAAATCACTAATAATCCTGTGATAAGGAAGGTCAATTTTATTTCCCTCCATATTTAAATGCTTATTACCTTTGTCTTCCCATTGATCAATTTTTTGAACAGATTTTGTGGTCATGTGGTACTCCAATATTTTGTTAACTGCGGATCATGATGATGAATAAAATTTATATCTTTTTTGACACTATCTTTAATATAGTTTTGAATACTATCAGGAATAATATAATTTGGTTTTGTTAAGTTATTTATTTTATTTTTATAAAATTTATCATCTGGTTGAAAATTTATGTCCAACCCTAAAAAACTATAAATATTTTTTATCATAGTGACAGGATTGTTCTTAATATCTTCATAAGCCCCTAAAAATAATTGGTCTTTTGGTACATGGCTTTGCCACTTTAAAACTATATCTTTTAAATTAGATTTATGCTTAGCAAAGGAAGAGCTTAGCCATACCATCATTTCTTCTTCGCTTACGCTTTGAAAATCTCGCCCTTCAATCATTACAAAGTTCTGAATAAGGCTAGAACGTAACTGTTGCACGGGATCACGCAAGATAAGAATAAACTTCATCTTAGGATTTAAGCTTAATAATTTTTCAATATAAACTGGTGCAACATTGCAATAAGCAGGTGTATATTCACCCGCTATACGGCCTTTAGTAAAAGTGTCTTTAAAAAGATTTCTATACCAATCAAAAGACACAGGTTTGCAGAAAAAATAATAATCCCACAACAAATACTTAAAAAAACTATTTTTATAAAATTCAGGTCGATACGGAAACTTCATAAACGCCGCAAGTTTATGTTTGAAGCGTCCCGTTAATTGCCATTTATAACGTGGTTTATGACACGGCACGTTTGGGTCAATAGCATCTAAGAAGTGTAATTCCTTTAACGGTGGAACCCAACTTTGTGGATGGTGCGCAATCATAGAAAAAACCCAAGACGTTCCCGCACGTTCAGTTCCAACACCTATAAAATCTGGCTTATTCATATTCTTTTTTACTCCCTAAAACCCCATGAAAGAAAATATAGAAAAGCGCAGAGCCATTACGAACATTAATCGCAATAACCGTTGCCATGGCCGCCCCCAAGATACCAAAATGAGGAATAAGAATAAGGTTAAGTGCAATATTTAAAATAGCCGCCATAAAGGTCAACCACATCGCCTGATATTCATATTTGGTCATAATCATAAGGAAGGGGATAGGACCCCATAACGAATTCAATGCATATCCCGCCAATAAGACATACATCACAGGCAGTGCATACGCATACTCAACCCCCAAGAAATGAATAATATAAGGCGCAATTAAAGCCAAGGCCCCCGCCAATAGCACGGTAAAGCCTGCTTGAAATCTCAGTGTTTTAAAATAAAGGCGCCTAAGGCCGTTATAATTTTTTTTATGAAATAATTCTGATGCACGCGGTGAAAATATAATGTTAAGCACCATCATTCCAATTGTCACTGCTTGGGCTAATTTCGCACCGACACTATAAATTCCAACTTCAGTAGCCGTCGTTAGAATCCCGAGCATAATAATATCAGCACGCAAGATTAAAAATTGCACCGAAATAACAAGCATCATAGGAAAGGAAATCTTTAACCATGTTTTATATTGTTTTTTTTCAAATATTTTATTTTTCTCTTTTACACGTAGAATTAATGTTAACAATGTAAAAAAGGAAAAAATAAATAAACTTACAAAAATAGAAAAAATAGTTATTAGAAAAAATTGCGCCGACGTAAAAGAAACGCTTGTTAAAAACAAGAAAAGTAAAACGCCAAGAAGTAATATCTCTTTTAAGCTACTCTCATAAGCAATTGCCAGCGTGCCTTTTTTAAAACCTTTTAAAATGCCACTATTCAACTTAACCAAAGCCAAAAGCGGGGTTAAGCCAATACCTATCAGCAACGCTTCCTTGGGGTATTCTGCTGTAAAACCTAACTTTATAAGAATATTAAAAACCAAAAAACCAACAAAGCTGGATAGAAAAAAAACCCAAAAACTACTGAAAGTTACAAATTTTTTTAAACCCGTTTCATATTCATCAGATATCATTTGTGGTACGATTCTAACCGCACTAGCCTGAAAACCAAAATTACCTAAAAGCGCGCAAATCATTGATGTTGAAAATACAAAATTATAAATCCCATACTCAGCAGGACTTAATTGTTTCGCCAACATAATGTGAACCAAAAATCCACACCCTAAACCAATGGCTTGCACAGAAAATAAACGCATTAAGGTTTTTATTAGAATTGAGTTTTTTTTATCCTCTACCGCCATTGAACCGCCCAATTTTGCAAACAGATAATCGTCCATAAATAATGACCATAATCTCCTTGGTTGTTTTTATGCGCCTCCCAATAAGGTAAAACTTTATCAGGGTCTATCAACTGATATTGATTAAGCTTTTCTAGTGAGAGCAAACCCTCGACCCAATCTTTCAATTCATGCCGTATCCATTGACTATGAGGAATACTAAACCCCTGTTTTTTCTGATCAATTAAAGATTCAGGGACATAACGCTTCAAAACTTCTTTCAGAGCATATTTCTGCACCCCATTATTAATCTTATATTTAAAATCCATTCCATAGGCGTAATTAATTACCGCTTCGTCTAATAAAGGGGAGCGCACCTCTAAAGAATGAGCCATAGAACATCTATCAACTTTTGTTAAAACGTCACCCGCCAAAAACATACGCGTATCAAACGCCATCATTCTTTCAACAATATTATCATTCTTAAGGTTTTTGGATAATGCACTATAGGCTGTTGGTAATGTATCAGATAAACTTTCACCTGTTACAGCATACCAATAGCTATGAATAAGAGGTTGCAAATCATCTGGACAATGCGCCTTTAACATCATTGCTATTTTTTGACGCTGAACAGGTGATATTTTTTTTCCTGGTAGGGGAATATGTACTAACAAATTTGCCGCTACATACCGCAACGGTAAAGGAATGCTCATCAAAGAAACAATTTTTTGAATCCGTTTATAAAGATCATAACCGCCAAAGCTCTCATCACCTCCATCACCACTTAACGCCACTGTCATTTTTGTTTTTGCCAAACGACACACATGATATGTCGGGATAGCAGACGGGTCAGCAAAAGGTTCATCAAATATCTGGCCTAAGCTCTGCACTGTATCCAGCGCATCTTGTCCTGTCATCATCATCTCAATATGGTTCGTTCCCAGATGATTGGAGATTTCTTTTGCTTTTTGTGCTTCGTTATATTGTGGATCGTCAAAGGCAATCGTAAAGCTATCAATTGGCTTTGCGCTTTGCTTCTGCATCAACGCCACCACAAGAGAGGAATCAATACCACCCGATAAAAATGCTCCCAAAGGTACGTCAGAAATCATACGCCTCTCAACCGCGCCTGTAATAATTTTTTCTAACCCATTGATCGCTTGCGTTTCACTATCTTGTCGTTTTTCTTGATCAACAATTTTTTCAAAATTCCAATATTCTTTGAAATATTTTTGAGGGTTAAAAACAAAAGAAAAATTTTCTATCGGTAATGTAAAATAACAAGAAGGTGGTAACTTCCATATATTTTTATAAATAGAGTAAGGGTCCGGTATATAACGCCAGCGTAAATAAAGTTGAACGGCTTCTTTATTAATTTCTAAGTTTTTAAAGCCGTTCAATCCAACAATCGATTTCAACTCTGACGCAAAAGAAAAGTTTTTACCATTAGCATCCCACCCAAAATAAAGCGGTTTTTTACCGAGCCTATCTCGGGCAAAAGTCAGCTCTTTGTTCTTTTGATCGTACAAAGCAATGACAAACATACCGCTGATACGCCGCAATGTGTCTTGAATACCCCATGCCTCAAACGCATTTAAAAGAACTTCGGTGTCAGAATGGCCTTTAAAAGAAGAACCCGACTCCTCCAAAACCTTACGCAAGACTTGAAAATTATAAATTTCTCCATTAAAAACAACAACATAGCGCCCTGACGGCGATATCATCGGCTGCGCGCCCGCTTCACTTAGGTCTAAAATCGACAATCTACGATGCCCCAAAGCCAAATCACGCTCCTCATTAACCCAAACCCCATCTGCATCTGGCCCCCTATGGGCAATAGCGTTGGTCATTTGCTTGATAATATCGTCGATATTATCGTCCCTTTTATGATTTTGAATATATCCGGCTAGGCCACACATGGTTAACGTATTGTTATTATTGATAAATAAGGACAGAAAAGTATATTTTACTTAAAGATCTCGCTCTATATTATAAACGGATTAAGCTTTATTGTAAGGGCAGAATTCTATAGAATAATACTTCTACACCAAGGATGCCTTTCCCAAAGCATCTCCTTCACTTAAAAATACAAAAAATGCGCTTAGATCTAATTATTAAAAAGACAATTCTTTGGCTTGCCCTTTCAATAATCGGTTGGGGGTTGAATGCGCAACCTTCTCATGCTCAAGCTATTTTTAATGCAGAACCTTTTGCTTTTCGTGCTGAGCCTTCTCGTGATTTAAGTAGTGAACTGGTTGACCCTTTTAATTATCTCGGGGAACCTATAGCATTTCGCTCTTTTAGAGTTTTACCCAACTTAACTTTAAGGCAAGAATACACAGATAATATTTTGGGTGTTGAAGATAATGCTCAGAGTGATTTTATAACGATTATAAATCCTGAAGTGCAGATTCAAAAAAGTATTGGTCGTCATGGTTTTATCGCAGGGTTATCGAGTGAAATAAGACAGCATTGGAGACGTACCGAAGATAACGTTGAAAATTATAATGCTTTTTTTGACGGTAATTTTGAAGTACGAAAAAAACTGAATATTCCTATTAGAGTAGGGTTTCGTAATGCACATTTAAGACGGACAGCGCAACGCCGTGCCAGCGCAAATCAAATTGTAGAAAACCCTTTAAATGTCCAGCGATTTGATACTGAAACTGGGTTTATTTACACCCCGAACAGGCTATCTTTCAGCCTTCTCGGCAATTATGCGCAGGTTAGGTTAGAAAACGGAACGCTTATAGGCGGCGGGCTTCTAACACGCGACAATCGTGACGTCAACATCACGGGGGTAAGCGGTGAAGTTTCTTATGATATCAAAAATGGCCTTTCCCCTTTCGTAAGATTAGATTATGCATCAGAAAATTTCATTAATGAGACACCAAACAGCATCACGCGTAACAACGATACTATCGGTTTTTTAAGCGGGTTTAAATTAGGATATAAAGGTTTAGTACGAGGGTTTGTAGGCCTTGGTATTGAAAACAAATTATATGAAGATAGTGCTGTTGATGACATTACGAATTTAGCCTTTGATGCAGACATTAATTGGGATCCAACAGAAAAAACTCGATTAAGCTTCAACGCAAAACGGTCAACAACGGAAGATAATATATTTTTATCTAGCCTTACATCAACACAGTTTAGAACAGGCATCCAGCATGAAATTCAAAAGGATATATTTGGCCGCACAAGTATCACATATATGACGGAAAATTTTGATGACTTCGACAGAACAGATAGAAATTTTGATATAGAATTTGAGCTGTTAAAAACAGTAAATCCAAAGTTACAATACGGGGCAACCTACACCTACTTAACACGCAACAGCTCTCTATCAGGCTTAGGGCTGAATAATAATATATTATCTTTAAATGCTAAATTAGCGTTTTAGAAAACTATCATTTAAAATCAATATCTTAATTTCGTATATATTTATGTCAAATATCCCCTTTGTTAAGACTCCAGTAACTATATTTCCCTACAATAATAGATAAGGAAGTGTATAAAAACAAAAAATTAGGGCACATGTCAGGGTTTTATTTAACATTAGAAAGCAGCGCTACTTTCAGCTTAGACGCACCAACCATCGAAATTTTAATCGATGGTCTTGTTGTGACTTCATTTCTTGAAACAGAAACCACAGGCTCTGGTACATCTATCCGCACCGTTTATATTGATTATGACACAAGCATTGCACCCGGCACAATCCAAGCACGCATTAACGATGCCTCTTCAGAGGTTGGTCGGACAGTCACCTTAGATAGCGTTCTTATTAATGGTCGTGACATTCGCGATGCCACTTTAACAGATGGCCAAGGACAACAAACAAACTTCACCTTTAGTAATAATTTAGATCTGGATACAACCAATACAGATTGGTTATTTGGTCAGTCAGCGCCAACACTCGCTCTCTTTGGTACAGCCACCTATACAGGAACAACTGGTGATGATTTTCTCAACGGAAGTAAAATAGACCTTGATGTTGTTAACTTAGGAGATGGCGACGATACAGCCAACGGCAACCAAGGGGATGATATCATATTTGGTGGTAATGGTAATGATCTCCTTGTCGGTGCAGCAGGAATAGATGTTCTAGTAGGCGGCAGCGGTAATGATGAACTGCGCGGTCAGTTAGGTGATGATATTTTATATGGTGAAGATGGCGATGATCGTATCTACGGTAATGAAGGTAACGATACCTTAAACGGTGGTGCAGGAAATGACATTCTGAGTGGTTTTGCAGATGATGACATTCTGTACGGTGAAGACGGCGTTGATAGAATATCAGGTGGTTTAGGGAATGATCGTATCTATGGCGGAAATGATAAAGACTTCCTCTATGGGGAAGAAGGTAACGACATCATTGAAGGTGGTGCAGGCGATGATATCATTGAAGGTGGTGCAGGCGATGATAATATTAGCGGTGGTGATGGTAATGACCGTGTAGACGGTGGCGCGGGAATCGACGTTATTACGACCGGTGCAGGTTTAGACCGTATTTTTGCTGGTGATGGTAACGATGAAGTATCAGGTGGCGACGATAATGACCGCATTGAAGGCGGTGCAGGCGATGATCTTTTAAATGGAGATGGTGGTCAAGATAATATTAGCGGTGGTACAGGTAATGATAATATTAGCGGTGGTACAGAAGCAGATATTCTTCACGGCAACGAAGGCGATGATACCCTGCATGGAGGTGATCATAATGACACACTTTATGGTGGTGATGGGCAAGATACTTTAAATGGTGATGCTGGCGCGGATCGTATTTACGGTGGTGCAGATAACGATGTCATTAATGGTGGAAGCGGTACAGATAATTTATATGGAGAAGACGGAGACGACACATTAGATGGCGGAGGTTCTGCTGATTCTATTTACGGTGGTAACGGTAATGATACAATTTTTGGTCGTTCCGGTGATGATTATATCGAAGGTGGCACAGGAAACGATACTATTTTTAGCCAAGGTCAGAACGACTTTGTGCGTGGTGGTGATGGTGACGATGCTATTAACGGTGGCGGCGGTGATGACAGAATTTTTGGTGATGAAGGTATTGATGACCTTCGCGGTGGCGGTGGAAACGACCGTATCAGAGGTGGTACAGGTGACGATATAATCCGTGGTGGTAACGGTGATGACGTCCTCGGTGGTGATGAGGGTGATGATAGGATTTTTGGTCAAGGTGGAAATGATAGAATTTTCGGTATGGCGGGTAACGACTTTCTCAACGGCGGTGATGGTAATGATCATCTCTTTGGTCGTGAGGGCTCAGACACCCTTATTGGTGGTAACGGTGATGATACATTAGTCTATGACGGCGTTGATACAATCGACGGCGGTAATGACACTGACAGCTTATTTGTCGCAGGCTTTGATACAGTCACTATCGATTTTAGTAGTGGTTTAGCCACAAATGTCGAAATTATAAATTTAGCTAATCAAAACGGTATAGCCGCAGCAAATAACTTACAGATCTCAATGGCTGATATTGCGACACATACAGATGCAGGTGAAATTACAATCACAGGTGATGTTGGGATAGATCAGGTAAATTTCACCCTCACAGGTACAGAGGTACGTGGCGCAGATATCAATATCGATGGTGTTGATTATGCGCAATTTACATTAGGTGGAACGACGGCAAATGTTCAATTAGGATTAGTTTATAATGGCTCTATCTTGACTGCAGACAGTGGCGGTAGTTCATCAAATACACCAACATCCGGAGACGATATTTTAACAGGAACACCAAACGACGATACTATTAGTGGGCTTGAAGGTAACGATGTAATCGTTGGTGACAATGGCAATGATGTTTTAAACGGTGATGAAGGTAATGATATTCTAGCTGGTGAAAACGGTAATGATACGCTTGATGGCGGTGACGGTAATGACACTCTGAATGGTGGTAGAGGTAACGATACCCTTAACGGAGGTGACGGTGATGATATTCTACATGCGTCTCTTTCAGGCAGTATTGAACAGGGTCTCGCTCCTTCAGTAGTAGAAGCAAATAACACAGGCGTCTTCTATAACTCAGCAACAGGTAATTTTTACCAGTTTGTAACCGCTTCTCTTACAAATACAGAAGCGGCAGCAGCGGCAGCGGCAGCAGTCATTAATGGTGTTTCTGGACATTTGGCCACCATAACAACACAAGGTGAGAATGATTTTATTGGTAATTTAACAGGAGCAAACTTCGCCTGGATTGATGGAGCAGACTCTGGAACAGAAGATACTTTTGTTTGGACACAAGGACCAGACGCAGGGACAGAGTTCTGGAGTAATGGAGACACAACAGGTAATTACCAAAACTTTTATCAAGGATCCGCGGATAGTAGTAATTCAGCAACAAACGACAATGTAATTTTCCTAGGTGAGGACTTTGCAAATGAATGGTTTGCTTTCAGAGATAATTACGATACAAATTACGTGATTGAGTGGGAAGGCGGCGCTATCACACAAGAAACCATCATAGGATATGACAGTCGTAATGAAACAAACTACCTTAATGGTGGCGATGGTAATGATTCTCTGTATGGAGCAATGGGTGACGATGTTCTGATCGGTGGTAATGGTGCAGATGTTATTGAAGGTGGCGCAGGAAATGATACGCTTTTTGCGAGTGGTTTTTCAGAAGCAGAAATCCAAGCAATTTTGGCTACAAATCCAGATGTTCAATATTCTGAAGAAACAGGAAATTTCTACCAATTCGTAACCGCTGGTGCAAATTACAGCGGCGCTCTAGCAGGAGCCACAAGCACAACATTAAATGGCGTAACAGGACATCTTGCAACAATCACATCTGCAGAAGAAAACGAGTTTATTACAAGCTTGGTTGGCGATAATTTTGTATGGGTCGATGGTACAGATTCTGGAACAGAAGGTACTTTCACATGGACACAAGGGCCAGATGCGGGAACAGAATTTTGGAATGGTGGTGGAGAAACTGGTAGTTATGAGAATTGGTATCTCGGCAGCCCCACAACAAATTCAGACGCAAACGATCATGTAACATTCTTAGGAACTCGTTTTGGTGGCCAATGGTATATTTTCACAGATACAAGAGTTCAAGGCTATGTCGTTGAATTTGAGGCATCGGCTTTTGACACAGAAACATCAGCAAATTCTTTAAGTGGTGGTTTCGGTGCGGATAGGCTTTATGCCTCAACGGGTGAAGATACCTTTATTTTTGAAGCCGATAGTGCCTTTAACGATATTGATACTATCTTCAACTTCGATAATTCAGAAGACAAATTAGACTTATCAGATATCTTAGATGGTATAACAATTGATGCCACAAATATTGAAGATTATCTCTCTGTTGACGCTGTAACAGGTGTACGCGTTGACGTAAATGGTACAGGCACTTTCGGAGATAACACTCAAATTGCTTCTTTCCAAGGCGCCGTCGGCGTTGATGATGCAATCACAATGTTCAATGACGGTGAGATCGTCCTTTAAATTCTTAAATAGAATTATTTATATTCTTTAATTCGTTTGATTTGGTGCTAGAGGCATAACATAGGACCCTTGAGGCACATTGTATGTGTCAAACAGATTAGGTAAGAAGTCTGAATTCAAAATTTCCTCAACCGCTGCATCCACCATCAAACGCAAGTCATGCTCACCCTTTTTCAAAAACATTGCATTACCGTATAACCTTAAATTACCACCAATCTGTTTAAGGCTATTTGGATTATTTTTAAGAAAATTTTGTGCAACATAACTCTCTAAAAAAGTAGCATCAGCCTTACCTGTACTAACGCTTAAAGCTATTTTAGATATTGATGCCGATTCAGGAAGGGAAAATAATTTTGCGTTCGGAAAATTAATATTTGCCATCGCCGCCGCCGCTTCACCATCAATTGTAGCAATTGAGTGTTCTTTAGAGTTCAGTATATCCAGATTCTCGTTAAAACGATTATCATCAGATCTAACCCAAGCTGTAATAGCGCTATAATATAATGGCTTTATGTGGTTGGCTTCACGGGCGCGAGCAGAATTTGTCCAAACCGTTGAACAAAGCATATCAAACCTATCTGTTTTTAGGTCATTAATATAACTGCCCCAACCGCTTTCTTGTACCCACTCAACCTTTAAAGAAAGGCGTTTGCCAACCTCATTCATGAAATCAAAAAAGATACCTGATTTTTCACCTGTATTGGGGTCAACCATCATCGCAGGAGCGTAAGGAATGTAACCACACTTAATAGTCCCTGACTTCATCACACGCGCGTAAACACTATCTTTATCGTTACTGGACAATGCATTCAAACTATTGCCTTGGCTAACCTTTTGAAGAACAAAAGACGTGGCACCTGCAATTAAAATAATTAATATTGTATTTTTAATATCCATAATTATATCCTTGTGATGAAATATACAATAATTTATTTGTTGCTATAATTGCAAAATAACAATTTTTTTGTTATTATTTGCTATGTTTCAAGATGTCGTTATGATGCTCAGCCGTATGGGCCTAAAAGATAAAGATGGCACGGTCTATTTGGTTTGCCTGCACTTTAAAGATGGACTTTTCGTCCATGAAATAGTGAAAGAAACAAAGCTCAAACGCAGCACAATTGATGTCATTCTTGACCGCTTAATCGATCAGGGCTTCATGAATAAAGTCAAAGTTGGTAACCGTTTTAAATATATAGCCCAAAGCCCCGAAGCTATCTTATTTAAACAAGAAGAAGTCCTTGAGGATTTCCGAACAATCCTTCCTATGCTTTCAAAATTAGGCGCAGAAAAAGGGGAAACAGAGATTCGTTTTTTCGAAGGTAAAAAAGGATTGAAACAAATTTACGATGATATTCTTTTAAAGCTTAAGTTTGCAGAGGGCGATGGAAGACAACTCATAGGTTTCACCAGCGGTATTGATGTCATGAAAGTTTTTCCTAATATACAAAAAAACTTTATTGATAAGCGTATTAAAATAGGCGTACCTTACAAATCAATTGTTCCGACAACCTCAAAAAACGTAAAACAATATATAACTGACGCATCAGAGCTCCGAGCAATAAAAAATATTGATAGTAAAAAATTTCCTTTTAAATCCACCTTTGAAATTTATGCAGATAGCGTCATGATTTACTCTCCTCATAAACCTTTTGGAGGTGTTGTAATCCGTAATGAGAAAATAGCAGATTCCATGCGAGCGTTATTTTATCTTGTCTGGAATCTATTGCCTGATGACAATCAAGGACGTTAATCTTTTAACTTAAATTAACGTACCGCGAAGTTAAAAAACTCTTGGAAGTTTGTATGAAGAACTTTCGTTTCGCCTTTTTTACACGTAACGTCTTGACGAATAATTTGGCAAACAGGACGCCAATGATATTGCGCCTTACTATGCTCTGTAGAAAAAGTAATACCAGGGGCAAGCTGTAAATCAAACCACAGACGTACCGCATCGGCAGTGCCATTTTCAATAATATTCGCTTGCTCTTCAGTTTGAAAAATTAGCTCAGGTAACGCGGACTCAAAGATGAATTGATTAACAATAACAGGCGTGCTCAGTGTATGCGCTTCTTCGACTTCAAAAAATAGCTGCGTATCTTTGTGAGAATAAGGCTGAGTTAAGGCATTCATCGGGGTTAGATCAAATCCACTAACGGTATTAATCTGTTTAAAACAACGTAAGCCTGGACATTGCACAAGCGTACCAAAAAGAGTTGCCCCTTCAGGGATAACGCGTGGATTTTCTTTCAATAGATTTTCATGGGCATGACGAATAGTAGGCACGGCCCCTTCCCCGATAATGGCACTATCAAACGTTTCAGTAATTAAGATATCTGCTTTTTCTGGCATATCCTCACCAATCACCACATCCGTTGAGTGCTTGGCTATAATAGTAATTCGATCTTGCATACCATTTTTAAGAACGGTTTCTGCCGCTAGCGCCGCCAAAATAGGATCAGATTCAATCGCATAAGCATGTTTTGCACCCGCACGAATAGCCATCATCGCTAACAGTCCAGATCCTGTACCAATATCAAGAACAGTATCACCTTGTTTTACTTTGACTTTAATCGCGGCCTCAAAAGCATCATTACGAACCGTATCGTCAATCATTGGTAAATGCCAATCAGGTGAAGACTTAGAAACAAGGCGATCACGCAAAAAAGAAATTTCATTAGCGGTTGGAAATTGCTGTTCAGCATTACGTAGTGTCTGCAAAGCCTCAAGATTTTTATCTTGTAAAAAGAGTGAATTTCCAAGCTGTAGATAAGCTTGAAGATTATTCGGGTCAGCTTTAAGACTATGCTTATAAAAAGCTTCGGCGGTACTATTATCACCAAGCTGTTCAGAAAGCTGGGCTATCCAATAGGCAGATTGCGCTTCATTTTCATTCAAGTTAAAAGACTTTTTAAAAGCATCCCTCGCTTCAGCTTTCAGATGAACGGCCATATAGGCATGGCCTAAATTTTGTAAAACTTGTATTTCTGTTGGGTCTTGCGCATGCGCTTTTTTGAAAAGTTCAATCGCTTTACTATGGTTACCACGCATGGATTCTACGACACCACTACCAGAAAGAGAGGCAATATTTGTCGGAACTTGCTTTAAAATTTCATCAAAAATTTCTTGCCCTTGGTCAAGATTACCCGCCTGAATAAGCGCTGTAGCTTGTTGAATAAGAAAATTAACGTCGACGGTCTCTGCTTCGACTAAGGTCATTTTTGGTTATCCTAACGTAATCAATTCATAAGGTTCGCCAATTATAGATGTATTTTTTTAAAGATATAGAGAGAAATTTTTGCCGAGTTCATGTCTAAATAGAAAGGTAAGTACAGAATAATGGCGGACAGAGCGGGATTCGAACCCGCGTAGGGTTTGACCCCTAACACGCTTTCCAAGCGTGCGCCTTAAGCCACTCGGCCACCTGTCCTTGCCTCTCCTTAAGAACAGGAGATGATGGAGCGGACATTACGCAATAAAATCCTGACAATCAAGCAGAAGCACACCAAAATTAGAGTAATTTTAAGCTTTGCACCCTAAAACAGACAGGTTAGACTGGTTTTTAGAATAAATATAAGGAATTTCATTATGCCTGATGGTGCAAAAACATTACTTGTTATCTTGCTTATCCCGTTTTTGTTAGGGGTTGGACATGATATTTATTTTAATTACTTTTCAACCGATGAAAAAATTAGAGAAATAAAAGCCTTACGGGTTGATCCGAATAAGTTCCTCGTCAGTGACATGGGGTGGGTTTGGAATGAATATAGCCCAAGCACAATGCAAACAATACGCGACTCTGTTGCACCAGAAACATTTAAAACAAAGTTAGACCCTATCTTACAGTTACCCACTATGGTTGTTGGGCTTATTCCGTGGGCTATTGCCGCAATTTATTTAGCGTTCGCATGGCTCATCGGGTTTTGGCCTTGCTCGACAAGTGGCTTATCGTTTTCTCGTAAACGTAAAAAAGATGATTTTGCCGTTTATAAACACGCAAAAACCAAAGCGGTTAAATATAACAAGAAATAACCTACAGCTTTAATAGCCGCTTAATCACGTCATCAAGTAATTTCAGGTCATCTGGTTCAGAGAGACTATGATTACCTGCTTCTCTATAGAAAATTTCGACGTTATCACCTGTAATTTTGCCTTTGATACGCTCAGCCGTTTCCCACGGAACATCTTTATCTTGCTTACCCTGCAATAAACGTACAGGGATATCTAGCTTGATTGGGTTATTCAAAAGTAAGTTATTACGCCCATCTTCAATTAATTTTTTTGTAATAATGTAAGGCTCACCATAATCACTTGGTAATGTAAAAAAGCCATCTTCTTCAAGAGCCGTACGTTGTTCAAGATTCATACCTTGTTCCATCCAAGATGTAAAATCAGGGGCAGCGGCAATCCCAATCACGGCCTGTACGTGTTCTGATTTTGACAGAGCCAATAACAACGATATCCAACCACCCATGGACGAGCCGACAAGAATAACGGGGCCATCCGTACATTGCGTCAGAACATCACTAGCATCTTGCGCCCAATCACTAATACAACCTTGTTCAAACTTGCCTTTTGATTGTCCGTGCCCTGAATAATCAAAACGGATATAACTTTGCTGACGCGTACGGCATTGTTTGTCCAAAAAACTGGCCTTAGAGCCCATCATATCGGACTTAAATCCTCCTAAAAACATAAGGGTTGGTAAATCTGAGTCACCGTTAAATTTGCTATAGGCTAAATCAGGCTTATTAAGGCGTTTTAAAACTTCAATCATGTTCACAGTTTTTTATTCGTTTTTATATCGGTTTTTTTAGGCAAATATGCTACTCAATAAGCAGATTTTGACACATTCATATGCGGTTATCATGACACAAACGACATTAAATTCCCAAAACAACGTAGAAACAAGCCCCAACAGCCATTCAGCCATACATAAAACGCCTGTTGTTATGCAGATTCTACCCGAATTAGGTCCTGGCGGCGCGGAGCAAGGGTGCTTGGATGTCGCGGCAGGCTTAGTACAAGCAGGATCGCGCGCTATTGTTGTCTCAAATGGGGGATCACGTGTTCATGAATTAGGACGCTGTGGTGCTTTACACATTGATTTGCCCGCCCATAGTAAAAACCCATTTACAATATGGCGAAATATAAGTCGCATTAAAAAACTAATTAAAGAGCATGATGTCGATATTATTCATGTCCGTAGTCGCGCCCCCGCATGGTCGGCGCTGCGTGCTTGTGCAGGAACAAAAACACGTTTCATGACAACGGCGCATGCTCCCTATAATATTAATGGGAAGGCAAAGCGTTTTTATAATTCCGTCATGGCAAAGGGAGAACGCATCATCGCGATTTCACATCACGTTGCCAAGTACTTGATTAAAAACTACGATATTGATCAAAGGAATATTCGCCTTATTCATCGCGGTGTTGATTTAGCAAAGTATCATCCGAGCAACGTAACGCCTGCGCAAATTATAAAGGTCACCTCTGAATGGAGGCTTCCTGATGGCGCCAGTATCATTATGCTACCTGGGCGTATCACAAGATGGAAAGGTCATCATGTTTTAATTGATGCTATGGCAAAGTTAAAAAGAGATGATTTATTCTGCGTTCTAATTGGCTCTGACCAAGGGCGTACCGAGTATCGTGAAGAATTGGAACAATCTATCAGCGATAAAAACCTCGGTGGTCAAATTCGCATTATTGATCATTGCTACGATTTAGCGGCGGCCTATATGCTATCAACAGTCGTAGTGTCCGCATCAACAGACCCTGAAGGGTTTGGACGTATTCCTATCGAAGCGCAAGCAATGGGGCGACCTATTATTGCGACAGACCATGGTGGTGCACAAGAAACTATTAAGCGTGGTGAAACAGGATGGCTTATACCACCTAATGATTCTGATGCTCTGTGTGCCGCAATCAAAGAAGCGTTAAGTTTAGATAGAGATCAACGAAATATATTGGCAGAAAATGCTATGTCGCATATTACCTATAATTTTACAAAAGAAAAAATGGTAGATGAGACATTGAATGTTTATGCCGAACTTCTACAAGAAAAGTATTCCCTACAACCCCCCTTACGCCAAGCGGCAACATAATGACTGATACAAATAAAGTCCTTGTTATAAAGCTGAGCGCCTTAGGGGACTTCGTTCAATGCTTCGGCGCGATGAGAGCTATACGTAACAATCATTCTAACGCGAATATTACTCTTTTAACAACAAAACCCTATGCCGATCTTGCACAACAATCTGGCTACTTCAATGATGTGATTATTGATACACGTCCTAAGCTTTTTCAGCTTAAGTCTTGGTTGCATTTAGGACAAAAACTAAACACAGAAAAATTTAATCGTGTTTATGATTTACAATGTAATGACCGTACCAATATTTACTTTAAACTTTTTTTAAAAAAACCTGAATGGTTCGGAACAGCAAAAGGCGCAAGCCATCGTAACATTTCACCAACCCGAAAAAATGATTTAGCATTTTATGGGCATAAACAAACTTTGGCATTAGCAGGCATAAAAAATGTTAAAATTGATAAACTAAAATGGATGAATACAGATATTTCTGCCTTCCCCTTAACCACACCCTATGTCTTAATTACCGCCGGATGTGCTCCCTCAAGGCCAGAGAAAAAGTGGGATTCTCAAAATTACGGGAACCTCTGCATTGCCCTTGTTAACCAAGGATTACAGCCAGTTCTTTTAGGCACCGAAAGTGAAAAGGACATCAACAAGAATATTGTAGAGCACTGTCCCGAAGCGCTTGATTTAACACAAAAAACAAACCTTTTTGATATTCCTACACTTGCACGAAAAGCCGCGTTTGCTATTGGTAACGATACAGGTCCTATGCATTTTATTGGACCTACAAATTGTAAAGCCTTGGTTTTATTTTCGGGTAGTAGCGATCCAAAACGTCACCGACCTTTGGGAGAAAATGTTGATACAATCCAACAAGAAAACATTAATGATATTTCTGTTAAGTATGTTTTAGGAAAACTAAATTTACCCACTTAATCTTTTGCTAACTCTTGATTTGCAAGACCTTTATCTGGTGCTTTACTTAAAATAACCTGCGCCAACGCATCAGGTAAAATACCAATCAACCACGATACAAAATGAGACGGCCAAGGAAAACAGATCCGCCCTTTATTCTTGGCTAAACCCCGTCCAATAATGTGCGCAGCTTTTTCGGCTCTCATTAACATTGGCATTGGAAATTCATTAGCATCTGTAATACGGCTGACCACAAAACCAGGACAAATAACATTCACTTGAATACCACTATCTTTTAACACCCCGCGCATAGCTTCACCATAAAAGCGTACAGCACCTTTAGAGGCACTATAAGCAGGCGCTGTCGGCCATCCTCTAAAGCCTGCTAAGGAACTAACCACGGCAATTTGTCCTGTGTGGTCGTTTTCTAACATCACCCCTAATGAAGGCTCAACCGTATTCAAAACACCCATCAGGTTCACTTCAAAAATCTGACGAGCTTGATGAACAGGTTCACCATTCATCACACCGCCAGAACCACCAGATATACCAGCATTAGCAATCACAAGATCTAACGGCTCTAGCCCCATAATCCATTGCGCCATATTGTCCTTATCGATAACATCAAGCACACGCCCTTCAGTCACGCTTCCCTTATCTTCGCATAAACGCACAACCTCATCTAACCGGGCTTCGTTCCGTCCTGTTAAATAAAGCTGTACGTCTTTTTTTGCGTAATAGAGAGCTAATGCCGCACCAATACCACTCGACGCGCCAGTAATCAGTATATTCTTCGGATTTTTCATACTTTTACTGTAACATTATTGCTTTAATTGTATAGTCGTTTACAATCAAAAAATGGATGTTTCAGATTTAAAAAGACGTGGCCTTATGTATGTACTTTCTTCGCCTTCTGGGGCAGGGAAAACCACTATCACCCGCGCACTTCTTAAACAAAATCAAAATTTAGTCGCGTCTGTATCCGCAACAACACGCCAAAAGCGGGCTGGGGAAATAGACGGGCAAGATTACATCTTTTGTGATATCCCTCAATTTGATTCCATGGTTGAAAATGGCAATATGCTGGAACACGCTAAAGTCTTTGGTAATTATTATGGAACGCCACGCAACGCCGTTGAAGAAGCCTTAAAAAACGGCCAAGACGTTATATTTGATATTGATTGGCAAGGCACACAACAGTTACGAGAGATGGCAAGCGATGACCTCGTCACTTTATTTGTCCTCCCTCCATCGGCAAAAGAGTTAGAAAATAGATTACGCACTCGTTCCAAAGGAACATTAGAAACCGAAACACAAATTCAAGATAGAATGAGCAAGCTCAATGACGAGATAACTCATTTTTCTGAATATGATTATGTTTTAATTAATCGTGATATTGATAAAGCTATTAGCCAAGCGCAAATGATATTAGATGCTGAACGTTTGAAACGTCGTCGCCTTATTGGTTTAACTGACTTTGTAAAAGGGGTAAAAGAAGGTCGATAAAAATTATTCCTCTCTTCGTTCCGCTAATTTTGCTAGCGCGATAAATTTTTCTGGTGGTATGTTTTCTGCGCGCCATGTTTCTTCTACTCCTATCTCTACAAAATATTGCTTATAGTTTTTTAAAGAACTTCTAATCATTTTACGCCGTTGGCCAAACGCCGCCATTGTTACTTTTTCGACAGACTTAAAAGAGGGAGAATCACTTGGTAAAGTTTTAGGTTTAAAGTGTACAATCGAAGATGTGATTTTTGGCGCTGGTGTAAACGCACTCGCAGGCACATCAAAACATAAATCAACATCGCATAACCATTGGCAAAGCACACCTAATCGGCCGTAAGCCTTGTCTCCGACCTTTGCGACAATACGCATCGCGACCTCCCTCTGGAACATTAAGGTCATGGATTTATAAGCCTTTTGATCTTGATTAATTTGTTGCAACCAACCAATGAGTAATGGCGTTGCTATATTATAAGGCAAGTTTGCAACAATCGCGCGCGGCGCGTTTGATAATGTTAATAAATCTGTATTTAGCGCATCTCCATGAATAAGATCTAAACGCCCATCGACTGCCTGCTTTAAATCTTGCAACGCTTTTATCGCCCGTAAATCATATTCAATGGCAACAACCTTACTTGGATTACGCAACAACAAACTACGTGTTAATCCACCTGGACCCGGGCCAATCTCAATAACGGTAATACCAGATAAATCACCCGCCACACGTGCAATTTTATCTGTTAAATTTAAATCAAGTAAGAAATTCTGCCCCAACTTCTTTGTTGCCCGCAAGTCATGCTCGCGAATAATATCACGAAGGGGAGCAAGGGAAGATAAATCAATAGCTAGGAGATTAGTCAAAATTATTCATCGCGACGGTTGATAAAACTCGTAGACCGTATATCAGCCAAATGGCGTTTTTGTAAACGATCCAGACGTTGTAAGCCAATCGCGTTTAAAATATCATCATCTTTGGGCAATGTTTCTTTGGAAATTTTTCTTGCCCCAGTCACGGTTAAAACGTGATAACCAGATAATCCTTTAATAGGTGGACTTATCTGTCCTTCGCTCAAACTCTTTACAACAACATCCAGCTCTTTGGGTAAATCACCTTCTTGTACCCACCCTAACGATCCACCTTGTTGCGCCGAGGCACTTTTAGAAAATTGTGCGGCCACAACAGCAAAAGGTGCGCGACCTCTTTTAATCTCATCTATTAATTTTTGACCCAGATCTTTTACTTTTGCATCATCTTTTGTTTTTTGAACAGGAAGAAAAATTTCAGAAACCTGGTATTCTGTTTTTCCAAGATTATCTTTCAAACGTTCCATTCTGGCATTAACATCATTTTCTGTGACATCAATACGTGGACGAAGGACACTACCTACCACCTTACGCCATGCGGTTTGCGCTTTAATTTGCTGCCTTAATGTATGTCCCGGAATACCAGAATTCACCATTACTTTAGAAAACTCTTCGGCGCTCATTTTATTTTGTGCGGCCATGGCGCTAAAAGCATCATCTATTTCTTTTTCTGTCACAGATAGGTTGTTACGTTCAGCTTCTTGAATTTTCAATTGCTCTTCAATCAAAATGCTCAAAGCCTGCGGTTTAACTTTTGCACGACTTTCTTTTGTATCGGGAATACCAGAAGACGCAAATATAAGGCGCATTCTATCATTCACATCGCTTTCGGAAATGGCATCTTCATTGACCGTCGCCGCAATACCAAAAGATGTTTGTGCCATCACTTGCATAGGTGCAGCAAGGCTAAAACAAACTAATAAAACTCCCAAAACTCTTAACATTATATTCTCTTTTTCGTTTTTATATTCTGACTTAAACAAATAATATTGTTCACTTTATGTCGATCCCCCACTTTTTATCCAACTTTTTTATCCGCAAATGGGCCACCTCTTCTAAAATTAGACAGATAGTGTGGTAACATAATACCTAAAGCTGTTGGTTTGACCCCCAAGTCTTTCAAACCTAATGCATCTTCATCAACAATATTATCAGTTTGCAAAGACTTAACCTGATCACACGTTAATAACGGTTTCGGCATCAACCCTAAAATCATTCCTTGGACTTTTGCAAGACTCCATGGGATGGGAATAAGCGTACGTTCACGGTTAATTTCCGCCAATAGTGTTTTATAAATCTCTCTAAATGTCATAATTTCTGGGCCACCCAATTGGTATGTATGCCCCACATAAGCTCCCTTATCTTCTATTAAAATATTGGTAACTGCTTGCGCAATATCACCAACATAAACAGGTTGAAACTTTGTATGACCGCCACCAATAAGGGGTAAAGCAGGTAAAAACGTAGCAAGTTTAGCAAACATATTGAAAAATGAATCACCCGGACCAAAAATAACACTGGGACGTAAAATAATGACTTGCGGATAATGTTCCAAAACTCCCTTTTCACCTGCTAATTTTGATTTAGCAGATTTTGACTTTGCTTTATCAACGCCTAATGCTGAGATATGAATAAACCGATTCACTTTCTTGTTAGCACAAGCTCGCGCAATCATTTCAGGTACATCACGGTGAATACGTATAAAGTTGTTTTTACGTTTTTCAAACAAAATACCGACCAAATTTATAACAGCGTCACAGCCTTCAACCATATCTTCTATAGCACTCTGATCTTTATAGTTACACTGGACAGCGGCAATTTGTCCAACATTACCGTACGTCTTTAAGCTGTACGCACTTTCAGGGATTCGAGTCACAATTTTGATACGGTAACCCGCCCGCGCCAAGTCCTGACAAATATATTGACCAACAAAACCAGAACCGCCAAAAATACAAACAACTTTATCTTTTTGCGCCATGTTTTAATCCAAATTTCCTGAAGGTTAAGTCATTTCAATTTAAGGGGATATAGTAAGAAAATCCAGCTTAATTATGCTTTTTGAACAAAGCTATCCATGACACGTTTTTGCCCAACCTGATCAAAATTAATATCTAACTTTGATCCATCGATATGGACAATCGTTCCATTACCAAATTTATCATGAAAAACCCGCATACCACTGGAAAACTCACCATCAACCGTACTTTGCTCTCTACTGTCGTAGGTCTTAACTTTCGGTTTCACCTGATATTTTTGACCAAAACCACTTGAATCCCAATGTGCAGAACGTCCTGCCTGCATCATCCCCATCTCACTTTGGGCTTCAATATGCTCTTCAGGCAGCTCATCAACAAAACGTGAAGGAATAGCATTCACCCAACTGCCATACATACGCCTATTGGCCACAAACGAAATAAAAGACTTTTTACGCGCGCGCGTTATGCCAACATAAGCCAAACGACGCTCTTCTTCTAAACCCTTAACTCCACTTTCATCCATAGAGCGTTGCGAGGGAAATAACCCATCTTCCCACCCTGGTAAAAACACAGTGTCATATTCCAAACCTTTAGCCGCATGAAGCGTCATCAAAGTGATAAACTCACCCTCACTATTGTTTTGGTTTTCTAACACCAATGCAATATGTTCCAAAAATTGCTGTAGGGAATCAAAGTCTGCCATCGCAGAAACCAGCTCCTTTAAATTCTCTAAACGTCCCGGCGCATCAGGTGCTTTATCGGCCTTCCACATGTCATTATAACCAGACTCATCCAAAATAATTGTCGCAAGCTCTCCTTGGTCAAGAGTATCAACCAATGACCTCCAGTGCTCGAAACTATCAATTAGCTTCATCAACGTCGCTCTAACTTTTGGTCTTAACTCCTCAGTTTGCGTTAGGTCTTTTACTGCAGCATAAAGACTAATCCCCTTTGCACGCGCATGCTGATAAAGTGTTTTAACGGTTGAATCACCAAGTCCCCGTTTTGGTGTGTTTATAATTCTCTCAAACGCCAAGTCATCATTCTCTTGGGCAACAACCCGTAAATAGGCAAGAGCATCGCGAATTTCTTTACGCTCATAGAAGCGTGGCCCACCAATAACACGGTAAGATAGCCCAAGCTGAATAAAACGTTCTTCAAATTCACGCATTTGAAACCCAGTACGTACTAAAACAGCCATTTGATTAAGGCTTGATCCTTTGTTTTGTAAGGTTTCAATCTCCTCACCAACCCAGCGCGCCTCTGCCGCGCCATCCCACAAGCCCCGCACAGTCAACTTTTCACCATCACCCGCATCAGTAAAAAGCTGCTTTCCTAAACGATCGCTATTATTATCAATAACACTATTGGCGGCGGCTAAAATATGACCTGTTGATCTATAATTTTGCTCCAAACGAACAGTTTTTGCTCCAACAAAATCTTTCTCAAACCGTAAAATATTATCAACTTCCGCTCCACGCCACCCATAGATAGATTGATCATCATCACCCACGCAGCAAATATTATTTGACCCCTTTGCTAACAATCGAAGCCATAAATATTGCGCAACGTTCGTATCTTGGTATTCGTCAACTAAAATATACTTAAAACGACGATGATAATCCTCTAGCACGTTTGAGTTTTTCGGATTTTTTAAAATAGTAATAATATGAAGTAATAAATCTCCAAAATCACAAGCATTCAAAACCTTCATTCTTTGTTGGTACTGCATATATAAAAGCAACATTTTTCCATTTGCAAAATCTCCAACTTCATTCGTCTGAACATCACTTGGTATTTTACCTTTATCTTTCCAACTAGAAATCATATCCGCAACCGCCTTTGGTGGATTTTTCTTCGGGTCAATACCGTTCTCTTCCAATAGTTGCTTACACAGGCGAACTTGATCGTCCGCATCCAAAATTGTAAAATTGGAGTCGAGTCCCACTAATCCCGCATGAGCGCGTAACATCCGCGCCGCCAACGAATGAAACGTGCCTAGCCACCAACCCTCAACAGCAATCCCGCCCATAATATTGCTAATACGCTGCTTCATTTCCTGCGCAGCCTTGTTGGTAAAGGTCACAGCCAGTATTTGCCCTGGAAAAGCTTGATTAGATTGTAATAAATGCGCCAAACGCGTTGTTAAAACACGGGTTTTCCCTGTCCCTGCCCCCGCCAATACCAAAACAGGGCCATCAGTTGCCAAAACAGCCTCTTGCTGCGCGGGATTTAAATCATCATAAATCGCGTTTTGGCGGTTTTGCTCTTCTTCGCGTGGGTCATAATCAATTGTAAATGTCATGGGGATAGTCATACCAGCCCATAACAGGGCGATGCAATAGCAATAAGTTTAGAGAAACTATTTGTTCATCTCATGGGGCGATGGTGCCACGCTCACCTGATTACGTCCTTTATTTTTAGAACTGTAAAGAGCCATATCAGCGCGACGAATAAGATCTTCCGTCACTTCGCTGCCACCATAAAATTGGGCCACCCCTAATGAAACTGTGATTTGCCCTAAATTATCACCTGTGGCGCGGTTAATAACTTCTTTTTTCTCAACCGCTTTACGCAAATTCTCTGCTACGGCGCGCGCCGCATTCTCGTTGGTATCTGGTAAAATAATAGCAAACTCTTCACCGCCATACCGCGCCGCCATATCTTGCCCTTTAACTTCATTCACCAACGTCATCGCAACCAAACGTAAAACCTGATCCCCAACCTGATGTCCGTATTTGTCGTTAAAGCTTTTAAAATGGTCAATATCGATCATAATTAAAGAGAAAATCATATTATCGCGCTTACATTCACGAAGAATACGGCCTATCTGTTCATCAAACGCCTTACGATTCGCCAGGCCTGTTAGCCCATCTGTAATTGCTTGTTGGCGAATACGCTCCATATCACGCTTAAGCTCAGCCATCATTGCAGAGGACTGGTCAAGACGTTGCTCAAGATCTTGATTATATTTCATCATGTTGTTGGTTTCGGATGAAATGAAATTCAAAACAGATTTCACATCATCAGACACATCAATATTCTCCAGCTTCCCAGAAGCTTCTTGAAGTGATCCTGTAAATTTTTGTGTTGTATCTTTTACGTTCTGCATTAAATCAGAGACGTGATGTAATGTTGAATTAATTTGATCTCCGGCGCGCTGATAAGTCTCGCGCTCATGCCCTGAGTTTAAATATTTCTCATACAAATCCTTACAATCGCGCTCTGTAATTTTTGGTTGATCAAGTAAAATTTCATTAATTTCATCGCGCAACTTAGGGTTAACATTCGCATAATACACGTATAAAACTTCAAAATTTTGCGGTACAGGAGGAATTCCGTCCTGACGCATACGGTCGAATGCTTTAGATGCAAAATTATCTGCAACATCCAACTCATGATTATAAAAATCTATAATAGACGTCATTGATTAAACCTTCTTATACGAACAATCCATAATTAAACATATTAATTACCAAGAACCAATAAGATATTTAAATCCATTTTGTAGTCGGGTCAAATTTTTCTAGTGGTGCCTGCTTCAAAGCAGCAGGGACATCTTCAACCGCCTCAACCGTTACAAACATATTAAGATCTTCAACACGCATAAACCCTTGATTTGCAATGTGTTTTGTCGCCTTCAGCATATCGTCCCAATACCCGTTCATATTCACAAGAACGATCGGCTTATCGTGCAACCCTAATTGCTTCCACGTTAATAACTCAAATAATTCATCTAAAGTCCCTAAACCGCCCGGCAAAATAACAAAGGCTTGAGATCTATCAACCATCATTTGTTTACGTACATGCATCGTTTCCACAACCACAAGTTCGGTCAACTCTTCATGCTGTACTTCACGGTCTTTAATGTGAGAAGGAATAATTCCAACAACCTCTCCACCAGATCTCAGAGCAGAATCTGCAACCAACCCCATCAAACCAACGCGCCCGCCGCCATAAACAACACCCCAATCTTCTTTGGCAAGCAATGCTCCTAGTTTGGTCGCGGCATCTTTATAGGCATCATCAACTTTCGAAGAAGACCCACAATAAACACATACATTCTTAATTTTCTTAATTTCACTCATAAATTCATTTCTTTTCTATTTTATTTATTCTTCGTAGCATCACCTCATTGTCTTAAAAGGTAATATAAGCAACCTGCAAGATACTCACTATAGCTGTAAAAAAATATTTCTCATTTATACCCTTTATTTACTTCGGATGAAAGATGTCATAGAAAAGAAGCTATTAATTTTTATCGTAAACTGAAAAGAGAACAAAATGTCCCTCATAGACACTATTACCCGCACTATGCTTGTTAAACCTCACCCTGCTGGGTATCCCTTTATAGGTGGTGCTTTAGCACTAGCCATCTTATTTCTTTTGGTCTGGAAGCCACTGGGAGTTATTACCCTTATTTTGGCATTATTTATCATGTATTTCTTTCGTGATCCTGTTCGCGCAGTTCCGCAAAAAGAAGGATTGGTTATTGCGCCCGCCGATGGCCGCATTATTTCCATTACTCCTAACCATGCTCTACCTGATGACTTAGGAACCGAACTGGACTTAGGAAACAATTTTACCAAAATCAGTATTTTTCTTTCTGTATTAGATGTCCACGTCAACCGAACACCCGTTAATGGTGACGTCATAAAGACGTTTTATTATGAAGGGAAATTTTTAAATGCTGAGCTTGATAAAGCCAGCGAAGAGAATGAAAGAAGTATCGCCCTTATCAAAACCGACAAAGACCAATATGTCGGTGTATCACAAATTGCAGGATTAATTGCACGTCGCATCATTACAGATTTAAAAGAAGGCAATAAAGTAACAGCTGGTGAGCGTTTTGGCCTTATCCGTTTTGGAAGCCGTACTGATATCTACCTCCCCAAAAATATCAACCCGCAGGTTTGTGTCGGGCAACGCACCCTTGGTGGAGAAACTATTTTAGCTGACTTAAACGCCAAAGAAGCCCCTATGACAGCCGTCAGTATTTAAAAAACCATCATGACAAAAACCACTTTAAAACCTGTAAAAAATAAACAAAATAACGAAGAAACGTATGACGATTCCCACGCGGGCATTCTCGGTTATCACAAATTAATTCCCAATGTCATGACACTAATGGCCTTGGCCGCAGGGCTGACCAGCATACAATTTGCAATAGATTTGAAGTGGGAACATGCCGCAATCGCCATATTAATTGCGGCTATCTTAGATGTCTTAGATGGCGCAACGGCGCGTCTTTTAAAAGCAACCAGCGCTTTTGGCGCACAACTAGATAGCTTCTCTGACTTTCTGGCGTTTGGCGTTGCCCCTGCCATCATTTTATATCTATGGATTTTGGAAGAATCTGGTAAAGTTGGCTGGATCGCAATGCTCGTCTTTGCCGTTGCTTCGGCCATGCGTTTGGCACGGTATAACATTACACCGACCCCCAAAACAGGGGTATGGTCAAAAGGGTTTTTTGCAGGCGTTCCCGCCCCTGCGGGTGCGGGTATGGCATTTTTACCGCTTTATATCTGGCTCATGGCTCCTGATTATTTTGAAAGCTTCGCCGCCGCCAATATATTAGTTGGCGTTTGGGTTATGCTTTGGGCAGGAATGATGATCAGCCGGGTGCCCACATGGTCCAGCAAGCAAATTAAATTTAAACCTAAAATGGCAATGCCAATGCTCGCCTTTATTGCCGTTATCATCGCCGCCTTAATTCAGGCACCATGGCCTACCTTAACCATCATGGCACTGGCCTATATGCTCAGTATCCCTTTTTCAATCCGTCACTTTAAAAAGATTGTCAAAGAAAGCGACGAGGAAATCGACATGACAGACCTCGCTCTGGGTATTTCAGAAAGTGATGATTTTAATAGTGAAAAATAAACGTCATGCTTTAGCTTAAGCCATATTATTCGGCGCTGGTGCAATAGGCTCTTTAATATAGTGCGTATTATTCAGGTCCAGAGCATTATCAACAGGCGATGGCGCTGCATTATCACCTATTGCCGTAACCTGTAAAACTGCCGCAACTTCTTGAACCTCAGGACGTTCTGTCAATTCTTCTACTAAGCCTCCAACCTGTCCCATTAACTCACCCAGAATACCTGTATTTGGCGCCACCTCTGTTAAATTATACGAAGCAGTATACACCAAGTCTGAAACTGAACTATCAGTTTGAATAACGAACGAGGTCGATTCAGGATTCGGAACCGCTGGTGAAGGCGCGCTCATTTTCCAAGCATCCTTCATATCTGGCGCTGTACTAAGACTCTCAACTGTTACCATTATACGAGCGCCTCTTCATCTTCATTTAAATGAGTAGGGGGTTTTGGACCTTGGCCCATACGGTCATGATTCATCCCTGGTGCATTTGACCCCATACCACCTGGACCTGCTGGTCCTTTTGCTTTCAACGCAATCGCTCTTTGCAACGCTTGCTCATTGGCCAACGAAATACCAAAATCTAGCACTTGTTTTATTTGGCCAACATGCGTTGTTGATGCAACAACACTCTCATCTGCTTGCACCCCTGTTGTTTCTTGTACCAAACTGCCCATAGATGTCTCTGATGTTGCCATTTTTTCTGTCATACTTCTACCTACTGGCGTCTTAATTGGTGCCTTTTTCATGTCAGAAAAACCATCTTCCATTGAACGGGCGCCACCCTTAACAGCTTTGGCAACATCCTTACCTTTTGATGGGTTGGTACTACCTTCTTGTAAAGCCTGTAATCCTACAGAGGCAATTTGGATACCAGGAGAACTCGTCAATATTTCTGAGGCCACCTTACCTTCCACTGTGCCTTCTGCAAATTTCGCTTCTTGTTTGGCACCCGCTTCTTTACGCGCACCATCTGTAATTTCACTTTGTTGTTTGGAAACTTCTACTTGTTCGACCGCGCTAGTTACTTTTGCGCTTTCCTGAATGGCGCTTGCTTTACGCTTCACATCTTCGATAAGCCCTATAGACGCGTCATCGGGTAGCTCTTCAATATAACCACTGTTTTTGCTTGCCATTTCTCTAACCCTTTATTTCATCCCTGCTATATATTCTTTTTATCATATAGGTTTTTCCCTAATATATAATTAAGATATCTTACTATTAGAGTACCTAAAAACGCTCACTAAATACAAATTTACGCGAACTTTGGATATAATCTTAAATAAAATTATTTTGAATCAATAGTTTATGTTTATTTTTCGGTAACTGAGCGATTCCGCGACATGATTTTCATTAATGTCGCCAAATACCCCTTCTAAATCCGCAATTGTACGGGCGACACGGATCAAACGATAATAACCTCTGGCAGAGAATTTCATGCGTTCTGCGGCTTTATTAAGCAAGCTTTGCGCTGCTGGACTTAAAATAAACACCTTTTCCAGTACATCACCACTAGCATGAGCATTCATAGTGATAGCCCCTTCAATGCCCTCAACCTTTCTAAAACGCTCTATTTGTGCCTCACGCGCCGTTAAAACACGTTTTGCCACCATTTCAGAGCTTTCACCAACCGCCTTGCCCAAGTCTGCGACAGAAACAGGGGGAACCTCAACCTTAATATCAATACGATCTAACAAAGGCCCTGATAATTTAGCCTGATAATCCGACCCACAGCGCGGCGCTTTGGTACATTCTTGATCTGCTGATCCTAAATACCCACAACGGCACGGGTTCATCGCCGCGATTAATTGAAACCGCGCTGGATAAGACGCATGATGATTGGCGCGCGCAATTAAAGTTTTCCCTGTTTCTAAAGGTTGGCGCAAAGCCTCTAATGTATTTCGTGAAAACTCAGGTAACTCATCTAAAAATAAAACACCGTGATGCGCCAGTGATATCTCACCAGGTTTCACTTTATGCCCCCCACCTATCAAAGCAGGTAAGCTCGCCGAATGATGCGGGTCACGATAGGGTCGCGTTTTCATGAGTCCACCTTCAGGTAGAGTTCCCGATAAAGAATGTATCATCGAAACCTCTAAAGCCTCACGCGGTGAAAGCGGTGGTAAAATCCCTGGCAGGCAACTGGCCAGCATTGATTTACCCGACCCTGGTGGCCCCATCATTAATAAATTATGCCCCCCTGCTGCTGTCACTTCCAGCGCTCTTTTTGCGCTCTCTTGCCCCTTCACATTGGCTAAATCAGGCACTTTAATTGCCCCACCTTCATCAACCAATTTTCCAACAGGACGGCTCAACATTTGTGTGCCTTTAATGTGGTTAATAAGTTGCAGTAAATTTTGCGGTGCTAAAATTTGAAGATCATCCCCCGCCCACGCGGCCTCACCACCGCACGCATCTGGACAAATTAAACTATTATCATTGGTCGCCGCATGGATAGCCGCAGGTAAAACACCGGCAACACTTCTAATGCCCGCATCCAAAGAAAGCTCACCCAACACCACATAATCTTCCATTTCTAATTTTGGAATAACATCCATCGCCGCCAATAACCCCAGCGCAATAGGCAGGTCATAATGCGACCCCTCTTTATTAACATCGGCGGGCGCCAAATTTACCGTTAAACGTTTTGGTGGTAACGCAATACCTAACGCATGAAGCGCCGCACGCACACGCTCTTTACTTTCTGCCACCGCCTTATCAGGCAGGCCAACAATCGTAAAGTTCGGCAGACCATTTGAGATTTGCACCTGCACATCTACAGGGCGCACATCCACCCCCTGAAACGCTATCGTATTAATTTTTGCGGTCATATCGTTCCTCTTACCTGTCTGTTATTACACAAAACAAAAAAGAACAAAAGAGAAACATTTTGATTATTTGATTATAGCGAAACTAACATGCTATTATTTATTATGGTAAAATTATATCACGCGACACCAACCCCTTTCCAAGGCACGACCTTAGAACCACGAACAAGTCATCGAATCATTAATGGTAAGCAAGGCCCTTTTGCATTTGCGGCCAGTGACGAAGGGCACGCCCTCACCTATACCGTACCAAAGGGTGTCCGCCTTATGAATGCGCACATAGCCCAAACAGGCGCACAAATTTTAGTTATTGATCGCGAGTCTGACATCGAAGACCCTGATTTAACAGGCGGTATATATGAGTTTGAATCAAATGATTTTGAACAAGCCATCTTTGATGGTAAGCCTTCTAATCAATGGATCACAACACAGCCTGTTAATTTAGAGATGGCCACTTATACGCCGATATCATCCTTAAATAAATTAATGAAAGCAAAAATACAGCTCTACCAAATAGGAGAAAATAACGCGCTTACCAAAGAAGCTTTTATGGAAGCCGTATTTGACGAAAATGTTGATACTTATCAGTTTATACAAGATCAGTTAGAAAACGAGAATATGCGATGGATGAACCAAGAACAAGAAATTAACCCCACCAATCCCTTTCCTACTACTGAAACTGGCATAAATCACGGCACAACAGCTACATTCAAACCCTCCCCCTAAAATTTAACTTTTTATTCATTTTCTTTTAACGGCTTCTTCATATTTTTTGTTTAACAATAGAACTTAAGAGAGGCGAGCAAAAAATAATCGCTTTATTATTTGGGATAAAAAAGGGGTAAGACGATGTTAGGGACAATAACAAAAGACGAGTACGAACAAATGAGACAACAGCTCATTGTACCACTCGCAGTATCAGATATTTTACGGCACGAACTGAACGTTGAAGCAGACATGCAATATGGATTGCATATGGCGCTTAGCGAGGTTGATCCAGATTCTGCCTTATTAGCGATTGCGTTATGCACGCTTGATTTAAGCAAGAAAACAAAAGAGCGGGCGGCAATCTCAACGGCGCTTGAAAAAGAAGCTAGTGACATCTTAACAGATTACGCACCAAAATGGTTACACCATAATTTAAACTCTCCTATTCCATCACACCTCTATGAAGAGATGCTTGATACCGTACCAGAAGATTTAGAAGCATTGGCCGATTTAATAGACGCCCTACGTGCAGATTTGGAAGAAGAAGGCACAGCCATTGATACATTATTGAAGCTGTTATCTATTCAGGCACGTGCCCATATGGAGATTGCAGATTTTGTATTGTCTGAAATTGCCTATGAAAAGCAATCAGACCAAGAAAAAGACGCAGGGCCTAGCTTTGGTTTTGGCTCTTACCAACAAGCGGAGCCAAAGCAAGTAAAAGCAAGCTTTGCTGGTGATAACATCATTGTCTTTCCAGGGGTGGTACACTAAAAATTTAACCCACCATTTTACCGACAGGCTCACCGCCTAATAAATGCATGTGAAAATGGGGGACTTCTTGTCCACCAAATTCACCTGTATTGGCGATACTACGAAAACCATTAGTGGTTAGTCCTTCATCTTTTGCAATTTTTGCGACCGCTTTATAAAAGCCTAACACTTCTTCTGGGCTAGCGTTAGAACCAAAATCAACAATATCAGTATAGCGCCCTTTAGGGATTACAAGAACGTGAGTTTTCTTTTGTGGGGCAATATCACGAAACGCCAAAACATGCTCATCTTCATAAACTTTATCGCACGGAATATCACCGTTTAAGATTTTAGCAAAAATATTATTATCATCATAAGTCATGTTATAAATTTAACACTAAGATTTTTTAAAATAAAACAAAATTATCATTTTAATTTTCTTTTATGCTAGGCATGAGAGGTGAAGCGTATTAATAATACGCAAAAAACGAACAACGTATAAAAAGTAAAGAAAAGTGACAATAAATGATTATTTACCCAGCGATAGACCTAAAAGATGGTAACTGCGTCCGCCTACATAAAGGCGTCATGGACTCTGAAACCATTTATAACGAAAGCCCTGCCTCTCAGGCTATCGACTTTGCAAAGGCTGGCTTTTCATGGATTCACATTGTTGACCTCAATGGCGCGATAGAAGGAAAACCCGTTAATGAAGCCGCCGTTAAAGAAATTCTAAATACAGTTGACTTGCCGTTACAGCTAGGTGGTGGTATCCGCACGCTCCAACAAATTGAAAATTGGCTTCAGGCTGGCGTAAGCCGCGTTATTTTAGGCACCGTCGCGGTCAAAGATCCTGAATTGATGATAGAAGCCTGTACATTATTTCCTGACCAAATAGTCCTTGGACTAGACGCGTACGGCACTGATGTGGCAACAGAAGGTTGGGTAGAAAAATCAGGACAGACGATGCTTGACCTTATAACTCAATATCAAGATTGTGGCCTCAACCATATTATCTATACCGACATTAATCGTGATGGCACGGGTGAGGGACTAAACATGGAAAATACTATTCAACTGGCACAGAATACAACTGTACCCGTGATAGCGTCTGGTGGTGTTGGCTCTTTGGCAGATGTTGAAGCCGTTAAAGCCGCCGAAAAACAAGGGGTCGCAGGCATGATTATTGGGAAAGCCCTTTATGATGGGCGCATTGATCCACTTGATGCCTTAAAAATTGCTGCATAAAGGAATCTCACAATGACCACCCATATTATAGATAAGTTATTTACAATCATTGAAAGTCGAAAAGGCGCAGACCCAACCGAATCCTACGTCGCCTCGTTGCTAGACAAAGGAACATCTAAAATCGCAGAAAAAATCGGGGAAGAATCAACAGAGACAATCATTGAAGCCATCAAAGGGAATAAAGAAAAACTAGCCCAAGAA
Organism: uncultured Alphaproteobacteria bacterium; assembly: GCA_937931645.1. Classification (GTDB taxonomy): domain Bacteria; phylum Pseudomonadota; class Alphaproteobacteria; order Micavibrionales; family Micavibrionaceae. The sequence goes on from CALHAR010000009.1 coordinate 57,819, forward strand.
TCTGCAGACTTGTTATTTCATTTAATAATTTTATGGAGCGATGCAGGATTAAACCCTGATGATGTTTTTAAAGTTTTAGAAAACCGTGAAGGTGTTAGCGGTCATAAAGAAAAATTAAACAGGTAGTCATAAATTTTTAATAAGTTACCTTAAACCAACTTCTTCATTTAAACAAACCAGGGTTTATAACCTTGTAATAAAATTGACTTTGTATGGTTTCACCATTGGCGCGTACTGAATAAGGATGCGCTCCAAACTGTTGATAACCAAGGTTCTTATATAATTTAATAGCACCGTCCATAGTATCACGAACATCTAAATTTATAACAGCATAACCATCAGTAACAGATTTTCTTTCAACCTCTTCTAACAACATTTTTGCTAAACCATAGCCCCGCGCCCACGGTGCAATAAATTGCGTTGTTAAAGTAACCATGTGCCCTTGGGCTTCATTATTTTTTGGCGGTAAAACAACTTGGCAGTTACCGCATATTGTATTATCTAATCTTGCAACAAACAACTGCCTTGTCGGCGCGGTAACAACACCCTTCCAGTAGCTTTCTAAAACATCACGCTGGGGAACACTAACCCAACCGAATCCACCCCCATCTTTAATCGCTGAATCCGTTGCATCACAAAGGTCGTTAAGGTCATTAACCGACAGTGCTTCTGCTACAAATTCAACACCAATAACTGGCGCATCTTGTGTTTTTGATTGCTCGCTCATTTTGTATCCTTAATTTATCTATAAGAATATTATAGACCTAAAATCACTAAGAATTGCTAAATACCAGAAAAAATGCCAAAACATCAAGTCTGAATTAGAAAAGGTTATATCATGGATATCGGATTTTATCGCTTATCAGAAATGGATGAAGCAACGAAAAAACGCCTTCTGCGTCGCTCTGAAGCAAATATAGAAGCCGTCATAGCGCAAGTTCAGCCTATTATTAAAGATGTGCGCCAAAATGGCGACAAAGCTTTGCTCGATTATGCTGCCAAATTTGATAAAGCAGTACTTCAAAATTTAAAAGTTACTGATGAGGAGTTTTCCGAAGCCCGCCAGACGCTCGATCCATCTGTAAAATCAGCGATAGACCATTGCGCGGGCAATGTCCGTAAACTTCACGCCGAACAAATGAAACGCGTTGAAAAAGACCGTGAGTGGATGATTGAGATTGAAAAAGGTGTCTTTGCAGGAGAGAAAATCACCCCGATCAGCTCCGTTGGACTGTACGTACCTGGAGGCAAAAACCAATATCCGTCGGCGATCTACATGCTTGGTATCCCTGCAACGCTTGCTGGTGTACCCCAAATACAAATTGTAACGCCACCACGCCCTGATGGTAAAATCGGGGACGCCTTACTTTATGCGGCAGAAGTTTCAGGGGTAAAAAATATCTATAAGGTAGGAGGAGCGCAAGCTATCGCAGCTTTAACCTATGGTACTCATTCTGTCCCTGCCGTAAAAAAAGTGGTGGGACCAGGTTCTCCTTATGTTGCTGCCGCCAAACAACTCTTAAGTGGCATCATAGATTCCGGTATGCCCGCAGGACCAACAGACTCCCTCGTCCTCTGTGACGAAACAGCCAACCCGCATAATACAGTGCTCGATATTTTAAATGAAGCAGAGCACGGCGACGACTCCGCTGCACTTCTTGTTACCCATGATAAAGACTTGGCAAAATACGTACACCAAAACCTCCCAACGGCGATTAACGCCTTACCAAACCCCCAGAAAGACTGGCTTATCTATAATATGAGCCGTTATAGCGGCGTTGTTTTAACAGACTCGATAGAAGAGTCTATCACCTTTTGTAATGAATACGCGGCGGAGCATATCTTAGTCAAAGTTAAGAACCCTGATGACACCGTGCCGCAAATCAAGAATGCCGGTGAAATATTAATCGGTGAATACACACCCAATTCTTTTGGAAATTATGGTATCGGTGTCACTCACGTCCTACCGACTGGCGGTAAAGCCCATAGTTACAGCTGTACGTCTGTATGGGATTTTCTTAAGCGCACCTCCCTTTCACGCATGACAGAAGAGGGGTTTAACGCTCTATCAAATAGTGTAACCACCCTTACAGACTATGAAGGCTTCCCCGCCCACGGTAACGCTATTAGAGATAGGAAACTTTAAGAAAAGTTACCTGCTGCAGTGCATCTAATCTATTATACATCCGCAGATTGATTAACGCGTTGCAAATGGTTAAACGCTAATTGATTGGCATATTCTGCAAGGCCAATCCAATCTGATAATTCCATTTTTGAAAGAGCTTCGTTAGTACAGCGTTGCTCCTTTGCCAAGCCAACCAAAATACCAGCATTAAAGTTATCACCCGCACCCACGGTAGATGTTATGGCAGCATGACCACCCGAAATCCCTGAAAAATGCTCAGATCCTTTATTTGTATAAACACTACAACCTTTTTCCCCTAGCGTTATAAAAACGGCTAATGCTCCTAAATCAAGCCACTTTTGAGCAACATCCTCTAAAACCTCATCAGGGTAAGTAAATAATATATCTTCCTCGCTTGCCTTTACAATAGACGCGATGCGCACCCAATTTTCTAAAGCAACTCGATAAGCCTCCCTATCAGTAATAACGCTGGGACGGGTATTAGGATCATATAAAATTATTGATCCGGTTTCTTTTTGGGTGTTCGCAAATTTCTTTAACGTCTGTCCACTCGGTGAAAGGGTGGTCGCAACAGAACCAAAACAGAAAAGCCTATCTTGTTGAGAAAAAGACTTTGGCAATTCTTCCATCTGCAGATGCTCGGTCGTATTCATCTGGTTACGCCCATAGAAAGCGTACTTATTACCTCCCTTGCCATCCTCACTTACAACGGCAACCATACTAATGAAAGATGTACGTCTTATATAATCCAAACCAACGTTTTTCTCTTTAAAATCCTCCATCATAAGATTGCCAAAGTAGTCTTCTGAAATAGGTCCAACGTAAAAGCTCCTTACTCCCGTAGAAGCGGTAGCGGCCGCGCCAATAGAACCAAAATACATGGAACCCCCAAGCGATATTTTCATAGATCGCGGATTTTTAGGGTCTGGTCTCTGATCAGCCACAGCCTCGCCAACAAAAAATATTCCTACTGAATCAACGTTGCTGTTCAATTTAAAACTTTCTTCACTTTAATAATCAAACGTAACAACTAAAGCGTGCCCTTCGTGCTTGGTACAAGACCTGCAGCTTTAGGATCATGCTCAACTGCCATTTTCAGCGCACGGGCACAGGCCTTAAACACGCTTTCGACAATATGATGATTATTTTCGCCATATAAGTTCTCACAATGTAGAGTAAGACCTCCATTTTGCGCCATTGAATGGAAAAAATGTCCAAAAAGCTCTGTTTCCATGTTCTCTCCCAGACGATCGATGCTAAATTTTACGTTCCACACACAATAGGGGCGGTTCGATAAATCCAACGCCACACGGCTTAAGCATTCATCCATCGGTACATAGGCGTGCCCAAAACGGCGTACACCTTTTTTATCACCAATGGCTTCTTTAATCGCATCACCCAGCGCCAAACCGCAATCCTCAACGGTATGATGAGCATCAATTTCTAAATCTCCATCACAATATAAAGTTAAATCAAACAGCGCATGTTTCGCAATTTGCTCCAGCATATGATCAAAAAAAGCCAAGCCTGTTTTAATATCCGCCTGACCTGATCCATCTAAGTTAAGCTCAACCTTAATTTTAGTTTCCTTGGTATCCCTAATTATCTGCGCTGTTCTATTTGCTTCAGCATTTACACTAGTACTTGCCATGATATTTCCTTTATTAATCTCTTGCGAAAAACGTTTTTGACCGTTATTTCATAGGACATGACAACAATATTAGCAATTCGAAAAAATAATCAAGTCGTCGTCGCAGGCGATGGGCAAGTTTCTCTTGGCAACACAGTGATGAAAGGCAATGCGACCAAAGTCCGGCGCCTTGGTAAAGATAAAGATATCATTGCGGGCTTTGCAGGGGCTACCGCAGACGCTTTTACACTATTTGAACGCCTAGAGGCCAAATTAGAAGCACACCCAGGACAGCTCACGCGTGCCTGTGTTGAACTCGCCAAAGATTGGCGCACCGATAAGTATCTACGTAAATTAGAAGCCCTTATGGCAGTTTGTGACAAAAACACATCACTTATCTTAACAGGAACAGGGGACGTGGTTGAGCCAGAAGATGGACTTATCGGAATTGGTTCAGGTGGTAATTTCGCTTTGGCCGCCGCGCGCGCATTAATTGATCAAAAAGATATGGATGCCGAAGCTATCGCCACCAAATCTTTACAAATTGCTGGTGATATTTGTGTCTTCACCAATAATAACATCATCATCGAAAAAATTTAAAAAATGACCAGCTATTCTAAAGAGAAAATTCTTGAAACAACCGCGTTCAGTCCTCGTGAAATTGTATCTGAGCTCGATAAAAATATTATCGGGCAGCATGATGCTAAGCGCGCCGTATCTATCGCCTTAAGAAATCGCTGGCGACGCATGCAACTCGACGCCGATTTACAAGAAGAAGTTTATCCTAAAAATATTCTGATGATTGGGCCAACAGGTGTTGGTAAAACCGAAATTGCCCGCCGTCTAGCAAAGTTAGCACAAGCGCCTTTTGTTAAAGTCGAAGCCACCAAATTTACCGAGGTTGGCTATGTCGGAAAAGACGTGGAATCTATCATTCGTGACTTGGTTGAAGTTTCCATCCATATGGTACGTGAAAAAATGCGCGCTTCTGTTACAGCGCAAGCGGAAGTCTATGCAGAAGAGCGTGTTTTAGACGCCTTAGTCGGTGAAGAAGCAGGTGACGCAACTCGTAAATCTTTCCGTGAGAAACTCCGTAATGGTGAGTTTAACGACAAAGAAATTGAGCTGGATTTAAAAGATACCAGTAACCCTATGGCCAACATGTTTGATATTCCAGACATGCCAGGCGCGTCTGTTTCAATGATGTCTATTGGCGATATGCTCGGTAAAAATATGGGGGGTAAAACCAAGCGCAAAAAAATGAATGTCAAAGATTCTTACGCTGTCTTAATGACAGAAGAAGCTGATAAATTATTAGACGAAGACAAGGTTATTCAAGATGCTTTAGAGTTAGTGCAGCAAAACGGTATCGTATTTTTAGATGAGGTTGATAAAATTGCCGTACGTAGAGATTCGCGCAGTGGTGATGTTTCACGCGAAGGTGTACAGCGCGATCTACTCCCCCTTATCGAAGGCACAACCGTGACGACCAAACACGGCCCAGTCAAGACAGACCATATTTTATTCATTGCCAGCGGCGCCTTTCACTATGCTAAACCATCTGATTTGTTAGCTGAGCTTCAAGGCCGCTTGCCTATTCGTGTCGAGCTTCGTGCTCTTACTGAAGATGATTTTGTACGCATATTAACCGAGACTCAAAACTGCCTTATCAAACAATATAAAGCCTTAATAGGCACCGAAGGCGTTAACCTGACTTTTACCGAAGAGGCTATTAAAGAGATTGCCCGTATTGCTTTTGAAATAAACGAAACTGTCGAAAATATTGGCGCAAGACGCCTCTTAACTGTCATGGAAAAGTTATTAGATGACATTTCATTTACTGCCTCTGACAGAAGCGGAGAAACCATCATTATTGATAAAAAAGATGTTATCGAGAACGTTTCAGAACTGGCTGAAAATGCAGATTTAAGCAAATTTATTCTTTAAGTTATGATACGTTCTATTTTATCCATTTTACCTCTGCTCATTTTATTGTTTATAGCATCCAACGTACAAGCAAGTGGTGAAAAACCAACCTTTGCTAAATTTATCACTCCTCCCAAAGCCTTTGCTTTACCTGTTGATTGTAAAATAGACGAAAATTGCTGGATCATGAACTATGTTGATATGGGCCCTAATGATGGAGAGCAGATAGATCCCGCCTGCCAAAACCGTACGTACGACACCCATAAAGGGACAGATATTGCCATTCTGGATGGTAAAACCATGAAAAACGGTGTTGATGTTATCGTCCCAATGAATGGTACCGTTGGTAAAGTCCGTGATGGTGAACCCGATCAGTGGTCAACCCCTGAACAATTAGAGCAAATCAAGCTGAAACGTAAAGAATGCGGCAATGCTGTTATTATAGACCATGATAACGGGTTACAGACTATATACTGTCATATGAAAAATGGATCAATCACCGTGAAGCCAAAGCAAAAAGTCAAAATCGGAGATAAAATTGGAGAGATCGGCATGTCGGGCTTCACTCAATTTCCCCATCTGCATTTTGGTGTCTTACAAGATAAAAAAGTTATAGACCCCTTTACAGGACAAAATAACAAAGCACGTTGCGGTAAAAAAATTAAATCACTTTGGGATAAAGAAATAGATTTACAGTACCAAGCATTTGATATTCAATCCGCCGGATTTTCAAACAAAATTCCTGACCTTAAAAAAATAGAACGTGACAGTAGCCAACAGGAAAAAATATCTCCGAGTAGTAATATTTTCACTTTTTGGACGGTTTTATTAGGAGTGCGCGAGGGCGATGAAATTATTATTGAAGTTAAAGACTCTAATGGAAAAATATTTGCTAAAGATAAAATAATTCAAGATAAAAACCGTATACGACAGTTTTATTATATTGGAAAAAATACCAAGGATAGTGATTTAAAAGAAGGAGCCTATACGGGATTCGTAAAAATATTACGCGAGCACTCAAGTGGAACAACAATAAAAAAAGATAAATTTTTCAGTACTTTAGTATCAAAATAACTTTATCTTTGACGTTTTAAATAAACATAAAGCGCACCATGCCCCCCATCTTTAGGTTGTGCAAAAACATGTTTTAGCACAATATCACTCAGTGGTTTTTCTGATAGCCAATGCGGTACATTTTCTTTTAGAACCCCTTTAGATGGCGTAAGCCAATCTTTACTGGTTAACTTCGAAATTCCTTTTCCTGTTATTACCAACACACACCTTAGTCCTTGATTGTAACAAGAGGTAATAAAACGAAGAAGTTTTTCATGCGCTTGTGTTCTGTTTAAACCATGAAGGTCCAGACGTGCCTCTATTCTTATTTGTCCTTTGCGCAGTTTTTCTCCTGTCCTTTTATCAATCTGTGCAGGACCATTGGTTTTTTTAATTTGGGCGGGCGCAATGACCGCTCCTTCAACAACACCAACATCCTGAACACCCTCTTCTGAAACACCACTTAAATCCTGATGTTCACACCCCTCTAACAAGGCTTCAAAACTCTCTTCAATTTCTTCATGTCCGTCAGAAGAAACTTCCATATCACGAACATAATTTTCCCATATTTCTTGATCTTGCTTATTCACCGCTTCTATATCATCTGATTCACTCATTAAAAGCTCTTTGTATTTGGGTTTTTCACTCTTTATCTGGCATAATAAGAGAGCATGATAACAATAAAAAGACATAAACTCATAATAATTGCCCTCACTAGCGTTCTGTTATTAAGCATTTACGCCTCCCAAGCCTATGGGCAACTTAATCGTAAAGCTTCTTCAACTGAAGACATCGTCCTTAGTTTTTATAAGACAGGTAAAATTATTCCTAATTTTGATCGCTGGATTCGTCAAAGAGCGCCTTATATTGATACCCCTTGGTCTTTACGAGATAAGCTATATGACAATGAACTAAACAGGCTGCAGCTCGCTTATCAAAACTTTGATACAGAAAAGAATGATATACTAATCAGAACATCGTCTTTATTGAAGCCTTCTTTTACCGAAGATTTGGAAGGGAACAAGACGTACAGCCTAGATGCAGAATTTAAACTGGCACCAGAAGCGTTATACTTCCCTTATGAATTTATCGAAGAGCGTATTGTTGTTTTACCCTATAACTTAGAAAATATAATGCGTAGCCAAATTACGGAACAACAATATAAGTACATAAAGAAAAACAGTAAAAACTTTACTCAACTAAGCACCATTATACGGATGAAACCTGTTGAAGCAGACTTTACCAAACCCCATAAAATTGATGGCATTGAACAATGGGTTTTTAAAACGAAAATTGCCTCTATTGAGTTTTGGAACAACAGAGATAACTTAGTATGGGAATATACGGCGCCCTGGTACACATCCCCTCACATTATAGATATTCAAAACCTATATAATGACCGTCCCACTGGCTCTAGCCATAAAGCGGGTAGTATAAAACCAACCTATAATAAGTTTGAATAGTGAGGAAATAGCTCATGTTTTCACAATTAGGACCCCTATTTAGAACACAATTTAGAAAAGCTGAATCTAACGATACTCGCCAATATATCCCCCATGAAGAACGGGATAGAAACCGTAGAGAACGAAATGAGCAAGAAAATGAACAAGACCCAAGCGACGCATGGATTGATGCGGCCAACGTTTCTGTCAAAGCCTTACGCGCCTTCTTGATTGATTTTTTAAAAACAATGCCCGGCAGTGGCGATAGCTCATTTATCAAAGAACGTGAAAAAGCGACAAACTTACCAAAAAGGCCCAAAGAAGAAAAGCGCCCCACCAACACACATAATGCCCGCGCCGTACGTGCCTATCAAACGATGGCGGCACATTCACACTTCAGTACCACAGAAAAATCATCTGACATTACTAGTAATGAAAAGGGTAACGAACCAACAGCGGATAAAGTAGAATCTAAAGAACTAAGGGACATTCATAATCTCATCATCAGCCTTGAGAATTTAGAAAAGAAAGGCATCTCAACCCTCCAAATATTCCAAGCAGACAGTTTCGTTGAAAGCCTAAAAAACGCTGTTCAGCTTGCCAAGAAGAAAACTTAGGTTAAAAATTTAATACATAACCGCTTTCGGATGTTACTAGAAAATCATCAACCCCTAATCGTGTTAAAATTTTCTGTCTAAGGCGGTAGATATGTGTCTCAAGTGTATGTGTTTCGACATTATCCGCATAACCCCAAACCTCATTTAATAATTTTTGCCTAGGGATAGGAATGTCTTTATTCTGGTTAAGAAAAACGAGAATAGCAGTTTCTTTTTCAGTAAGGTGTACGCTTTTTTTGTCTTCTAAGCCATAAAGATGTGAGTTTTTAGGGTCTAACCGTAGGCTTTTACCAAAGTTAATCACCGCCATCAACTGATGTTGTCTTTGTTGCGCTATAGCTTGTTTCACGACATCAACGGTATATCCCAAACGAAGAGGACGCATAAAAACCTCTTCAAAGGCCATATTTTCAACTTCATTCATTACGGGATCAATAATAGCGAACAAATCCTTTTTCTCTGCTACGTCTTGCGCTTGTGATAAATTATCATCGTTCACCACCACCAAAACCATAGAATGAGTCTCAATATCATTAATTTTGGTAAAGTCACTGTACGTATGAACTATAATAGATATGGCTTTAAATGCCTCTTCTAAAGCCAAGAGTTCACTCTTATTATCCGCAATAATGGCTAAAGACATCAAAGACATAGGTTAAAATTAAACGCTTTCTTCCCTAACAACAACTAAAATCAACCAACTTTTTCTAAATCCATCTTTATTCACACAAACACAAGAAGGAATAATATAATTGGCATAATACTTGCAAATTATCCACTATGGATATTTACTCTTACCAATCTTTTGATGAACCACGTACAGCTAATCGTCACAAGACTCCTATAAAATCTATACAAGGTTGGAAAAATCACTCTCCCAAGCAAAACTCTGTTCAATCTAATATCATCAGTTCCCTTCATGATACCGCAGAAGGACGCAACGAAGAATTTAATCAATCCCTTGCTAAAACTTTAAGCTATGCCCCACAAAAGCTACAATCTCACGCACCTATTCAAAAACAAGAGTTTCAATTTCATGATGTTATTGATGTGATTAATCCTCTTCAACATATCCCGCTCGTCAGTACGGCGTATCGTAACCTAACAGGTGATGAGCTTCACCCCCTGTCTAATATTATTGGTGGGGCATTATATGGTGGACCCGTTGGCGCGGTCACCGGTACGATGAATGCAGTTTCTAAAATTCAAACCGGAAAAGATATAGGCGAACATGCACTTGGTTTTATGAAACCCAACAAGTCAGCCGAAACAGTCAAGCAGGCCACGGACATATTCCAGAATTCCGCTTATCAAGATGATGTAACCGTCCTAACGCTGGCCGCAATGCCACCGCGTCAGTTACAATAAAGGTCACAAAGACAAATTATTCTCTATCCCCAAACAACGCCGTACCCACACGGATATAAGTCGCGCCCAAAGGGATTGCTTTTTCAAAGTCACTGCTCATCCCCATACTTAATTCTTTTAAACCATGATTTTTAGCCAGCTTTTGTAAAAGAGCAAAGTGCAACGCCGCAGGTTCATCAACTGGTGGAATACACATGAGGCCAATAATATTTAACCCTTCTTCACGACAAAGCGTTAAAAATTTTGATAGATCATTAGGTTTAATGCCTGACTTTTGGTCTTCCTCGCCTGTATTAACCTGAATAAAACACGGTAAGTTTCTATCTTGTTTTTGCATTTCTTTTGCCAGCGCATGAACTAGCTTAGGACGGTCTATTGTTTGAATAACATCGAACAATGCTACCGCTTCTTTCACTTTGTTGGTCTGAAGCGGACCAATAAGGTGCAGTGCTAAATCCTGATATTGCGCCTTCAACTCTCCCCATCGTTCCATCGCCTCTTGAACACGGTTTTCACCATAAAGACGCTGACCTACAGTTAGCATTTCATTGATACGGGGTAGGGGTTGCTTTTTGCTAACCGCAATTAAATTAACATCCTTAGCATCTCGAATAGTTTCTTTATAACGCACACAAGACTTTTCTATTTGCGTCTGAATAGTTTTTAGATTTTTTTGACTATCACTCATGGTTTTTCTTACCACGTTCATGACAAAAATACACATATAAAAAAAGAGGCATCAAAAAGACGCCTCTTTATAATTTTTAAAATTCTATATTTGTTTAAACGACCGTAACGCGCTTACGCGGTTGAGGCAATTTAACAAGCATTAGAAGTTGATTTGAATACCACCTAAGACAGATGTTGCATCCGCATCGTTTGCGCCTGCTTCATGGTCAATGTAGCTAACGGATCCACGGAAAGATAGACCAGGACCGGCTGTGTAAATAACACCACCTGTGTAACGGTCTGTTTCCAATGTGTCACCAAGGTCAGCAGTTGTTGTATCATTATCTTCTGTGAAGTATGACGCACCAAATTTGAACGGACCAGTTGTATAATCAACACCAGCAACAAATGTTTCGATGTCGCTGTTTGCACCTGCATCAATATCTGTTTCAGTGTAGATAACACCAACACCAAATGGACCAGCATCAACATCTAAACCAACGTTCCACTGCTCAATGCTATCAGCATCTGTGTAACCAGCACCAAGAGCATAACCGAAATTACTGATAACGCCTTCATAACGTCCAGCAACTTCCCATGCTTCATCTGTACCAGAACCCGCACGATCAACATTGAAACCATTTAAAAGGTTTGCAGCAGAGTTATCATCACCTAAAGACGGTGTGAATGATCCACCAAGTTGAAGACCATTATAGTTTGGTGTCAAGTAAGTGATTTTTTCAGCAACACCTGTGATGTCTTGATCGTAATCAAAACCATCAATGTTTGTTGCGCCTGCAGGTTGACCGAATGCACCAACTGACGTACCCAATGCACCAGCTGCAACGGCCGCACCAGCAAGGTCAAGAGCAGCAAAGTTTACTGGGTTAATGTATTGACGGATACCATCAATGTTTGAGTCTGCTGAAGGAGCAGCAACTTGTAACAAGTAAGCAGCACCATCTTCAGAACCAAGGTTTACACGACCCCAAGTACCAGACAAGTAGATGTATGACTCTTCAACTGTGTTGTTATCATCGCCACCGTCAACTTCTAGCTCAACTTGAAAACCGAAAGTTAGACCGTTATCTAGAGTAGATTCACCGTTGAAGTGAAGTTCTGTTTCACGTTGTGTATCAAATTCTTTAACAGATGTCGCAGGAGCTTCATCTTGATCAAGATAACCAATGTAGTTTTTAGAGTGACCACCGATAGTTAGTTCCAATTGCGCTTGTGCAGGAGCAGAAGCCAAAAGAAGACCAGCAATAGCGGCACTACCTAATAAAAGTTTATTCATTATAATTTCCTCCAAAAGAAATTTAAAAAGTAAAATCCTCATAAAAAATCTAAAATGTCTAAGAATCTTTACAAGAAGTTACCTAGAGAACCCAAGTAACATGTTCATTAAGCCTTTATTCGCCTGAATCGTAAATATAAATTTGCACAAATATCACATTTTTTTTAAATCTGTGACATTTTTGCAACATGGCATAAAAGAGCCGTTAAGGCCGTAAACGGCAGGACACGATGAGTAACACTTTTATATTACTTTAAACCCACACAGCGCGTCTACGCACCTAGAAAAGATATATATAAAAACTCTAAAACTTAAATATGCTTGAGAGAGAAACTGTACCATGCTAAATGAATACAGATATTTCACTCTTATTAATAAGCGTATAAAACAATGAAAAACAATATGTCAAAAACAGTCTCTCTTCTTTGCCTTGGGTTATTTGGCTTATTAAGTCTTTCTGCCTGTTCCAACGCAAAAAAAATCATCCCAAAAGGTGAGGCGAAGTTCCCAACAGGATTAGACCGCACCACAACAGGCGAGGATATCTACGCAGAACGTGAGAGTATTTTTGGTAAAGATGGTCTTTCTATCTTCGGTGGAAAGAAGAAGAACTCAGGCTCAGACGATGGCTCATCAGGCATTGGTATTAACACTCACCTTTGGCGAGCTTCACTTGATACCTTGTCCTTTATGCCCTTGGCTAGTGCAGACCCCTTTGGTGGCGTGATTATCACTGATTGGTACAGTGCGCCTGAAAAACCAGATGAGCGCTTCAAAGTGAATGTCTTTATCCTTGATAAGCAGTTAGTTTCTACAGGTGTTGAGGTCAAAACCTTCCGTCAGGTGAAAAAGAGCGGTCAATGGTTTGGCGCAGACGTTGCCGATAATTTAAGTGGTCAACTTGAAGATTCTATTCTCACACGCGCCCGTCAGCTCCGCGTTGCTGCGCTGGATAAAAAATAATATATTTCCTGCTTTCCCCTGGGTAAGCAGGGACTTTCGAAGAATAAAGGACATATAGATAAATGGAAACGCCTGAACGCTACAATATTAAAGAAACCGAAGCCAAATGGCGTAAAGTTTGGGAAGATAAAAAATCTTTCGAAGTCACCGAAGATACCTCAAAACCAAAAAGCTACGTGCTGGCGATGCTACCATATCCATCAGGGCGCATACATGTTGGGCATGTTCGTAACTATTCCCTTTCTGATGTTGTCGCCCGCTATAAACGTGCCAAAGGCTTTAATGTCCTAAACCCCATGGGCTGGGACGCGCTTGGCCTACCTGCCGAAAACGCAGCGATGGAGCGCAATACCCACCCCAAAGATTGGACGTATGAAAATATCGCGCAAATGAAAGCGCAGCTTTTATCCATGGGTCTTGCCATTGATTGGAGCCGTGAAGTCGCTACCTGCGACCCTGATTATTACAAGCATGAACAAAAAATGTTCATTGATTTTTACAAAAATAATTTAGCCTACCGTAAAGAGTCCATCGTTAATTGGGACCCTGTTGAAGACACCGTCCTTGCTAACGAGCAAGTGGTTGATGGAAAAGGTTGGCGCTCTGGCGCGCCGGTTGAACGCCGCAAGCTTTACCAATGGTTCTTTAAAATCACAGAATTCGCCGATGATCTTTTAAAGGGCATCGAAACCCTAGACCGCTGGCCCGACAAAGTCCGCACCATGCAACATAATTGGATTGGAAAATCCCGCGGTTTAGAGTTTTCGTGGGGAATAAAAGATCATGATGAAACAATAGATGTGTACACAACACGACCAGATACTTTTTTTGGAGCATCTTTCTTAGCCCTATCACCTGATCATCCATTAGCAAAAAAACTTGCTAGCGATAAAGATGGCTATGATGACTTTATTAAAGCCTGTCAAGCCACAGGAACATCCGAAGAAGCTATCGAAAAGGCTGAAAAAATTGGTTTCTACACAGGATTAAAAGCAACCCACCCATTACTAAAAACAGAAATGCCTATTTATTTAGCCAACTTTGTTTTAATGGACTACGGAACAGGAGCTGTGTTTGGTGTTCCCGCACATGACCAACGTGATCTTGATTTTGCGCGTAAGTACGATTTAGAAGTCATTCCTGTTGTATTGCCTCCAGAAGAAGATGCGGCTACTTTTAAAATTGGAAGTGAGGCCTTTATTGGTGATGGCCTGATATATAATTCTGATTTTTTGAACGGCCTTAATAAAGAAGACGGCATCAAAGCCGCTATTGCCAAATTTGAAGAACTAAAAATCGGTAAAGGCGTAACCAATTTCCGCCTGCGGGATTGGGGGATATCACGCCAACGTTATTGGGGCTGTCCCGTACCATTCATCCATTGTGATGATTGTGGCCTCATTCCCGTGCCCGAAGACCAACTCCCTGTTGAGCTTCCCTACGATATTAACTACGACAAGCCAGGCAATCCGCTAGACCGTCATCCAACCTGGAAACACACGATCTGTCATGAATGCGGTAAAGACGCAGTGCGCGAAACCGATACCTGCGATACTTTTTTTGAATCCAGCTGGTATTTCCTACGCTATCTTGATCCACAAAATAAAGAGCGCGGCTTTGCTAATGAGAAATCAAATTACTGGATGCCTGTTGATCAATATATTGGCGGGGTAGAGCACGCAGTTCTTCACCTCTTATATTCACGATTTTTCATGCGCGCGCTGAAAAAATGCGGTTACGAAGTTCCAGACGAACCATTCGCTGGCCTCTTCACCCAAGGTATGGTCACCCACGCCACTTATAAAGACAGTGATGGCAATTGGATTTTTCCAACTGACGCGATACAACAAGAAGATAAAAGCTGGCAAACAAAAGATGGTAAGGCCGTTACCCAAGGCGCGGTTATCAAAATGTCAAAGTCGAAAAAGAACGTTATCGACCCGCAAGATATCATTGATACTTACGGCGCAGATGCGGCACGCCTTTTTATCTTATCAGACTCTCCGCCAGAACGTGACCTTGAATGGACAGAAGGCGGCATCGAAGGCGCATGGCGTTTCGTCAATAAACTACATCGCACCATTACAGATGCACTACCCACATTACCGACAGTTGGCATAGTACAACCAAATAATTTTAGCGATAAAGCGAAAGAGCTTCGCAGTACAACACATAAGGCCATCGTTGGTGTTGCCGAAGATATCGACAACTTTCACATGAACAAAGCTGTCGCCCGCATTCGTGAACTATCGAACGCGCTGACAGGCTTTAAACCTGCGGATGATGGCGATACATGGGCATTGCGCGAAGGGTATGAAGCACTTGTACGATTGTTCAATCCCATGATGCCGCATTTGGCGGAAGAGCTTTGGTCGCAACTTGGGCATGACACAATCTTAACCGAAACATCATGGCCGACTCATGACAAAAAATTACTAAAAGACGACACCGTCACCATCGGTGTGCAAGTTAACGGCAAGGTGCGCGCCACCATCACACTGGCCTCAGATTGCTCAAAAGACGAAGCAGAAAAAATTGCTCTGGCTGAACCAAACGTACAAAAAGCGTTAGAAGGTCTAACATTGCATAAAGTTATTGTCGTCCCCGGGCGCATCGTCAATGTGGTGGCTGGATAATGCGCTATTTACTTCTTTTATCACTTCTCATTTTATCTGCCTGTGGGTTTTCACCGGTCTATGGTACGCATTCAAATAGTAACGCCCCCCTAACAGGCGAAGCGAACTTAAGTAACGTAGAAATTGCGCTTATCCCAAACCGTGAAGGGCAGTTTTTACGCAACGCGCTCATAGACCGTTTTTATACCAACGGCACGCCAAACAATGCCGCCTATACTCTAAAGATCTCTCCTATTAGAGAAAATATTTTTGACTTTGATATCACTATTGATTCTGAAGCAACTCGCCGACAATTAAGGCTCAACACCCAAATGTCTTTAATTGATAAGGAAACCAATAAAGTCGTTTTAAAGAATGATCTCCTCTCCATTGCATCTTTCAACGTCTTAGAGAGTGAATTTTCAACCATTGTTACCGAGCAAAGCGCGCGTGACAACGCCCTTAATGACCTTGCTCGCAAAGCAGAAAGACAGCTTGCTCTTTTCTTCACAAAGTAATTTTTGGTATTGACAGTTTTCCCATAGTTAAAGAAGGTATCGCCCAAACACTGATTAACTTTGACGCAAAGCCAGCAGCGCCTCATTCATAATACTCAGCTTTCATAGCGCATAAGCTTAAGCCAAGACTTGAAAATCTTGGCTTTTTCTTTACGCTAAACTCTATGAAGTTAACGTGGAAACAGATTGAACCTTTTTTAAAATCACCCGACCCCAAAGCAAGAGTGGTTTTAATCTATGGTCCCGATGATGGCTTAATGCGCGAGCGCAGTGTAAAAATCGCCAAGACTGTTGTCACAGACCTTGATGACCCCTTTAATGTTGCCACCTTAAGCGCTGATATTTTAAATGATGACCCCGCCCGCTTAAATGATGAAGCCAATGCTATGTCGATGATGGGCGGCGCAAGATTAATCTGGATTAAAGAGGGTGCCGATAAACTCACCACGACCATTAAGGGCTATCTTGAAAACCCTTCAGAAGACAATTTAGTTATTATAGAGGCGGGCACTCTTGGGACACGCTCTTCCTTGCGCCAACTTTGCGAAAAAAATAAAAATGCGGCGGCGCTCCCTTGCTATGTTGAGGATGAGCGCGGTATGGCCAACCTTATTCGTGAAATGTTATCGGGCGCAGGCTTTCGAATAGAAGCAGATGCAACACACCTTCTTTCCAGCTCCATCATGGGTGACAGAATGCGTGCCCGTAGTGAGATTGAAAAGCTCATTATTTATATGGGTGAGCCTAAAGGGCAAAACTTAGTTGTTACCTTAAGACACGTACAGGCGGCCTGTGGTGACGGGGGGGCAACAACCCTAGATGATCTTATTTACGCCATTGCAGGCGGCAACACTAAAATTGCCATGTCCTCTTATCAACGCCTAATTGGTGAGGGTATCGCCGATGTCGTTATTTTGCGTACGCTTCAAAATCATTTCCGCCGCCTACATTATGTCGGCGCCATGATGCAGCAGGGCAAATCCCTTGATCAGGCCATAAAATCCCTCCAACCTCCTATTTTCTTTAAGTTAGAACAACCTTTTAAAGCGCATCTTTCAAAATGGAAAGGGCGTAAATTAGATATCGTGATGAATAAGCTTGCCGAACTCGAAGCACAAACAAAACGTACAGGCGCGCCCGTTCAAACACTCTGCGCGCAAGCCATCTTATCTTTAAGCGTTATGCGGTAAAAGAATGTCAAATATACAAGAACACCCTATCATAAAAGATCTCGTAACCCTTTCTTTCGGACTAAAAAATTATGGAGAAAACCTAGAAAAAGACTTATTTGAACAAGTCAAATCAACTTCTCTTGATATCGAATCCTTTTCTAAACAGGCTGGATTTCTAGCAGCTCTCCAACTTTACCATAGAAACTATTACCTTTTAGGGATGAAAACCTAATCACAGAAGACCTTAAAACTGCCCTTACAAGACAAAAACAGTACCTTTCCTGAAGGAAAAGACGGGTTTCAATTAACAAAAAACTACCTTCTAAAATTAACGCAAGAAGACATAGCCAACGAACTTGACAATATAATTACAGAATCACAAGGGTTGCTTTCACTTTCTGAACATCACACTAAAAACACCATCGATACCAAAGCGGTAACGACAGGAGCAACAACTTTATTCAGTGAATATATTGAATCTCTGAAGACGACAGATCTAGAATCACAACCCTTATTAGAGGTTATACCTTCTCCAACCGCTCCAAAAATAGGAAAGTAAAAAGATATAACTATATCAATGAGCTATAGTAACTAAAAATGGTCTTTTTTAGGGGTTTGTGCCAAACGTTGCAGGATATCATCCAGCTGATCAAGAGATTTAAAATTAATGACCATCTTACCTTGGTGTACGTCTTTCATATCGATGGCAACATTCATTCCAATCTGGTCAGAAACCTCTTTTTCAAGGGCAAGTGTATCAGCATCTTTTTTGGCAAAGCCTTTCTGCCCCACTTTTTCTCTGGTTTTTATAGTACGACCTTGGGCTTCAGCGACCATTTTTTCTGCTTCACGGACAGATAGGCTATTCTCAATAATTTTTAAAGCCAAATCAAAGGCTTCCTCCTGACCAATAAGCGCACGCGCATGACCTGCCGTAATATCACCAACATCAACCATCGTTTGAACACTATCCGGTAAATCGAGAAGGCGGATCATATTAGATACATGGCTCCGGCTGCGGCCCAAAATTTTACCAATTTCTTCATGAGAATTACCGAATTCTTCATGAAGGCGTTTATAACCACGGGCCTCTTCAACGGCACTTAAGTCTTTACGTTGCAAGTTCTCAATAAGAGAAATTTGAAACATGGACTCATCATCTAAATCACGAATAACAACAGGAACTTCATGCAACTGTGCCTGCTGTGATGCGCGCCATCTTCTTTCACCAGCCACAATTTCAAAATGGCCTTTGCGGGCTTTATCAGGGCGCACCAAAATAGGTTGAAGCAAGCCATGCTCAACAATAGACGCTGCTAAAGTTTTTAATGCGTCTTCATCAAAATGTTGGCGCGGTTGTGTTGGGCAAGGGTATAGGTTGCCTATGCCAACTAATTTTCTTGATAAATCAGACACGTCTGTTTCTTTTCTTTCAGGTGATGAGTAAACCTCCTCTTCGTCACCAAACAAAGCGTCCAAGCCACGTCCAAGCCCACGCCCTTTGGGGTTTAAGCTATCATTTCTTGAATCTTTTTCTTTATTTTGTACGCCCATGATTTATTCCTATTATTTTATACAGTCGATAAATTTATGCCACAGAGGCAGGAGATGTTAGTTGCCCGTTACCAGTTATTTCTTTTTCACGTTTTAAAACCTCTTTGGCTAACGAGATATAAGCGCGCGCACCAGGGCACGCCATATCATAAATAATCGCAGGCAGGCCAAAAGAAGGGGCCTCTGATAAACGAACATTTCGCGGGATAACCGTTTGATAAACTTTGTCGCCAAAATATTTGCGAACATCTGCAGCAACCTGGCCTGATAGCTTGTTACGCTTATCATACATGGTTAGGACAACACCATGAATATCAAGATCGGCATTAAAATGTTTTTGCACACGTTCAATTGTTTTTACTAAATGGCTTAAACCTTCTAACGCAAAGAATTCACACTGTAAAGGGACAACAACCGCATCTGAAGCAATCAACGCATTTAATGTCAGCAAGCTCAGCGAAGGCGGGCAATCAATAATCACATAATCATACCCCATATCAACACGAAGCGCGTCTTTAAGGCGAAACTCACGGCGAGAGACATTTACCAACTCAACCTCTGCACCTGATAGATGGATGGAGGAGGGAAGGACGTCTAAATTCGGCACTCGTGTCGCTTGCGCGGTCTCTAAAACCTCAGCATCTTCAAAAATAACGTCGTATGTACTGTTTTTCAAACCAGCACGTTTAATGCCCAAACCTGTACTGGCATTGCCTTGTGGATCAAGATCAACCAACAAAACCTTTTGCCCAATGGCGCTTAATGCCGTCGCTAAGTTAACAGAAGTTGTCGTCTTACCAACGCCTCCTTTTTGGTTAGCAACCGCTAAAATACGCGGTGTATGCGTTTCATTTTCAGGTCGCCCTTGATCCGTCATTATGTTTTCTTCTTTGTTAATATCATGAGCTCTTTTAATTGCGCGATGACCGCCGATAAAACCTCTAATCGCACTCGAAGTCACGTTTTACTCCACCTTTATATTGTGTATTATTATTCATAGCCGAAAAAGCAGCATAACATCAAGGTTTTATATTGTTTTGTTATCATTAACACCGACAGGAAAGATGTTCGAAAACACCAGTATTCTTGCATTTTCATCGGTTTTACTCACAAACGTACGACAATCATACGTCCAGTTTTGTGAGAGTTGTTCCAGCTCTTCATCAGCTCTAGCACCTTTTAAAAATATGAACGTTACCTCTGGATTCGTAATAATCCAATTTTTACAATATTCAAAAAGTTCTTTCAGCGGTGCCAGCGCTCGTGCCGTAATAACGTCAGGTTCTGTTTCACATGAAACATCCTCAATCCGAGAATTATAAACCGTAACACAACTATTAGTTTCACGTGAAACTGTTTTAAGAAACACACATTTTTTCTGATCTGACTCGATTAAACTGACGTTTAGGTCCGGCATCATAACCGCCAAGACCAAACCAGGAAATCCTGCACCGCTCCCTAAATCAAAGAGGGTTTTTGCCTCTTTTGGGACAAACTCTGCAATTTGCGATGAATCCTCAAAGTGTCGTTCCCATGCGTTATCAAGGGTGTTAGAGCTGACAAGATTGATTTTAGCCTGCCACTTAATAAGTAATTCTTGGTAGATTTTTAGCTTATTTAAAACATTCTGATCCATAGCCTAGGCTGCTCGTTTTTTAACATGGCGCAACAAAGCAATAACTGCCGCAGGTGTCACTCCTGGGATACGTGATGCCGCCCCCAAAGTCTCTGGACGCACCAATTCTAGCTTCTGGCGTACTTCGTTTGATAAACCACCAATATCAGCATAATCCAATCTCTCAGGAAGTTTTAAAGCTTCATCTTTGCGAAACGACTCAATCTCAGATTTTTGGCGTCCTAAATAACCCGCATAAAGAGCATCTATCTCAATCTGCTCTCTAATCGCAATATCGACATCCGACAACTCAGGCCATATTGGCTCTAAATCAACCCACTTGATATGAGGATAACGAAGTAATTCAAAAGCAGAACGGCGGCGACCATCTTGATTAACATTAAGACCTGCCTTTACCAACTTATCAGGAATGGCGTTTAATTTTTCAACCATATCGCGTGCTTCGGCTAAAGCTAATTTCTTTTGATTCCAGACCGTTTCACGTGAAACTGACACGCACCCCAATGCAATACCCTTATCCGTTAAACGTTGATCAGCATTGTCTGAGCGGAGTAATAAGCGATACTCTGCACGGCTTGTGAACATACGATATGGCTCTGGCGCACCGCGTGAAATAAGGTCATCAATCAGCACACCAATATAAGCATCAGCGCGGTCCAAAGTGAATATTTCTGCAGTTTCGGAAGATTCGGACTTCGTCTGTAAAGCCGCATTTAACCCTGCCATAAGCCCTTGGGCGGCAGCCTCCTCATAGCCTGTTGTTCCATTAATTTGGCCTGCCAAAAACAACCCTGATAGACGCTTTGACTCTAATGTGTTTTTCAAATCTCTTGGGTCACAATAATCATATTCAATGGCATAAGCCCATTCTATCACTTTAGCATTTTCAAGCCCTTTGACAGATTTCAGCATCTCTACTTGAACATCAATCGGAAGCGCATTCGATATACCATTTGGATAGACCGTATGGTCATCTAACCCCTCAGGTTCCAGAAAAATCTGGTGACGGTCTTTATCCGCAAAGCGAACAACCTTATCCTCGATAGAGGGGCAATAACGCGGGCCTTCACCTTCTATTTGCCCAGAATACATGGGGGCGCGGTGTAAATTATCACGAATTATTTGATGGGTTTTTTCGTTCGTGTACGTAATGTGGCAATCAATTTGTGGCACTGTTATTTCATCAGTCAAATAAGAAAAAGGAACAGGTTTTTTATCTGGTTTCTGCGCATCCAAAACATCCCAATCAATCGTGCGTCCATCAAGACGGGCAGGGGTGCCCGTCTTAAGGCGAGCAAGCGGAAATCCCAGATCTTCAAGGGTTTTAGCCAATCCAACAGCTGGCGCCTCACCAATACGGCCAGCGGGAATCTTCTCTTCCCCACGGTGAATAAGACCGCGTAAAAATGTACCCGTCGTCAACACGATGGAGCGGCACTTAAGACGCTCTCCAGCTTCCGTCACAATACCTGCAGTCTTATTACCCTCAATGATTAAATCTTCTGCGCCACCTTCTACCAAAGTCAGATTCGGATACTCCTTTAACAAGGCTTGCATACCATCACGGTAAAGCTTTCTATCTGCTTGCGCGCGTGGCCCACGAACCGCAGGCCCTTTTGACGCATTCAGCATACGAAACTGAATACCTGCCTGATCAATAATTCGCGCCATAATGCCGTCCAGCGCGTCAATCTCCCTGACCAAATGTCCTTTCCCCAGACCGCCAATAGCAGGATTACAAGACATCACGCCAATTGTATCGAGCTTATGGGTCAGAAGGGCGGTTTTAGCCCCCATCCTCGCAGAGGCTGCGGCGGCCTCACAGCCAGCGTGTCCACCACCAACAACAATGACATCATATTGATTTTGAGAGGTTGTATTCATAGCCGCGTTATACAGAACAAATAGCGAAATTGCGAGTCTTTTCGCTCAACATCGCAGCAGGCTTTAATTTAGCTAGTTTAAATTACTTACCAATACAAAAGTCTTTAAAAATAACATCAAGCAAGTCTTCTACGTCAACACGTCCTGTAATCCGCCCCAATGAGTTAACCGCAAAACGTAAATCTTGTGCGATTAATTCGGGTTGAGTTTGACCCAACGCACTATCAAGGAAACGGCCACATTCTTCTAAATTTTGACGGTGTCGCTCACGCGTTAAAGATGGTGTTTCACGTGAAACGGTAAACTCTTTGGCTATCTTATCTGTCAAAACAGAAAGCAACTGATCAATATTTTCACCCGTCTTGGTAGAAATAAGAATAGGTTTCACGGGAAACATATCTATAGCTTTTGGGCTAAGATCAGATTTATTAACCACAAGAACTGAGTTTTCATCCATCAGATCTAGGGTATTTGTATCAATCTCCTGCTTACTTGCATCAAAAACAAGAATCCGAATATCAGCTTCTTTTGCTTTTTTGATAGCACGGCGTATCCCCTCAGATTCAATGCCTTCCTGACCTTCGCTTCCAATTTGCTCGGGTCGCAAACCCGCGGTATCCGCCAATATAACAGGATAACCGCCTAGATTAAGGTGCGCCTCAATAACATCCCTTGTTGTCCCCGCCATATCGGAAACAATAGCAACATCCCGTTGCGCTAATAGATTAACGAGTGATGATTTACCAACATTTGGCACGCCAATAACAGCGAGTTGAATACCATTTCTTAAACGCTCCCCTCGACGATCGTCGTTTAAATGAAAGCTTATATCTTGTTGCAGTTTTTCAATCGCTGGCTTTGCTTTGGCTGTTTCGGTGTCAGGGACATCCTCATCAGGAAAATCTATCACGGTCTCAACATACGCCAATGCCCGTGTTAAGTCTTCTGCCCAACCATTATAGAGGGAGGACAACGCTCCACCCATTTGTAATAGAGCCTGTTCTTTTTGAATCTTCGTTTCTGCATCAATCAAATCAGCGATAGCTTCAGCCTCAGTTAAATCAAGACAGCCATTATCAAAGGCACGGCGGGTAAACTCACCATGTCCAGCCATTCGATGGCCTTTCATTGTGCCCAAGACAGCCAAAAGCTCATCTAAAATTGCCGGAGAGCCATGACAGTGATATTCAACAATATCTTCGCCCGTAAAACTATGCGGCGCTTTAAAACCAATAATCATAGCGTGATCTATAATATCGCCCTCATTAGGGTTGGTTAATGTTGCCACTTTTGTTTTGCGTGGTTCGGGAAGGGCTTGCCCCTTTGTGATTACCTCCAATGACTGCCATGCACACGAACCTGAAACACGGATAATAGACACCCCAGCCTTTCCAGGGGCACTGGAAAGGGCAAAGATTGTATCAGGAGCGATGGTATCAAGAGTCATGGCCGCAATCTATCGTAAATCATCAGATTTAGCAAAGAGGATATTGGCGGCACTTATTTGGCATGCTACCGTTCTGGTTACAAATTTATTACTGGGAAAAGAATAGAAAAAGAAAATATATTTAAACATTTCATCAAAGAAAAAATAAGATGGTAAAAGACAATAGTTATTATTAAGCCATATAATTTCAATCAAAATAAAGTATAAAAATATTGAGTAACGACATTACAATTCAAGAAAAAATGAAACGCAAGGCGTTGGCGCAAGTGCGCACGCTAACACGTGGAAATGGGGTAGAAAAAGACTCGATTCATATCATTAAAGAAAATAGCAGTACAGTTAATTGCGAAGCTATAACACATCTTGAGCTAAACCATGAAACTTTAGAAAAACAACAAAAAGGGCAGCATCAAATAGGTGATGTCATAGAAAGTGCTGCCGCCCTCCCTAAGATTATTGATAAGCTTTCAACGGACGCTCTTAAAAACACAGATATGCGTAAAGCTATGGCAAATATGCTTTTATCACGCTCTGACAAAGGGTTTTCTATTCATGCCGAAGAGTTTGAAATTGAACCTTTAAGTAAAGAGTTTTGTTACTTTCAACCCTGCGAACCCTGCCAAGGCCATAAGAAAACAACATGCCCAGCCTGTAATGGGCAAAAAATAATGCAATGTAATAAATGTTATGGCCGTACAACAATAAGTTGTAACTTTTGCCACGGCAATGGCATTACAAGAGGATCAGACGGCGTAGAAAAACAATGTAATAGGTGCTTTGGAAAAAGAAGTATAAAATGTACACACTGCCAAAGTAGGGGGTCTATTACATGCCGAAAATGTAACGGGACTGGTGATACAAAATGTAGCACCTGTGGCGGGGTTGGTGTCTTCACCCACATGATAAAAGTTTTCTTTAAAATAAAAACTCTCTTTGAAATTGATCGCGCTTCACTACCTCACCCCGCTGTAAAAATAATTGAAGATAAAGGTAGTAAGCTGGTCAAGGACGGTCATATTAAAATTCAGGGTGAGCCCGTTAAACGTGAAGATGGTGGTCTTGCCATACAATATAACGTTCAATTTCCCTATACAGCGTTGGACATCGGCATTAATGGTAAGCCATTCAAGATCCATATGTTTGGGTTTAAAGCCAAAATGTTAAAAGTTTCTAACTTTCTCAATCAGTTAATAGAGAAAAACTATGCGCTATTAATTCGTGCGGCAAATAATGATGGTAATGTTGTCGCCCACATACGAAAAGCCAGTAAAACCAGAATGATTGGTGAAGGACTTTTATTCTCTGTGACCATGCGCCCTAAAAAAGCAATGATGGCGCTTAAAAAGAAATTTCCTATTGGTGCCAGTAATGAGCTCATCAAAGATATTATTGTTCAATCGAATAAAGCACTCATCAACATTAGTCGTAAAAGTCACTTTACTGGTCTTGCTATTGGGTTGGTAATAACAGCCATCATAAATGCAGCTTATTTCTTTCTGCCTGTACGTCATATAGTCTCAGGGTTATTGGGGGAAACAATTGCCTTAACAGCAATAGATTTTTCATTAATTCTACTGGGGGGGGGCATCACAATGATGCTGTCAAAATATATGGCTGCCAGCCCCTTAAAAAAAGCATTAAGCCCCCTCATGTCAGACCAACAACACACCACCTTTAAGCCAATTAATCATAACAGCCAGTGGCCTGCCTTTGCCGGCAGCGTTGTTATATTTATAATTATGGTCGCCTTAACAACGATAACAAGTGCGGTTACACTTCACTGGATTGGGTTCTAATGCCCTAAAACCTAATCGCTCCCGCCTTATTTCTAAAGCAGGAGCGACCAAGGGACGTATAAAGAAGGCATACGTAACCATTAAAGCTATTCTCTTATCTGTTCGTTTTAAAACTTATGACTTTTGTTTCTGTCACTTTGAAGTTTTAAGGTTTGTTCATTTTTACAACCTCTATAAGCAGCAACAGCGAGGGCACGAGAGTTACTGCCATAACGATTGTTCCAAATCTTTGAACTAACTTGAACACGATTCCGATCTTCAATAACTTCGCGAGGGCCGAGGGCAATACGAACCCCAAGTACGAAGCCAAGCGCTACGGGAACAGCTTTGTTACCGGCAGGGCGCCGATATTTATTCTGGTTGTTGAAATTCTTACCTTGGGCATCTGGGGAAAGATGCGTGATAAGATAAGAAAGGCAAGAATCAACCTTAGAATGACGAGGAGATTTTCTAGAATTGGAGAGGGTATAGTCTTCGCGCATCTCCTCAGAAAACAGCGCAGACGCTTTAGTTGTTTCAATGGCAAAAGCAGGCGCGATAACAGATATCGCAACGACGAACCCAAATAAAACCATCAGAGGGTATGCAAAACGCACGATATTTTTACGTTTGAAAAATATACGACGCTCACTCTTTAAGGTTATTTGATCTTTTTTTAAGTCATATCCCATTTGAACCACCTATTTTATATGTGCACCACTCATTTAGCGGCAGTGCTTGTTTCTTCCTTCAGAGCGGCATCTTAATGTGCCTTACCCATACTTAAGTAAACCATGATTAGTGCATTATGGCAATTAATATCGTTTCGGTTTTATTTAAAATTTTAAGTAAATAAAAAGCCCAGCGAATAAGCCGGGCTTCATTATTATTAGCAATTATCAGGTCTTATTACTGATTCATACCATTAAAGAATTCATCATTAGATTTGGTTTCTTTCATCTTACCGAGCAAGAATTCAACCGCATCGACAGTCCCCATCGGGTTGAGGATACGGCGCAGAACCCACATTTTTTGCAAGGTATCTTTATCAACCAACAACTCTTCTTTACGCGTACCAGATTTTTGAATATCAATCGCAGGGAAGACACGTTTATCAGAAATTTTACGATCCATAACAATTTCAGAGTTACCTGTTCCTTTGAACTCTTCAAAGATAACTTCATCCATGCGTGATCCTGTTTCAATCAAGGCGGTGGCAATAATAGTAAGCGATCCACCTTGCTCCACATTACGTGCCGCACCAAAGAAACGCTTTGGACGTTGCAACGCATTGGCATCCACACCACCGGTCAGAACTTTACCAGAAGATGGAACAACCGTGTTATAGGCACGCGCCAAACGTGTTATAGAGTCAAGCAAGATAATAACATCGCGCTTATGTTCAACAAGACGTTTTGCTTTTTCTAAAACCATTTCAGCCACCTGTACGTGTCGTGACGCTGGCTCATCAAATGTTGATGAGATAACTTCACCACGGACAGAACGTGCCATATCGGTCACTTCCTCTGGGCGTTCATCAATAAGAAGAACAATTAGATAAGCATCCGGATGATTTTCGGCAATAGAGCTTGCAATATTTTGCAGCATCACTGTTTTACCTGTACGTGGCGGCGCAACAAGTAATGAACGCTGACCAAAACCAATAGGCGACGTCAACTCAATCATACGCTGTGTGTAGGCTTTCTTTGTTGGATCTGCACGCTCCAACTTAATCCGACGATCTGGGTAAAGCGGTGTTAAATTATCAAAGTTAATACGATGGCGTATCTTTTCTGGCGCCTCGTTATTAATACTGCTGACTTTAAGGAGCGCAAAATAACGCTCAGATTCTTTAGGGGCGCGAATTTCGCCATCAACAATATCACCCGTCCGCAAACCAAAGCGACGTACCTGCGAAGGCGATACATAAATATCATCTGGGCCAGGTAAATAATTTTCTTCAGGTGACCGTAAGAAACCAAAACCATCTTGCAAGACTTCTAAAACACCGCCACCGGCAATGGGCGCACCCTGGTCAGCCAGTTGTTTTAAAATCGCAAACATCATGTCTTGCTTACGCATCGTGTTGCAATTTTCAATATCCAATTCTTCGGCAAAGGCCAAAAGCTCGGCTGGTGAGCGGGATTTAAGTTCCTGTAAATTCATGATTTTAGTCTCTTTGTGGAATTAATACTCTCATATAGATCTATGAGAAAGATTGGGTAGTCCTGTTATATAAGTATAAGATAAATTATTGTAATAATTGGAAAGTTTTATTTTTCTTATTTAATCTGCGTGAAATTTTTCTATCGCGCTTTGGTTAAAAACTAACCACACAAACCTATAAAATGTTGTGAAATCTAAATAAGATAAAGTCGTTATAACCAGATATATATGTCGAGTCAACTATTTCTTATTCATAAAAAAGATTACCACATCTTATACATTATGGCAATAATATTTTAAAACGGTTTTACGACAACCATAATGACAATAACAATCATCAAAACGGTCGGCGCTTCGTTGGCTATACGATAGAACTTCTCAGATCTTATATTATTATCACTCTCAAAATCTTTACGCCACTTTGCGTACATCATATGAACCGCACTCATCAACACAACAAATAACAATTTAACATGCATCCAACCGCCCGTGCTCATCAATCCAGGGTTCGGTGCAATCATAATCAGACCCAATAACCACGTCACCATCATCGCGGGGTTCATAATATAACGCAGCAAACGCCGTTCCATTATTTTCAATGTTTCTGATAGGTCTGACCCCTTGACCGCCTTCACATGATAAACGTACAAACGGGGCAAATATAACATCCCCGCCATCCAAGATATAACGGCAATAATGTGCAAGGCCTTAACCCATAAATAATGATCGAGAAAAAATTGTGTCATAAGCATAGTTTATCGAAAAACCAGATAAGTTCCATAAAATAATTATTGACATAACGATAAAGTAAGATTATAACCGCTTAAGTTTACTTAAATACGAGGTTAAAGAGAAAATTATGAAAACATTAAGTGATCATGTTGTAAGTGCTGCTTTGGGGATAAATTTGAGTATTGTGGCTGCACTTACTACTATTGGCGCCTCAGTCGCTAACATGAGCACTCCTCATCCCGCCATTTTTGCCGCCGCTAGTGGATTTACCATTGCTCTTTATAGCGCTAGGGGCGTTAATGATAATAAAGGCCGCTTAAAGCCTTGGACAGTAGTAGGAGCTAGTGCAGTAACTCTTTCGGCTGCCTTTGATCTTCTTGGAAATCCAATGAAATACCATCAAGGCGAAGTAGCGCCCGAGCCAGGATCAATAACAAGAACTATAGAAATAGACAACTGTGTACAAAGAAGCATAGACGGTCTTGCAGTATATATCTGCCCAAAAGCCCCATAGGTTACACATCAACGCAATGACAATCGGTAAAACTCTCGGCGCAAAGACGCTTGCCTGTATGGGATAGGGTTTTATTTTTGCCTAAATTGTTCAGTACAAGATTTTTAAGGCCTTCGATAAACATATCTGATGTGCCCACCGTTTGTACGCGGTAAAACTCATGCAAGCCCATTTTCTCGGCTTCTTCACGATATTCAATTTCAATCTCAACCAATGTTTCAACATGTTCTTGCGTAAAGGCATGCGGTAAAATAACCACACCAACCTTATCATCGGCGGCCTTTTGCAACGCCTCTTCGGTGGAAGGTCTAATCCATTGTAACGGCCCAACACGGGACTGATAACAAATCTGCCAATCAGGGTTTTTAATGCCTGTTAAATTAGAAAACTCTTCGATAATCTTTTCGGCAGATTGCTCACACTGCCATTGATAGGGGTCACCTTCTGCAATTATCTTTTCTGGTAACCCATGCGCTGATAATAAAATACGCAGGGATTTTCCTGTTTTACTTTTGGCTTGGTTATAAACACCAACAATATTTTGGGCACAGGCCTTGATATATCCTGCATCCCACGGATAGCATCCAATACGAGTCGTGGGCACGTTCAATTTAATCGCCTTACATGCTTTATCCCATGACTCAAAAGAAGAACGCGTTGTTGTGGTTGAAAATTGCGGATAAAGGGGTAATAACATTATTTCATCAGGCTCATACTCTTGTACGTCTTTTACAACCTCTTCTGCCATCGGGTGCCAATAGCGCATAGAAATAAAAACTTTAAACTCACTTTCGTTATTTTTATTGAGGCTTTTCTCTAAAGCTTGCGCCTGCGCTGTTGAGTTTTCCAATAAAGGAGATTTATCACCCAATTCTTTATAGCTGTCCCCTGCTTCACGCTTAGAACGCCGAATAGAGATTAATTTAGCCAAAAAATAACGTATAAAAATGGGCGCACGAATAATATTTTTATCCATAAAAAAGTTAAACAAGAACGGTTTAATGCTGGCCTTGCTATCAGGTCCACCTAAATTAAATAAAATAACGGCTGTTTTCTTCTTTTTTTGTTTTGTACTCATGGCTTAAAATTTCTAACAATCTCACATAATTTTTCAACATTCTCGATTGGCGTTTCTTTTATCACGCCATGGCCTAAATTAAAGATAAAAGGTTTACTCGCAAATGTTTCCAAAATCTTATTAGCTTGTTTTTCCAGCGCAATACCGCCCTCTAAAAGAAGTTGAGGATCTAAATTACCTTGAACGGGCAATAAGCTCTGTAAATTATCACGTGCCCATTCAGGGTTCATTGAATAATCCATCCCTATCGCATTAATTCCAGTTTTTTGAGCATAAGAAACCGCCATTTCTGCCGCTTCACGTGGAAAACCAATAATCGGTATGTCTGGATATATTTTTCTAACATTTTCGATAATTTTTATCGTTGGAGCAATAACCCAGCGATCAAAATTTTGACTATCCAAAATCCCCGCCCAACTATCAAATAACTGAATGGCTTCCACGCCTGCTTCAATTTGTTTAATTAAATAATGGCTGGTTGCCTTAACCAAAACATCCATTAATTTTTGAAAGTTTTCAGAATCTTCATACGCCCATTTTTTAGTTTTAGGAAATATTTTACCATTGCTGTTTTTGCTTCCACCCCCTTCAATCATGTAGCAAGCAACTGTCCATGGCGATCCTGCAAAACCTATCAATGCTGTTTGGTCTAAATTTTCTGAAATTAATTTAGATTGAGTTAGCGCTATCGTTTCATAGATTGGATTCAAAACATCATCAATTTTATTTAGATTGAGTTTTTTGATGTCCTCTGGGGATTTTAGTGCGTCAAGCTTAGGCCCCTCACCAACTTCAAACCATAAAGCCTGTCCTAACGCCTGGGGGATAACCAAAATATCTGAAAACAAAATAGCGCCGCTCATGCCAAATCGACGAATAGGTTGAATCGTAACTTCAGAAGCCATTTCAGGATTATAAACTAAATCTAAAAAACCCCCTGCAGTCGCCCTTAGCTCTAAATATTCTGGCAAGTAGCGACCAGCTTGGCGCATAAACCAAAATGGGGTATTGTCGGTTTTTTGATTATTTAGATTTTGTAATATTAATTTCATCGTTTAAATTTCTAACTTAAATTCTTAATTCAGGTTTCTTCCAATTCAGATTTGTATCAAAGCAGAAAACTTAAAATATAAAAAGAATTAAAAAAGAGTTGTAGATAGTAATAGGGGTTGTGTGAATCGGGGATTACTATTTATCCCAAAATTTACACACATACTAAAATGACTAACAAAGTAGACAAACTATACGATTCGCATTTTTATATTTATAATTTCTGTACATAGATTTTTTATCCTACTCACACCTCGAATAACATCAAAAAAAACTTTTTGAAAAGTGTGTAGAAATGAGATTTTTTTTCTCCTCTGTTTTAAACAAAAACTATCCCATTTTTAATACACATCCATAACAAGAACAAATCTGAATATTGAAAATAAAAGGGGAGTAAATATGACAGCTCTTGCGAATCGATTCGGTTTCAAGGACAATTAATAAAAATAAACTTTAGAGGCTTAAAATCAGATGTTTTCCGATGCATATACAGCGATAAAAGACGGCAATGCCGCGGCTTTGCTTGATAAATTAAATAAAAAGCTAGATGGCAGTTCTTTTGATTCAAGTAATTCAAGAATTATTAGCCATTCTCTACCGTTTTATAATGGTCATGCGCTTTATGAAGTGAGTGACCTTCATAGCAATCCTGCCCGCATTATTTCCT
The DNA here is from genome assembly GCA_937931645.1 of uncultured Alphaproteobacteria bacterium. GTDB lineage: Bacteria > Pseudomonadota > Alphaproteobacteria > Micavibrionales > Micavibrionaceae. The sequence goes on from CALHAR010000009.1 coordinate 89,738, forward strand.
TTATATATAAGGAAAGCGGAGAAAGTACGGATATCTATATTCTTGATGGTACTAATGCGCCTATTTATTTGCTCAATAAAAAAGTCCCGCTGTTTTTAAACCAAGAAAATATTACCTCTTATGTTCGGTTTTTCTTTTTCTATGTGAGAGGACGGTTTGGTCGCTTTAATATTATTGAGAATGTTGATGATATTAACTGGAAAGAAGAACCAGCACCATCTGGACGCAAAGCCTTGTCCAAAATGATAAACCCTCTAGAATTAAAAAATGAAGAGGAAGATAATATTTATTATTTAAGTTCCAGTATTATTTTCAAAGATTCATTGTTTGAATCTGATATTTCTGTAACTGAAGACGGTACGGTATCACTCACTAATCAAGAAATGTTGGTTGAAGATATTCCGGTTTTAGACGATAGCTTTCAGCAGTAACTATCTTCTAATCCTTTACAAGAAATTAAGATAACTCCTTAAATCAATCATTATGGTTAATCCTTTTTAACTCCCTGTTAACGCTTAGAAAAAAACCGCTCTAAAAACCCAATTTAATGGTTTTTGGTAGGAATTCGTTAATCTTTTTGGCGGCATAATTAAAAGGTAGGCAAAAGATATTTTTTCCAGCCTACATAAAAAAAGATAAAAATCTTTAGGGGCTTTGGGGAAGATGAGTAAAGAAACAAAAAATAATAAATCATATAATAATGGTAAGAAAACTAAATCTAGAAGATTTAAGATGGCTTACAGCATTAATAATTGGCAACCTGTTGCATGTACTTTGGTAAGTGACCAGCCATTCTTCTATATGGATGATGCTTGTGATTTTGATGATGATAACATTTTAAGCGGTGATCTGTTAAAAGATCATGACATGCTTTCTGATGAAACTCTTTTGTCTGAAATCACAGCGATGAAGGATAAAATGGAGGCGTATAATAAGGTGTCCGACTTGCATGTAAAGCAGGGGGATAAACGCCTAGAAGAATTTATAATAGATTCAGAAAACCTATCATCGAATAAAAATTCTATAAAAAATTCGTTAAACGATATCAAAAATATTTTATCAAACAGCAGAATGGGGCAGGAGTTATTAAACTTTGCCGCCAGTAAAGACATTTCTATTAAGTTGAGCAAGCAAGTTGATACGGCCTTTTATGATAAAAAAGCTAGTGTGATATTTATTCGCCCTGACCTAGAAATAACAGACCAAGTTTTGCTTTTGGTGCAAGAGCTTCGCCGTTTTTGGCAAGATGCCCATGGCGCCATGCTTAACCCATTATCCCTACATCCAGATCAGGCTATATTGGTTAATCGTGCGCAAAAAGCAGATTTGGCCGTTGCCGTTGTTCGGTGTGCCTGGGAAATGAAGCTTCAAGGTGAAACTGCCATATGGTCACGTGTCGAAAACTCTTCTTTTTCAGATTTAGGTAGAGCGTTAGCAAGAGAAGCGCTTACAGATTTCCGTACGCTTAATAATGGTAACGCTTTAAGTGCTGTTTTTGAGACATGGTTCTTATCAGAACGTTGCCGCAATGAAGATAAAAGCCTTATTCAATCAATGCTGGCTGATTATCGAGGGTATACTTATGATAATGCAGATTTATCACAGCAGATTTCTACAGATTTAATCTGTAAATTGGGAGAGCAGCCTTTCGGCAAAAATTACCTGTCCTCTTATGCCCACATGATCTTAAATGACTCGCTTTTCACAGACGTACGTGACCGCTCAAACGCCAATTTCCTATGGTTTATCAAGTTTGAACGCACCTTTAAGGAAACGGAACAAAAGTTGCAATCTTCAAAACCTATCAAAATGGCTGGCATCGATCAGTCAAAAAATAAAAATATTGAGGACAACCAGAATGGCACAAGGCAGCACGATTCCGCGCAAAAGCGGCTTGGTAAACAAACCGCAAGAGACAGCGCAGAGCTCTCAACAGACAATAATGTTATTTCAGTCCAGTTCGGACATAAAGGAAGGGTCGCGCAAGGAGTACATACTTAACCAGCCCCCCTTAAAAGAAGAAGAAAGTATAGCCGTGCGTGCAAATCGCTTCAGATCACTGACCAAACCACGCTCAATTCAAAGAATTGTTGGAGAGGATCGCTGCCTAACAAAAACTCCTTCATATACTGAATTTAATTTAGAAAATGAGGGCACCTACGATATTGATATGTTGCAGCCAGTAGAAACCAAAAATTATAAAAATTTAGAGGCCTACCCGTACGTCTTTAAAACAGATTTAGATGTTCTCAGTTGGGTAACCGCGTTAATGACAGAAAGCCCTTTAGGTTTTTCTTTATTAAAACAGGCGCAAGACTCAGGATGGAAACTTGCGTTGGTTGATTTAGATACAGGTGGTTTTCATTTAGATGTTAATAATCAGATCATTGAATTAGATAATTTTAACATGAACGCCCAAACATTGGGAAAATCTACTTTTTACAGAAACTCTCTGATTTCTATCCTTGCCAAAGCATTACGTGATGTTTGGCATGAAGATAGATGGGGCGCTTTTGAAGAAAATTATAAACCTGAAGCTGTCCTCTTATTGGAGCGCGCCAGAGCCGCCGATACAGATTCTGTTTCTGTTTTAATAGCTTGGGAGTTAAGAAGCGCAGGATATAATGAGGTTTGGCGTCATGCGCTGGGTGCGGATGATGGCGACATGGCGCGGGTTCTTATTAATATTTTAGAGCGTTACCCCACGGCACTTTATAACGGTATGGCTTTGGCGCATATATTCCGCCAATGGTATGCCGATGTTGCGCGCGTTGACGCGCTTGATCATATAAGCCTGCAACATATGGATAATATTTTAGAAGAAAACGATATGTGCTTTGGTGATAAGGCCGCTTTATCAAAAGAGTTTGAATTGCTTTCGTTATTGCCTGATGGCATTTCTTATTTAAAAGAATTGGGTCACACTGTTTCGACTGATCCGTTTTTTAATGGCCTTAACGACCCTGTCAATCAGACCCATCTTTTTCAAATTACGTATGACAGCAAAGTGACGTACGCTAATGGAATCCCATTTCGTGATGCTAAACTCGCGCGTAAATTTCTTCATCAGGACTAAAACTATATTTTATCTGATATAAAGTGGCGTTTTTCGCTTTATTCCTCTGTCTGTACGCTGTTAGGATAGCGTCATTATGAGCGTACTGAATGAAAAACAACCCATCCATAATTTTAATTTGTATCTGGTTTCAGATGCAACGGGAACCACTTTGCAAGGGCTGGCGCGTGCCGCTCTGTCTCAGTTTGAAGGTGTAAATCCATCGGAACGCTTTTGGCCAATGATACGTTCTGAGGTCCAGCTGGATCGTGCCATTTCTGATATTAAAAAAACCCCTGGTCCCGTTTTATTCACTCTCGTGGATAAGAAGTTAAGGCGTAAATTACAGGCCGCTTGTGCGGATTTGGGCGTGCCATGCATGCCAATCCTAGACCCAATTTTACGGAGTATGTCGTCATATTTGGGTTTACCCTCAAAGGGCATACCGGGATTACAACATGCGCTAGATGATGCTTATTTTCAACGGATTGATGCGGTTGATTTTGCTTTGGCGTTTGATGACGGTCAGCATCTTGAAGGATTAGAAGAGGCCGATGTTATCTTGGTGGGGGTGTCCCGTACATCAAAAACACCAACTTGTATTTTTTTGGCACGGCGCGGTATTAAAGCCGCCAATATTCCGTTGGTGCCTTTTGTTCCTTTTCCCGAAGAGATTGCTGAATTAAAAAAACCACTTTTTATCGGTCTTACGGAATCACCAAAACGTCTAGAAAATTTAAGACGAAGCCGCCTTCAGGCCGATAGCGACAGTAAGCATATTAATGAAAATGACTACTTAGATTTAGAGCATATCGAAGAGGAAATTAGAAAAGCGCGCCGCTTATTTTCAAAATATAAATGGCCAGTTATTGATGTAACAAGGAAGTCTGTTGAAGAAACAACGGCCGAAATTTATGCCTTATTACAAAGGCATAAGGGTAGAATGAAAAAGCGGGAGCAAGCAAGTGAAGGCTAAACTAATCTTGGCTTCGGGAAGCGCCGCACGGCAAAATATGCTGTCCCAAGCAGGCTATAGCTTTGATATCATCGCGGCAGACATTGACGAAGAGAAAATCATTGAAAATCTGATAAAAGAAAAAGAGAGCATCGGAGATATTTCTACGCATCTGGCAAACGCAAAAGCAAAGTTTGTATCAAAAAAACATTCTGATAAATATATAATTGGTTCAGACCAGCTATTATATATAGGAGATAAAGTTTACTCCAAAGCAAAAAATAAATTAGAGGCACAAGAGCGCTTAAAAGAATTTCAAGGAAAAACACATACTCTGAATTCCGCAGTAAGCGTTTATAAGAATGGAGAAAATTTATTTTCTTTTAAGGATGAGGCTAACCTTACAATGAAGTTAATGAGCGCGGTCGAAATAGAATCATACTGCGATAATGCTGGCGATATTCTAACGTCTTGCGTTGGATGCTATGCCTTGGAAAGCCCTGGTATTAGGCTGTTTAAAGATATTAAAGGTGACTATTTTACGATATTAGGTATGCCGTTATTACCACTTATACAGTTTTTAGACAATGAAGGGTTTGGGCTATGAAGGCGGGCGTTATAGGTTATCCAATCTCCCACAGCAAAAGCCCTACTATCCATCAATATTGGATGGATCAATATAATATAAATGGTAATTACCATCATATAGAAATTAAACCAAAAGACTTAGAGATAAAAATAAAAGATATTATATACCAAGGATATAATGGTTTTAATGTAACCGCACCGCATAAAGAAAATATTTTCAAACTTTGTGATGAAGTAGATGCCGCAGCAAAGAAAATAGGTGCGGTGAATACGGTGGTTATTAAAGATCAAAAACTTTACGGCACCAATACAGATTCTTTTGGTTTCATCGAAAATTTAAAATCTTCACAAGATATTGATTTTAAAAAGAAAAAACCATTTATTTTAGGTGCTGGTGGGGCGGCTAGAGCTATTTTATATGGATTATTGCAAGAGGGTGTAGAGGAAATTTTATTAACCAACAGAACTATTGATCGTGCAGAAAATTTACAAAAACTAGACCCGAATAAAATAAAAGTTATTCCATGGGAAGAAAAAGAAACTTATTTAAATAAAATAAATTTATTGGTTAATACCACATCTTTGGGAACAAAAAATCAACAATCCTTAGAAATAAATTTAGATAACTTAACTTCTAACTCTCTTGTGTCCGATATAGTTTATAATCCTTTGATGACTGATTTATTAAGCCAAGCTAAGGATCGCCATCACAGTATTGTAACAGGCATTGGTATGTTATTGCATCAGGCACGCCCCGCTTTTAAGGCGTGGACTGGCGTTATGCCAGAAGTTACAAAAGATTTAGAGCAAAAGGTTTTGTTATGATCGTCTTAGGATTAACGGGATCAATAGGTATGGGGAAAAGTACCGTGGCGCTAATGTTGAAAAAATTGGGGTGCGGGATTCATGATTCAGACAAGGCGGTGCGGTTAGCTTTAAGCCCAAAAGGCCAAGCATTTGAAGAGGTTGCGCTAACATTCCCAACAAGCTGGGACAAAAAAACGCATATAATTAAACGTGATGTTCTAGCAGAAGTTATTTTTAACGATGATCTTGAAAGACAAAAACTAGAAAAGATTCTCCACCCTATTGTACACAGATTACAAAAGGAGTTTATCCAAAAACAAGCGCGGCTAGGTCGTAAAATTGTTGTTTTAGAGATACCCCTTTTATTTGAAACAGGGGCAGAAACTCGCGTAGATTATACGGTTGTGGTCAGTGCACCGTACCATGTTCAGCGCCATAGAGTATTAAAGCGCAGTGGCATGAGTGAGGAGAGATTTAAAAAGATTCTAAGAAATCAAATGTCTGATAAAGAAAAATGTTTGCGCGCTGATTTTGTTATTCCTACTGGTATGGGAATGGCTTACACTCATAAATGCCTAAAGAACATGTTGGAGAAAATTAATGCGCGAAATTGTTTTGGATACTGAAACAACGGGTATGGATCCCGTTGATGGGCATAAGCTGGTTGAGATTGGTTGTGTGGAGTTAGAAAACCATATGCCGACGGGGCGTACCTATCATCAATATATCAACCCTGAGCGTGACGTGCCCGCAGAGGCCGCTGCCGTCCATGGATTGACACAGGAGATACTGGCCAAAGAGCCAATATTTGGTGAGGTTGTCGGTAATTTTCTTGATTTCATAGGCACAGATTCTAAGCTTATCATTCACAATGCCGCCTTTGATATGAAGTTTATTAATGCCGAATTAAAAACATATGGTTTTCCAAATCTTGAGAATAAGCGAGTCATTGATACTTTAATGATAGCGCGTCGAAAATTTCCCGGTTCGCCGGCTAACTTGGACGCACTTTGTCGACGTTTTAAAATTGATAATTCAAATCGTACGCTCCATGGCGCTTTACTGGATTCTGAGTTGTTGGCAGAAGTTTATTTAGAGCTTCTTGGTGGTCGCCAACGTGGACTTGATATGGAGGTCGAAAAGAAACCGACAAACAGTGAAGAAAAAGTTGTTAAAGCCCCGCGTATTTATCGCGAACCACGCCAATTTACTATAAGCGATAAAGAGAAGGCCGCTCACGACAAGATGTTAGAGGGCGTAAAAGACTCTTTTTGGAAAACAAACTAATAATTTTACATCGTTGCTCTTATCCTAAGGATTCTATGGCTTGTAAAGCTATTGCCCAATGGTAACCCAGTCTTCTGAGTTACAAAATTGTAAGGTATTCACCAGAGAATTAAAAATGATATCGCCCGCGTTACCTGTTGGCACGGTACAACTAGTACCACCCGTGCCACCAATTGGTCCCATCGCCACCCAATCTGTGTCATTGCAGTACTGCATGACTTTATCATCGCTGTTATAGATGACGTTTCCGCGCTTATTTGCGGCATCACCACATGGCGTTATATTGACAAATTCGTATGTTCTTAAATCTTGATTTGCGCTATCGGTATAGGCAATTGTGTTTGAGTCTAGGGCTTCTATCCCATAAAGTCCCGAAAAAGATTGAAAAATGTTCAACTCATTACCAACTAAAAACCAATTTACTCCATCCCAACGGTACGTCCTTAAGTCTCGGTTATTATTATCAATATACGCAACTTTGTTCAGTTCTAACGTGGTCAGCTCGGCTTGATTTATAGAGATGATTTGTAATGAGTTCCCGACTTGTGACCAGTTCGTTCCATCCCATTCATAAGTGACAAGATTATTACTCGTGGCGGTTCTCGCCAGTGCAATGGTATTGGTGTCTATTGTTGTTAAGGTAGGGTCAAAAACATTTGTAATTGATAATTGATTCCCGACTTGTGACCAGTTTGTTCCGTCCCAGCTATAGGTCGTTAAGTTAACGCTTGTGCCTGAATTAATGAAAGCAATGGTATTAGAGTCTAGAGCAGCCATTGTAACGCTAGAAGGTCCGGGAATATTAAGATTATTACCAATTTGTGACCAGTTCGTTCCATCCCAGCTATAGGTGCGTAAATCATCGTTATTGCTATCGTAATAAGCAACAGTGCTAGCGTCTAAACTTTCAATTGCATTACGGGTACCATTAGGGATATTTAATTCATTACCAACCAAAGACCAGTTCGTTCCATCCCAGCTATAGGTGCGTAAATCATCATTGGCTGTGTCAATATAAGCAATGGTATCAGAGGTCAAGGTTGTTATTGTTGGAAAACCAGATCCAAAACCTGATAGATTGTTACCAACCTGCCTCCATGTTCTATTTGAATCAATGATACCTGGACGCGTTATCGTATTTGTCAATGTTCCATTTTCTATGAATCCCGCCCCTGTACCATTATTAATGTGCCAATCATCAGTGCCGCCAGATAGAAAAATATCAGGAGACTGCCCCAGTGGAATTGACCCATCAGGCCCTAAATACATAGGCAGTGTGCTGGGCGCTATAAATCTTTCACGGTTTTCGGCAAGAGAAAAGTCAATATAAGCATTAAAATCAATCCAAAAATCAGAAAGACCAGCTACTAATTCTTCACCAGCGACGCTTGTAAAGCGATTGCCGATACCATATTGCGGTCCAGCAAAGTTCATAGTTTCTGCGGTGTTATAGGTAACAACATTCTCGATGACAGATACGCCATTGATATAGACATGGCGGTTTGCTGTGTTTGTTAGATCAAAGCTAAAGACAACATGATTCCAACTTATATTATTAAGGGCGCGGTCTGTATCAATGTTGAGGACTTCTGTTCCCGCAGTATTCTGCGCGATAAAGCGTAACTCACCAACGACATCAAGGGTAATGGAAGCGTTTGCAGCACCTGATGAATCCAGAATAACTTGTGAATTTGTTAAATCATTACGTTTTATCCAAAAACTGCCAGACCAACTTGTTGAGCTGGTAGAGCCGATCGTACCATTATGTGTAAGGTGCGTAGCGCCATCGAAATTAACCGCGTTTGGTACATAGGAGCCAAGACCAGCATGAACCCATTGCGTCCCATTATAATATTCAATGGCTTCGGGGGTTTCGTTATAGTGAATGTCGCCTGTGGATTGTGCGTAGACTGATAGAGGGAACGCAAATAAAATAATGCCCACGATAAGGGTTTTTATATTTCTCATAAACTGTGTAGAAAAGGAACGCGTCATATTTCCGTTTGCCCCTTTATTTTGCTTTATTGGATCTACGTGTGAAAATTAATACACCAGACAATGTACCAAAAACCCCAAGCAATAAATATAACAATACGCTATTTGCCGATGAAGAAGGAGAATTACCATTTTTTTCATTGGTTGTTTTATTGAGAAGATAAATTTGTTTTTTTATTTCTACGATATCTGCTTTTAAAGTATCATTTTCGGCTTTCAGTTCTTTCGTTGCTTCTATCATTGGACCAATAAGACCAACATAATTGACAGACTTTGTACCTGCTTCATCTTTGGCGGTATGAACAAGCTCTGGGAATATTTTTTCAATTTCTTGGGCGATAACCCCAAACTCTTTACGGTTATCTGCGTCATCTTTCATGGTAAAAGAATAGGTATCAATACTGGCAACTTTTTCCAACAAGGCTCCGTCTTTGTTAAGGGGGGTGATATTGTTTTTTAAACGACGGTCAGATACATCGGTAATGGTCCCTGTATATTCAATATCCCCAATAACAGACAGTTCCGCGGCGGGGGCTGCAACCGTTATACCTGTTCCTGGGTCTATAACCATAGAACCACCAACAAGGGCAAAAGTGTTTTCTCCAGTAACATTTGAATCTGTCTGATCGCCCATAAATACGCCGAAACTTTCATTGCCCGTCACACGTGGATCATTGCCTGTTCCTGAATTACCAAGACCGAAGGCAACGGAGTAGTTTCCAACGCCTGAATTTGCAGTATTCGTTTGGCCAATACCTGTTCCTGCTAAAACCTCTGTACCGAAAGCTATACTTCGAACACCGCTTGCGGTCGTTCCTTCGCCTACTGCTATGCTTCTAGCACCAGAAGCCAAGCCGTTGAGTGAAAGGCTGTTAGCACCAGAAGCTATTCTGTTTGGAGAAGGGTCGCTCGCCCCTCCTATTGCGACACTAAAACGCCCTGAAGATTGTGTATTTATTCCCAATGCCATACTTCCTGTGTTTGAGGATACTGCTCCCGTACCAAGTGCGATCGCTTGATTACCCGAAGCTATTGGTGCTGCCGTTAAGTTTACTTGAATGGTTTCAATGTTATCAAAAGAGCCTATAGCAACAGCTCCAAGGCCTGATGCTTGCCCCGCTCCCAGTCCGATACTACGGTCCCCAACATCCGCACTATCCCATTCTGTATTAAAAGGCTGTCCCGCGCGGAAGGCCCCTTTAGATTTATCAAAGAACATACGCGCATCATCATCTGTTCCGGCGGCATCGTCGAGCTGATTTGATCCTATAATAAAGTCACTGGTTGCGTATGGCGCGGTAGCGTCAACGGTGCTGACGAGCTCTGACCCCGCGGCACCCGTCACTTCAAAGATAGCTGATCCACTGCCACTACCTCCCCCTCCTGTCGCGCCTATTGGCGCGGCGGCGCCAGTAGTTGCACCAATATTAAGAAGTTCTCCAATATTAATTGTACTATCAACGGTTAGGGTGTCTGTTGCGTCATCATAGGTAAATCCGCTGTCACCTGCAAAACTACCGCTATCATTATATTGCACTTCTGTATCATTGCCGTTGGCAGGTGTTACAATGTCTGCGGGTGTTTGGTCACAGTTGATAGATGTTCCGTCTGATCGACAAAAATTACCAGATGTTGTTACAACACCAACTTGTGGGTCGGTTTCCCCAGGGAGGGTGGCCGTACAATCAATGGCACTTGCCCCTGCATTGGCGACACAATATTGGTTGGATGCTAGTGTTCCTACTTGCGGATCATCTTCTGTAAAGCCTGTTCCTGCGGCAACTTGCGCGTCAACGTAGGCCTTATTTGCTGCCGCTGTGGTGTCTGCGCCAGGGTCTGCGACGCCAGTAATAACTTGTGTGTTCATATTTAACACACCACCAATAGATGTGGCGTTGGTGACAGTTAACGAGTCTATAGTCGTTGCCCCTGCGCCTAAAATACCTAAAGTTGAAACACCTGTAACACCCAGAGTGCCACCGACCGTTGCATTATTAGTAGACGCCAATGAGTCTACAGTCGTTGTCCCTGCGCTTAAAACACCTAAGGTTGAAACACCGGTAACACCCAGAGTGCCACCGACCGTTGCATTATTTGTGACGTTTAGGTTATTTGGTATAAAAGTACCAGCAACAGTTAAATCACCAGCAACACCAACAGTGTTTGTGAGCGCGCTTCCTAAAGTGACGTTTCCAGAAACGCCTAATGAATTTAAACTGGCAAGCCCAGATGAGCTTAGCGTTGTCGCGCTGGTTGCGCCTGCGTTTACCACTCCTAAGGTTGACGTGCCTGTGACGTTTAACGTTCCCGATGTTGATAAATTAGCACCACTAATATCTGCGCCGCTAATATTAGCTGCCGAAACAAGCGGGCTTAACAGTTCTATATCTCCTGCTAAGGTTAAAGCTGAAACATAATCGGCTTGAATGGCAGGCCTATCAGTGCCGCCTGAATTTACCTCTGCGACACCAAAGGCTAAATTGCCTGCTGCGCTTGTTACTTCTAGATCTTTACTAATCTCGGCAATATCTGGGTCGCCACTTTGCAAATTCCAAAGACCTGCGGCAATGGAATTTGCATCTGCAAAAGTATATCCCATCGTTATATCATCGGCGCCTGAAGGTCTATCAAGCAAAGTGGCAGGATCATCATTACAACTTGCTTCGAATATTCTGTCTGGTCCTGCGGAAACAATGGCTAAAACAAACCCTGTTTCTGTTGCATTACCTTGTTCATATCCTCCACCCAGACCGTCACCACAGGCCGCATCATCAATTAATGTTCCATGATCCCACGTACAATAGCCATATGGCGTTCCCCACGGATCTTGGGTTGCTGCCCCTATAGTTGCAGGAATTTCTCCGCCACCAGTTAGTCCAGTTATTGGTGCTCCATAAGCAATAGGTTCGACTGTTCCATCTCCATCACAGTCACTATCGGGCTGTACTGCTGAGGCAATAAGAGCCAGCCGACCTGTCGCAATCATATTGTTCTCTGCGATGGTTCGCTTGGTCACAATAGACATGGTACGAACAGGGCCTTTCATAACCGTCATTGTTGCGGCACCAAGAACACCAACCATACCGACAGCGCCAAACAGCATGAGGAAAATATTTCCTGCTTCTGCGGTTTTGCGTATAAAGCTTTTTTGTTTTTTACCCGTACGCTTAGTTGTGTGAATAATGCTCATGCCCATGATTCCCTGTTAAACAGTTCTCCACCTTAAATTTTACGCAAAAATGGTTAATGCCACGTTACGAACTATAATTAAAGCTAACCTATTGAAGTAAAATGCTATTTTAATACATATTGATGAAAACAAAGCATGGTCGACGCCATACCAAATCAGAAAGCTAATTATAGCACGATTTTGATAGTTTTAAAGGGGCTGAAAGCCCGTTAAAAAACGTGATGGGTAATTAAGAGTAGACGTTTTTGTTAGTTATTAGAATTTTCTTCTGATTCTGGTTTTGTTCCAAAACGTTTTAGGTACATAGCGCGGAAATTGACCATCCCCATTTGAAGGGGAATAAAGCCTCCTGTTTGCGTTGCATTGGCCAATATCATGCGGACAAAAGGAAATATCATACGTGGGACTTCGACAAAAAGAATAGGATGGTGCTGCTTTTCGTCCATACCTTTGATGGAAACAGCCGCGCCATATTTAATCTCTGCAATAAACATAGTTTTGCCATCACGCTTTGCATCGGCGTTGACGATTAATAACACTTCGTAAAAGGCCTCTTTGTCTGTGCTTTCTAATTTGCGCATATCAACGGTAATATCAATATTAACTTCAGGGGATGTCTCGGCTTTGTGCAAGATTTCAGGGGCATTTGGGTTTTCAAAAGACATATCTTTTAAATATTGTGCGTGAATAACGACGGGAGTTTGCGGGACGGCGCCGACATTGTCTCCATTTTGTACGTCGTTTGGTGTATCTTGCTTTTTCGTCATTATTTTTACCTTTTTAAAATTCAGTTAAGCTTAATCATCTTTTGATGGTTGATCTAGAGTAGAGGTTGCCTTGTCCACGCGTTCGTAATGACCTTCAATTACATCCTCACCATCCTTATTTGGCGTGTTTCTTTTGTGTGCGCCCGTATTGACGCGAAATGATGCGTTTTTGGACAAAAATTGCTGTAAAAACACTCTAAATATTGGAATAAGCAGTAAAAAACCAACGATGTCTGTTACAAATCCTGGGGTAATTAGCAAAGCGCCTGCAATAACGATACAAAAACCATTAAATATCTCATTTAACGGCATTTTCCCTGTTCTTAAACTGTCCTGAGCTTTCATTAGGGTGCTTAAACCTTGAAGCCGGACAAGAAATCCGCCAAGAACCGCGGTTATAAAACATAGTAATATTGTAGAAAGGACACCTAGGATGCTCCCCACTGTCATAAAAACATAAAGCTCGGCCATGGAGATTAAGAAAAATAATATTAAAAACGGCATTAAATAAGTCTTTCTGTCTATCGCCCTCTTTTATATTGGGCGTCTATGTCTTATAAAGTGTTTATAACCTTGAATAAACCCCGCTTCATAGGAAATAATAATTATGCCCGCTGACATCATACTTTTTGCTTTAATTGCCGCTGGATTAATCTTTTGGCTACGCAGTATCTTAGGAACTCGTGATGAAGATGAAGAGCAAAGCGCTAAACGTCCCAATCTTTTTTCAGGTGATGAAGACAGTAAGCTAAAATCAATCATGCAAAATGATAATAAAAGTAATGTTGTATCGCTTAATAATTCTGTTGGCTATGACCATGCATTACCAATTCATGTTCGTGTTGATAACAAGACCACTGAAAATCAGCTAGATGATATGGCGCGTGATAATCCAGATTTTAATTTGGGCCATTTTGCACAAGGCGCCGAAGCGGCCTTTGCCATGATTGTTGAGGCTTTTGCAACAGGGGATTTAGAGACTTTAGAAGGCTTATTGGCACCAGAGGTTTACCAAGCTTTTGAATCGTCGGTTAAAGAACGTAATGAGCGCGGTGAAAAAATTGATACCAAGATAGTTGGTGTGGAGAAAATTGATATCACCGAAGTTGCGGTGAAAAGTGATACTCTTTTTATTACGGTACGCTTCTCGGCTAGAGAAATCTGTGTTATCCGCGATAAAGAGGGCAATATATTGTCTGGTGACCCTGATAAAACAACGATTATGGTTGATGTATGGGTTTTTGGACGCGCGTTAGAGGCTAAAGGCCCTGAATGGTATTTATATGAAACACGGGACGATGAAGTTGAAGATCATAAAACTCCAATCCCCGAAGGTGGATCGGATAAATAAAGCATAATGAGAAACTACACCTCTACTTTTTTAATCGCGCTTTTCTTTCCCTTTATTCTTGCAGGGTGTACGAATACGTCATTGCCGCCATCTTCTTCTGTTGCAACAAAAGATACGCCTTCTGCGGCGTTGAGCATATCACCACAAAGTTTCTCGTCTTTACCAAATTGGGGATCAGATAATTTTACCGATTTTGCACAGGCCTATCAGAAAAGCTGCAATAGAATTTTAAAAAGAAATTCTCAAAGTAACTTTGGCCCATCGGCAAAGTTTGGTAAAAACCAAGAATGGCAGATTGTGTGCCGTAGATTTAAAGATATAGATAAAAGCAACGCAATAAAGATACGCCAATTTTTTGAAACAAATTTTATTCCTTATAGCGCACAAGCAGGAAATGTCTCGACAGGCTTATTTACAGGTTATTATGAAGCTTCCCTTAAAGGCTCTAGACAGCGTGGCGGCGTTTACCAGACCCCCTTACGCAGTCGTCCGGATGATTTGGTTATGGTTGATTTGGGTGCTTTTCGTGATGAGTTAAAAGGCCAGCGTATTGCTGGACGAGTGAAAGGCGGTAAGTTAAAGCCTTACGAAACGCACGAGCAGATTATTAATGGCGGTCTTCCTGCCGCGCAGGATAAGCCTCTTGTTTGGGTGGATAGTGCGGTTGATGCTTTTTTCTTACAGATTCAGGGGTCGGGTATTGTTGCGCTGGATGACGGCTCAATAATGCGGGTGGGTTATGCAGGGCAAAACGGACATCCTTATTACGCCGTTGGTCGTGAGCTGATTAAGCGTGGCGCCTTAACCAAAGAAAATGTGTCTTTGCAGTCTATTCGGGATTGGATGGCAGAAAATCCTGATCAGGCACAAGACTTAATGACAACAAATAAATCATATGTTTTCTTTACCGAGGTTAAAGGCGAAGGGCCATTGGGCGGTGAAGGCATTGCTTTAACGCCTGAAAGATCATTGGCGATAGATCGCTCTATCATACCGTACAGCATGCCGCTCTGGCTTGATTTAGAAAACCCTAAATTGAGTAAATTGATGGTCACGCAAGATACAGGCGGCGCAATACGTGGGCCTGTGCGTGGTGATTATTTTTGGGGGTATGGGACGCGCGCTGAAGAAATGGCGGGCGGCATGAAGTCACAAGGGCGTTACTGGTTTTTAATGCCTAAAAATTTATAATGCTAATTCTGTTTCTAAATCACCCTCGATTATATCGGTGAGTGCGCTATCTTCTTTACCAGAAAAGCCATTTGAAAATTTTTCTTCAATAGCATCGTCGTCGCCTGCGGCAGGTTCAATGGCGTTTAAACGCGCTGGATCTGTTAAAGCATCCTGGTCGATTAAGGCATAAATCTCTTCAAACGTTAGTGCGGTTGGTGTGTTACCGGTCACTACCGCTGTTTGCGTTAGTTTTTTATGCTCTGCTGACACTCCAAAAAATATCGGTGTGGCCGCAAATGAAATGGCAATAAAAGCCATACAAAAAATCATAAAACGTATCATCATAATTATCACCTTTCCTCTTCTCTTATGTTTCAACTATCCGTGAAACGCTTCATTTCTTTGCGCCTGTTATCGTTTATTAGCGTTGTATATAGCATAAGAAATTAATAATTACCATAAAAAACAAAGATAATTATATCGCAGGTTCTATAGCGGCTTGGTGTATGGGTAGAAATAAAAGAAATGGTGGAGCCAATCGGGTTCGAACCGACGACCTCTTCGCTGCCAGCGAAGCGCTCTCCCAGCTGAGCTATGGCCCCACACGCTAAGAAGGATTTAATAATTAGAGAGGTTATCGCGATATTTCAAGCGTTAATTCTGGATATAAAAAAAGGGAGCCTAAATAGACCCCCTTTTTCTAAACTGAATGAGTAAAGCTTATTTTTTCAAAGCATCACGGATTTCAGTAAGAAGTGCAATGTCCGCTGGTGGAGCAGATGGTGCTTCTTCTTCTTTTTTCTTCATCGCGTTTACTTTTCTAACAACAATAAAGATAACGAAAGCGACAATTAAGAAGTTGATGATCGCGTTAATAAAGAGGCCATACTTAATAACAGTTGCGCCTGCTTCTTCGGCTGCGGCCATGCTTGCATATGTTTGGCCATCCATTGTGAAGAACAATGTTGAGAAATCAACACCGCTTGTAATCATACCAATGATAGGCATAAGCATGTCACCAACAAGTGACGTTACGATGGCTGTGAAAGCAGCCCCGATAATAATACCAACAGCCATGTCCATGACGTTGCCTTTAGCAATAAAGTCTTTAAATTCGTTCAACATAATTTTAGTTCCCTTGTTTTGTTAATATCTTCAATAGTTTACATTTTGTGAGAGGATATAATGCCACTGTACTCCAGGTCAAGGGATTGAAGGAATAAGCTACTTATTTTTCCATAGCTTTATTTTGCGATAAATCGTTGAGGGAGCAACGTCCAACATGGCCGCGGCTTTTGGGATATTGCCTGATGCGAGATTAATCGCAGATTGAATGGCATTTTGCTCAATCTTCCATAGAGGCAGGCTAATATGAGGGTCTTGCTTGGTAAGTTTTGTTTGGTTTTTCTTTATGTTTTTGGTCAGTATGTCTGGCAACATGGAAGCAAGAATAAGCGGTGTTTGCTCTAAAGAAACGATTTGATGGATAACGTTTCTTAACTCACGAACATTGCCAGGCCAATGATAATTGAGCAAAATTACCTCTGCATTTTCAGAAAAACCTTTTATGGGCTTATTTTGCTCTTCGGCGTAAAACTTTAAATAATAATACGCAATGTCCAAAATATCAGATTGCCTTGCTTGTAAGGCTGGCATCATGATAGGGGCAACATAAAGACGGTAATATAGATCTTCCCTAAATAAATGATGATCAACTTGGCGCTTTATATTTTTATTGCTGGCACAGATTAGACGAATATTGGCCTGATGCATTGTGTCAGATCCAAGCTTGGAATAGCGAAAGTCCTGACAGAACCGTAAAATTTTTGCTTGTAAATCAAGCGGCATATCGCCAATTTCATCGAGAAACAATGTCCCATTTTGTGCGCGGGCAATGGCACCATCACGCGCGTTATCTGCGCCAGTAAATGCCCCTTTTACATGACCAAATAAAGCAGACTCTATTAAGTCTGCCGGAAGCGCCGCGCAGTTTAGTGCAATGAACGGATTATTATGCCTGTCTGAATAACTATGCAGCATTTGGGCGCAGATCTCTTTTCCTGTGCCTGATTGCCCTTCTATAAAGACGGTTGTATTTGTTGGTGCATAACGTTCTATCTTTGAGTATACGTCTTGCATAACCAAAGATGTACCAATAAATCGCCCGAAGTCTGGTGTGTGTTGTATGCCTGTCTGGTTATTCATGTCCCCTAAACCGTAATCGTGTGGAATTAGTATAACACAACCTATGGTTTTATTTCAAATGTAATTATTTAAGGAGGACAAAAAACCCGAGGATTGCGCCCCGGGTTTTAAAATGAATTTTGGAAATTTATATAGCGTTATCTTAGCGCTGGTTCATTTAGCGCTGGTTCATGAAGTGCAACACATATTGGAACATCGCGATAAAGCTGATGTATAAATTTAAGGCCGCCGCCCATGCCATACGGCTGGCGAATTCAGCCGGTGTATTGGGCGAGTACATACGTTTCATATCTTGCGTTTGCCAAACTGTGAGGCCTGCAAATAAAACAATCCCTGCACCAGCGATAAGATTAGACATCATACTATTTTGGAAGAAGATGTTAATGACACTAAAAGCCACAAGGCCGATAATACCCATGCTTAAAAAAGTCTGCATACCGCTTAAATCTTTTTTGGTGGTGTATCCAACAATGCTTAAGCCTGCAAACATGGCCGTTGCAATAAAGAAGGCTTTGGCGACAGAAACCGCAAAGGCCGGGTCTTGGGTCGCCACGGCGGCGATGGCCGCGAAGCTTATCCCGTAGACAGCAGAAAGACCATAAAAAGCCAGCTTTAATTGTGAGGCCTGCATTTTTTCTGGACGAAAGCCAAACCAAATAATGGCAAGCGGTGCAAAGATAACGAGGTATTTTTGCGGTCCACCAAGAAATAAATTAAGGAGAAGTGGTGATGTTCCAACAACCAGCGCAACCAGCGCGGTGATAAGAACGCCGCCACTCATACGGGCATAGATGCTGTTCATGTGCTTACGTAGTCCTGCATCCATATAGGTGGTGCTTTGGGTTTTTGTATGAAGATGATTGGTTTCCATTTTTGTTCTTACTCCTTTGTAAAAAACGTTTTTGCGCCAAGGGTATAGTTAAATCTATATTCGAGACGATTTTTAAATTCGTTAACTGATTTTACAAATATTTTGTGGTTATTACAAGGCAAACTCAGGGTAAACCCAAATATAAAGAATGTGATGTATTTCGTTCATTTTATGACGGCTTTCGTTAAATTTAGGTTTTGTAACCCATTGATTTTGTTTGTTAAATAGAGTTACTCATTTTGTTCACCGGAAATTTGGGGGAGGGGGGTATCTGCTCCCCCATTTGTTGGTTTATTAGATGTGTTTTTCTTATTATATTTTCGGGCTTTGTCTTTATAGAGAGGCGCGCTATAAGATTGTGACTGAAAAAATAGTGATGGCGGTTTTGAAAGATATAAAACATTACTTAACCTATCATAAAGAAGGATAAATATAAAGGAATATTTTCCTTTTTGTTGAGGGTTGTGATTATTTAATTGACATATTGCTATATATTATGTATATAATCTGTCTGTTTTAATTAATAATAAAGGTGAGGCTATAACCATGGTGATGAGTGAAGAGGCGATAAACGAAAGATTAGAAGAATTAGCTGCAGAACAAGCTAGAAAAATCCTTCGTAAGGTTATGTTGACAAGTCCAGAGAAGATAGTAGCAACAGCAGGGTTCTACCTTAGTTATCTGCCTACATATCAGGGTGACCCAAGAGAACATTCAACGTTTGCAGATACCCAAAATTCTTTAGATGTATACCAACGCTATCTGGATACATATACGGATGATTCAAAAAATACCCCAAAGCTTGTAGATACTCAAAGCTTTCTAGATTTATACCGACTTGTCAAAGACAGCACTAAGGGTTTGAAACTTGCTGACGCCCCTGACCTTTTTGCTGCGAAGGACTGGTTACAAGTGGAGATGGCAAAGATGGCTGGGGCGCATGTGGCACAAAACCTTGCTGATTATAAATCAAGTTTGCAAGGCCCATCATTATCATCTGCATTTAGCAAGGAAACTGGCGATAACTATGACTTTAGTGATAATAAATCTAATTATGATGAAGGTTTTCTTTCACAGACAGGACTGGTCGTTTCTGCGCTTAAGTTCTCTATAGAGGCTATGCTGAAAGGTCAGGGCGATGCTATACCTAGTATTGCTAAAACATACATGGCGGCGAGCAAGTATCCTACACTTAGAGTAGAAGTTGAAAACGTGGCGAATGATAATAAGGTTGATTTGACAGACGTTTTAGGTCAGTTGAATTTATCAATGCCATCTTAATACCAAGGGTTATTGGTACGGCGGGTTTTTAAACGCTGGCGGGTTGTCCAATTTTCACGTGGATTTTGTATCGGTGATATTGTATCGGCTCGCGCCGCTCTGGGCGCATGAAACGGTCGTAACTGTGGTAAATCTGGAATGGCAAAGCCTGTATTTTCAGACAAGGCTTTAATACGTTGTTCAATCGGCGGATGGGTCGCAAACAACCCCATAAAGGGTACGCGGTTTTCAACACACATCATGGCGATGTCCCCCGGGATTTTTGGGATTTGGTCTTTGCCTGCTATTCTCATCAAGGCACGCATCATGGCGTCTGGGTTTTTGGTAATTTGTACCGCGCCCGCGTCGGCCATATGCTCGCGCCGACGGGACAACGCAAAACGCGTAAATAATGTTGCAAAATAACCAACCCAAAGCACAGCGGCAATAACAAGAAGAATAATGAGGCCGCCATTTTTTCCGTTGTTAGAAGAGTTGCCAGACCTTGTTCGTAGACTTGTCCGTGGTCTGACCCAAAGCCCATAACGCACTTGCGACCAGACCAACTGCGCCGCAAATCCGACCATGCCCGTAAAAATAATGGTGATGATAAGCAATCTCACATCTCGGTTTTGAATATGGGTTAGCTCATGCGCTAACACGCTTTCCAGCTCATCTTTTGCCAAGGATTGCATCAGGCCACGCGTAACGGTGACACAAAAAGATTTATCATCAATACCGCTGGCGAAGGCGTTTCTGGCGTGGCTTTCTATTATTTCTAGGCGCGGCATTTTGATGCCTGCTGTAATGCATAAATTCTCAAGCAGGTTGTAAAGCTCTGGCTCTTCCTTCCGTGTCACGGGGTGTGAGTGCGACATTTTGCGGATCATGGAGGTATGAAAGAAGTAAGAAACCCCAAACCAAAGCACGATAACCATGGTGATGATAGGCCAATATTGGCTAATTAAGTTTGAAGCAATATGTTGTGCTTGTCCCCAATCTGTACCCGGTATGGCAAGCATGCCAGTAAAGGCCGCGGCGAACCAGACTATCCCTATGATTAAAAGCGGATAGAGAGCCAATAACCCAACAGATTTTAAGTTATTATTCCAGATTGCACTTTGAAGTCCAGAGGCGCGGATAGCCATTTACTAAGGTCCAAAACTAACGTCTGGGGCCTTTTCCATGGTTTCGCGGTCTTCTTCTTCAACCTCGTAAAACTCGCCTTTTTCAAACCCAAAGCGTTTGGCCAATAGGTTGGCGGGGAATTGCTCAACAGCAGTATTATATTCACTGGTGGCATTATTGAAGAAACGACGCGCTGCGGCGAGCTTGTTTTCAATATCGGCAAGTTCAGCCATTAATTGTTGAAAGTTCTGATCGGCTTTTAACTCAGGGTAGTTCTCTGCCACAGCCATAACGTTCAACATCGCTTTACCAAGTGCTTTTTCGGCATTTAGTCTGGCCTCTGGGGTGTCGGCATCGGACACATTCGCCCGCATTTTAGTAACTTCTTCAAAAACATTCTTTTCGTGGGCGGCGTAGCCTTTGACCGTTTCTACCAAGTTGGGAATAAGGTCAAAACGTTGTCTTAATTGTACATCAATATCCGCAAAGGCGTTGTTGCGGTTTTGACGCAATGCCACAAGGCGGTTGTAAATGACGGCGACGGCGGCGATAACCGCGCCGATAATTCCGAGGGGGGCAAGCCAATCCATTTTATGATCCTTTTGTTAAGTGTGTAATTTGAGCTGTTTAATTCTTAAATGTCTTATTTATCAGATAGAGTTTATCCAAAACCCAATATAAAGGATAGTTTTGATTTTAAAACCGTTCTGCCTTACAATATAAAGATATTCGATTTTTTAAAATGGAGATATTTATAATGCGCCGTTCCTTTTTCATATTTATGCTGTCTTTTGCGGTGTTTGCTCTACCGGTTGGGCATAAGGCTATGGCGCAGGAAGTCGCTCCTGAGATGCCAGAAGCCTTGCAAGCCTTGGCTGACCGTGGGGCGCAGTCGCGTTATTTAGGTACAAAACATGGTATGCAGGGGTGGGTCAGTATTTTTAAAGGGCAGGAGCAATATTACTACGTAACCCCCGATGGTAAAGGGTTTGTCATGGGGTTGTTGTTTGATCAAGATGGGTCGATGGCAACAGTTGAGCAAGTGCGAGCGTTGCAATCAAAAAGCGATGATGTGCTGGATATTTTGGCGATTGATCAAGAACCAGAAGAAAGCCTGCAGGCGTTAAAAAATAAAACACCTGATGAGTTTGCTTATAAAAGCCCAGCAGAGCGCATGTTTGCCGATGTTGAAAATAGCAATTGGGTTAGCTTTGGGGCGAAAGACGCGCCGGTTGTTTATTCTTTCATGGATCCGCAATGTCCGCATTGTCATGCCTTTATGCAAGATTTGCGCGCAGGATATATTGATAAGGGGTTGGTTCAGGTTCGTATGATTCCTGTTGGCTTCACAGAAGAAACATTATCACAGGCGGCTTTTTTGTTGGCGGCGCCAGATTCCAAAGAGCGCTGGTTTCAATATTTAGACGGTGATGCAGATGCTGTCCCTGCGAAAACAACAACCAATACGCAAGGCGTTCAAAAGAATTTATCTTTGATGCAAGCATGGAAATTTGATGTCACGCCGATTACGGTTTATCGGGGTAAAGATGGTAAGGTTAAATTGGTGCGGGGGCGTGCTGGGGATATGAATAAAGTTTTAGCCGACCTCCCTGCTTCCTAAATATTGTAATTTTATATGTGTAATTTTCTTTAATATTCTAAGGTTCGGTTTCGTTTATCATGGCTAAGAATCCTCAATTCACAGTCCAGCTTCTTGAAAAAATTGGTGCCCCCTTAACGGCGGCTATCAATGGCGTTGCTGTAGATGGTGAAACTTCTGAAGCGCAAGCAGCCACGACTATGGCGCAGTTATTGGGGGCGGCAACACAAATGAGCACGATGCTCTATAATGCGCTGAATATAAAGGAAAACGAAGATCAGTTTGATTCCACAAGATTGTCTTTGGCCGCACTTTCTGCGCCTCTCATTGCAGATTTTTACGTATCGCAAAAGCAAGTTCCAGCGGAAGATGATTTAAAACGACTTTCTCAATCGTTAGAAGCGGTCATTAGTTTTAGTGAGAATTTTTCACCCGCCGCCGACCATCAATCGCGCCTGCAAACGATAGGGCATGACAGTGTATTATTTGACAAAGACCAACCAATTTTAACAACATTACAGGCTATGGTACCTGTTATTAATGCGGTGCAAGAATTTTCGTTCGGGCAAAGTCAGAAAAAATTAATTCAAGATATTGCGTCCCGATTGGAATCGTATGCGGCAAATATTGGTAAGCAAGCGGCCGTAAATAATAGCGGCAGTGACAAGTTAAAAGAATTAATTATTTTTAAATCGCTGGCGGTGCTGTATGCGTCTTGCCACCGTGAAGAAACACAGCGCGCCTTAACAGGTGAAGACGCCAATAGAGATAAGGTATCAATAGATCCTGTGTGGGAATCTTTCGAAATAAAATTATCTATGGTCGAGGCGGTTATGGGGCTGGATACGCAAACCGATAGTCAGTCAGCATCAACGGATCAAGTCGCCCCTCAAGCTGAAACGCCGGTAGAAGTGAAAGCGCAACCAGTGCAAGCGGCGCCTATAGCAGCAGCACCTGCCGCTGTTGAAAGTGCCTCTGCCGCGGGTCCTATGGGTTTTTTCAAGAAACCAACGGGAGGTGAGGCGACTGCAACGCCAGCAACGGAAGTATCAAGCTCGCAACAGAACGCGCAACCAGCGGCTGTAGATTCAACGCCAACAGACGTTGCGCCAGCAAATCCACCACAGCAAGACGCAGCTGTGGCAGAAGCGCCCTCTGATGCTGCTTCTAATCCCCCCTCTAGTCCCCCTTCCAGTCCCCCTTCCAGTCCTATGGGCTTTTTCAAGCCAGGGGCAAAAAAAGAGGATAGTAGTGATGGTTAAGAATAATGAGTCTGGTTTTGTGAAAGTCGCAAATCACGGCCAAAAAAAGGTATAATAGAGAATGTCTAAAATTATAGCGGCCTGTTTAATGTTGGCGGCGCAAACATATTCTGTCCCCCCTGCTGTGCTTGTTGGGCTTTATCAAGTTGAAGGTGGCAAGCCAGGACAGGCGGTTGGACCCAATAAAAATGGGTCTTATGACCTAGGCCCAATGCAGATTAATACGTTATGGGTGCCTGAATTGGCCAAAAAATGGGGCGTATCAAATAATACTGCCTTGAGTTGGGTAAAAGATGACCCTTGTACCAATATGGGGGTTGCGGCGTGGATTTTAAGAAACCATATGAATGAGACGGGAAATTTATCGCAAGCGATTGCTCATTATCATTCACGAACCCCGCGCTATGGGGACGTATATAAAGGCAAGGTTATAACGGCTATGCGGTCTAAGGGATTGCTTCGTGAGAGTACGACAAAATAAAGGACGGAGTAAGAACTGAGCGCGGAGCCGCGTTTTCGTATAATCCTTGCTGATAAGTTTGTTCTCGTCCCTTGTTCTATGTCATACTAGCCGTTAAGCTATTGAGTTATATGAAGTGATTCGCTTAAAGAACGAAACAGCGACTTTAGGGACGATTTTGACCTTATGATTAAATTTATTAAAAATAATAAAAACGGCCTTACTGCTTTTGGTTGTGTTTCTTTATTGCTTTTGAGCGCGTGTGCGCCAGGGGTGTTGCAAGGTCATACGCCGCGTGATCCACAGGTTGTTGCGTCTCCTGATCGTGTTTCGTTAATGTTGGCTGAAGCGGCGGATAAAGCCTCTAATGCCTTAGAAACATTGGCGGCGGTTGAGCAATCAAAAGCGCCAGCAATCGCCGTTCAACCAATTCATAATGCCCCGCCTGAATTACAACGTGCGATGACCATTGCCTGGGTGGGGCCTGCCGCGCCATTGGTTAAAAGATTGGCAAACCGTGCGAGTTATAGTTTCTTGGCTATCGGTGATAAGCCGCCTGTTCCTTTAACAATTAATATTGATGCAGAAAATAAGCCAGTGATTGATATTTTAAGAGATGTTGGTCTTCAGGCTGGACTACGTGCTGATATTAAGGTCGATAGTATTCGTCAAGTAGTGGAACTTCACTATGCGCCAGTGACGGGTGTGGGGAGATAGATTCCCATGAGTAAATTTCTATTTAACATTACGTTATACGCTGTTATTTTTCTAACGCCTGCTTTGTTACAAAAAAGTTATGCTGCGATTGGACATGGCGAAGGGCCTGGTGGACCTGTTCTTGGTGTGGCGTCACCGCCGTTATTGCCTGAGTTAATAGGCATTAAAAAAGAAAATAAAGTAGTCGATAAAGACTCACCTTTGCCGCTTGATATTCGTGGTGATGCTATTAAAGAGGCCGCGCTTTCTTATGGTGCGCGTGGGGGATTGGCATGGCGTACCTTTCATATCAGGAATGAGCTTGAAGGACGTGCGCGTTACATGGATAAAGTGTTTGATTTTCGTCAGCTTTTAATCCCTGCCCCTTCAGGTTTGTTAATTGAACCTCCTATTATTTCTGAGGCGTTGGATGCGACGTTAATTAGCAACCAAGGTATTGATGCGGCGCTTGCTGATCGCGTTTTAAATATTAATCAAAACGCCAGAATCGTCAGTACGGCGCGGACATGGAGGTCTTATTTAGAACGTCAATGGGGCGAGGTGACACCGCCACCAGATATTTTACGCCCTGCCGATGCGGCAGAACGTGCCATTTGGGAAAGGCGTGTACGTGAAGGCTGGGCAAGGGGTGTAGAGCAAGCAGATGAAATTTTTCAATCTGATTTAAACAAGCTTGTCGCAGATTTTCAAGGAATGGTGCGGTATCGGTCTTTATTGGCGCAAGGAATGGTTTCACCGCCCTATGCAACACAAACGGATCGTGGTGTAACAGGCGGCGGCAATACATTGCGTATTGGTGATCGTGGCCTGACCATAACCGAGCTTCCTCAACTTCAAACCGGATATAATAAATGGCAACCCGCAAACCGGTAAGTCTTCTTAAAGGAAAAGATAATGTTGGTGAAACATGGCCACATGAGCCACCACGTTTCACCGATGAGCTTGTTGATGAGTTTTTATTATGGTGTGTTAAAAAAGATTCATCCGATATTACAATTCAAACTGACCGTCCCGTTTATAACGAAATAAACGGCGCACTCTATCCCGCTATATTTAGGCCAATAGATGCGGCAGATATGAATGTCTTTCTTACCAAAATTTATGGCCCTGATGCGACGGCGCGTTTGGCCTCTGGTCGGGATCTAGATTTGTCGTACGAGGTACGCCCTGATCGGTATACGCGTATTCGTTTCCGTGTGAATATTACGGCTATTTTATCACGTGGCCGCGATTCAGCGCAGATTACGATGCGTGTTCTACCAAGTGAACCCCCAACCATGCCTGATTTAAATGTTGAAGAAGAGGTTATAAACGCTTGGAACCCACGTCAGGGAATGGTCATTATTACGGGACCGACAGGGTCTGGTAAAACAACATTATTGGCCGCGGGTATTCGCATGTTGATGGAACGAAAGCGTGGATGCGGAAAAATTGTGACCTATGAAGCGCCGATTGAATATGTGTATGACACGATTAAATCTCCTCGCTCTCTTATTTCTCAAACTGAAGTGCCGCGTCATTTGCCAGATTTTGCGGCAGGGGTTCGTAATGCATTACGCCGAAAGCCTAATATTATTTTGGTGGGTGAGGCACGTGATAGAGAAACAATTGCGTCTGCTATTGAAGCATCGCAAACAGGTCATACAGTTTATACAACAACACATACCACCGGGGTTGCGGCGACCATTCAACGTATGGTGTCCACGTTTGAGCCAAATGAAAGAGCAGAAAAATCATATGCTTTGATGGAAACTGTTCGTTTAATTGTGACGCAAACGTTGGTGCCTAAAGTTTCTGGCGGGCGGACGGGTGTTCGGGAATGGATGATTTTTAGTGATGAAATTAGAGAAAAATTTTTAGATATGGAGATTAAAGAATGGCCGTCTGAAATTCAGCGGATTATCTCATTTCATGGACAAACAATGGCGCGGAGTGCTGAAATTCTTTTTGAAGCGGGTGATATTGATCGTCGCACCTATATTCGTTTATCAAACTCAACTGGCGCTGGTGGCTCATAATAAGGTATAATAAAGTATGGGACAGGCTGAAGACACGATAGAAGAACGCGAGAACTGGCATTGGCGTAATACAATGAAGCCAGTGCGGTTTTTTGGTGTTGATGCGCGTGCCGCAATTCCGTTTTTTATTCTGCTGTTTTATTTCCGCCTTATTTCACTTCTTTTGGCGCTTTTAAGCACTATTATTTTTGTTGCTCTGGAGAAAAGGGGGTTAACGTTCCCTTGCGCTTTACGGTCTTTACGGTCTTGGTTGAATGGTCAATTTAGACCCGCGTGGATTGCCATACGCCAAAAACGTTTTATAGATTACGGTTAAAGCTAACTTAAAGCCCAGTTAAGACTTGGTTAAGACTCGGATAGGATCTAATTTTAGGGGTAAAAATTGAGTGACTTCCCCAATATCCTTGTTTTTTCGTTACGAACACTCTAATTTCCTTATATCTTAATAATTTAAAAAAATAGGGATCGTCATTATGATGCGCTTCATTTCAACAGCTCTCGTTTTATCATTCTGTTTTTATGCTCCTTTTAGTCAAACAGTATATGCGGGGTTTGAATGGGTTCCCCCTGTGGCTGCACCGTCATCACAAGCCCCCTCTGCAGAGGGTTTTTCAGCAGGGAGTAGTTCTGGTTTTCCTGCGCCAGATGTATTTGCACAACCATTGCCTGATAGGTCTGTGGTGAGCGAGCCTTTGTCGATTGTACCACCTTCAATTTCGCCAGTACGAAAAACAGCGCCTAAAAAGATAGTGCGCGCCCCTGTTGTAAAGAATCTATCAGGTAAGAAGTTAGTGATTGATCCTTACCCGCTTCGTGATGATACAAAACCAACAACGCGCCCCGTTAGTATTATAGATACGTACAAAGCCATGAATGAAGCATCGGGTAATTTACATCCTGTGAAGTTAGGCAATGGCCTGACAACAGGCGCGAAAAAGATAGGGTCTATTCCTAAAGCAACCAAGACTGCCTCGACAACACATCAAAAGTTTTCAGTGTCAAAATCAGGCTCTGGCCTTACGCCCATTATAGGCGTTGAGCCGCCACCACTGCCAGGAACGGCGTATTTACGCGGCCCTGTAGAGAAAACCGCGCCTGCTGTCAATTATACGGAAGCTGTGGGCTTTGGGCGCGATCTACCATTGGCTTTGGCGTTGTCTCAAGTTGTCCCTGCAGGTTTTACGCATAGCTTTGCGAAAAATGTTGATGCAGGTAAAAACGTTTCTTGGGAAGGTGGAAAGCCGTGGAATGAAGTTTTAAATGATATGCTACGCCCGCAGAACTTAACGTCAATTATCCAAGGTAACCAAGTTATTATTCAAAAATTGGCGAGACTGTAAGTATAATAATAAATCTATGATAAGAGGTTTATTACCTTCCTAAAAAGTTTACAAGGCTTAGGTCAGACAGAAGTGCTGTTACACTAAATGATGCCTCTAACCCTAATTGTGCTTGCTGTAATTTGGCAATGGTCTCCGTTAAATCAACATTTTCAACTTGTCCGACCAAGCTTTGCAAAGAGCTTGTTTGAAAAGTATATTGTTCTTGAATAATAGAGGTTTGTGCTTCAACTAAGTTTAAGCGGAATTGTTCCCCTTCTAGGCTATCAACAGCTTGTATTAATTTACGGCCAATATCGTTAATGATTTCGAAGAAATTTTCTTGCTGTTCTGCAGATGGGAAGGGAGGTGTGTCTGAGTCTGCATTGAGGGCTGTTGGATCGTTTAAAGCGCCAGGAGTATTCGCCGGATTTGGTAGATTTTTTAAAACCCCAACCCCAATTAAAATATCTTTGATGGCGTCATTATTACCTAAAAAGGTATAATCAAAGTCAGAATTTTCATCAACACGAACACTGACACGACCTGCTGATCCACTGACTAGACTTTCTGAAAATCCTAAAACATTTTCATTTACGTTTGAATAAGAATCAATAAATTCATCGACGGTAATTGTTCCGTTTCCGAATTCACCTAAAAACCCAGACGCGGTGATTGGCGGATTTGTAATATCTGTTGGGTCTGGAACAAACGTTCCTAAAAATGTGTCAAACTGCCCATCATTTTCTATAGGTTTGATGCTAGAGTCTGCGCCTGCAAATAAATATCTTTCTCCGTCTTGTGTATTAATTAAATCAACAAGAAAGTTGTAAACATCATCTGCAAGTCTTTGTGTTGTTTCAAAATTTGGTAAATCACCACCTTGTACAGATACGGTAATGGCGGCTGATAAAGAGTTTGCCTGCGCTGATATTTGTTCGATAGAGTTTGTGATGAGTTCAATCCGGCGCTGTGCGTTTTGAATGTTGGTTGTATATTGTTCGATAGAATTCAAATCTGCTCTTGCCCGTTGTGACCTTAGAACATCATCGCCAAGACCCGAGAATTGCTGGGTTTTTTGCCCAGTTGCAATTTGGGTGCTTAATGTATCTAGTGTGGTTTGCTGGCTTTGTATTCTTGATATTTGATCAAGGGCCTGTCCTAATGTTGAAATACCAGTCATTTTTAAGTCTCCTAAAAGAAATTTTTATTATCGTATTGAATTTAATAATTCTTGAAACATTTCGTCTGCGGCGGTAATCGTCCGCGCCGATGCGGCGTAAGCTGTCTGTACAACAATTAAGTTTGAGAGTTCTTCATCAAGGTTAACGCTTGATTCATCACTAAATTGCCTTTGTATAATACCACGTAACGTATCTTCGTTTTCAAAAGCGTTTTGCGCCTGAAGAAAATCTTGCGATGTTTCGTTAATTATTTGTTGAGCAAAATCAATCAAGTTGGTTGAACTGAATATTCCTGTTGCTACTTCTGCATTAGGCCCTAAAAAGTTGTTTCTAAAATTGGTAAATGTTCCTGATCCATTTGTAATTTCAGATTGGTAGGTGACATTTTCAACAGGTGAGTTTTCAACCAAGGTAGCTCCTGCTCCTGTGAAGTTACCAAAAAGCGCACTCACGACGTTAATTCCATCAATAGCCCCATTTCCTGCGCCTACTGTCGTGAAGGAACTACTTGTAATTGTAAGCCCCCCGCCAAATTGTGGCGGTGTGGCGGCTGGCAATGGTGGCACTCTGTTATCTTGGTCAATACCTGGGCGTAAAGTTAAGCCTCCATCTGCATTAATTTCTACAGATAGCCCAGGGATACCTGGCTCTATACCTCCAAAAGTTAATTTATCTTCAAGCTCAGCAATTGTATCCCCTGGTTCGATCGTAATTGTAAAAGGAGGATTTGTTCCAACTTGGACTGTGAAGCTTGGGTCTTGGGCTTCAAAAGTTCCTTCTTCAATACCCAGAGCGGCAAGAGCATTTTCTGATAGTGCCTCTGGTAAAAGAGGGTCGGTAGGATCTCTATCAATTGTGACATCTCCTGAACTGGTGATAACTAATTGCCCAAAATTATTGGTTGAAGCAAAAGCTTGAGTAGTATCAGTGACACCAATATCTGCCAATTTAGCATTGATATAGGAGGTTAGCTGATCAGCCGCATTATTTATAATGCCACCTGCTGGTGTTGTTGGCTCACCGATGTTAAAGGCGGTGGGGGATCCAAAAGGTGGATTATTGATTTCATCTAAATCAACGACCAGCTCAATAGGACCAAAAGCATTGCCGCCAGTAGTTTCACTGAATGTAATTCTAAATTGATCATTATCAGGAAAGTCGAGGAAGTCATCTTGGAATGTTTCGATTAAATCATTTGTACCAGGAAGTCCGTCATCGATTTCAGGGAAAGATGAAAAATCTAACCCTAGAACAACTGTGTTGGTTGAATTTAACCCTAATAATGTTTGTAACTCACCACCAGATAAATCAACCGTACCGACAGCTTGTTGGAATTCAACCTCACCAAAGGCAAACTCTAATACACGGTCAATAACGGCGTTATCACCAGAAGGGGCAACCACATCAGAGTTATATGTACCAGTTTGCAGCAGCGCTGGGTTGTCGATGATATCTTTATTAACCTGAATAACGCGTGCAAAATCAACATAAGAAACAGGGGTTGCTAATGGCAGTGTATCTGGGTCTGGTGGTGTATCTTCAGGAATAAACCCGTTTTGGTCGGTAAATAGTGCTAACCCCTGTGCTTCCAAACGTGTGGCTGTTTGAAAGGCCAGCTCGTCTAATTGCGCATGATAAGAAGGTATTTGTTGGTCTCTTAATTCTAACAGCCCACCTAATTGCCCACCAACAACACGTTCGGTTAAGTCTGTTCTGGTTATGCGTCCGCCATTGGTTTCATTAATAAGAACTAGGCCGCTTGCGCTTTGTGGGAAAAATTGTTGGGCAGAAATAGGAACGGCTTCAAACTCAAGACGGTGCGCGATGTCGCCCGCTAACTCTTGACCTTCACGCGTCTGGACAACTAAGACACCATCGGCACGTTCAAAAAAACTAATGTCAATTTCTTCGGCTAAAGCTTGGATCGCAATATCACGTTGGTCTTGTAGACCTGCAACGGAGTTTCCAATATTTTCCGCACCGCGGATACTAGAATTAATATCAACAATCTGTTCGATTAAACTATTCACTGTGTTTACAGATGTTTGTAAATCATTTTGTGTGTCATTCCGTAATTGAGTTAGCAGATCCGAATAATCATTAAATTTATCCGCCACAATACTGGCCTGATTAACGGTTGCTTCTAAGGCTTGCGGATCATCAGGGATATCAGATAGAGCGCTGAAAGAATCCCTTAAATCAGAAAGTTGCGCTGCGATGGAAAACCCTCTATCAGGTGGCCCATTAAAGTTTTGAATTTGTTGTAAATATTGAACCTGAACATCTTCTGCAGCAGAGGCACTAATTTGTGTCCATAAATCACGCTGAAGGTTTAAATCCACTTGGCGAACAACAGGGCTGGTTAAAACGCCAACGGTTGTTCCTGTCTCACGCAAGACTTGCGTGCTTTGTGGCGCAATTTGCCTACTATAACCAGGTGTTGTTGCATTTGTGACGTTATTGGAAATAACATTAAGCTGCTGCTGTGCGGCGCGTAAGCCAGAGATAGCGGTGTTAAGTGCTTGAAATGCCATTGTTTTCCTCTTTTTGTTAAAATTACGTAAAGTAACTTTACTGTGAGTTTTCCACAGTCATAGAAAGAGTGTTGCAATTGTGATGCCAGATTGGTGAAACAGAACAGCTTAGAAGCCTCCGTCTGTTCCTTCCGGTTGTGAGCTTGATATAGTGGGTGCTTCGGGTAGCCTTGAAATAATACCTTCAATCTTATTGTTGAGGTCATTTTGCTTATATCGAAGTTGCAATTCTAAAATCATAGATATAAGCATTTCGCGGCGTTGCATGGCGTTATTAATGTCACGATCTTGCATTAATTTAATGGCGGTCATGGCAGCGCGCATTCTTTTTACATTGGCAGGTTTATCATAAAGGTTAGAAACGAAGCCGTGATGTTGAAAAATCTTTTTGGTTAAGATTTCCATCTGTCCGTAATAGCTGGGTCGCTCACCAACATAATTATTTCTTAGCGTTTCATTTTTTAAGCCCATTTCGTTTAGTAACGAATGAATAAAAGGCGTGTTTGTCGCGTCTTCGACGCCGGGGGCTTTTTCACCAATAATATGGGCGAAACTATTTTGGGCAACAC
Organism: uncultured Alphaproteobacteria bacterium; assembly: GCA_937931645.1. Classification (GTDB taxonomy): domain Bacteria; phylum Pseudomonadota; class Alphaproteobacteria; order Micavibrionales; family Micavibrionaceae. The sequence goes on from CALHAR010000009.1 coordinate 122,033, forward strand.
TACGCATTGCTGTGAGAGAGCGCATTTCCTGATAAGGTTTTATAAACTCATGGTTGATTGTCTTATCTCTATCAACGTCAGAGAAGGGCTCATTTACAAAAATTTGATCTAGAAAAGCAAAAATATTTTGATGTTCGTTACTTACCTTATCGTTTAAGGCGTCTAAATCAATAACTGTAGGTAAATCAATGGTTTGTGTATAGTTGATATCTGCATTTTGCTGGTCAGCTTCTTTGCTTGTTCCACATAATAAATTATTTTGTCCAGTATTGTCATCGATGTCACAAAACTTATCTATGTATGCTTTAAGGCGTGATATTTGGTCACTACCGCTTCTTTTATCATCTATTGTTTTGACAGAGCCAGTCCTTAAAGCACGAGAGAGTGAGGCATGCTGTAAAATATTTACTGCAGCTTTTGTTCTCTCTTGTGTTTTTGCAAGCTCTTTTACAAAGGTTCCGACTTGGCAAAGTTGTTCAGAGGGCTGGTAATCTTTATGCGCCTCGGCCACTCTTTGTTGGAATAATCGTTGTGTTTCTAATTGATGTTTTGCATCAAAAAATGTTCCAACAATTTCTACTTGCAGCATCATGTTGGTTGTAAATTGTTCAGTCATTAAGCCAAAAGCAGAAACCCATATTTCTTTTAATTGGGATTGTGACCCCGCGCTAGTCGCATATGATTTAGAAGGTGAAAATACTAAAAAGCATAACAATAAAAGTGATAGATATTTATTTTTCATTATGCTGCCTCCCCATTTTGTACAACGTGACAGATTGACCTGTCGGGGTTATCTTTTTGGCTTATATAAGCACAAATTTCTGCATTTTCAGTCGAGAAACTATCTAATGATGCGCGTAAATTTATTTTTCCTGACCAATCAACCGGCGTTGCGGTATGTATGGCTTGATCGTTAATTTTTAAACTTATTTTTTCTTTATTCATCAAACCCTTAAGGTTAAGCACAGCCATTTTATTTTCTTTGTTAATTGAAAGGGATAGGTCAATAATATGATGACCAGATTCCTGAATTTTATAGTTTACGTCATAGATAGCGCTTGAATGAAGCATCTTTTGATCTAGGGGGCTATATGAAGGGTTTTGAGGGTTTTGAATAAATAATTTTTCCTCTGTAGCCGTAGCCGTAGCTGTCGTTGTCGGTGAAAAGATAACCTTAGAAATTTTAGTATGTTGGGCGAACCCGTCATATTTTTCACTATATAAAATCTCTGTTTCTGTATTTGTTGATGATTGTAGCAATGTAGTATTATTTTTAATGAGAAAGAAACAGCCCAATACACCGCACAATAAAATAGCGGTTTTTATAAATTGTTTTGTTTTTACATTATCGATCATGGATTTTTTGGTAACCCCAAGCCTGTTAGAATATTACTGCTCTCTCTGAGTTTTGCTGCTTCATTATTATGATAGTCTTGTAAATCTTCAACTTCCGTTTCAAGCCAGACCGACATATTTGCTTCGCTGCGTAATTGGCTACGATATATATCTCTTTTTTGCATGAGACCAATCGCATGCATCGCGACATCTTTTCGATCAATATTGACTGGTTTATCATAAAGGTTGCTGTAGAAATTTGGCGTTTGGTATAATTTTTTAGTTAAAACTTCCATTTGAGCATTATAACTGGGGGCTACCCCAAGGAGGGTATTAATGGCTAATGAGGTCATACCCATTTCTTCTAAAAGCTCTGTCATGTAAGGCAAGACACTATCTCTTCCTTCAGACCGTAACCCAGATATCGCTGCAAAAGAATTATAAGCAACACTTCTTTTTGCGGCTAATGCTCTTGTATCCATATACACTCCTGCGCCGCTATCTATGAAGTTTCCTTCTGCATCTGCTATAAATTGATCGGCAATAATGGGTAATAATCTATTACCGTAAAGGTTGGCGCCTAATGCTAAGATATCTTCTTCATCTGGTGATGTGGCGTTGTCGGTAAATAGTAATTTTAAAGTTCCTTTATCTTCGAGGGCGTGCGTATAGTTAACATCTTTATTATAACGTTCTTTATCGGCTCCTTCGCATAAAAGATCTAAAGAAAATCCAAAATCTGCAGGGTTACAATATGTTGTTCTAAATTGTTTTAAACGACTTCTTGAGTCATCGCGCCCGCCACCCGTTCCAATCGCCCCTGCTGTCATGAGACGACGTTGCGTACCTCTCGTGGCTAAAGCTATTTGTGTAACATTGGCGTGCCTTTCTGACGCCACTAGGCTTCGTGTGTTGGTTCCAAAGCGGCACATACCGGTACTGGGGTGGTAGTCTTTATGGGCCCCTGCTTGCAGTTCTTGTAAAAGGCGTTGGCTCTCTAATTGATGCTTGGCGTCAAATAAAGTACCAATAATCTGCGTTTGCTGTAAAGCGGTGGAGGTGAGCTGTTTCGTCATCAACATCATGGAAGGCAGGACGTGGCCTTCCCACAGGTTTTTGATAAGCCATTCTTCATGTCTTTGAAATTCGTTTAGAGTATGTTCTATCGTTTGCGGCGTTTCGACTAAAGACTGGCAAGAACACCCTATTGTTGAACAACTAACGACGGCGACAGCACAAAAAGCACAGCCGCACGCTTGTACGGGAGAGGTGCGCGCCGTATAGGTGATGTCTATCGTGATATACCCCGATATCAACAGAACCATGGATAGTAGTTTTAATAGCTTATTTCTCAAATTCGCTCTCTTCATTATGGCTCCAAAGCCGTTACGTTATTATTACTTTCTCTGAGGGGTACGGCCTCGTTGGTTATTTTATCTTGCTCTTTTAAGAGCGCTGTTTCTAACATGACGGCTAAGACTGCTTCGCTTCTTAGGAGGCTTCTAAATATATCACGTTTTTGCATTAAATCTGCCGCTTGGATGGCGACATCTTTTCTAAGGACGTTAGCGGGCTTGTCGTAAAGGTCGCTATAAAAGTTAGGGGATTGGTATAGTTTTTTGGTTAAAACTTCCATTTGTGCGTAATAGCTTGGGTTTTTACCAATGAAGTCCTCTATGTTTTGTGTAGACAGCTTAGGACTTAATTCGTTTATGACGGCATAAATAAAAGGTTGAGATTCGTTATTTCCTGAAGCTTTCATAGACATGATAGAGGCTAAAGAATTTGCAGCGACACTTCGTTTGGCAACCAGTGCACGACTATCAAGATAGGGGCCGGAAGCGTTATGCAACTCACCTTCTGCATCTTGCGCTATTAATTTTTCTGCAGTGGCGCGTGGCATTGCCTGATGTGCAAATAAGTTGGCCGTTAAAGCAAAGAAGGCCTCTTCATCACTTGTTATATCTGGGTCTGATGGATCAATATTAAGAGTTAAGGGAAGGTCTAAATTTGAGGTGTAATTGATATCTTTGTTGCGGTTTGCTACAGGCGCGTTGGCTTTCTTACATAAAAGCTTAAGATTCCCAGCATTATCATTTGGGTTGCAAAATTTTCGTATGAATTGCACAAGGCGGCTTCTTTCGTCCGTGGCGCTACCAAACTCTGTTCCTAATGTATCTTTGGCTAAAAGTTGTCGGTCTATACTTCTTTTACTAAAAATCGCCGATGTTAAGTTTGATTTTCTTTCAGACGAGGCTAAGGATCTTGTGACTGACCCAACGGTGCATAATTCTTCGCTTGGTTGGTAATCTTTATGGGCTTGTGCCGTTAATGTTTGAAAAAGCCGTTGGGTTTCAAGCTGGTGTTTTGCATCAAAGAAGCTACCAATAATTTCGACTTGCAAGATAGAATTAGCGGTTAATTGTGCAGTCATTAATTTCATTGCCGCTAATAATCCAGGTTTGTCCCCTGCGGCCGGATCGTTAAAAAATAAATCAACCATCCATGTTTTATGATCGTTTAGTTCTGCAGAAAAATTTTCTTTGGTAGGGTCAATTTGTGATTCAGAGCATGACGCGCACTCTTCAGAACAGTTAAAGACACTGCCGATACATGCCGTACACCCACATTGAAACGCCGCTAAGGCGTATTGGGGTATACTTAACAAAGCAAAAACAAGAATAAAGCTAAAGAATTTATTTTTCATTATATTATTGTCTATCCCCTTTCGTTATTTTGCTAGCTTGTTCAGTTGTGAGTAAACTCTGTCATGCTCTTCATTAAGCATGGATTCTAAAATAACGGATAAAACCGCTTCGCTTCTTAACTGACTTTTAAAGTAGTCACGGTCTTGCATGAGGCCAATGGCTCTTATTGACGCTCTTTTTCTTAAAACATTTGTAGGTTTATCATAAAGCTCAGTATAAAAGACGGGGTTTTGGTAAAGTTTTTTTGTAAGGACTTCCATTTGCGCAAAGTAGCTTGGATTTACTCCCAGTAAAAATCCTATCTCTTCTGAGGCAACACCCAACTCTAAAAGAGCGGCTTTAACAAAGGGGGCATGTCCTGTTTCTTCGTTACCCGCCGCTCTTTCGGCGATAATGGCTGTCATTGAGTTTTGGGCGACACTCCGTTTGGCGGCGACGGCGCGTAAGTTCATGTATTTATGAGCGTTAGCATTTGGGTCCCCGTTCCCGTTTGCTAGGACTCTGTCCCCAATTCCTTGTATAATCTTATTGGCAAATAGATTGGTCATTAAAGCAAAAGCTGCTTTTTCATCACCATTGGCTTCACCCCCCCCATTGTTACTGAAATCAAGATTTAGCGTTAACTGAGAGTCCACGGTTCTTGTAAAATCAACATCTTTGTTGATAGTCGCTTGAGGGGCATTTCCGTCTATACATAGGTGGTTTAGATTATTCGCATTATCGTTCTGATGACAAAAGTTTTTCTTAAATAAATCTAACCGACTATATAAGTCTGAATTAAGTGTCTGTGTTAAGTTGTCGCCCGAACGCATTTCTCTATCCAAAACGCGTCGCGCTAAAACTTGTTGTGTTAAATTAGTCTTTCTTTCCGAAGCAACCAATCCCCGCGCACTTGTCCCAATGTCACACATGCCTTGGCTTGGTTGGTAGTCTTTATGGGCTTGTGCCATGAGCTGTTGAAAAAGTCGTTGTGTTTCTAGTTGATGTTTGGCATCAAAAAAACTTCCAATGATTTTAACTTGCTGCATAGAAACGTTGGTCATTTGGTTGGTCATGAGGGTCATGGCGTAACGAATATGATTTGTAAAAAATTCATCAATCAACCAATCGCGGTGCTGTCTAAAGAAAAAGCCGTTCGCCACTTTTATAATTTGGTGGGTGAGCGGTGTGATTATTGTACAGGGCAGGCAAGCAGGGCATGAGGTACTGCAAGGAACAATATCGGGTGATACCGGAGGAAAAATTTCGTAATTACCACTTAAGGTGAAAGCATCAACGTCCGGAATTATGTTGAATAGTGCGTCAACGTCTGGCAGGGATGTGAGTAAATCATTTGCGCTTGTAAGGCCATTTAAGGTTGCTTGACCGTTAGATAAGTTTGCGACTGCGCTTGTCAGTTGTTCAAAACTGCTTAAGATACTATCTGTATTAGGAATGTTAGCAAGGGCACTTTGAATTGCTGGAGTGTTGGCGAGTGCGTCTTCAAGGGCTTGAATATTTCTAATGGTTGTACCGGTGTTTTGGATATTTTCCAAAGCGTTTCTAAGTTCTTCTGTAGCTCGAAGGACGGCTCTATTAACTGTTGAGTTAGTGGTAAGTGCGGCTTCAGTATCTTCAACGTTAGCTAGGGCATCATTAATAATTTGAGGGTTTATTAAGTTGTCTACAGTTTCCGGGAAGTTTTGATTTAGGTTTGTATTGTTTGAAAGATCGTTAAAGAACTCACTAAAGTCTGATCCCTCGCCCAAATCTGGAATATCATTAAAAAAACCATCAAACGCTGGTGCGTCTGCAATATTTGGAACGGGCTCTATCCCCAAAAGATTAATAGCGCCCGCCTGACCATATAGCGTATCGTTATGCGCACTATTCTTGAAGACATGATTATTTTCAACGGCAAAAACATCATTAGGCGCAGCAAAAGATAGGACCAGCATAAGAAGGGCTAATCCAGTATATTTGCTGTTTTTTAAGCTATTCTTATTCAATTTTTTCGTCAATATTTTTAACCAATCTTAAATCCCGTGATATACGGGCATGCTCATCTTGCATTAATGTTTCCAAAAGGGTTGCTAAAACGGCCTCACTTCTCAGTAAGGTTTTATATATGTCTCTATCTTGCATAAGGGCGATAGCCTGAAGTACCGCCCCTTTTCTGTCTATGTTGGCTGGCGTATCGTAAAGATCTGCATAAAATTGTGGGTTTTGATACATCTTTTTGGTGAGCACTTCCATTTGTGCAAAGTAACTTGGTCTTGTCCCTAAATAGCCATCTATTTCACCTTCATCGACCCCCAATTCATGAATAACAGATTTGGAAAAAGGGGCGGCATCTTCGTCTCCGGCTACTCTCATGGCGGTTAAGGCCGCGAATGAATTTTGTGCAACACTTCTTTTGGCGGCAACAGATCTTTGTCTTAAGTAAAAGAAAGCGGCAGATTTAGGAGTATTACTTCCATCTGCTAAAATTCTGCGGCCAATATCAGGGAGAACTTCATTTGCAAAAAGGTTGGCACTTAAAGCAAAAATATTTTGCTCGTCAACGCTTGGAGGATTTTCTGTTGAGGGTTGAATAGGGACAAAGTCGAGTGTTAGTTTATTTTCTAGTGCCGCCGTAAAATTAACATCCATATTATATTGCGTTTTGTTTCCACCAGTACCACAAAGGAGATTCAAATGTCCTCCATTGTCAGCGGGGTTACAAAAAACCCCTCTAAATTGTTCTAAACGACTTCTACGGTCGGAGTTTTTGCCTTCCGTCCCTGTTGATCCAGACGTAAGGAGTTGGCGCGTCATCATCCTGTTTGCTAAGCTTAACTGGCTTAACTTTAGGCGTCTTTCTAAATTTGCGAGAGGACGCATATTCGTTCCAATGGCGCATACCTCTTCACTTGGTTGATAATCTTTATGGGCTTGTGCCACCAAAGTCTGAAATAACCTTTGGGTTTCCAACTGGTGCTTGGCATCAAAGAAACTACCAATAATTTGAACCTGCTGGATACCGACAGCCGTTAATTGCTCTGCCATGAGCATCATAGCCGGTATAATATTATTTATGGAGTAAGATTCAACAAGCCATCGTCTATGGCTTGCTAGTTCATCGGTGACGTGATCTCTGATTTCATCGTGAGTGTCTTCTATTTGGGGTTGGCAGGTGGTACAGTTACATGACTTGCACGTTTGAGAATAAGCTCTTTTATGATTTGCTAGGGGTGCCACAAGCAAAAAACTTACAAGAAGCATAATATGTATCAATCGATTCTTTGTTTTGTGCAGCGCCATTAAATTATTTGTTAATCCCTTACATATCTGATGAAACGTGTTTTTGAGCCAAATGCATGAAAAACTGTTCCTTTTTAGATTTTATCATAAAATAGTAACAAAACGCACGAATCAAATAATCTATTGTTTTTATTTTATAATTAGATTTGCTATTATTATATGAACAGCCTCTATTGAGGTGTTGCTTTAGCAAAGCAGTTTTAGAAAATCATGGTATAAAAATGAAATGGGCGTGTGTTTTTAAATGGTAAATAATCAGGGTGAGACCCAAAAAGTAAAGAAAGCTAGTCCAAAACCGCGTTCTCCAGCGCGCGGCAAACCGAAGAAAGCGAAGCAACATCAAGCAGAGCAGGCTGATTCAGGGGCATTGGGTCAGGTGGTAATGCGCAATGAGTATTACCGTGATGGATATAGGCTAGCTTTAAGGATCTCTGTTGTACAAAGTTTTGTTATTATAGGGTTGATAGCGGCGATGTTCTACGTCATTAACGTGCATCAACCAGAAAACAGGTATTTTGCCACGACTGAAGATGGTCGTTTAATCCCTATGGTGTCACTTATACAACCTAATTTAAGTTCCCCAGCCCTTATGTCTTGGGTGGCGCAAGCATCGACCGAGACGATGACGTTTGGTTTTAACGATTATCGCCGTAGATTGCAGGAATCATCCCGTAACTTTACGCCACAAGGCTGGGAAAGCTTTACAAAAGCCTTGCAAGGCGCCCGTATGATTGAATCGATTGAGGCAAATAAGCAAGTTATAACTGCGATACCCCGCGGTGCGCCTATCTTACAGTCAGAAGGGGTTGTGAGTGGGCGCTATCAATGGATTATTCAAATTCCTATGTTGTTAACGTTCCAATCTGGGTCCAAAACAAGAACAAGCCAATGGATGGTGACGTTGGTTGTTGTTCGTGTTCCGCGTTTGGAAAGCCCGAGCGGTGTTGGAATTGCTCAGTGGGTTTCCAGCCAGGGATAAATTATAATAAGATAAGTCCATAGATACAGGTGACAGCGTGTAATTCTGGGGATATTGTGAGGATTAAAGGGATTCGTTTATATAATGGTTTTTAATAAAACACATATACGTGACTTACTGAGCATAAACGTTGATTTGGCTCGAGTTGTGCTATTGCTCTTGTTCTTTTCATTATTTTTTGGCGCTAACGTATGTTTTGCTCAATCTTCTGGCGAGTCACCTAGTGGTGATGAGCGTGTAGAAAAAACATCAATTGAAGAATATATGGAGAGTAATGAGCCAGCGCAGCAAAATTTAGAGGCTGTTCAGTCTGAAGTTAACCCCCAAAATGGCGGTGGAGATTCAATCTTGTCGAGGTTGCAAAAGTCGGTTGAAGAGAATTTAGAATCTAAAGAGAGCGTTGAAAATATAGAAGCTCCGCAAAATGAGAACGATGCGCTGCCTGTTATTAATACGCGTAACACCAATATAGAGGTGAATGGGTTTGATAACATTGCCAATACCACCCTAGATGTTAATTTTGATTCTACCCTTTCTGTGGAACAGAGTGATGCGGAATTAGAAGAAGAGATAAGACGAGAAGCCTTTGATGCGGCTATTACAGGGTTGTTTCCTCTGCGCCCCGATCAAATAAAGCAACTACTTTTAGAGTATGATGCAACGAAGCGCGTTGTGAAAGAGCCCGTGCATGGTGTACCAACCCCGCTTGTTAATGTGGCGACGGTCTCTTTGGACCCTGGGGTTGCTCCTATTATTGTCACGACAGCGACAGGCCATGTATCAACGCTTAATATTTTAGATATCACAGGAGCGCCATGGCCTATCCAAGATGTAAGCTGGGCGGGTGATTTTGAAGTTATTGAACCTGAAGAAGGAGGGCATATTCTACGTATTACGCCTTTGGAGCAGGCCGCTTACGGTAATATGTCGATTAGATTGCTAACGTTAAAAACACCTATAACAATCATGCTAAAAACTAGTAAAGACGAAGTTCAGTATAGGGTTGATGCGCGCGTGCCTGAATATGGTCCTTTTGCACAAACACCTCTTATTCAGGGGGGGGCAGAAAGAGTTGCGGGTAACTCTTTAATTATATCAATATTAGATGGTACACCGCCAGGTAATGCTGTTCGCCTTGATGTAGCGGGTGTTGATGGACGTACAAGCGCGTTTAATTTAAATGGTATGACGTATGTACGTACACCTTTAACTCTTTTGTCGCCGGGGTGGGAACAATCAGTTTCGTCGGCAGATGGAATGAACGTTTATGCTTTAAACCAGACGCCTGTTTTATTATTATCTGATCAGGGGCGTTTTATGCGCGTTAGCCTGAATACAGCAAAGGATTTGTTAGATGAGTGATAACGAAAATGATTTTGGCTCTGATGATTTTGATTTAGAGGGGTTTGACGACGATTTTGATGATCTTGAAAGTGGGAGTAGTACACTTGGTGATCTTTGGCGCAATAATGCTTTTGTAAAGATAGGCGTTATCCTTTTAGGGCTTATTATCTTGGTTGGTTTATTTTCTCTTTTTGGGGGAGAAAAAGAGCAGGCTAGTGATTCTAGGCTTCGGGGGGCGCGTGATGTTACAGAAGTGCCCGGCGGGGAGGAGCAAATGTCCGATGCTATTGTTAAAGCAACAGAAGATGATAATACGCGTAAATTAGAGCAGGCTCTAAGGCAGAGTGAAAGCTTCGTTCCTATTCCAACAAATTCAACAAAGGGTCAAATTCCTTTTAAGCCAGCGCAACAGCAAGAAGAAGATCCTTTAGAACGCTGGCGGCGGTTACAGGAAGAAAAAGTGGAGCGCGCTGTTGTACAAAACAGGCAAAACCCTACGGAAGTTGCAGAACCTGAGGTTGATACACGGACACCAGCGATAGAAGCTTTGTCAGAAGCGATGTCAGAACAGATGGAATCTATTCTGGGTAACCAAGACATCAGAGGGACGGAAACCAGAACGATTGCAAACATAGAGTATCTTGAAAGTCTTCAAGAGCAAGAAGAGGCAAGGTTGGCCGAAGAGTTAGCGGCGCGTCAAGAAGCATTAGGCGGAAATGGTGATTCTAATCGTAGAAACAATGATGATGAAGACGGTATCTTAGTGCCTGCAGGAACGATAGAGTACGCACAACTATTGACGGAGGCCAATACAGATGTTCCCGGCCCTATTTTAGCAGAGATTGTAACTGGCCCATTTAAGGGCGGACGGTTGGTTGGTTCATTTGAGCAATCTTTTGATTTTTTAACGTTGAATTTTAATACGATTATTTTAGATGGTGTTGATTATTCGGCTAATGGTGTTGCGTTGGATCCGCAGACAACTTTACCTGGTGTTGTAACAGATATTAATAATCGTACTTTGCAACGGGTGATTTTACCAGTTGCAGCAGAGTTTATTACAGGATTTGCTGATGCTATATCAGAGTCTGGTCAGACAACAGTTGTGATTTCTGGTGATGGTGGTATTACAGAAACAACATCAAACACAAATGATAGTGACCAAGAAGTTGCCTCTGGTGTTGCAACAGCCGGCACAGAACTTGCGAATATTATTCGGGAAATTAGGGATGATAACCCAAGGCTTTTACGTGTTAGAGCCGGAACGCCTATTGGCGTTTTATTTGTTGATTCTGTTACAAATGATGAAGATGAAGAAGTTGTGGGGCCATTACAGGCGTTACAAACGCCTCTTAGAAATATAAATACTGGTCAAACAAACGCTGGTAATAACAACGCGAATTAATTTTTGAATGTAGGGCGCTATGGACGATAAAGATAATTTTGATATGCCATCTGATGATGTGTATGACGACGTTTTAGATGATAATTTTGAATTTGATGACGATTATGATGACGCGGCTTTAGATTCTGATGTTGATGATTTTCAAGATGAGTATGATGATGATTGGGATGAAGATGGGCAGGCTGAGTCAGGTTATGCTGACGATTTTCAACCTAAAAAATCAAAGCTGAACTTTAATACAATCGTGATTGGAATTACTCTAATTGTTGGTGTCTTCATTATGTTGGCGCAAATAAAACCAAAGCCTCCTGAGTATGGGGCTAAGGCTGAAAAATCGAAGTTTACAACGGCTCTAACATTACAGGGGCATAATACTGGCCCTGGTGCTATCAAGAAAGAAGCCGTTGAATCTTTAGAATTATCTGCCGATAAAGAAAGGCAAGATCAACAAGAAGAAGGGTTTTTGTTTAATTCGGATGCGTTGGATGTTGCCCAAGACGTTGTACCGGATACGCCCCCTATGCCATCGCCGATTATTTCAGAGCAGGACGATATTTTGTCGACGGTTGTTGAAGGTGAGGCACCTGTAACTGAAGACAGTATGAATGAGAAGAGGGCGACTAATGAGGTGAATAAAGCCTTATCTTCGCCGCCAATGACTATTCTGGAAGGTGTTGAGATTAAAGACACACCTCGTGCCCCATCTAGCGAAGAGATAGCACCGGTAGAAAAAGATCAAGAGATTGTTGATGTAAACCCAATAGTGAATGAGGGTGAACAGCCTGTGGAAACAGCGAGTGTTCTTGACGATGGTCTAGGAAGCGAGATGATGGAAGATAAAATAATGTCTGAAACGATGGAGTCACCATCTTTAGATAAAAAGTTAGATCTTATTATTCAACGCTTAGATGGTATGGAGGAGAAAATTAAGTCTTTTCAAGATGCTAATAATAAGCAAATAACGACTATTACAGATGATATTGATTCTTTGAAAATAGAAGCTTCGAGTAAAGTGTCGGTGAAGAAGGCTCAACCTTCTTCTAAGGCCGTGGTGAAGAAGTCAAAAAAATCAAAGACACCTAAAAAGAAAGCGGTAACACCTAAAAAGATAGTTTGGGAACTCCGTGCCGCTCAACCAGGAAAGGCTTGGATTTCTCAAAAGGGGCAATCAGATATGCGCCCCGTTGTTGTTGGTGACCAATTACCATCTATAGGGCGCGTCAATACAATTTTATACCAAAATGGGATGTGGGTTGTTCAGGGATCTTCAGGCAAAATTACGCAATAACTTTAGTTTTTTGTACCTTGGTGTCAAAAAATGGTCGAATTGTGACAAAAAAAGGGCATAATTTTATCTTTTTATTTCAATGACTTATAAGAAAATATTAAAAATAAGCGTCTAAAATTTGCCTTAATTGCTTAATTTATGGTCTAATAATAGTAGAGGTTATTTTTGAGATTTAACGATCTATCATTTTAAAGGAGACTAAAATTATGAAAACATTTATTAAAAATCAAAGTTTGAAAGTGAGCGCGCTTGTCGTACTTGGTATGCTAAGTGGTGCAGAAGATGCATCTGCTGGTATCGGTATTGGTGGCGGTGCTGACTTTAACGAAGTGGCAGAGAACATTGTTGGCGGTATTGAGCAATTACCAGGACTTGTTACTGGTGTGTCTTATATGTTGGGTACATTGCTTGGTGTTCTTGGTATTTTGAAGGTTAAAGATCATGTTGAAAATCCAGGTCAAACACCTTTGCAACACGGCGTTATTCGTTTAGCGGCTGGTGGTGGTCTATTCGCCCTACCTATTATCACCGAATCTATGACGACGTTACTTGGAGATCAAGGTGCGGCGACTGGTGCAACAACTGCGACAGTTGATGCAGTAGAGTTTGGCGTAAACTAATCGCTAGATAAAATTTATATTTATTAAGAATACAGGCATCGCGCAAAATATGTGCGGTGCCTCATTATTTATTGATTATGCGCGACTAAGAAATTGAGCTATATTGAGTTTAAACCTTGAAATGAAGCTATAATAGAAAAAAGAAATTTATGAAATTATATCCATTGACTATAGGTATTTCTCAAGGCGCTGGTGGCGCTACGGCCTATCAAGACGAATCTGAGTCCGCTCAATCTTTACCTCCAGAAATACGGCAAAAAATATTTTTGCGGGATAATCATACCTGCCGCCATTGCGGCTTTCATTCTAAAAAATATCAAGACATTACATTTCTTGATAATGATGCAACAAACTTACAAGTTGATAATTTACTCACGGCATGTATTTATTGTAGTCAGTGTTTTGATTTAGAAAAAGTATCAGAAATGCGTTCTGGTGTTTTGGTCTGGCTTCCTGAAATTGAACAAGCAGATTTACACCATATTGCCCGTGCTATCTATGTGTCGCGTATCTCCCAAGGAAGCATGGCGGAAACAGCAAAATCAGCGCTAGGGAAAATTATGGGACGCCGAGAAGAAGCAAAGGCGCGCCTTTATACGGATGACCCTTATTTATTATCTGTAGTCATGAAAGACTTTTTAGGGCCAAGGCAGTATGCCATGAAAGATAAAAAACTTGATGGGATTAAATTGTTCCCCCTCGATCGGAGAATTATTAAAGAAGGTGATCTAGAATTTAATCAATTTCCACAAATTTTAGCTTATTGGCGTTCAAAAAACGGCCCTTTTGGTGGTAAAGCTCCAACCCAATGGAAAAATTTCTACGCTAAATTGTCCGACGTGGCTTAAAGTCGCTAAACTACTTGTTATAAAGGCAAGTATTTAAACAATTTTCTCTATATTCCTTGGTTAATCTATAATACCTTTATATGTCGCATAATTTATTTAAAGTCATTATTTTATGAAAATAATAGATAAAATTTTATCACCCTTTCAAGTGCTTTTAAAGAAGTCCCTTGAAAGCTATATACGTCTTGAAACCGCCGATAATGATATTACGATGGCGGCTTCTGATGGGTCATTAGTTTCATATATCAAAATTGATGGTAGTCGGCAGCTTGTCGGTGAAGAGGAATATAAGTTTTTAATTGAAGGAGCTACTATTAAAATTGGCTCTAGGTTTGATCGTCAAGGACATTCATTACAGGTCTATTTCGTTCGTGATCCGGGCCGTGTTGAAAATCATTTAGAGAGTTTAATGAGGCCATCACGCCAGACTGCTGTTGATACAGGTTTGGCTGTCGCTGATATTTTTGAAGAGCGTACGAGGCATCTCTCTCGGTTTTTATCTTATGAGGAATGTTATTTTGTTCTTTGGACACGCCCAGCCAGTTTAACAAAAAATGAAATGAAACGCGCCAAGAAAGAAGCGCAAGGTAAGAAATGGGTTAATGCGGCTTATGCTCAATACCCGTTGGCGGCTATTGATGCGCTCCGCTTAAAACATAAAAGCTATATTGCTTCTGTGACATCATCTTTAGATGAGTTAGGGATTGTCGGGGAAGTCATGAATGTGCATGACGCTGTTAGAGCTGTTAAGGATAATCTATACCCATCAAAAGCCAATGAAAACTGGCAAGCTTGTTTATCTGGTGACGCGATTCCACCAAGAGCGCCAATGAGTAAAGCAGACCTTTCTGACATATTGTGGCCTTCTTTAAGGCAACAGCTTGCTTTAGCCGATGCAGAAGTGATAGATGGCGCGATTGTGAAGATTGGTGATCAGCTATGGGCGGGTGCTGATATGGTTTTAGCACCAATGGATCCCAGTCCTTTTCCGATGTTATTAAACAGGTTATTTGAGGCAAAAGTCCCTTACCGTATTTCGTTTTTATTAGAAGGTGGCGGTGCGTATAGTGTTGGTTTAAGAAGTTTTGCGGCGACTCTTTTGGGGGTTACAAATGCACAAAATAAGCAAATTAAATATTCGTTAGAAGGTTTAATACGCCTTGCAAGAAAAGAACCTGTTGTTCGTCTTAGGGTGTCTGTTGCGACTTGGGCGCCGGTGGGCGAAATAAAGTTATTACAAAGCAGGCTGTCTAGTTTGATGCAGTCTGTGGAGAGTTGGGGGTATTGTCAGGTTAGTGAGTTTTCTGGAGATGCTTTAGACTGCGTTATGTCTTCGGCAATGGGTATTCATTGTGCAGGGACAGCGCCAACGGCTATTGCACCAATGTATGAGGTCATGAAGTTAATGCCGTGG
Source organism: uncultured Alphaproteobacteria bacterium (assembly GCA_937931645.1). GTDB lineage: Bacteria > Pseudomonadota > Alphaproteobacteria > Micavibrionales > Micavibrionaceae. Next base: position 137,256 of record CALHAR010000009.1, read on the forward strand.
CAACGACCATCTTCGCCTTTTGATAAGGGGTCGATGTTGCTTCGTACGCCAGATGGTAAGGTATGGCCGTATCAAACAGGAACAAACTTAACAACCACATGGTTTGATCTTATGTTTGCGCAACCTGGTGCTGGTAAGTCAGTTTTATTAAACTCATTGAACATGGCATGTTGTTTAAGTCCTGGTATACAACAGCTCCCCTATGTGGCGGTTATTGATATTGGCCCTTCTTCTGCGGGTATGATGTCTTTAATTAAAGAGGCGTTGCCAGAAGACAGGCAGAATGAAGCGGCGTATTACAGGTTACAAATGACGCAAGAATTTGCGGTTAATCCTTTCGATACGCAGCTTGGTTGCCGTGCTCCGTTAATTGACGAGAGAAGTTATTTAATCGAGCTTTTGACTCTTTTATGTACGCCGCCAGGGGCAGAGCGCCCTTATGACGGTATTCAAATGCTCGCTGGAATGGTGGTCGATGAAATGTACCGTTGGCGTGATGATACCGCTGCTAATGCTGAACCGCGTCCTTATTTACCAAGGTTAGATGCCTTGATTGATGAAGCTTTGCAAAAACATAAAATTCATTTACCGAGCGATCCTTATTGGTGGGATGTGGTTGACCGCCTATTTGAAGTTGGTGAGTTTTCTATGGCTATTAAAGCGCAACGTTATGCGTCCCCTGTTTTAGCCGATACGATTGCCGCGTCACGTCGCCCTCAAATTAGATCGCTTCTTGAACAAACCGCCATTGGTTTAACGTCAGAAAATGTGATTAATGCTTTTGAACGAATGATTTCTTCATCTATACGTGAATTTCCTATTTTGGCAGGTATTACTAAATTTGATGTGTCGGATTCTCGTATTTGTTCTCTTGATTTAATGGATGTCTCCCCCCAAGGGGATGATACAGCGAATAGGCAGACAGCCATTATGTACATGTTAGCGCGTCATACATTAGTCAGAAGCTGGTGGGTGGGGCCAGAGATGATTTCTGCTGTACCAGAGAAATATAAATATTGGCATGAAATGCGTATTCAGGACGTAATGGAGACCCCTAAGCGTCTTTGTTATGATGAGTTCCATAGAACAAACGGTTCCCAGTCCGTACGAGCGCAAGTTATTCGTGACGTCCGTGAAGGTCGTAAGCGCGGCGTTCAAATTGCTCTTTCGTCACAGTTACTAGATGATTTTGACGATGATATGATTGATTTAGCAACGGGCATATGGGTGCTGGGTACTGCTATTTCAGACCAAGCCGTTGATAATATTTGTACACGATTTGGTTTAACCGAAACTGCCCGTAATGTTATTCGTTTTAAATTGACAGGACCAAAAGCGACTGGTGCGCCTGTTTTGTTTGTTTTGGGGACAACAGATGGTCGATATGAGCAGCATTTATATAATACGCTCGGCCCTATTGAGTTATGGGCGTTATCAACCTCTTCTGAGGATGTTGCTATTCGTTCTCGCCTTTATAACAGGCTTGGCGCTCATCGGGCGAGACAAATGCTGGCGGCTAATTTTCCTGGTGGAAGTGCGCGTAGTGAAATTAAACGGCGTATTATGACGTTGGCTGAAAAAGGGGAAACAAAGGCTGCGGCGTTGAACGAAGTTATAGAGACGATCGTTAATGAGTTGGTAACGGCGAGCCAATCTGTTTTAGATAATGTTCCTCCTATCACAGACCCTCGCGCGGAACTTAAAGACATGCAACAGAAAATAAATGATGAAACTGCCGCAGAAAATATGGAAGGTCTAACAGATATACCTTCTCAAGGTGAAGCTTTAGAAGAATGACAAGTGACGGTGAAGAACAGCTCTCTTTAAAAGAGAAAATCCAAATTGCGAAAGAAAAGTTGATGAGCCGTAGAGGTATTATCACTTTATCGACAACTATTGGTCTTCTTTTACTTATATTACTTTTAATGAAAGCCTGTGAACCGCGTAAGGGCTCTATTTTTTACGGTATATGTGGCGCATTTTTAGAACAGCAGATCGTCTATCCTGAAACCATAGAGCATCAATACGTAGAGCAATATAGCGCCGCTATACGTATTTATTACAGCCATATTGATGGCTTTGGTCAATCTTTGAACGAGTATATTGAGTGCTCTTTTGAAAAGCCGCCTCAAAAAGGCTTACAGTTAAAAGGTGTTATTTTTAACACGATTAAACTGATAACAAAAAAGCAGACCATTAAAAATAAAGGGCGTATTTATGAAGTGGAACAAGAATATATAGACAAGTTTAATAAGTCTAACTCAATAGGAGTTATTATTAGTGCTGATCCAGACCTTACACTTCCGCAGCGTAATATATTGGCTTTTTAACTTACGGTATAATACCGCCTAATAATCCTCCTAACCCTCCGCCAAATGAGATACCAAGGCCTAAATCAAATATTCCTAATGTATTTTGTGTTGCGTTTAAGAAGGGTGCTAAATTAACGGCGATGGCGCCACCGATAAGGTGCGTGATACCAGCCATAGATGAGGCTTGGGAATTTCCTTCGGCCACACCACGCATAATGAAAATACCGCGCGCAATACTGATAAAACCTATCATGGCAACAAATAAAATAATAGAATCAATAACAGATTCGGCACGGTCAACTGCGGGCCTACTTAACCCTGCTGTATAATTTAAAGTTCCTCTGTTTGGAGAGGAAATACCATCTGCAGCGAATAAAGATGTCCCCAAAGCTGTAACCATTGGACCAAAGGCTAATAAGGCGCCGCCAGTGACAAATGTCATGATAGTCCCGATACCGCCAGGGCCGCGCGCGCCTTCTTGTGCAGATTTCATTAATCTTGAGATTCCTATAAACACCAAGATAAAGCCAGCAACAACCCCAAACCAATTTACAATCAGGGAAACGGGTCCGAAGGTATCATTGACTAAGGCCGCAATCATTGTATCTAGGCCACCAGGTCCCCCCGCCTCACGTACTTGCCCGTTTAATTGGTTGCTATGTGGCACGATTAAGGCCGCGACGCTTGTGTAAGCAACACTGACAATATAAGGCAGGCTAAAGAAGCCCCCAGCAACCACTAATTTAGCAACTGGATCCCATATTGATACTTGGTTTGGGTTTTCAACATGTTCTTTAATTTTTAAAATTCCCCATACACCGACAATCAATCCGAATAGGTACGCAATAGCCGTTAAAAAAGATAAGAAAGGGGATGTACTGATAAATAAATTACAGACAACGGAGCCTAAACCAAACCCGCCTGTCCCTGTTAACGTGCCAATAGCCGACCCTACAGCGTTACCTATGCACCCACCTCCACCGATACTTTCGGTTGTTACGCCTGCGGATGTTGTGGCGATATAAGCCCCACCAATAAGGGTGCCTAAAATACCCGCGCCATCACCGATAATTAAGGTCCGTATGGCACTATATATTGTAGGAAGGGCGAAAAGCATGCCCCCTACAACTAATCTTACAATTGCATCTTTTAAGGTGGTTCGGCTTGGTTCTTCAACGTGTTCTTTTATTTTCAAAAGGCCAGCAACACCAAGCAGTAATCCTAATAAATAGGCAACACCAGTGATGAGTCCTGGTACTTGTTCAACGGATTCAATGATGTTATCTAATATTGTTGCGAAAGCCTGAATTGGAACCAATCCTAAAACTCTGCCTGCCGCCCCAGATATGGCTCCTAGTAAGCTGCCGCCATTTGCATTAAACTCTTGGTTTACCGCTGCAGGATCAATCAGATTGTCCATTGCCTCATAAATAACGGGGAGGGCAAACATGCTTCCCCCGATTAATAATGAAATAAGAGGCTGCCTTAAGGGTGTTTGGTTGGGGCTTTCGACATGATCTTTTGTTTTTAAGATGCCGTGTACGGCAAAGACAGTTCCAATAAGGTAGGCAATACCAGTGATAAGTCCAGGCAACTGCGATGTTGAGGCGATGATATTTTCACTTACATCGCTCACAGTTTGCGCTAAAACAGGGTTACTGCCGATGGTGATGAAAGTAAGAGCCCCAAAGAAAGTATAAAATACTTTAGAAAAACGAATGTTAAGCTGTTGTTTTTGACCCATTTTTATCTCTCTTATTGCCCTGTATTACATAAAATAGATTTCTATCCTATTATTGTAACATAAACAAAAGGTGCGATAAAAATTTAGTAGAAAATTTAAATATTGTCGTTGTAATTCAATGGGTTATAGACCCCATCTTTTGTCTAAAATACAGAAAGAATATTATTATTTATGTTGATGTTACTTAAAAAGTTGTTTTAAGCGACTGGAGCGTCAATTTTTACAGGGAGATCTGCCGCAATAGGCTCATCATTCAACATTTCAATCATACCGCTGGGTTGTACTGAAAAATTGGCAATAAATAAAGCGTTAGAGTAATAAACAACGGCATCACACATCCAATTGCCGTTTTCATCTTTGCTTTCAAAGCTAGCCTCACGTACCGTGCCTTCGATGACCATTTTGGTTTTATCATCTAAATCTTTTGGTACATAAGTGTCTTCCATGCTTTCAGCAATTAAAAACGGCCCTTCTTCTCCACGAACGAAAAAGCAGAAAAAGCGTAAATAATCCAAGACGTTATCATCTGTAATTTTCACAGGTGCCTTGGCGTTTATCTCATGAATAGGCGGAGATGTTCCATTGAGCCAGTATAGATTGCCCTGATCTGTCAGATAATAGATAAACAAGTTTTTAGGTGTCCAAGCCGGGTCTTTCACACGGATTAAGGCAACTTGGTCGTAAAAAGGGAGCGGACGCCATTCAACTTTTGTTGTGGCTGCCGTGACGCTATATTTGTCACCAATCGGGTTAATTTGGTCTAAAAACCCTGCCAGTTCTTCACCTTGAACTGGATTCCAATTATCATCCATATACATTAATCTAAAACCTTTTAATGACCTTGTTTATTTAAGCATGTGAAGAAAATCACATATTATTCTTGTTATAATGACATTTTGAGTATAAATCGCAAGTCTTAATAGTATCTTAAGGCGACACGTTAAATAAATATCGCCAAATTGTGAGGATAAAATTGACAAATCTAGTTTTGTTGCTTATAAACCGCATCAGAATTTAATATTTATCAAGAAAGTAAGCGGAGAGCGTCATGAAACGTACATTCCAACCTAGTAAACTTGTTCGTGCCCGTCGTCACGGTTTCCGTGCCCGTATGGCAACAAAAAATGGCCGTCGTGTTATTTCAGCACGCCGCGCAAAAGGCCGCGCACGCTTGAGTGCCTAATTGCACTTTTGCAAGCGTTAAGGCTTAATAAGGCCTGACACTTATGTTTGCACGTAAAGAAAAGACAAAATCTATAGGCCGCTTGAAAAAGCGGTCTGATTTTTTATGTGTGCAACGGATGGGGCGTAAATGGATTTCTAAAGGTTTGATCATTGAAATTCTCGATAACGAAGATAAAGGTATCCGCGTTGGCCTTACGGTGAGTAAGCGGGTAAGCAAATTAGCGGTCTTGCGCAATCGTTTAAAGCGCAGATTAAAAGCTATTTCTCTTGATGTATTACCTGATTATCACCAGCAAAATTTAGATATTGTTATTGTTGGTCGGGCGATGGCACAACAGCGCTCCTATGAGGAGCTACAGAATGATTTACGCTGGTGCTTGAAAAAAATGGATATTTTGGCGGACGAGGGAATATGAGATTTATCCTTCTTAAGGTGATAAAATTTTACCAGTTGGTAATTTCCCCGATGATGGGCTCTCATTGCCGTTTTCACCCCACATGTTCTGCCTATATGGCTGAGGCGATACAAGCCCAAGGGAGTATTCGAGGAAGCATATTAGGCATAAAAAGAATATTTAAGTGTCAGCCTTTCTATAAAGGGGATTTTATTGACCCTGTACCCGAGGTAAGCGATGTGGGTCAAACGAAGTCCATTGCATCGAAAGGGTGGTTCGGGTATAAACGCAAGCATTCCCAAACTCGTAGTATAAAGAAATAAAAATAGGACCTCAAAATGCAGCAAAAAGATAAAATGCATCCAGAAGATTTGCGTAATCTTATTATTTTTGGACTAATTTCAATATTACTCTGGTTTGCTTACGGTCATTTTGTGTTGGATCCGCAAAAAGAACAAATGCGGGCGGCGCAACAAATTCAACAAAATACCGCATTGGAACAACAAAAAGCCGCAGGTCTTGTCGATGAAGTTGAGTTGCCGCGCGAAGAAATTATCGCAGAACAAAACGGGCAGGGCGTTCGTGTCCAAATTGATAGTGATCTTGTTTTTGGATCGTTTAATTTAACGGGCGCGCGTTTGGATGATTTAGGGTTAAAACAATATTTTAAAACAGTCGATCGTGAAGAAAATTCTGTTGTTCTTTACCCTGCGGGAACATCACACCCTAAATATGTTGAACATGGTTGGGTCTCTCCAGATAAAAACCTAAGTTTACCAAATGCAAAGACAAAATGGAGCTTGGCCGCTGGTGATGTATTAACCAAAAATTCTCCTGTCACATTTCGTTGGAATAACGGACAAGGGTTAACCTTTGAGCAGACAGTTTCTTTAAATGAGGATTATTTATTTACGGTTGTTAACCGCGTGGTGAATAATACAAGTGGCGCTATTGTTTTATACCCATATTCGCTTATTGCACAACGTGATATTCCAGAAGATTTTATGGGGCGTTTTATCGTCCATGAAGGCCCCATTGGTTATTTTGATGATGAGTTATATGAAAAAACTTATGGCAAGATGGGTAAGGAGCCATTAATCACGAAAAGCGCTACAAAGGGTTGGGTTGGGCTGACTACAAAGGATTGGCATACCGCTCTTATCCCTATACAAGGGTCTGAGAATAAGTACCGCATGGTCTATACCAAGGGAGCGACCGAGCAGGTTAAAGATTTATACCAAGCCGATGTAACGGGAGACCCCTTAACCGCGCCAGCGGGCGGTATGGTTGAAACAAAAATGAATGTTTTTGCGGGGGCTAAAAAATTAAATTTATTAAATAAATATGAGAAAAAATTAGGTGTTCCGCATTTTGATTTGGCGGTTGATTTTGGCTTATTTTATTTTCTAACCCGCCCGTTCTTTTTTGTAATTAATTTCTTTTACGGGTTTGTTGGTAATTTTGGAATTGCGATTATTTTATTTACAATTTGCTTACGTATTTGTGTTTTCCCGTTAGCGAATACGTCGTTTAAATCTTTCGCTAATATGCGAAAAATTGGCCCGCAAATGACGGAGCTGCGTGAGAAATACAAAGACGATAAACAGCAAATGCAAAAAGAGCTGGTGAAGCTTTACCAAAAAGAAAAAGTAAACCCCATGGCAGGGTGCTTGCCGATATTGGTACAAATCCCTATCTTCTTTTCGCTGTTTAAGGTTTTATCTAATACTATTGAGATGCGCCACGCGCCGTTCTTTGGCTGGATTCAGGACTTATCTGCGCCCGATCCGACAAGTTTTTGGAACTTATTTGGACTGTTCCCATGGGATGGCCCCAGCTTCCTAGCCATTGGTATTTGGCCAATTTTCATGCTTATTACTATGATTTTACAACGTAAATTATCGCCGCCGCCTGCTGATAAGCTACAGGCGCAAATGTTTGCGATGATGCCATGGATTATGACGATTGTTCTGTCACAATTTGCGGCTGGTTTAGTTATTTATTGGACGTTTAACAATTTATTTTCAACAATACAGCAATATATCATTATGACCCGTATGGGCGTGAAGGTTGATTTGATTGGTAATATTTTAGGAAAAAATAAACGCCAACCTGCCACGGCTGATGGTGTTGATATGACAGGTGACCTGGCGAAAGAAGGCGCGGAAGCTATAGAAGAATCTGTAGATAAAAAACCTGTAAAAATTTCAAAACCAAAACCAAAAAAATCTAAGAAGAAAAAATAATGAGTGATGATCTAAAATCTCAATCATCACCAGAAATGCCGCCAGAGTTTTCTGATGAACAACATAATGATGCACGTTTGTTGTTTGCAGGGCCTTGTGATTTTGTTTTGGGGGTTGCGGGACTTGAACAATTACCAAATGCAGATCGTACAGAAGTGGCCTTTGCGGGGCGCTCTAACGTTGGTAAATCCTCGCTTATCAACGCTTTGACAGGACGTAATACGTTGGCGCGTACCTCTAATACACCGGGGCGCACGCAACAGTTGAACTTTTTTGATTTAGGCGGAAAGCTCTATCTGGTTGATATGCCGGGCTATGGCTATGCGAAAGTTTCAAAGACACAACGCAGTGAATGGAACAGATTGATTAATGATTATTTGCGTGGCCGCCCTAACTTACGCATGGTTTTTATTCTTATTGATGGTCGTCATGGCCTAAAAGAGAGCGATGAAAATTTAATGCATATGCTGGATGAAGCGGCTGTTTCTTACCGTGTTGTTTTAACAAAATGTGATAAATCTAAAAAACTTGAAATGGAAAAAATTCAAGCTGATTTAAAAGCATGTTTGAAAAAGCATGGTGCTGCTCATCCTGATTTTGTTCAAACCAGTGCTTTAAAAAATAAGGGTATTGAAAATTTTAGGACGATTATTACTGCGCTGCAATAATGTCATAAAATGAGTAATTATCATTTGTGTTATTAGCAATACATAAAGAAGAATACCCCTCACATCCAGGACATTCGGCGATTGTTAAATTTTTTGTTGAGGTAGGTAAAAAGTAATCGCTATGTGGGCTAAGCGTTACAGGGATAACGTCAGAGCCTGTTATTTTCCTGTTCAGCGCCTCACAAACAGGTCTTGCAATCAAATAAGCGGTTAAAATGCCATCATTTGAGGTACTTGGTGTCCAATCCACATTGATATTATTGTTGGTGACCCAGGCGGTGCTCGCGTCATTTTGAATATTTGGGTTCAATGTGGGGGTGTAACTTAATCCACCGCCTAAAGGGTGGAATATTTTATCAGCATGCGAGCCTGTATTAAACGCTGCGTCTGTGGGGTTGATGAAGTCTAAATCATCTATTTCTGACCCACTTGCGAGTAACAGCTCCACGGCTTGCCGGGCACTGGCGGCGTACGTGATAAGCTCGGCGGCATAAAAGGTGGCTTGTTCATCACTTATATTTTGTCCGTCTGCTTGCGTATTTTGATTGGATAAGGTGATAGTAAGGCCGCCAAACAAGGCTAAGGCGATGAGCACATATATCATCGCATTCCCGCCCTGTTTTTTTAACTGTCTTGTATGTGTCCGTTTATGCCGTTTTTCGCGGCGTATTTCGGGGTGATTATTGTTATTTTCTGCGGTTTTTATTGTAAATGCCATGCTATTTAGTTTATTGTTTGTTCTATTATGAATGATATCATGAATTTACCAAATTTGACCATAGGAACGATGAGCTTTGATGTTTTGTCGTTGCTGATTGGTGCGTTTCTCGGTGTTTTGATTGGCGGTGTGCTTTTCTTTTGGTCGCGGGCGATTTTAAAAGAACGCTTGCGTCAAGCGACAGAGAGCTTATCCCAAGCAAGTGAAGAAAAACGTATTTTGGAAGAAAAGTTCCAACTGACGCAAGAAAACTTGGTGCGCGCCCAAACAGAAAAATCTGCCTTTGAGGCGCAAATTAATTTACGCAAACAAGATGAAAAGTTATTTGAGGCTCAGTTTGAGAATTTAGCGCATAAAATTTTTGATGAAAAAACCACGCGCTTTAAAAAACAAAACCAAGAAAATCTCGATCAAATTTTAAGTCCGTTAAAAGATAAGATTCAAGACTTTCAAAAGAAAGTAGATGACAGCTTTGGTTCGCAAGCCAAGGAGCAGTTTGCCTTAAAAGAACAAATTAAAGCGATTGTCGAAGCCAATGATAAAATAACATTACAAGCCGAAGGTTTAACCAGTGCATTAAAGGGTGACAGCAAGGTTCAGGGTGATTGGGGTGAGGTTATTTTAGAGCGTATTTTAGAAGAAGTGGGCTTGCGAAAAGATATAGACTATATAACCCAAGGAAGCGGCATGGGTATGAAACATGTTGAAACGGGTCAAACGTTAAAACCTGATGTGATTGTGAAATTACCAGAAAATAAACATATTATTCTCGATTCAAAAGTGTCACTCACGCATTATGAGCGATGGAATAGTGAGCAAGATGATGTTAAGCGCGCCAACCATTTAAAACAATTTTTAAATTCTATCCGTCAGCATGTCAAAGATTTAGAAAAAAGAAAATATCAAGATACAGAAAAGTTAGGTACACCAGATTTTGTATTGATGTTTATTCCTATTGAATATGCCTATATGGCGGCATTACAAAATGATAAAGAACTACATAGCTTTGCCTGGAATCGTGGTGTGGCCATCGTTTGTCCTTCAACGCTTCACTCTTCTTTGCGGACAATATCTTCTTTATGGCGCCTTGTTTTACAAAACCAAAATGCCGTTGAAATTGCCCAAAAAGGCGGCGCGCTTTATGATAAGATCGTTGGATTTGTAACGGATATGCAGGCGTTAGGTCGTAATATTAAAACATTGGAAACCACTTATGGTGGTGCTATGAATAAGTTATCGATGGGTAAAGGAAATATTTTAGGCCGTACAGAAGCCTTAAAAGAATTGGGTGCGAAGGCGTCAAAATCTTTGCCGAGTGAGATGATTAGTGAAGAGATTGAGGAATCGACATTGATTGATTTAAAAAACAAAAGTGATTCGAAGGTAGCGTAACGTGGCAAATATTTATAAAATTATAAACGTTCCAGACCCTGTTTTGAAAGAAACAGCCAGTACAATTGAAACTATTACAGAGGATGTAAAGTCTCAAATTGAGGGTATGGTTGCAACGATGCACCATGCTGCAGGTATTGGTTTAGCTGCCAACCAAGTTGGAAAGCTTAACCGTGTTTTTGTCATGGACCTTCCTGAAGGTGTGTGGCAACACGGCCCAGAAATTAATGGTGTCCTGACGATTGAGGCAGGGTATAGAAGCGGCGAGCGTGAGGAAGAAGAGCTTGTAAAAACACCGCGCGCCTTCATTAATCCTGAGGTTATCTGGTCATCGGACCATCAATCTGTTTATGACGAAGGTTGTTTGTCTATGCCAAACCAATATGGTGAAGTAATACGCCCTGCGCAGGTGCGTGTTAAATTTCAAGATGAAGAGGGTCAAACACATGAAGAGTTATTTGATGGGCTTCATTCTCATTGTGTTCAGCATGAGATAGATCATTTAAATGGGGTTCTGTTCATTGATTATTTATCTAGTTTGAAACGCAATATGATATTGCGAAAAATGAAGAAAATAAATAAAGAAACGAACGTACTTTAATTATGGTGAAGCCTTTACGTATAGCCTTCATGGGGACACCTGATTTTGTCTGCCCAACAGTACAATCCTTGATTGATGGGCCACATGATTTGGTTTGTATTTATACGCAACCTCCACGTGAAAAGGGTCGTCATAAAAAATTAGAAAAAACACCCGTTCATCTTATGGCTGAAAGTGCTGGCATAGAGGTTAGGCACCCAATTAATTTTAAAGCCGCGGAAGATGTTCAAGCCTTTGATGGTTTAAATTTAGATGTGGCTATCGTTGCCGCTTTTGGCATGCTGTTACCGCAATCTGTTTTAGATGCCCCCAAGTTTGGCTGCATTAATATTCACCCGTCTTTATTACCGCGCTGGCGAGGGCCATCGCCTATTCAATATGCCATTTGGCAGGGGGATGCCGAAACGGGTGTTTCGGTAATGAGCCTAGAGAAATCAATGGATACAGGGCCTATTATCGTACAAGAACGCTGTGTGATTGATGGTGTAAAAACATTTGAAACGCTAAATCATGAACTGTGGCAGTGTGGGACGTCTTTACTATCCGAATGCCTTGATAATTTATCGCAGACGGGCATGTTGAAAAGCGTTCCGCAAAATAATGAAGTGGCCACTTATTGTAAATTATTGACCAAAGAAGATGGCTGTATTGATTTTAAACAAACTGCGATACAAATTAATTGCCAAATACGTGGCCTGAACCCGTGGCCAGGAACATGGTGTTTGGATAGCGATGGTAAAAGATTCAAAATAATCCAAGCGGTTGTTTTGAATGAGACTACAAATACTAAAGCGGGAAGTTTTTTAGATAATGGAAAAATTTCATGCGGCAATAATACAGTGTTACAATTACAAAAAATTCAACCTGAAAATAAGAAGCCAATGAATATTTCAGATGCCCTTAATGGGGGGTATTGTAAACAGGGTGATGTTCTTTCATGACGCGTTGGAAAGTTACACTTGAATATAATGGTGGGGCTTATTATGGCTTTCAATGGCAACCAGATATCCCGACTATTCAGGGTGAAATCGAAGCCGCCATTTATAAATTTTGTCAGCAAAAAATCTCTATAGTCGTTGCTGGGCGGACTGATGCGGGGGTTCATGCGCGTGGGCAAATTGCCCATTTTGATTTGGGTTATAAAGGTGCGGACGGGGAAGACCGTCCTTTGACAGGGTTTGGTTTGGCAAAGGCGATCAATGCGCATTTATTTCCTCAGCCGATTGCTATTATACATGCAGAAGAAGTAGATAAAAAATTTCATGCTCGTTTTGGCGCAAAGCAAAAACATTATATGTATCGTATGATAAATCGCCCTTACAGTTTGGCTTTGGATAAAGGTATGGCGTGGTGGGTTAAAAAACCTTTAAATATTGCGGCGATGAATGAGGCCGCCAAACATCTTATTGGTGAGCATGACTTTACCAGTTTTCGCGATAGTAATTGTCAGGCAAAATCCCCAATACGTAGTATTGATGAGTTATATGTTGAATCAAAAAATATTCTGAACGGACAGGAAATTCTTATTCATGCAAAAGGTCAGGCATTTTTACATCATCAAATTCGAAATATTGCAGGAACCCTTGCCTTGGTTGGTGAAGGAAAATGGAAGCCCGATGATGTACGGGTAGCTTTAGAAGCAAAAGATAGATCACATGGCGGACCAACGGCCCCTGGTGATGGGTTATTCCTTGAATCAATCAGTTATATTTAAAAAACGTGCCGCGTATAAAAAAACCTGCATGGGTTGCTAAAACTGGGGGGCAACAGCAACCACATGCAGGGTAGTCTTAAGGTCCAAAAAGAATCTTTTTGCTTACGCAAAGAAGGCTCTTCATTAAAACGAGAGAAACTTGGTGTAACAAACAGGGGAAGGAAAATCACACCATGTTGTTAATCTCAGTATTTCATTCGCAAGGGGGGCTATAGATCGTTACAAAAATAATGATAAAAAAATTATTTTTTTATCAGTGAGGGTTTAAATTTTATGAAAAAGAATCTGTCAGAATATTTTCATAAATATCAACTAACTTTTCCAAGTTAGATATTTTTAGGCATTCATCAACTTGATGTATGGTTTCATTGGTCAGACCAAATTCTACAACGGGGCAATATTGTGAGATAAAGCGGGCATCAGATGTTCCACCACTGGTCGAAAGCTTGGCTGTTTTACCTGTATGTTTTTGCACGACGTTACGGACAAGATCGGTAAACTCCCCTGGCTCGGTTAAGAAGGGTTGGGCATTACCACCAGTTTTTAAATCATATTTTGTTGTGACGTTATCTAAAATTTCACGTAGTTTTTTATCCAATGTTTCCATTGTCCATTGCGTATTAAAGCGAATGTTAAATTTCAGGTGACCTTCTGCGGGAATGACGTTACTGGCTGTATTGCCAACCTCAATGTTTGTGATTTCTAAATTTGTAGCAGAAAAATTTTTGGTTCCCTTGTCAAATTCAAACGTACTTAACGCCGTTACCATGGCGCTGAGGCGGGGCAGGGGGTTATCCGCAAACTGAGGATAGGCAACGTGTCCTTGCTTTCCACGGGCGGTTAAGGTGCCTAATAAAGACCCGCGGCGACCAATTTTAATTTCTTCGCCTAGCTCTTTAATATTGGATGATTCCCCAACAATACAAACATCTGGAATATGGTTGTTGTCGCGCATCCATTCCAAAACACGGACGGTTCCGTTGAGGGCTTCGGCTTCTTCGTCCCCCGTAATAAGAAGGCTGATAGACCCTTTAAAATTTTTATTATTGGCCAAAAATTTTGAGAGGGCTGTGACAAAGGCGGCACTCGCCCCCTTCATATCAGATGTACCGCGCCCATACATCATGCCATCTTCAATAACGGCATCAAAAGGCGGGTGACTCCATGCGGCCTCGTCACCGACAGGGACAACATCCGTATGCCCCGCATAACAAAAATGCGGTGCACCCGTTCCTAAGCGGGCAAAGAAGTTTTTAACGGGATAGTTGCCGTTATTGCCTTCGAAAGGAAGGTCGAAAATCTCAAACCCCATATCTTGTAATGGTTTTTTAAGAATATCTTGCGCGCCCGCATCTTCTGGGGTTACAGAAGCACAGCGAACTAAATCTTGGGTCAAAGTGGTGACGTTTATCATTCAGTATCTGTATCAGAATGAATAACGTTAATGAAGGGAAATTATATATAAATAAACTATGGTTTTGGATTTGGAGCGACACCAGTTGGTTTGCTCTCGTTAATTTGCGGGAAGGCAGAAGAGAATTTTTCTAAAACAGGTTTAAGAGAGGCTTGCCAAAATAAATTGGCACGCATTCTTGTTGTTTTGTCTTCATGATTAAGCGCTTGATCTTTAATGATATCTAAGAGGTTATGAAGAGGGGATAAGCCACATGGCTTGTCTATAGAAGTGGCGCGTTTTAAATATCTACCAATTCCTAAAGGATAAACATGCTCCCCATCATTATGCTTTATATCGTCATTGGGATAGGCTTTGTCTTGATCTACATATTCAAGATATCCGATATTTGTATAGAGAACTGCTCCCATATAATGGTCAGCTTTTTGGATTGCGTTTTTAAATGTTGGCCATTTATCCATTGCTTGCTTAGTAAAACCGAGACGAGGGCCATACATATCTTCGCGCTCATTGGCGTATTTAAGACGGCGCGGTGCGGTAAATTTAGGCGCGCCTATCATAGAAGACAAGTTATGGCTTCCGTCAAAAATTTTCAAAACCCATACGATAGGTGATGCATTTTCAGACTCTATCATATTGTGAGTATAGGCACGGGTATTTTTGAAGAGACTTATTTTATCCATACGGCCATCGTCATGAGATTTTGGCTTGCCCGTTTCGTCGAATGTAGCCATTTTTTTAGTCATTAATTTCAAGTTTGAAATCAGTATTTGTAGATTTTTTTGTTCTTTTTGAATCCAATCTCCTTTCTTAAAGTTAGGATATTGCTTTTCTAGCTCTTGCGCTGTGGCTTTTATCTCCTGTTGTTTTTTTTGTTCAAACTGTATAAAACTTATTCCAAAATCTTCGATAGAGTCATGTCTTAGGGCGGTTCTTATGGCTGTTTCAAGTCCGCCATATTCTTCTAATTGTTCTAAAGAAATATCGCCATTTTTAACTAAGTGTAAAAATTGTCGAATGTGGGATAATTGATGATACCACCCAATACTTCCGTCATTTCGGTTTTTACTTTCTGCCAGTGTCGCTTCAAAATCTTTTTGCGCCATGTGAAATTCACACCCAATTAAGAATTCTTCAAATTTCTTTTTAATGCCTGCTTCGGCTTCATCTGTATTGATACTGGCTTTGGTTGGATAGCCATCTTCTATACCTTGCAATAAAAGTCTGATATTGGTTTTAATTTTTAATGAATAGTCGTCAGCCGTCCCTGTCACGTTCGAAAATGACGGTGTTATAGCAGGAGGGGATGGGTCGGTGAGTTTAGTCATTAAAATATTATCTAAAGTTATGGTAAAAAAACTTTTACGCATTAAACGCTGACAAATCAAGTAAAATATGACAAATAATTACAATTAAACTGAATAATACCCATAGAATACGCCAATCATAGCATAAAAAACGCTAAAAATGGCTGAAAACTATTATTGAGTAAGTTTTTAGACGTTTAATCGCGTAGCAAATCATTGATAGAGGTTTTGGAGCGCGTTTTCTCGTCGACACGCTTCACAATGACGGCGCAGGCCAGATGCGGGGCATCGGGTGTTTTGCCTGGCAATGTTCCCGGGACAACGACAGAATAGGCAGGAACACGACCAAAATGGACTTCGCCAGTGGCGCGATCAACAATCTTGGTCGAGGCACCCAAGAATACACCCATAGAGATAACGGCACCCTCTTCGACGATAACGCCTTCGGCAACTTCACTGCGGGCGCCAATAAAGACGTTATCTTCAATAATAACAGGGCCTGCTTGTAGCGGTTCTAAAACACCGCCGATTCCTGTCCCGCCAGAGATATGACAGTTCTTACCAATTTGTGCGCATGAGCCGATTGTCGCCCATGTATCAACCATAGTTCCTGTATCAACATAGGCCCCTAAATTAACGAAGCTGGGCATCAAAACAACATGAGGGGCGATATAGGCAGAGTGACGGACAATGCAATTAGGAACAGCGCGAAAGCCTGCTGTTTTAAAGGTAGCATCACCCCAGCTATCAAATTTAGACGGTACTTTATCCCACCATGTAGAATTTCCAGGGCCGCCAGAAATGGCGCTCATATCATTTAAACGAAAAGAAAGAAGAACTGCTTTTTTAAGCCATTGATTGACATGCCACTCTTTTTTTCCTTGGTTATCAACTTTTTCAGCAATACGCGCTTCACCTTTATCAAGGCTATTTAGAGCAGACTGCACCGCATCACGGATTTCACCTTTAGTTTCTAAATTAACTTGGTCGCGGTTTTCCCACGCTTGGTTGATAATATTTTCCATGGTTTTAATTTTCTTCTATTTTGTTTTTTGAATAGGGTCATCTTTATAGAGTTTTGAGATAATTTCAAAGATAAAAGCGGTACTCCAGCCAAATAAAATGAATCCATTCGCCGCTTCAAATGCACTCAGCAATCTCCATTCTTTATTTAAATAGATATCCCCAAAACCGACAGTTGTGAAGCTACTGGTTGAAAAATATAAAGCGGTTTCTATATCTTGCAGGATATCAGGCGCCAAATAATAAAATAGGAAAGCCCATAACCAAATCTGTAAAATATGAGTTAAGAAAACACCTAAGACAGCCATCACCATCATCGGCATTTTCCACAATCTATTGAAAATCTTAAAGATTTTAGGGCCTATCTGTTCAAGAAAGATGACTAATCTATCAAGGGATATAGCATGAATAATAACGGTTAAACCAATCATGAAACATCCGATTAAAAGTTGTTCTATCAGCATTTTTAAATATCCTAAATTGAGCCGTTTTTTTATATCTAACATATTTAATGACGTTATAATATGCCCATGAAATGTGACATTACATGGAATAAATTAAGCGTGGCCGAGTGGGAAGAACGTTTTAAGACGATCAAGCGCAGCAATGTCTTACAAAGTTACCATTATGCCCGCGCCATTTGTAAGTTACAGCACCAACGGGCGCGTTGGGGTGTGATTATGATTGATGGTCAGGAAGCTGGATTGGTGCAAATCACCGAGGCTAGTTTTTTGTTTAAATTATTTCATGGCGTTATTTTAGATCGTGGGCCGCTCTGGTTTGATGGTTATGGCGGCGCGGCGCATATTAGTGCGTTTTTTAAAATTTTTAACGCGCAGTTCCCACAACGCTTTGGCCGTAAAAGACGTATTATCCCTGAAATTGAATCAGGGATGACGATAGAAAAAATCCTCACACAATGTGGCCTTACCCCTGTTTCAAATAGTGCCAAATACCAAACTTTATGGTGGGATTTAGACATGGACGATGAAACCGCACGGACAAATCTAAAAAGCAACTGGCGCGGTGCTTTGAAAAAAGCAGAAGGGCGTGATGATGTAACAATCACATGGGATGATCAGGGTAAATTTTACCCGTGGCTACGCCAAACATACGTACAAGATAAGAAAAGCCGCGGCTATTCAGGTGTTTCTCCTAAGTTGCTGGATAATATTGCCTTATTTTCAACATTAGAGTCCCCTATGGTTATTGGTAAGGCGAGTATAGGCGAGTGTGATATCGCGACTGTGATGTTTTTATGTCATGGACAAAGCGCGACCTATCAAATTGGCTGGTCATCGGAGCAAGGGCGCAACGCAAACGCGCATCATTTACTTCTTTGGCAGGCACGGTCTATGCTACGCTCAAAGAATATCAAAGATATGGACTTAGGAGGTATAAACGATGAAACAGCCAAAGGTGTTAAAAAATTCAAAGAAGGCACAGGCGCGCGATCTCTTACATTGGTTGGCCATTACAGCTAGTGTTTTATTCGTTGCTGCTTTTTTATTGGCTTTACCTTCTTTTGCGCAATCACCGCTTCATCAGGGTCAGCAACAAGTTCAGTATGATGTTTATGCAGGCGGTATTCACGCTCTGCAGGCCAACCTCAATGTCGATATGAAAGGAAGCGAGCGTTATAGCCTTTCTTTAACCGCCAAAACGCACGGTTTATTGGCGAAGTTAGCGCCATGGCAGGGTAAATTTGAAAGTCACGGCTGGCAACAAACAATTCATAAACCAGAATTGCATCAATCGACAACGACGTGGCGCGATAGCAAAGAAATTAAAAAATATAGCTATAATAAAGATGGTTCTTTTAAGTCTTACAGTGTCAAAGATGGGGGGAAGGCTGAATCGTTCCGAAAAGTTGATGCGAAGCTGACGCAAGGAACGAGCGATGTTTTAACAGCGACCTTAAATACAATGCAGGTTATTGCCAAGACAGATAAGTGCGAAGGAACAACAGATGTTTTTGATGGTAAGCGCCGCTTTAAGCTGGTCTTTAAGGAGAAAAAGCAAGTTGAATTGGAAAGATCTCGCTGGAATGCCTATAGCGGGCCTGCTGTAGAATGCAGCGCAGAAGTACAGCCTATTGCAGGGAAGTGGCATGAAAAACCTCGTGGCTGGATGTCTATTCAAGAGCAAGGGCGTGAGCAGGGCACTATACCAACCGTCTGGTTTGCCCAAATACAAGAAGGTGCGGTTGCTGTACCCGTAAAGGTACGTGTGAAGACATCCTATGGTACGCTTTTTATGCATATGACGCAGTATGAAACTGAGGGTAAAGCCCTAACCTTAAAAGATAAATAATTTCGGAAGCTTCCTTAATATATGTCACTTTTTGCAACATGTTGTGACTTGTTTGATGCGCTATTTTATATAGAAATGTTACTATGACAGAGAACTCAAACCTTGCGATTATTATTTTGGCGGCCGGTAAAGGAAGCCGAATGAAATCTGGCTTACCAAAAGTGATGCATAAAATTGCTGGGCGGCCGATGCTGGGGTGGTTGATTGAAACTTGCGAAAGCTTGAACCCGACCAAGTTTATTGTTGTGACTGCGCCTGGCATGGACGAGGTTGTTGATGCCGTTTCTCCACATTTGGTTGTTTTCCAAAAAGAACAAAATGGAACAGGCGATGCGGTGAAACCTGCGCTGGAGCACTTAAAAGATTTTAAAGGCCGTGTCCTTATTTTAATGGGGGATGAGCCTTTTGTGAATTTAACTGTTATTCAAGATATGATTAAGTATGACGGTATTGCCGCGATGGCGGTGACGCTTGACGATCCTGCGGGACTGGGGCGGTTAATGTTGGACGGTGATGGTTATTTAAAATCTATTATTGAAGAAAAAGACTGCACCGCAGAACAGCTGAAGATTAAACAGGGGAATGCCGCTAATTATTGTATCCCTGCTGATAAGCTATCAAACTGGGTTGAACAAATTACGAATGATAATGCGCAAAATGAATATTACTTAACTGACCTTCCCCAAATTGCCGCCAAAGATGGCATTAAAACAAAAGTCTTTAATGTTGATATTGAAGGAAGCTGGGGCATTAATAATCGCGAACAACTCGCCGCCCATGAAAAGCTTGCGCAACAAAAATTGCGTCAAAAAGCGATGCAACAAGGTGTGACAATGATGGATCCAGAAAGTGTGACACTTTCTTGGGATACAGAATTTGGCCAAGATATTATCATTGAACCAAATGTGTATTTGGGTCCTTGGACGTCTATTGAAGATAACGTTGTTATTCATGCGTTCTCTTATATTGAGGGTGCTATTATTGAAGAAGGTGCAGAAATTGGCCCTTATGCTCGTATCCGCCCTAAATCGGTGATTGGC
This sequence comes from uncultured Alphaproteobacteria bacterium, assembly GCA_937931645.1. Lineage (GTDB taxonomy): Bacteria > Pseudomonadota > Alphaproteobacteria > Micavibrionales > Micavibrionaceae. Next base: position 157,328 of record CALHAR010000009.1, read on the forward strand.
CAAGGGGCGAGCGTTGGTAACTTTATTGAGGTTAATCGATCGCACTTAAAAGCTGGTGCAAAGGCCAAACATGTCTCCTACTTAGGGGATGCAACAATCGGTGAAAAAACCAATATCGGTGCGGGAACAATCATCGCCAATTATGATGGGTTTTTTAAACATGAAACCCACATTGGTAAAAATGTTTTTGTGGGGTCAAACAGTACAATTATTTCCCCTGTGGACATTGATGATGGCGCTATTATTGCGGCGGGGTCAAATATAAATAAAAATATCACAGAAAATGCGATGGCGATTGGCCGTTCTAAACAGGAAAACCACCCAGGTTGGGCAACGCAATATCGTAATATTAAAAGTGAACAAAAGAAACGTGAAGAAGATTAAATAATATGTGTGGAATTATTGGAATTGTAGGGAATGAAGACGCCGCACCAAGAGTTTTGGAAGGGCTAGAGCGTCTTGAATATCGTGGATATGATTCTGCGGGGATAGCCACTTTAAAAAACGGCCATATTGACCGCCGTCGCGCCGAAGGCAAACTGGTTCATTTAAAAGATTTACTAAAGGAAAGCCCCTTGCAGGGAAATATTGGCATTGGCCATACAAGATGGGCGACCCATGGTGGTCCAACAACCAATAATGCGCATCCGCATGCGACCGAAAAAGTTGCCGTTGTACATAATGGTATCATTGAAAATTATGCGGAGATTAAAGAGGAATTAAAAGGTCTCCAATGTCGGTTTGAAACCGATACGGATACTGAAGTTATCGCACATTTGGTGACGCATTATTTAACACAAGGTGACAGCCCGCAAATTGCGGCAGATAAAGCATTTGACCGTTTAGAAGGTGCTTATGCTTTGGCGCTTATTTTCACGGGCGAACATAATTTAATGATTGGCGCACGTCAGGGCACGCCTCTGGCGGTGGGTTATGGTGAAGGCGAGATGTTTTTGGCATCTGACTCTTATGCGCTTGCGCCCTTAACCAAAAAAATATGTTTTTTAGAAGATGGTGACCGCGTCACTATGACCAAAGATTCGGTTCGTATTTATACGGCAAAGAATGATAATGTTGACCGCCAAATCCGTATTACCGCGCAGTCTGGCGCGACAACGGGTAAGGGTGAATATCCGCATTTCATGTTGAAAGAAATTTATGAACAGCCCGCAGTTATTGGCGATACGCTTAATTCATTTATTAACCCTGCAACAGGGGAGATTACGTTACCTGATAAGGTGTTGGATGCGGTTGATAAAGCGCCACGTATTACGCTGATTGCTTGTGGTACGGCGTCTTACGCCTGTTTAGTGGCGAAATACTGGTTCGAGCAAATTGTTCGTATTCCGTGCGAGGTTGATATTGCGTCTGAATTTAGATATCGCGAGGCGCCACTGCCAAAAGATGGGGTTTGTATCTTTGTGTCACAATCGGGTGAAACCTTAGATACGTTAGAAGCGTTGCGATATTGTAAACGCCAAGACCAAACTATTTTATCTATCGTCAATACAATTGAAAGCACGATTGAGCGTGAATCTGATTTAGTCCTTCATACATTAGCAGGGCCAGAAATTGGCGTTGCCTCGACCAAGGCTTTCACAACGCAACTAACAACACTGGCGTGTCTTGTTTTGGCGTTGGCGTTTAAACGCGGAACGATTGCTGAAGATGATCGTAAAGATTATGCCGATGCTTTGCGTCATTTACCTAAAGTTGCGGCGCAAATTTTAAACCACGATGAAGAAATAAAAGACATCGCGCGGAATGTTTTTCAGGCGCGTGATATGCTCTATATTGCTCGTGGTAGTCTATATCCCATTGCGCTGGAAGGTGCGTTAAAGTTGAAAGAAATATCCTATATTCACGCCGAAGGGTACGCCGCAGGGGAGATGAAGCATGGGCCTATCGCTCTCATTGATGAAAATGTGCCTGTGGTGGTCATTGCCCCTTCCAATGATAGGCTTTTCGAAAAAACATTATCGAATGTTCAAGAAACTGTTGCCCGCGGCGGTAAAATTATGTTGTTTTCTGATGGGGATGGGACACAAAAAATGTCTGACATAACCAAATGGTCTGTCACATTGGGGGACGTACACCCCTTTGTTGCGCCTATTCTTTATACTATCCCTGTGCAGCTCTTGTCATACCATGTTGCTGTTGCCAAAGGCACCGACGTTGACCAACCAAGAAATTTGGCCAAATCCGTCACGGTGGAGTGATTTAATTTGAGGGAAAAGTACCTGTTAGGTTATCTTTTTCAATATTATCAACTGCTTCATTATATTTTGCGCACGCCCCTGTGGTGCTGTCACGTTCGATACGCTCAATAATCTGGTCTTTATTTGTTATGACTTTGATTTTGCAATAATATCTGTTGCGGCTTCTTGAATATGGCGCACCAAATACGACACCAACCCCGCCAAATGCGCCGCCTCCTGAATTATAACCCCCATAAGTTGTGATAGGTCTGTCTATTGTTTCTGAGTTTTCACGACCCCAGATATAGACTTCTCTATCATCAATGGTGAACTTATCGTCAGGGATACCAAGATAATGGATAGCGACATCTATGTGCTGATCGTTAAGGCGCTGTAAGTTTGTATCCAACTTCTTATGCGAACACCCAGATAGAGCGATAGCGATAAATAAGAATGAGAATATTTTGTAGCGCATCATTTTGATACCTTGTTAAGGGCGTATTATATTAATTTAATGTGCCATATATTATATTTATAAACAACGTCGTCAATTTATGTTATTTCTTTATCAGTTAACTTTTATAAGAAGTTTTATAAATACGGGATAATTAATAGATGACTAAAAAACAACTCGCTCCTCTTTATTGGTTATGGATTCCTATCGTTGCGATGTGCATTCAAATTATCCTGGAGGTTTCAATTGATTCTAAAACGCTTTCCATTATGCACTCCGAAAATGGATTACATGAAAGTTTGCAAGCATTATTAATGATAATTTCATTTTTCGTGGCCCTTTATTGCACGGTTAATTCAAAGATTTCACGTACCCTTATTTTGCGCGGTTGGTTTGCCTTGGCGGCGCTTTGTTGTTTTTACGTTGCGGGTGAAGAGGTTAGCTGGGGACAACATATATGGGATTGGGCAACGCCGGAGTTTTGGAGCGAGGTGAATGACCAACAAGAAACCAATCTGCATAACACGTCGTCTTGGTTCGATCAGAAGCCACGCTTATTATTGATATTAGCGATTGTCATCGGTACGATGATTATTCCACTATTGAAAAAATATAATTTATTGACCCTTCCGGCTCAATTAGATGAGCTTTTACCCACTAAGAATCTATTGGTTGTCGCTTTATTTGTCGTTGTACCGCAGCTTATAGAAAAAATATCCGAATTATTTGATATCGTTTTATTTGTAAGGTTTAGCGAGGTGCAAGAGCTTTATATCTTTTATTTTGTGATGTTATATTTACTCACTCTCAAGAATAAAATTAATGAGTCTTGAGCAATTTTTAGAAAAATCTTGATTCTTTTCAGTTTTTAGTCTTTACTTATCATAATCAAAAAAATAAAACAGCCGTGATGATTGTCACAAAGAGCTGTGAGTTAAACAGGGTATTACTATGTCGAGACACAATGAGCTTGGCAATTCTTGGCCACCACGTGGATGGGATAGCCTAGGTTTTATAAAAGAATTAAATGGTCAGGCTATTGCCAAGGACCCCATGAAGGCAACCATTACGGGGCTTGCCTATAAAATTGAACCCGTTCCTATTTATCTAAAGAACAATACCAAAAGTTACGTTTATAATTTGAGCATCAATGGATGGACATATTCCATTCAAAACGAAAGTCATGAATATAGCGTTTTATCTTTTAATATTCATGAACGTTTAAACGAGTCTTTATCGAAAGATAATTTTATTTTTGATATTAAAACAAAATCGCGCCCCCTTCTTTTAAATAACCGTTCGGCGAAACGCGCGTATGTGGCGGCCCTATTTATAATGAAACAAATTGTGAGTGGTCAAGTTCCAGATTATAATCGTATTCTAAGATTATATAAAATTCATCCCAGCCAACGTAGCTTATATGAGATTGATAATACTCATGAAAAGCCAATCGACCGTGAGCTTATACCTTATTGCATTGATAGGGATTATGTAGGAAACGCGTGAGTGTTCTACTGATCGTCTTCTTCTTCGGGATCATCCTCTAAATCATCTAGATCATCTTCTAGATCATCAGGGTCCGCATCAATCGTCAAGGTTGCATTTTCGTCATCCTCATCATCGAGGTCTTCATCAACGTCATCAAGGCTAACAATATCATCATCTGCATCGATATCATCAATGTCCTCGTCCTCTTTTTCTTCGACTTCTGGCTTTTTTACTTCTGCCTCTTTAACGGGGATGATTTCTTCTGTTGCGGTCCGTCCACGACGGGATTTTACTTTAATTTCACCTGTAAATTCTGTCTCACAAGAAGGGCATATGATTGGGGTTTTGTCTAAATCGTAGAAACGGGCTCCACAGTTCATACATATGCGTTTTAATCCTTTTGACATAGATCTTACTCCTTCGAATTTTCTATTAACATTGCCACGGGTCAATCCGAAGGCATAATTATTATAGATAGAGTTAATGGCTTATTTTTTGCGCTCTGTCAAAACTATATTGATGGGTCAACGATATTTTTATGTCTAGGCTTATCGTGAAAAAGCCAAAGCAGTTATAGATTTGTGCTTCTATATCCTATAAAATCTTTTCAGAATTTAAAATGCTTTATCGAAAGGTTCTTTTTCATGCAAACTCCTGTTGTAATTTGTGGCTATAAACGCTCTCCCTTCACTTTTGCTGGTAAGGGGGCGTTGGCGAAAACCCGCCCTGATACTATGGCCGCAGAGGTTATTAAGGCTTTAATCGCTGAGACTGGCGCAAATGCTGATGATATTGAAGATATTTTAATGGGGTGTGCCTTTCCAGAGGCCGAACAAGGCTTTAACTTGGCAAAAATCGTCGCTCAATTGGCGGGGTTACCCAATAGTGTTGCTGGGGCAACTGTAAACCGTTTTTGTGGATCTTCTATGACCACGGTGCAAATGGCGGCGGGTTATATTCAAATGGGCGCGGGTGATGTGTTTATTTGCGCGGGCGTTGAATCGATGTCCCGTATCCCGATGGGGGGCTTTAACCCGATGCCAAACCCAGACATGATGGAAGTTTGCCCTGCGGCTTATATGGGTATGGGTGAAACGGCAGAAAATCTGGCCAAAAAATATAAAATTTCCCGTGAAGCGCAGGAAGAATTTGCGGTGAACTCTCAAACCAAAGCGGCGAATGCCCGCAAAACGGGTCTTTTCAAAGATGAAATAGTCCCGATTGGTGACGTAACCGAAGATGGTTGTATTCGTGAAGGTACAACGAAGGAGGCGTTGGCGGGTCTGAACCTTGCTTTTGATGAAAATGGCACTGTGACGGCGGGAACATCCTCTCCATTAACCGATGGCGCGTCGGCGGTTTTAGTGGCGTCTGAAGACTATGCCAAGAAACATGGCCTTCCTATTATGGCGCGGATTAAATCTGTCGCTATGGCGGGGTGTGATGCTTCTATTATGGGGATTGGTCCTGTGCCTGCAACACAAAAAGCTTTGACGCGCGCTGGGGTTAAAATTGACGATATTGAAATTGTTGAATTAAACGAAGCCTTCTCGGCGCAATCAATGTCGGTGCTAGAAGAATTAAAGTTAGATGTCGCGAAAGTTAACTTAGACGGTGGCGCGATTGCGCTGGGGCATCCTTTGGGGGCGTCAGGGGCGCGTATTACAGGTAAACTAGCCAGCCTGATGCAACGCGAAGGTAAAAAACTTGGCCTTGCCACTATGTGTATTGGTGGCGGTCAGGGAACTGCGATTATTTTGGAGAGTGTTTAGCCCTGTGTCAGAAAATGACTTCCAAGCTATTCAAGAACGCAATGCCCGTGTTGAGGGAGATAAAGCGTGGGAAACATCTTGGGTGCGGAGAATATCTATCGCGGTGATGACATATGTAATTGCAGTATTCTATATGCGTTATGCAGGTCTTAACCATCCAATGTTGGGGGCGTTTGTACCCAGCGGTGGTTACTTACTTTCAACGTTATCTTTGCCATTCGTAAAAAACTTTTGGCTTCATAAGGTATATAAAGATGTTAGATAAAAAATGCCCCGGGGTCGTACTGATACTAGGTCAGCATAGGACGGTCCGGGGAACTTCGTATATAATTCTACATGCAATGGACTCACAATGCAACAAGAGTCAACAATAAAATGACAAATTTCCTCATAAAAAAAATATCTAAAGAACGTTGGGCCACTTACGAAAAGTTGAGTAAAAACAGTAGGGTAGGTGCTGAAGAGCTTTATAAAAGAAATCTAGTTTATAGCAAAGAACTATATGTAATTTTAGCGGGATTAGAAGTGTTAATTCGTAATAATTTTCACGAGAAATTGAGCTTGCATTTTAAGAGAGATGATTGGTTATCAGAGGATATAGATCAAAAATTTTTTGGTTTTATTCATCAAAGACAACTTAAAAAAGCTATTAAGGACTTAACTAAAAATAAAAAAAACGGGTACATAATTCCTGATTTAATAGCAGAATTAAATTTTGGATTTTGGATACATCTAACAAACGCTCCTTACGAACAAAAATTTTGGATACCTGCATTGCGTCATTGTTTTCCACATAAGTTAGGGGCACCAATTCGCTCTGATGTAGAGAGTCGACTTAAGCAATCACTCAAGTTAAGAAATAAAATTGCACATTTAGAGCCAATTATTAAAAATGAGTTTCAGTTAATTCAAGCTTATCAAAATGCTTACGATTTAATGTCGTGGATATGCCCTAAAACAGCTGATTGGTTTAATGATATTAGTAATTTTAGAGAAGTATGGAATAGTTATAATAAAAAGGGATTAAAAAATGACTGAGATTAAAAAAGTAGCCGTTATTGGTGCAGGTGTGATGGGAAGCGGGATTGCGGCGCAAATTGCGAATGCAGGATTGCCCGTGGTTCTGCTTGATATTGTGCCTAAAGATGCCGAAGATCGTAATGTGATCGCGAAAGGCGCGGTGGCTAAAATGCTGAAAACTGATCCTGCACCTTTCATGTCAAAACGCAATGCAAAGCTGATTGAGGTCGGTAATCTTGAAGATGATTTAGAAAAAATCAGCGATTGTGATTGGATTGTTGAAGTTGTCTTGGAAGATTTAAAAATCAAACATGCTACTTACGAAAAAATTCAAAAGCATCGTAAAAAAGGTTCTATCGTTACATCCAATACATCGACTATTCCATTGGCTAAACTATCAGAAGGTCAGCCAGAAGAATTTGTTAAAGATTTCATGATTACGCATTTCTTTAACCCCCCACGTTATATGCGCCTTCTTGAAGTTATTAGCAGTGATAAAACTAATAAAGACGCGCTACAAACTATTACAAATTTCTGTGATGTGAAGCTTGGTAAGGGTGTCGTTCATTGTAAAGATACGCCTGGATTTATCGTGAATCGTCTGCTGGTATTTTGGATGCAAACCGCGTTGAATGTCGCGGTGGAAGATAATGTCCCGCTGGAGGTGGCTGACGCGGTGATGGGTAAACCTATTGGCGTCCCAAAGACAGCGGTCTTTGGGTTGATTGATTTGGTAGGGGTGGACTTAATGCCTTACCTTGCTAATTCAATGCTCGCCAATTTACCGCAGGATGATGAATATAGAAAAATTTATTCGGACTATCCTTTTGTTGGGCAGATGATTGAAGCGGGTTATAACGGCCGTAAAGGTAAGGGCGGTTTTTATCGTCTTAATCCTGACGCCCCTAAAGGTACAAAAGAAAAACAAACGTTAGAGCTTGACCCAAAGAAGTTTGAGGAAGGTCAGTATCGCAAAAGCAACAAACAAAAATTAGAGTCTGTGAAGGCGGGTAAAAAAGGTTTGCGCGCCGTTGTTGAAACTGACGACATTGGTGGTCATTACGCGTGGAAAGTTTTGAGCCAAACACTGGCTTATGCCGCCTCGCTTGTGCCGCAAATTGCGGATGATATTGCGCGTGTTGATGAGGCGATGCGCCTTGGGACAAATTGGAAAAAGGGGCCTTTTGAGATGATTGACGCCCTTGGGTCTGAGGAAATAAGCGGCCCTAAATGGTTTGCTGATAAGCTTAAAGAAGAAGGAATTGATGTTCCTCCATTGTTGGAAGCTGTTGGTGACGGTGCGTTCTATAAGGTTAAAAATGGTAAGTTGCAGGCCTTTGGAACAGATGGAAAATACCATGATGTTAAACGCCCGGACGGCGTGTTGCTGCTGCGTGATATTAAACTGAATGCTGAACCCGTTATTAAAACGGGTAGTGCCTCTGTCTGGAATGTCGGCGATGGTGTTTTATGTGTTGAATTTACAGGTAAAATGAATGCGTTGGATGACCAAGTTTTTGATGCCTACCACCAAGCTATAAAGCTAATCGGTGATGGATCAAAAGAATATAAGGCGATGGTGATTTATAATGAAGGGTCACATTTTAGCGCAGGTGCGAATTTAGGCCTCGCTATCTTTGCGATGAATATTGCGATGTGGCCACAAATCGAAGCCCTCGTTTCTGGTGGTCAAAAAGTCTATAAAGCCTTGAAATACGCGCCTTTCCCGGTTGTTTCTGCGCCCAGTGGTATGGCCTTAGGTGGCGGATGTGAAATTCTTTTACATTCCGACCACGTTCAGGCACATGCCGAAACCTATACTGGTTTGGTTGAAGTTGGGGTTGGTTTAATCCCAGGGTGGGGTGGCTGTAAAGAAATGGTGCTGCGTTATCAGGAAGAAGAACGCGCAAATTATGATAAGGCCGTTGGCGGCGTCACGGGTGAAAAGAAAATCTGGTTCTCACCTAAAAACACCCCTATGGGGGCGGTGCGTAAAGCGTTCGAAACGATTGCTTTGGCTAAGGTTGCAAAATCTGCACAAGAAGCAAAAGAAGTTCGTTACCTAAAAGACACAGATGGTATCACGATGAATCGTGACCGTTTGTTATTTGATGCAAAACAAAAAGCGTTAGAGCTATCTAAAAATTATGAAGTGCCTTCTCCTGAAGAAGCTATTCGTCTTCCTGGTGCGACTGGAAAATTGGCGTTAGATATGGCGGTGGCGGACTTGGTTAAGTCTGGTAAGGCCACGCCTTATGATGTCACAGTGTCTAGCGCGGTGGCGAATGTCTTAAGTGGCGGTGATAAAGCCGATTGGACAACGCCCCTTCATGAAGATGATCTTTATAAGTTGGAACGCGATGAGTTCATGAAGCTTATTCGCCATGAAGGCACCCAAAAACGTGTTGAACACATGCTGACGACGGGTAAGCCTTTAAGGAACTAATCAAGTTACGGTTATAGGATAATAAAAAAGCGAGGTATGAAGCCCCGCTTTTTAAATCCTTTATTAAACCAGATATTATTTAGTGATTTGTCTAAATGCTGGTTCTGCATCACGTATGATTTGTGTGTCCACAATTACAGGCTCTGGTGCAGGGGCTGGCGCCGGTGCAGGAGCGGGAGCCGCAACAACAGGAGCTGGCGCCGGTGCAGGAGTAGGAGCAACAACAACCTTACGGTCCGCTCTTATTGTTCTTTCTTCTGTATATGGGCCACCACGGTCGCATTTGTCTAATTCATCATGACATGTTGGTAGGCCACCACAAGCGCTTAGGCTTAAGGCTGCTCCTGCCACTAATAATAGTGCTAAATTTTTTTTCATAATATTATCCTCTTTAAGTTAAAAAAATGTATCCCTCACGAACAAGGGATACATTATAGAAAGAAAGCTTAATTTTCAAGTATTTACCGCTTTGCGCTTAAATATCGACGTTCCAAATGTTTTAATAAGGCATCAGAATTCAGCTCTTGGCCTGTAAGATTTTTAATGGTCTCAAACGTCCCCTGGCTGCGCCCTGTGTCATGGATATTGGTTTTTATCCAATCACCAATAACGCCCAAGTTTCCTTGTTGGATTTGCGTCGGTAGATCTTCAATTTGTTCGTAAAGCGTTTCATGTAACTGCGCCGCAATAATGTGTGACAATGTATTGGTTGGGATAAAGCCAAAACGACCTGTAAACCAATCTGGATTTTGTAATGCGCCTTCGGATAATGTTGTAGGTTCTGATCCTAAAAGTTCTTTGCTTTCAGCGTTCCATCTTTCGGGAATATCCTTAACTTCCAAATCACCATTAATCAGGTCACGCTCAATTCTATAGCGTAAAATATCATGAAAAATTTTGCTTAATTCATCGGCATTATTCCGTAACGTTGTTTGGTTAATAATTTTCTTCAACTTATATAAGTTTTCTGGCTCAAAAGATTTATTTTTGAACTGGCGGAAAACCCCTTCGGCACGAACCGAAATAAAATCAAAGAATTGTGGGGTGCGACCAATGATTGTTTCATACAGCAAGCTTAAGCTGTTCAACATAATGGCACCTTGGTCTTGTCCGACTGGTTGTGTAATCCAATCTTCTGGTAGGTTTTGATAGTAAAGCCCACGTGCCCCCTGATAGAGAGTATCTTCGAGTGAATCGAGGAAGTTATTACTGTCACCGCAACGTACCAAGATACGTACATCTTCAGGGTTTCCGCCGGTCATAGGTGATAAGTTGGATACATATAACCCACCACGTTCGAAGTCAAAGCCCATCATTTCAAGCACAGTGCGGTTTAACCACATTTGATCTGCTTTAGAGAAGTCCCCATCTAATGGAATACCTTTTTCTTCAGTTTTTTGTTTTTCTAAAGATTCTGCGTATAATTTTTTTAATGGTTCTAATAATCCATCATATAGCTCGTCCATTTGACGGTCTGAAATATCGCTGGCATAACCAATAAGAAGCGCGCGATAGGGTGTCGGTGTATTAAACTTCTTTTGTTTTAAGGCAGCAATCTTTCTATAAAGATCGACAACTTTTTCAATATAAGGTTGCGCCTCTTCCCAACTATTTTTCTTCATGGCGGCAGCGTGTAATTTACGCCCTTCATTGGCAACACGAACGGACGCAATATAAAGCTCAGGCGGTAGAGCCGATAAATGTGAATGGATACGGCGCATTTCTTCTAAATTGGCTTTATCCATTTCCTCCCAATTATCTGGATTTTTCGCCGCTTCTGCCTCTACTTTATCTAATAAATTAGTGACGGTTGGTGTTGTGCTTTCGGCATAAATTCGTTTTGTAATTGACGAGATATCATTGATGCGGCGGTTTAAACTGCCTGCTGGCATGGCGGTCATCATATCTATTGCCAATGTGTTACGGATAGAGAACATTGTATTTAGGTTTGAAAAGTAAAATTTCAAATCATTATATCCCGCCACTGGTTCTGTTACGCTTGTAAGATTGGCGTTTGTATTATTGGAATCCGTCATGAAGTTTGCCCCTTAGTTATCGTGATAAGTTTTATTTATAATAAATTCATTTGTATTATAGCTTCTCTTAATCAGGTTAAGAATGTTTTAATGTCGATGAAATAAAATAAATATCTTATTACAAGGTTATGAAAAAATGTTTTGGAAGAAGAAGAAGCCTAAAAAACCAAGTCGTAAAGACATAATAAAAAAAGCGACACAGTCTATGCAACAAAAGCGTGAAGAAATTGGTGATGAGACCTTAGACTCAATTCGAAAGGCGATCATGGATAAAGAGAATAGCGCCCTGGCAAAAGCACAAAAAGAAATTAAAAATACAGATGTTGATAAAGTCCTTGATAATCTATCCGTGTGGTTACGCGATAAGGAATAGAAACATCGGTTATTTTACCCTATAATCAATCCCACAAAAGATACTTTAAAAGAAAGAAATTTAAATGCCTGTTTATTCTGCCCCGATGGAAAATATAAAATTTATTCTGCACGATGTTTTAGGTTCAGAAAGTTTAACCGAAATTCCTGGATTTGAAGACGCAACGCCAGATCTTGTTAACCAAATTTTGGAAGAGGGCGCAAAGATTTGTGAGAACACATTATTCCCACTTAATCAAAGTGGTGATGCAGAAGGTTGTACGTGGAAAGATGGTGATGTCACAACACCCAAAGGGTTTAAAGAGGCCTATGATGAATTTACGCAAGGCGGTTGGTGCGGCGTTTCATCAGATCCTGAATTTGGTGGTATGGGCCTGCCTGCCTTGGTGAACACGGTGATGCAGGAAATGATTTGTTCTAGTAACTTTTCATTTGGTATGTATCCAGGCCTTTCGCAAGGGGCGTATGAAGCGCTTCATCATTTTGGAACACAGGAACAAAAAGAAACTTATTTGCCTAAGCTGGTGACAGGGGAATGGTCAGGGACAATGTGCCTGACAGAGCCGCATTGCGGGACGGACCTTGGCCTTATCCGTACAAAAGCAGTCCCGAATGATGATGGGTCATGCGATATCACAGGAACAAAGATTTTTATTTCTGCGGGTGAGCATGACTTAACTGAAAATATTATCCACCTTGTTTTGGCAAAGTTACCTGACGCACCAGATGGTGTGAAAGGGATATCTCTTTTTGTTGTACCCAAATTCTTACCCGAAGATATGTCACGTAATCCAATTAATTGCGGGTCTATCGAACATAAAATGGGTATCCATGCAAACTCTACTTGTGTGATGAACTTGGAAAATGCCAAAGGCTGGCTTGTTGGTGAAAAACATAAAGGCCTAAAAGCCATGTTTATTATGATGAACGCGGCGCGTTTGGGTGTGGCCATGCAAGGGTTAGGTATTGCAGAAGTCTCTTATCAAAATGCGTTAGCCTATGCGAAAGATCGTTTACAAATGCGCTCACTTGATGGTGAAAAATACCCTGATAAGCCTGCTGACCCTATCATTGTGCACCCTGATGTCCGCCGTATGTTACTGACGTCTAAGGCGTTTTGTGAAGGTGGTCGCGCGCTTTCTTATTGGGTGGGTATGAACTTAGATATCTCTCTACATCATCCTGATCCAGATAAAAAACAAGAAGCCGATGATTTGGTACAACTCTTAACCCCTATTTTAAAAGCGTATCAAACGGATATGGGTTTTGAAGTATCGTCATTGGCGATGCAGGTTCATGGCGGGCATGGTTACATCGCCGAATATGGGGTAGAGCAATATACGCGTGATGCCCGTATTGCGATGATCTATGAAGGAACAAACGGTATTCAGGCGTTGGATTTAGTGGGTCGTAAAATGGGGCAACATATGGGACGTTATTTACGTCGTTTTTTTCATCCTGTTTCAACATTTATTGAAGAAAACCAAACCAATAGTGACCTACAGGAATTTATTTTCCCACTGGCAAAATCTTTTGCGAAGCTTCAACAAGCTACAGCAATTATTGCTCAAAAAGGCATGAAAGACCCAGTGGAAGCGGGTGCGGCCTCGGTTGACTACTTACGGCATTTTGCATTGGTGGCCATGGGCTATATGTGGATTCAAATGGCAAAAGTTGCACAAGAGAAATTAGCAGAAGGCGTAGATAATAAAAAATTCTATGAATCTAAAATTAAAACAGCGCGCTTTTTCTTTGCCCGTATGTTGCCTGAATCAGATTGGCACTTCAAAGCGGTGATGGCAGGTAAAGATAGTTTAATGGAATTAAACGAAGACGAATTTTAATTTTTTAATGTCTGCTTATCAAATAAAAACGTTAGAAGATTTACAAACGTGGCGAAAAGATTTATCGGCACAAAACAAAACTATTTCTTTCGTCCCAACAATGGGCGCGTTACATAACGGTCACTTATCTTTGGTGAAAGAAGGCTTTAAACATGCCGATAACGTCATTGCCAGTATCTTTGTTAATCCGACGCAATTTGCTCCCGGTGAGGATTTTGAATCTTACCCACGCACAATAGAAGATGACATTAAAAAACTTGAAAACCTAGGTGTACAGGCGGTTTGGTTACCAAATACCGATGATATTTACCCCGATGGCGTACAATCAGATATTTATATTGAAGGTGTTTCAGAGCCTTTGGATGGTGAATTCAGGCCTCATTTTTTTGGCGGTGTGGCAACCGTTGTTGCACGATTATTCCGCCTTGTTAGTCCAGATGTTGCGCTATTTGGAGAAAAAGATTTTCAACAGTTACAAGTCATTAAGAAAATGGTGAGAGAGCAAAGCATCCCTATAAAAATTATCGGTGTGCCTATAGAGCGTGATGAACATGGTTTGGCTTTATCGTCACGAAATGTTTATTTAAATGATGAAGAATATAAAATAGCCATCCAACTTAATAAAGTTTTAAAAAATATGGCAGACGGTCATTTAAATGAAATAGCGGCTATTGATAAATTATTAGAGATTGGTTTTGATGAAATTGATTATTGTACGGCACGAAATTCCAAAACGTTAGGAACAGAAAATCCGGATCGGGTTTTTGCGGCCGTGTGGCTGAATAAAGGTTTGGGTAAAACCAGATTAATTGATAATATAAAAATGAAATAACAAAAGGAAATACCATGTCGCTAGAATCTATAACTGAGAATATTAAATCAAAAATGGCTCTGGCGGCTGGTTTGGACGCTAAAGTAAAATTTGATTTTGGTGATGATGGCCTTATCCATGTTGATGCCACGCAAAGCCCGCCAGAGGTGAGCCATGATGATAATGACGCGGATTGTACCTTAAAATGCTCTATTGAAACTTTTCAAGGCTTCATTGATGGCACGGCGGATCCGACCATGGCGTTTATGATGGGTAAGCTTAAAGTTGATGGATCAATGGGTTTGGCAATGAAGCTAAATTCTATCATTGAAGATTAAAAACTTACTTTAACTATAAATAACTTTTAATCACATCAATCATTTGTTCAATCGTATCATCAGTTTTAAAGATACGAATCAAACTATTATCAGGTCCCATGAAATAGATAAAAGATGAATGATCCATCGTGTAATCATTCATGCCTTCTTCTTGTACTTTTGCGGCATATATCTTATAGGCTTTTTTGACAATATCTGTTTGTTCCGTTGTGCCGGTCAGGCCTATTAAGCGTGGATGAAATAAGCCAACATAATCTTTCATGGTGGCAACATTATCGCGTTCAGGGTCAACGGTAATAAAGATGGGTTGTATGGTATTACCTTTATCTCCTAATTCCTTTAAAACGCTGGAAATACGCTGTAACTCTGTTGGACAGATGGCTGGACAATAGGTAAAGCCAAAATAAATAAGGCGATATTGATTATCAAAATTAGCTTGGGTGACGGTTTCTCCCAAGTGATTTTTCAAGGTAAAGTCGCCACCAAAGTTTTTGGCAACAACAGAATTTTTATGAGCGGCGGCAGTTTCATCTTTTATTTGATAAGCGGCAATAGCTCCAGCAAGGGCAACGCCAATAAGAACTGTTATAAATAATCTGATAATACGTTTTTTTGTCATGCAGTTTTATACCGCATGACACTGTAAATTTAAAGAGTAAGGTTTTTATAAAACCGTTAACATTTCGGCCACTAAAGGATGACGGACAATATCTTGTGCGCCAAGCTTGCAGACGGCTACGTTTTGAAGGGGTTGCATCCGCTCCATAATATCCGCTAACCCTGATACCCCTGTCAGTAAATCACTTTGGTCTGGGTCACCTGTTACCACCATAGTGGAATGCCACCCTAAGCGTGATAACAACATTTTCAGTTGTCCGTAGGTACAGTTTTGTGCTTCATCAATGACTACATAGGAATTATTAAGCGTTCTACCGCGCATAAACCCAACAGGGGCTATTTCAATTGTGCCATCACTTAAATATTGACGTACTTTCTTGCCGCCCATACGATCGCCTAGCGCGTCATAAAGGGGGCGCAGATAAGGTGCCATTTTTTCGTCCAGCCCCCCAGGGAGATAGCCTAATGATTCCCCAGCCTCCATCGCAGGGCGGGAGAGGATAATCCGCTCTACTTGGCCTTTTTCAAGGGCTTCAACGGCTTTTGAAATGGCGATGTAGGTTTTCCCTGTCCCTGCCGGTCCAACCGCAAGGGTCAAATTATATGCATCAATTGCCTGCATTAACTGGGCTTGTCCTTCAGAGCGCGGTTTAATATTTTTGACATATTTTTTATCTCGCCTTCCATCAATCGCCTCATCTAAAGGATGCCAATCGCTGTTGTTTGTTTTTCGTTCCGCACCATTTTTATCAAAATAGGGATTTACAATATTGTCACGATTGCTATTCCGATAGTTTTTTTGATGTTTCTTTTTGGACATGAAAGATTCCTTTTCTTTGGGTTAGGGGTGAGGTTGAATTAAAATAAGGCAATAAAAAAGCCGCTAGCAAAGGCAGCGGCTGAAATAAATTATAGAGTTGTTACGTAAGTAGTGATCACTACTCATTCGGTTTATGTCTGTGTCATTCTGATGATAAATCAAGGAGAACCCTTGTATAAGAGGATATTAAAACTAACTGACATTAGTATATCAAAAAAATATAAGTCTTTCTACATAAATAGGGTGTGTAAAAAGTTTTTGTTTTCTTGTGATGCCTTAAATTCTTTGAAAATGAAAAACCGCCTCCTTAATGTCTTAAAGAGGCGGAGCTTATTAATAGAATAAATGAAAGCCTAATAATGTTAAGCGGCGATATCTTGCTGACCATCAGGGTCAGTTGGGTTAAACGCTGTTTCTGCAAATACATCTTCCCATGTTCCTTCTGTAGAAGCGCGGGAATACTCGGTTGCACGGTTTTCAAAGAAATTTGTGTGCTCCGCCCCATTTAACATTTCATCCATCCACGGCAGAGGGTTTTTCTCTACCCCATAAATAGGCTCAAGGTGAAGTTGTTGCAAACGGCGGTCACCAATAAAACGAATATATTGTTTTACATCTTCGGGTGTCATACCTTCGATAGGTCCCATTTCAAAACATAAATCAATAAAAGCATCTTCATGTTTAACTGTGATTTCACAACATTCAACGATTTCTGCTTTTAATTCATCATCCCAAATATCTTGGTTTTCACTGATGAAACTATTGAAGAGTTTAATCATCGATAAGCAATGTAAGGTTTCATCACGTACAGACCATGTAATAACTTGCCCCATCCCTTTCATTTTATTGAAACGTGGGAAGTTCATAAGAATGGCAAAAGAAGCAAACAGAGCAAGTCCTTCGGTGAACGCCCCAAACATTGCCATTGTTTTGGCAATATCACGACGATTATCCATAGATACGTCTTGCATATAATCAAACTTATCTTTCATCGCTTTGTAATCTAGGAAGGCTTCATATTCAGTTTCTGGCATACCTAATGTGTCTAGTAAATGTGAGTAGGCGGCAATGTGAACTGTTTCAATGTTTGAAAAAGCCGCTAACATCATCTGTACTTCCACAGGGCCAAAGACTTGGCTGTAATGCTTCATGTAACAGTTATTCACTTCAACATCGGCCTGGGTGAAGAAACGGAAAATTTGTGTCATCAGATTCTTTTCTGATTCAGTCAAAGTTTTTTTCCAGTCACGGACATCTTCTGCCATTGGAATTTCTTCTGGTAACCAATGTAAACGTTGCTGCGTTAACCATGCTTCATAACACCATGGATATAAAAATGGTTTATAAATGTGACGTTCTTGAAGAAGGGGGGAGTTAGATCTATCAGTTTCGCTGATCTTATTTTGTGCAGACATACTTTGGTGCTCCTAGACAGTTAAAGCGTTAATATTAGATTTCTATTTCTTTTGATTGTAGGCATTGGAGTAGCGAATCCGAGTCAATCATATGAGTCGTCCACAGCTTTCCAATACATAGAAAAAAAGGAATAATGACCATGCCCTTATAAAAAAGCATAATTATAATATATAGTATGTTTGGTATTTTTAAAACACTATATGTTGTGTTTTAAACTAATTTTTTCGATTATTCTTTTTCGAATAACTTTAGATATTCGCCATATCCTTCGGCTTCTAAATCTGCCTTTGGTACAAATCGTAAGGATGCAGAATTCATGCAATAGCGTAACCCACCTGCTTCTTTTGGTCCGTCAGGGAAAACATGCCCTAAATGCGAATCGGTAGAGGCTGATTTAATCTCAATACGCTTTGTAAATAAACTATTATCTTCATGCTCAGTAACGGCATTCTCAGAAATTGGTTTTGTAAAACTAGGCCATCCTGTGCCTGATCTATATTTGTCCGTAGAAGAATAAAGCGGTGTTCCATCAATAATATCGACATAGATTCCTTCGGCTTTATTGTCCCAATATTTATTTTTAAAGGGTGGCTCTGTTCCGCCTTGTAGGGTCACTCTTTTTTGTAAATCTGTTAGATGATTAGTAGAAAACTCTTTTTTTACTTCAGTCATTATTTTCTCATCTTTCGTGTTCATGGCTTCTGCGCTGACGGTTATAAGGGCAAGCCCCCCAACAACAGCCAGTAATATTAACTTGATGTCCCATATTCTCATGATTTATTCCTTTATTATGGGCATGTATTCGCTTGAACAGGGCGCGAGGTTACAAAAAAGGAGCCATGAAGCTCCTTTTCGTTAATTTTTTAAGTCTTACTGACAGCCCATTATTGGCAAGAAAGGCATTCCTCATATTGTGGTTCTGCGCTTAATTCTGGTGCGCGGCCTTCACTTTCGCGGGCACGTGTCCATGAGGCATCACTTTCTGCACGCTGGATAGATTTTGAACGACAGTAATAAAGCGACTTAACACCTTTTTTCCATGCTTCCATGTGGATGTTGTGTAATTCTTTCTTATGCACGTTGGCAGGTAAGAATACATTTAAACTTTGTGCCTGACAGACAAATGATGCGCGGTCACCGGCATGTTCAATCAACCATCTTTGATCGATTTCAAAAGCTGTTTTGAAAACATCTTTTTGTTCATCCGTTAAGAAATCTAAATGCTGAACAGACCCTTCATTGGTAAAGATAGAGCTCCATACGTCTTCAGTGTTTTGACCAAGATCTTCTAAAATCGCCATCAGGTACTTGTTCTTCACAGGGAAAGAACCAGACAATGTTTTATGGGTGTAGGCATTTGCTGCATTTGGTTCAATACCTGGGGACGCTCCACCACAAATGATAGAGATAGATGCGGTTGGTGCAATTGCCATTTTGTTAGAGAAACGCTCTTGAATACCGTAATCCGCCGCATCAGGACACGCACCGCGCTCTTCTGCTAATTTACGAGAAGCATCATCGGCGCCACGTTTAATGTGTTGGAATATACGGCGATTCCAGACTTTCGCCATCACACCTTCCATAGGAATAGATTTTGATTGTAGGAATGAATGCCATCCCATGACACCTAAACCAACGGAACGCTCACGCATTGCGGCATATTTGGCGCGCTTCATACTATCGGGCGCTTTTTCAATAAAGTCACTCAGGACGTTATCCAACATTCGCATAACATCTTCGACAAACATTGGGTCATCTTGCCATTCATCAAATTTATCAAGGTTTAACGAGGACAAGCAACAAACAGCCGTTCTATCATTTCCTAAATGGTCACGTCCTGTTGGAAGTGTGATTTCAGAACATAAGTTAGACATTTTTACATTTAATCCGGCCATTTTATGATGGTCAGGGATATTGTCATTCACATGATCGATATAAACAATGTAAGGCTCGCCTGTTTCAATACGTGCTGTCAGAACTCTAATCCAAAGCTCACGTGCATTTACTTTTGAAACAACCGCGTTGTCTTTAGGGGAGCGTAGCGCCCATTCTTCGTTGGCTTCCACCGCCTGCATAAAGGCATTATTCACCAAGATACCGTGATGAAGGTTAAGCGCTTTACGGTTCGGATCACCGCCCGTTGGTTTACGGATTTCAATAAATTCTTCAATTTCTGGGTGCCAGATAGGCAGGTAAATAGCCGCTGAACCACGACGCAAACTACCTTGGGAGATAGCGAGTGTTAGTGAGTCCATCACGCGGATAAAAGGAACAATCCCAGAAGTTTTACCATTGCGGCCAACTTTTTCACCGATGGAGCGTACATTACCCCAGTAAGACCCAATCCCGCCACCTAAAGAGGCCAACCAGACATTCTCATTCCAAAGAGAGACAATATCATCAAGAGAATCTTCAGTCTCATTTAAGAAACAAGAAATAGGTAAACCACGGCTGGTACCACCATTAGAAAGAACAGGTGTAGACGGCATAAACCAAAGCTTGGACATATAGTCGTAAAGACGCTGTGCATGTTTTGAATCATCGCCATAATACATTGCAACACGGGCAAATAAATCCTGTGGTGCTTCTTCAGGTAATAAATACCGATCATAAAGCGTTTCAATACCGAACTTTGTTAGATTTTCGTCGCGTGAACGATCGATTTGAATGCGGTTTCCGCCTTCTATTTGTGCATAGTCGAACATGACCCTTACTCCCCGTTTTGTAAGAATTTAATTAATAATTTGTGTATAACTGCTGTGGATTGGTTGTGGATACGTGAATATTCAAACCACAACCCCTAGCGGTGTAATACCTATAAACATACTACATATCGTGGGTCTGTCCAGATAAAAAAAACTTTATCCCAGCCCTTAAAAGGTTGTTTTGCGCCACATATCAAAGGTGAAATCTAAGAGTTTATGCGTAGTTAAGAATTTTGTGACTCTTATCCCCGTAAAAATTATTTGCTAAATATTTTTTAAAAAGAAATAAAATTTCAAATATTATCATTATCTCACGTCGCTTATTTCGACAATTACAAGGTTGATAGGTAAAAATAACGGTGAGATTTGAAAATTGATAAGGGTATTGCCCACAAAATAGCTTTTTTTGTAGGGGGAAGCCCTATATAACTATATGTAATAAATAGAGATTTTGAGGGTACAGACAAGGATAAAGAGATGATTCGCCGTTATAGACAGACAAAAATAGTTGCCACATTGGGTCCTGCATCGGGGGATCCAGTCATGATGCGCAAGCTTTTTGAGACAGGTGTTGATGTCTTTCGTCTTAATTTCTCTCACGGTTCCCATGAAGATCACGCCAAAAATGTGCAAACCGCGCGTGATTTAGAAAAAGAATTTGGCCGTCCAGTTTGTTTGTTGGCTGATATGCAGGGGCCTAAGCTACGAATCGGTAAATTTAAAAATGATTCGATTAGTTTAACCGAGGGTATGGCTTTTCGTTTTGATCTTGAGGACGCGCTTGGTGATGAAACGCGGGTGCAATTACCACACCCTGAAGTGCTAGAGGCGATGGAGCCGGGGTCAGAGATACTCCTTGATGATGGAAAAGTCCGTGTTGAGGTGACGGGTAAAGATGCCAAAGGTCTTGATGCCAAAATTATATCAGGGAGCAAGCTCTCTAATAATAAAGGATTTAATATCCCTGGCGTGATTTTGCCGATTGAGGCCTTGACCGAAAAAGATAAAATTGATTTAGAGGCCGCCATTGGTATGGGGGTGGATTGGATAGCGCAAAGTTTTGTTCAACGCGCTGAAGATGTTGTGCAGGCACAAGGTTTAATTAAAGGGCGTGCGGCGCTTATCGCGAAGATTGAAAAACCATCGGCGGTTGAGTTTATTGATGAGATTATAGAGGTTGTTGATGGTATTATGTTGGCGCGTGGTGATTTAGGTGTGGAAATTCCGCCTGAGCAAGTGCCCGCTGTACAAAAAAGAGTGGTCCGCCGCGTGCGCCATGCGGGTAAACCCGTGATTGTTGCAACGCAAATGCTGGAATCCATGGTTGATAATGCACGACCAACGCGCGCCGAAGCTTCGGATGTGGCGACCGCTGTTTATGATGGGGCAGATGCGGTGATGCTGTCTGCGGAAACGGCTGTCGGGCAATATCCGATTGAGGCTGTTTCAATTATGAATCGTATTTGTGAAACAACAGAGAGTGATAGAAATTATCGCCGTATCATGAACTCTGATCATCCTGAAACTGAAAATAATGCATCTGATGCCATTACTGTGGCGGCAACGTATATTGCAAAAGATATTCAGGCCGCTGTTATTGTTAATTACACAACCACGGGGTCAACGACACTGCGTACTGTGCGCCAACGTCCTAATGTTCCGATTCTTTGTTTGACACAAGAACCAAGAACGGCGCGTCGTTTGATTTTATCGTTTGGGGTTAGAACCGTTGAGGTTGATAATATTAATAGATTCCGTGATGCCGTAAAGATGGCTGTACGGGTAGCCAAAGATAGAGGTTATGCGCAGGCGGGTGATAAAATTGTCCTAACGGCTGGCGTTCCTTTCGGGGTGAGCGGCACGACAAACATCCTAAGAATTGCGGATATTGAGTAACATGTCAGAGAACCCTGTCATTGAAACACCCGTATTAGAAACTCAAAGATTGCTTTTAAGGCCTGTTCAGCTAAAAGATGCGGCAAATATTCAAAAGCACTTTAACAATTGGAACATCGTAAAAAATCTAAATGCCCAAATACCATGGCCCTATCCTGATGATGGAGCGGAGGATTTTTTGAGGTGCAATGCTTTACCTCGCATGCAAAAAGGTGAAGCCTTCATATGGAGTATTATTTTTGAAAATGAAGTTATAGGTCTTATTGATATGGGGTGGCCAAATCAACGAAATGAAAATGGTGATCGTGGCTTTTGGCTTGCAGAACCTTATTGGAAACGAGGATTTATGACTGAGGCAATTATGGTCATAAATGACTATGTTTTTGATGTTTTAGGTTTTAAAAAATATACTGTTTGCAATGCTTGTGGTAATGAGGGGTCGCGGCGCGTTAAAGAAAAAACTGGTGCTATACTTGTTGGACAGAAAAAAATGAACCATCACCAAGGTATTCAGGATGCAGATGTTTGGGAAGTAACGGCGGAGAATTGGAAGAAATTTAAAAGAAGAAAAGTGTAATACACTAATTTTGGCTTCTTATCTATTTCCTGGAAGAACTGTACCATTGCTGTATTTACGCATTTTTTGAACCATGACAGGGCTGTTATAGGTCCAAACGGTATTTTCGTTAAATGCATAATGCGGTTTATATCTATTCTTCATATAACGGGCGACGGTCAGCTTCTCGCGATTATCAAGAACAAAATCTGCGCCCTCATGTTTGACAATCAAAAAGGCATGGTCGGTTCCACTATAGACATCATAGACCATCGCAATCTTCATATCATCAGCAGAAAAGCCTAACTTTTTAAGACTCATATATTTGATAATGGCGTAGTCTTCGCAATCGCCCCCTTTGGTTAAAAATTCAACAGGGGACGCCCAATAATCATCTTGGTTATAAACCCAATTATCTTGTTTGTAGGAAAATTGCTTGAACCACAGATTAACCCTCATTAATTGTCGCAATTTAGGCTCGTTTTTTAAAGTACCAATAAAGTCATTCCACTTTTGAACATTGGCAGATTGTGTATTATAAGTTTCGTTTAATTGTGTATCTAAAATTTGTTGCCATTTTGGTAATTCGGATGCAGGGAAACTACGGTTCGGGGCTTCGCTTCCCAATATTGAATGAGAGGCCGCCCAAACAGGCTGACTAAAACATACGAATAACGTGCCTAAAATCAACAGACTATAAAGTAAACCACGCTGTGGCATCAGTTCCATTTCCTTTCATATGAATAATGCCTATATGCTAGCGTGTTATGCCAAGCATAGTCAATTATATTATTGAAAACGTTGCTGACAGCTGATGGCCGTTCACACAAAAAAGCCCTATCTTAAAGATAAGGCTTTGCTATTTCTTTTGTTATGTATATTACTTAGCTGCAGATGCCACGCGTGTTACGCCATTCTTCGGCATTGTGTGTAACCACCATGCTTCTTGATTGATAGAAAAAATAGGCTTGTAGTGAGATACTTTGTCTACTTTAACGGCGGACTTAATTTGGTTGTCCAACAATAACGGACCTTGATCTGTGTATACGATTAAGACAGCGTGTGGAATATTCTTTTGTAAATCCTGAACGATAGCAATTCTTAAACGGTTATCTGGAACTCCTAAAGCACGCAACGCTGTATATTTAGCGATTGCAAAATCTTCACAGTCACCACCACGTTGGAAAAATTCAACGGGTGTTGCCCAATAATCATTTTTTCCGTAGTTGGCTTTATCTGTCACATAACGTTTTTGATTCATTAGGTTATTAACACTATGCGCCATCTTAGAGATTGATAATCCTTTTAAACCTTCTAAATCCCGCTGTAACTTTGCAACTTCGCCTCGTGCCTCAGATGTGTTGAGTGAAGCATTGAAACGTTCAAACATTCCTGTCCATTTGTTAAATGCCTTTAAAGATTTTGATTTCTTTTCTGTCGCCCCAAATAATTTTGGATGATAGGCGGCTTTTTGGAATGAATTTTGAACCAATGAAATGCGTGCTGTTGCGTCAATGACTTGTCCTGCTGTGGCTTGTTTAGCAAAACCCATAGAGGCAATAGAGATAAAGACGGCAACCCCTGCCATCATGCAACGCAATGTAACCTGTTCTACAAGGGTACGGCGGATAGCATTTTGAGAAACAATATTGTTAGAAACAAGATATTGTCCTAATTGTAGACCATCATTTCGTGAATTTCTTAGGGCGTTTTTTAGTTCTAATGGAGATAAAAACCCATCTTGAACAAGAAGTTCCCCGATACGGTTTTTTTGTATTCTAGATTGTAATCTAGAAAAAATTCCCTGATGTTTTTTATGCTTGTTTTGCACGATATACCCCAATCCGTACTTAATAAATAAATTCCCTAACCTTCTAATTATGCGCTCTAAAGGTTACTAAACTCTTAATATTTGCGATAACATGTTACTTTTTAAGTAATAATAGTTAAAACTCGCTATGTTCATTATGTTGCGCTTCTATTATTGTACCCATAGTGAAATTAAAGAATAATAAATGTTATGAATAATTTGATTGAAAATTTTACACAAGCTGACGTGCTGTTGATTGGGGATTTGATGCTGGATCGCTTTGTTTATGGCGGTGTATCGCGTCTTTCACCAGAAGGGCCTATTCCTGTCTTGGCTGTTGATCATGAAAATGAAATGTTGGGCGGGGCAGGGAATGTGCTGGCTAATATGTTGGCGCTGGGGTGCAAGTGCGACATTATTTCCGTTATTGGTCGGGACGCCGCTGGTGATAAAATTAAAAGCTTAATCCCGAAAAGTGAGGGTTTGATTGAAGAGGCAAACCGCCCAACAATTTTGAAAACCCGCTTTATTGCACAAAATCAACAACTCTTACGTGTGGATCGTGAACGCGCTGTTCCTATCGCGGAAAATACTCAAACAGAAATTTTACAAAAAGCACGAACGCTTATTAAAAAGAAAAAATGTTTGGTTTTATCTGACTACGGTAAAGGTGTTTTAACAATAGACCTTGTTCGCGCGCTGATTAAATTGGCACAAGATAATAATGTCACGGTTATTGTTGACCCAAAGGGGAAAGATTTTTCTAAATATGCTGGTGCCGATATTATCACGCCCAATAAAAAAGAATTATCCGAAGCAACCAATAATGCCGCGACGGCCTCTGATAAGGATATTGAGCTTGCGGCGCAACATCTTATTAAACAACATAATATTAAATCTGTTATTGCGACCCGTTCTGAAGATGGGATAAGCGTGATAGGCGAACAGCCCCCCCTTCATCTTACAACCAAAGTGCGCGAAGTTTATGATGTCTCTGGCGCTGGTGATACAGTTGTCGCAACGATTACGGCGACATTAGCGGCGGGAGGCACTTTGACGCAAGCGGCAGAGTTAGCGAATATTGCAGGCGGTCTTGTTGTTGCAAAAGTAGGAACAGCAATTATTACACAGGAAGAACTACACACTGCGCTTAATAATACATCACAGTCCTCCTCTTCTTTTATTGCACCTGTGTTGGATAAAGAATCCGCGCTACAGCAAATTCAAAAATGGCAAGCCGATGGTGTAAAGGTTGGTTTAACAAATGGCTGTTTTGATATTATTCATTATGGCCATGTCAATTACTTGGCACGTGCCCGTGAACGATGTGACAAACTGATCGTTGCGCTTAACCATGATACCTCTGTTAGAATTTTAAAAGGGGAGTCACGCCCCGTGAATGATGAAAAGGCGCGCGCCACCGTGATGGCGGCGTTAGGGTCATGTGATATGGTTGTTTTGTTTGGTGCAACAAAGGAAGGCGATGATAATACACCTTGCGCCCTTGTTGAGGTTTTAAAGCCTGACATCTTCTTTAAAGGGGGGGATTATACGATTGACCAGCTCCCTGAAGGCAAGATTGTCTTAAGTTATGGCGGTCAGGTTGACATCATGCCGCTCTATGATGGCTATAGCACAACCAATATTATTGAAAAATCATCTCAATAAGATTCTTAAATAGTTTTAAAAACTTCTCTCTAACTCCTCTCTGTACGAGGTTAAAAATAGCTGTTAGAATCGCTTTTAGAATTTCGTAGATCAAATGTCAGGATTATACATCATGCCTCACTATAAAAATAAGTTACCTTTATTCGCGCTGGGCGCTTCTATTTTATCGCTTAGTGCTTGTGGGTCTATCCCTAATTCAATACCAAGTGGTTATACTTATCATCATGATACTTATAAGTCGGCGGCACCGCTGGCCTCTTCTGAAGTGACGGTTGAACAACGTCAATATATGGATGCGGTGCAGGCGGAACAATTCCGTAATGCGGTTTATGACTTGTTGGAGCGTATGACACTACGCGCTGGTTTGCCGCCAAAACCCGTTTATGTTGCTGCGCCCGATCCTATGACAACGTTCTACGCCAATATTGACAATAACTTACGTGAAAGCATGCGCCATATTGGTTATGCCATTTCGGATATGCCAGAAGGGGCTTATGTTTTTGCCTATGAGGCAGGACTTATTCCCTCAGTTAAAGGGCAAGGAAATAGTGGAAATAATGTGACAATGACGTTGCGTGTTTTTAGTGAGCTGGGTGAAAATGCCCGCCAACTTACCGAAGAATCGGGACAATATTTTATTAAAGGGGCTGATTCACTCGATATAACGGCATCGCGTTACGGCTTTTTACCGTCACAAGAAAAAATCCAAACACAACAAATAGCTGTCCCACAAAGAACAATACCAAAAATTGAGGTCGCACCTGTATCGCCTGCCGTACAACCTATTGCTGCGCCAGTTCCTCAATTTATCGCCCCTACACCTGTGCAAGTAGAGGCGGTTAAAGAAGTTTCACCTGTTGTTGATGTTCCGCCAATCACAAGAAATGAAGTCACAAGAAACGAAGTGACACGAAATAAAGTTGTACAGCCAGTCGTGGAAACAGCCCCACTTATAGATAATATTCCGACACCACCACCCGCACCCGCAATAGAAAAGGTAATCTCAACACCACCATCTGTCCCTGTTGTTGAAAAACCAACTTTATCTAAAGTAATTCGCAACAAGACTGCGGTTAAAAAACCTTCACATGATGATATTGTGATCATTAACCGTGGTGATACGGTAAGTACACCGCCTGTGTCTGTTGAGGTAGACACACCTATGGTTAAAGAAAAAGCTGTCGCTCCTGCTACGACGGTGAAAGAGCCAGTGTTAGATCCGTTACAACGGGCTATTCCAACAACCGAAAGTGCTGTGCGTGGCCGTGTTTCACTCCCTGCTGAATATTAATCTTTAAATTATATGATAAGATTATCGTGCTAATAAAACGCGGTAATAATGGTAAGTGCCTGTGGCAGGTGTGCCGCCGCCTTCGAAACAGCCCTCTAATTTTGAATTAAAGAATAAAGCGCCAGAATCTTCAATAAGCTGCGTTGCATTATAGGCGCCGGCAAACTCCGTAGTGAGTTCAACAGTTGAATCATCTTGCGGGGGGGTATCTGACGGGTTTGTGATGTTATTTTTGTCATTTATCAAAACACAGAAGGCGGCGCTTACATTTTGTAGAACGGCAATAAGGTCGGCGCTACTATTGTTAGTATCATCTGTCCCCACGTCAGAGACTCTGTTCTCTCCACTAAAAAACCAATTTGTTGGCGTTGTTTGAATATCATTTGGCGGAGGGCGATATTTTGCGGCTCCTCCTGTTGTGGCAAAAACTTGCCGTGTTGGAATATCGGTAATATCACCATAGGCTGAATCAGCATCTGGGTGGGCAAAGCGTATGTCGGCTTCGCTGTGACCGTTACGCATGATATAGGCCACGGCACGTTCTAATTCTTGGCCATATTGTTGTACTTCGGCAACCTGAATCAGTAAGGATTCTCTATCAATATTGGAGCCTGGCGTTGAAGATCCCTTGACCATGACGACCAATAAGCCAAGTAAAAAAATGGCCCCTAAAATATAGATGAGGATATTACCGGCTTCGGTAGGTTTGGTTTTTATAACGATCATTTACTGTGCGCTAACACGCGTTGCAATCGGTGCCACGGCGATACAATCTTTAAAATATTTACAGGCATCGCGGGCTTCGCCTTCATTCATACCGCCTAGACGCGCGCGAAACAAAAGACCGTTATCTGTGTTTAAAGGAACAGTCATGGCACTGACCTTATTTAAGTGTGCAGGTAATCTTTTCTTGGCATCGCGTAGCGCATCATCGGTTTTAAGACGGCTTTTATAGGCACCAATTTGTACCGCCCATTTACCAACGACATCTTTTGGATGTGGTAAAGATGGCGCGCCATTTTTATTTAACGTGGTTGTACGGCTAAGCGTATTTACGTCTTTTGGCGCGTTATTATCTTGCCCTATTTTATCAACCATCGCATGCCCTACGGCGCGTAATGACTTCTCAATCGCGGTAGATGGTTGTGGGTTTGGCTTGTAGTCCCCTTTATGAACTGCAACCGCAATTAAACCAGTTTCTAACCGTTTAGAAACAGAAGGGTCAAAATCTCCCTCTCCAATCATCTCGCTAAAGGCTCCATCTTTCAGAGCGGCGGTAAGCGCGGTGTAATTAGGCTCTATATTATTACTCACGTCAGATTTGGCCGTAATTTTAGTACCGGGTTTTGCACTTAAAGAGGAAAGCGATGCATAATCACTTTTGCTGCCTGTCTTTCCTGTTTTTTGTGATGGTGGAATCGGAACAACTTTCGCTACTTGCTGTGTTGGTTGTATTGGCGGTTGAGCTTTGGCAATACCATAAGTTGGTTTTTTGGTAGGCAGCGGCGGTGTTTTTAAACTTGCCGTTCGCATATTCCCTACTCTTCTAAAACCATAATCTAATAAAGAGGCCATGTGGGCGTTTCTGGTCTTTCCAGATCGTCCACCAAAAACAACCCCAATTAAACGGTGACCATTTCTATGGGCGGAGGCTACTAAATTAAAACCCGAGGCGTTGATATATCCTGTTTTAAAACCGTCCATACCGCGATAACTACTTAGTAACCGGTTATGGTTTTTATATGTTTTTCCTTTATAGGTGAAACTGCGGGTTGAAAAATATTTATAATGATGTGGGTGACGCTGTAAAATATATTGCGCCAGTTTGGCCATGTCCCGGGCGGTTGTCACTTGGGATTTATGGTGTAACCCTGACGCGTTTTTAAATCTGGTTTTATGCATACCAATGGTGCGCGCCCGCGCTGTCATGGCATTGGCAAAGCGGCTCTCAGTACCGCCAAGATGCTCGGCTAAGGCGCGTGCTACATCATTTGCAGACTTGGTGGTTAAGGCATAAATAGCATCTTCAACTTTTATACTTGATCCAGCAGGCAAACCCAATTTACTGGGGACGGCATTGGCGGCATGCGATGAAATACGAATGCGCGTATTCTTACGAATTTCGCCACGGTCTAGGGCTTCAAAGGTTAAAAGCAACGTCATCATTTTGGTTAAAGAAGCGGGGTGTAAAACTTTGGTTGAATATCTTTGTGATATAATTTGCCCTGTATCGGCGTTCATCACTAACGAGGCATATTTGGGATTATCGTTATTTTTTTTCTTGTTGTTATAGTTTTTCCCAGCCTTGGCCATATCTATGCTGGTGGTAAAAACCAACATAAGAACGATAAAACTAACGAATATTTTATACCCTATATTCAAGAAAAATTAGCCTCCAAAAGCTTTGCCTCAATAAACACTCAAAACACCGAAACGACCATATCACTCGCGTCAATATGGTCTATCTCCTATATTACATTTGGCTATTATACCTTAAAATTGTTCAAAAATCATTGTTACGACCCAAAAGAACAGGCTTTGATAACCTCAGTGATTATAATAATTTGTATAATTTACTCTGTCTAGCTGTGGGGCTAAACTATCCCCGTACGCTTTGTTTGATTTTTACCCTGTTTGCGCTATGATGTTTGAACGGTTCTAAGAGGGTAAGATGTTTATTTGTTTTTCATAAACTTTGTCCTTTGTATCAATACTCAATAACCTAAATTATAAAATTAAAACAATAGCTTAAATATGTTCTTTTTATCGCCCCACCTTGAAATAACCCGAAATGATGATGAATCTGCACCGCCAGACCATCACAATGAAGGTCATGACTATGAGGGGGCAGAAGAAAAAGAGACAGGGTTGCTGCTCAAAGCGCGCCCGAAAACTAAAAAACCATCCATGTATAAAGTCTTACTTTTGAACGATGATTACACACCGATGGAGTTTGTTGTTCATATTTTAGAAAGGTTTTTCAGTAAGAATAGACAAGACGCTACCGATGTGATGTTGCATGTTCATCGCCGCGGTGTTGGTCTATGCGGTATTTTTACCTACGAAGTCGCCGAAACCAAAGTTGCCCAAGTCATGGATTATGCCCGCGCCAATGAACAACCCCTGCAATGCACGATGGAAAAGGAATAGATATGACAAACCTTAAATTTGAAGAAGTACCGATTAAAGAAAATTATGATCCGATGGTTAATTTAGTCGATTATCCGTTTGTGTTGGCACCAATGTATTTTGAATGGGATCTATCTGATTCTTCAGATTTGTGGACTAGAAAATCCATTGCTGACAAATTATTTAAAGTTCAAAAAGAACACTTAACTCCAATGGAACGAAAATTTAAAATTTGGGATCCTTGGCGCTCCCGCGTTGTGCAAAATAATATCTACCAAAAGTTTTGGAATGAACTTCAAGCAAAAAATCCCGAATGGGATGAAGAAAAACTTACGCTTGAAGTTGGTGTCTTTGTAACTAAAGCAGATCAAAAAGAGCGTATCCCACCTCATGCCACAGGCGGTTCTATCGATTTAACCGTGGTGGACAAGAATGGTGATGAAATTGATTTTGGGACAGTTTTTGACCATTTTGGCCCAGAAGCAGCAACTGATTATTTTGAAGTAGAAGGGCGTGATGTAACAATACGTGATAATCGCCGTTGGTTTCAAAAGATTATGCAGGAAGCTGATTTTGGAAATGATATTGATGAATGGTGGCATTTTGATTACGGGAATCAAAAATGGGCACTGCTATTAGGGCATCATCATGCCTTTTATGGTGAGGTTGTTGACCCGATCAAGTTTAATTTACGTCCTAAGAAAGATAAAGAATATGCTCTCACGTAACTTAGAAAAGACACTTCATAGCGCTTTAGAAGAAGCAACCAAGCGCAACCATGAATATGCAACCTTGGAGCATTTATTACTGGCGTTGACCTATGACCAAGATGCGATGGCAGTTTTGCGGTCTTGCGGGATTAATATTGATGATATTAAAGCTCAGCTTGAGAAGTATTTAGATCAAGAGCTTATCTATTTAAAAACTGAAGAAGCTGACGATGCGAAGCCTACAACGGCTTTCCAGCGTGTGTTACAGCGCGCCGCCATTCATGTCCAAAGCTCTGGTCGCGAGGAAGTAACAGGTGCCAATGTTTTGGTTGCGCTGTTTTCTGAACGTGAAAGCCACGCCGTTTATTATTTGCAAGAACAAGATATGACTCGTTTTGATGCGGTCAATTATATCTCACACGGTATTGCTAAAGTACCTGGAGTTGACCCTGTGCAGAAATCTCCAAAAGGGGCCGCCGAAGACGAGGAAGAAGTTTCAGGTACCAAAACTGGCCGTGAAGCTTTAAACGCTTATACAAAAAACTTAAATGAGAAAGCGCAAGACGGTAAAATTGATACATTGATTGGGCGTGAAAAGGAAGTTGATCGCACGATACAAATTCTTTGTCGTCGTTCGAAAAATAATCCACTTTACGTTGGGGATCCAGGTGTTGGTAAAACCGCGATTGCTGAAGGCTTGGCCAAAAAAATTAATGATGGCGATGTGCCTGAAGTCTTACAAGATGCCACGATTTTCTCTCTCGATATGGGGGCTTTATTGGCGGGAACCCGCTATCGCGGTGACTTTGAGGAGCGGATAAAGGCTGTCTTAAAAGAGTTAGAAAAAATTGATAATACCGTATTATTTATTGATGAAATTCATACTGTTATTGGCGCGGGTGCGACCTCTGGTGGGGCGATGGATGCGTCAAACCTATTAAAGCCTAGCCTGTCGAACGGCACGTTACGCTGTGTTGGGTCAACAACTTATAAAGAATATAGAAATCATTTTGAAAAAGATCGCGCCCTGGTCAGACGTTTCCAAAAAATTGATGTGGTTGAACCAACTATTGATGAAACCATTGCAATTTTACAAGGGCTTAAAAAATATTATCAAGAACACCATAAGGTTGAATATACCGATGAGGCTTTAAAGGCGGCGGTTGAGCTTTCTGCCAAATATATTGGCGATAGAAAGCTCCCCGATAAGGCGATTGATATTATTGATGAAGTCGGCGCGGCGCAGATGTTAGTTCCTGCAGATAAGCGCAAGAAAATTATAGAGTTAAGTGATATTGAAGATGTTGTTGCCATTATTGCACGTATTCCTTCTAAATCTTTAACCAAAGATGATAAATCCGCGTTAAAAAATATGGAGCGTGATCTTAAGACACTTGTTTTTGATCAAGACCCTGCGATTGATACATTATGCGATGCGATTAAGCTCTCGCGTGCAGGTTTGCGTGATCCTGATAAACCTATTGGTTGTTACTTGTTTTCTGGTCCAACGGGTGTTGGTAAAACCGAGGTGGCAAAACAACTTTCTATCTCTATGGGGATTGATTTGGCGCGTTTTGATATGTCTGAATATATGGAACGCCACGCGGTTGCACGCCTTATTGGTTCCCCTCCTGGGTATGTCGGATACGAACAAGGCGGACTTTTGACTGATAAAGTCGATCAAAACCCGCATTGTGTTTTGCTTCTTGACGAAATTGAAAAGGCGCACCCTGATATTTACAATATTTTGTTGCAGGTGATGGATTACGGCAAGCTTACCGACAATAACGGTAAGGTTATTGATTTCAGAAATGTCATTATGATTATGACGACCAATGCGGGCGCGGCTGAGTTGGCCAAAGCCCCTGTCGGATTTGAACGTGAAGTCCGTATTGATGAGGATAAAGAAGCGATTAATAAAATGTTCACGCCAGAATTTAGAAACCGTCTGGATGCAATTGTACCGTTTAAAGCGTTGAAGCAAGAAACTGTATCCAAGGTTGTCGATAAATTTATGGCGCAGCTTGAGGCGCAGTTAACGGAAAAAAACGTTACTATACAACTTACTGATAAAGCGCGTGATTACTTGGCAAAAGAAGGGTATGACCCTGCCATGGGCGCACGGCCTTTAAGTCGCGTTATTCAAGAACAGATTAAAAAACCTTTGGCTGAAGAACTTCTATTTGGAAAATTGGTTAATGGCGGTGTTGTAAAAATTGATTTCAAAAAAGATGAGCTTACTTTTAAATATGAAAGTGAAAAGTCATCAGTGAAGAAATTAACCAGTAAGGAAACGGTTAAATAATTTTTTATCGCGCTAAAACAACCGTATAAAACACATTATTACCTGTATTTACTTCTTCGAAACATCCGGCTCTTTTGTTCCAAAGTTCAGAGTTTTCAAATATTCCCCCTGGGCATGATATTCTTGAATTGGTGGGACATCCACTAATACCATCGGAGTTTCCAATCGAGGCATAACTTCCAATGAAACGATCTATATTCAAATCACCACTATCTATGGGTATGCCCTCAATTTGTAAAATGTCATTAATTTGTAAGCAAATATTATTTTCTACATCATGAAGTGTTATTGATAAATCTGCTCCTTCAATTAAATCTACCCCCGCTATTGTTTCATCACCTGGCGCAATAAGGTCATTGCTTCTTACGCCGTAGAAAATCCCTCTCCCCGTCGCAACCCATTCTGTGCCCGCCCCATATTGTGGCGAAGGGGCTTGATAGGTAAGGCCACCGCCCGCCACATCATAAACGTGACAGGAGTTATCACTAGGCGCATTTGGATTTGTATATCCTGCTGCAATGTTGTTTTCAAAACTAATTTCGTTGTCACCACACCCGCGTAATTGAAGGCGTTTAACAGCAGATTGAACATCGCTTCCATAGGCAATAATTTGGTTGGCATAGGACTTGGCGGTTTCGTCACTTAAAAAAACCGTGCTTGTACGGCTGGTATTGGTGAAGGCATATCCCAATGCGGCAAACAGCCCAACCGCCAGTAAAATTAAGATAATGGCATTACCATTTTGGGATTCTTTGTTCATGCTGAATTATAACATAAAAAGGGTTGTGTTCATAAGCGTCCTCACGCTTGCGTGTATGACGGCTTCTTTTTATTCGTAAGCGTCCTCACGCTTGCGTGTATGACGTCATGTTTTCTATATAAGCCTTCTTGCAATAATGATCTTATTTAATTTCAAAAACCGCATCAATTTCCACACAAAACCCAGCGGGTAGAGATGGCGCTCCAACGGCAAACCTTGCATGCTTGCCACGTTCTTCACCCAATGCCGCCACCATTAAGTCTGATGCGGCATTAATCACCAGTGACATATCGGTATAATCAGGGCCACAATTCACAAATCCGCCCAGCTTGACGCAGCGTTTGATACGGTTCCAATCCCCCTCTACGGCATCGGAGATCTGGCGCAGAATATTAAGGCCACATTGTTGCGCTGCCCGTTCGGCTGTTTCCATATCAATGTTTTCATCAACTTTTCCTTTATATAGGTCAGTATCGTTGCATCCAATAGGCACTTGCCCTGCAACAAACACCATATTCCCTGCTGTTACATAGGGGACATAGTTAAATAGAGGTGGCGCACTTTCTGGCAATTCGAGCCCTAATTTTGATAAATTCGCGATAACATCCATCATGGTTTGATCTCCTCTTGATTTATCCTCTCTTTTACGTCATTTCTTAAGGTAGAAAAAGAATATTATAGGTCAGTAAATGGGATTATTCAGCTTTTTAGGGGTTTTATCACCTGTTCACATGCGTGTGGTCAAAACTTTTACACGCACTAAATTTGTGGGCGCAGATTCTTTTGGAAATAAATATTATTCTGCTAAACCTCGCAAAGGCTACAAGCGTGACCGTCGCTGGGTTATTTATAAAGGCGCGGCAGAAGCAACAAAAATTCCACCAGAATGGCATGGTTGGATGCATTACCAGACAGATAATATACCCGCATCGGATAGCAAAAGCTTCCGCCGTAAATGGCAAAAGCCACACCGTCCAAATGTAACAGGAACGAACGAAGCTTATCTACCACCGGGGCATTTGTTAAAGGCTGGCACACGTGCTAAAACTACAGGTGATTATGAAGCTTGGACCCCGCCTGAGTAATAAAAGATATTAAAAGGATATAAATAAGATGAAACGTAATGTAATTGAGACCGTATTGGGCGCCGTTGTATTGGCTGTGGCCTTTTTATTCCTCGCCTTTAGTTATTCATCGGCCAGTATAGGCAGTACAGATGGCTATGAAGTGCGCGCCCGCTTTTCTAGTATTGGTGGTTTGGGTGTTGGTGATAAAGTCGTCATTAGCGGCGTAAAAGTAGGGCAGGTCTCACGGATTGAGCTTGATATTGATACATACTTGGCCGATGTTTTTCTTGATATTGGTCATGAATATAAATTACCTGATGATACGGCGGCTTTTATTTCAAGTGAGAGCTTACTTGGCGGCCTTTATATGCAGCTTGAACCAGGTGCTTCTGACGAGATGATTGAAGTTGGCGGTGTCATTAATTATACCCAAGCGCCGCAGAACTTAGAGCAATTACTCGGTCAGTTTATTTTTAATTTACAAGGTGATGAAGAAGAGAAATAAAAACCCCAATGTTATTTCGACTTTTTTTATTCATTAGTTTTTTAAGTATTGTACCTTTTGCGCATGCTGGGATGATTGACCATCCGAGTGTTAAATTACAGACCCTCGATAAATCAACCGCGCGGACAGTGACGCTGGATGCCAAAGTAGGCAGCACAATTGAGTATGGCTCTATCTTTATTAAAGTTCAGGCTTGCCGCAAGTCAGAACCTCTTGAAAAGCCTGAAAATGCCGCGTTTTTACAGATTTGGGAAGTTCCGCTGAACGCTAAAAAATCTGAATGGTTATTTTCAGGGTGGATGTTTTCTTCTTCTCCCGCCTTATCGGCAATGGACCATCCCGTTTACGATGTCTGGGTTTTGGAATGCTCTGGTAAAGGTAAACAAAGCGTAGAGACGACTGCTAAAGATAGCGCGGATAATAAGGGTGGTGAAGAAAGTTCTGGGCAGGATGAAATAAATGAAGACTCTTCAAAACCTAGAATCATTATTGAAGAAGATAATGAGGTAGAACCTCCCTTAGATAATAATGATCCATTATCAGATGTTATTACGCCGATTATTGAAGAAGAAAAAATAGAAGATCTTAATCTTAACTTTTAGAAAAATATTCTTCTAATAAAATCGCTTCACTTAAGCCCGTCAATATAAAGTCAGTGGGTTTTTTCATTTCTGTTTTTATCATGACTTCATATTCTTCTTGTGGAATTTCATAGATACCAAATTGTTCTAAATGGGGGTTGGTAAATTGTGTATCCAGTACGGTAAACCCCCCTTTTTGTAGGCGCGCACAAAGGTGGACAAGAGCTATTTTACTGGCATTATCGGCGGTAGAAAACATGCTTTCACCGCAAAAAACGGCTCCAAGTCCTAGCCCATAAAGCCCGCCAACCAGCTCTCCGCCTTGCCATGCTTCCATTGAATGGGCGTGACCTGCCTTGTGAAGTTCAATAAAAACATCACGGATAGTTTTATTAATCCATGTGCTTTCTCGTCCTTTATAGCTGCCCGCGCACCCATCAATTACGCCGACAAAATCAGTGTTAATTTTAATCTCGTAAGGAGCCTGCTGTACCTGCTTTAACAGTTTTTTAGGGATGTGTAGGTCAGGAATAGAAAGTTGACCGCGTAGCTCTGGTCGATAAAAATCGTAATGCACCGCGTCTTTATCTTCCGCCATTGGGAAGATACCATGGTGATAGGCATTTAAAATTATATCTGGTGTTGCTTCTGTAAACATACAAAGAAGTCTATTCGTTGATTACTTATTTTTTTCAGCGAGTTTTTTCTCTAACCAATGAATATTATAATCCCCAGTGACAAAATCATCCTGATTGGTAATCCAGTCATGAAGGGGCAGCGTCGTTTTAACACCATCAACAACGGTTTCAACAATGGCGCGGCGCAAACGACGTATCGCTTGGTCACGGTCACGGCCATGTACAATTAGTTTCCCAATCATTGAATCATAATATGGCGGAATGCTATATCCCCCATAAATTGCGCTATCAAAACGTACGCCCATACCGCCTGGGGCGTGGAACTGTTTAATTTTTCCGGGTGATGGCATGAAGCTATCCGGGTCTTCAGCATTAATCCGCACCTCAATAGCATGCCCACGTAGGCGGAAATTTTCTTTCTTGATTCGTAAAGGCTCACCATAGGCCACACGAATTTGCTCGGCGATTAAATCAATCCCTGTAATCATTTCTGTGACAGGGTGTTCCACCTGAATACGTGTATTCATTTCCATGAAGAAAAATTCACCATTTTCGTATAGAAATTCGATTGTTCCTGCGCCGATATAGCCCATTTTCTGTACAACATCAGCCGCCAGTGACCCAATATAGTCACGTTCTTTTTCTGTTAGGGCAGGCGATGGTGCTTCTTCAACCAGCTTTTGATGACGACGTTGGATAGAACAATCGCGCTCTCCTAAGTGAACGGCATTCCCATGCTTATCGCCAAAGATTTGAATTTCAATATGGCGGGGTTTCTCTAAAAACTTTTCAATATAAACGGTGTCATCGCCAAAGTTGGCAGCGGCCTCACGGCGGGCGGTACTGAAAGCTTCTTGAAAACTTTCCGCATCACGGACAACTTGCATACCTTTACCACCCCCACCGCTGGCGGCTTTGATGATAACGGGAAAGCCTGCTTTTTCACAAATCTCTAACCCTTCTTCAACGCTTTCAACGGCGCCGGGAGAGCCAGGAACAACAGGCAAACCAAGCGCCATAACGGTTTTCTTGGCTGTTACCTTATCACCCATGGAGTCAATATGGTCTGGATTTGGACCAATAAAAGTAAAGCCATGTTCTTCGATCATACGGCCAAATTGCGCGTTCTCTGATAAAAATCCATAACCTGGGTGAATGGCATCTACACCTGTCACTTCGGCGGCACTTAAGATAGCGGGTATATTAAGATAGCTGTCTTTACTTTGTGGTGGGCCAATACAAACTGACTCATCCGCTAAGCGTACCGCCATAGACGAAGAATCTGCGGTGGAATGGACGGCAACGGACTCAATCCCCATCTCGCGACAGGCACGAATAATACGAAGGGCAATTTCACCACGGTTTGCAATTAAGATTTTTTTAAACATGTTTATAACTCTATTTCCATTAAAGAGGCTTGATCACGTAATCCGACAGGATCGCGAACCTGATCTACGGTTTTCCACCCATTTTTTGTATATAATTTTTCAGTATCTGATGTGAAAAGATATAGCTTTTTATAATTTAGGTTTCTTGCTTCGTCGTGTAATTTTTGAATTAACTGTGACGCATAACCTTTATTTCTAAAACTAGGATGAACAAATACTGACCCTAACCAAGGGGATAATTCAGGACGGTCTTCATGGTCGTATTTCTTTAGGCTAATCATGCCTATAATTTTTTCTTTGATAAGACCCACCCAAACCAAAGGTAATGAATTAATATTTAATGCTCTTTCTTGATAACGGTGAATGACATCACTTAATGCACTATCTTCAATATGGCACCCCCATGACCCAAAGCTCCATGCAGCGCAAGTAGGCGCAAACTCAGGTTTAGATGATAAGGGGATGATTTGCAGAGCACTCATGAGAGGTGAAGCCTATTATTCAATAACCATAAGGACATCGCCAAATTCAATGGGCTGGCCATTTTCAAATAAGACTTGTGTCACGGTGCCGCCTTTATGGGCTTTGATTGGGTTCATAACTTTCATCGCTTCAATAATAAGCAATGTGTCACCTTCGCTAACTTGGCTGCCTTTTGGTGCGAAGTTTGGCGCGCCTGGCTCGGCGGCGGCATAGGCGGTACCAACCATCGGTGATGTCACCGCACCTGGATGGTCACCTGTCACCGCAGCAGGTAAATCTGTATTGGCACTTTGTGGTACAGTTGGGTCAGACGGCATGCTCGGAACAGCAGGGGCGGCGGCGTAAGACGCGCCAGCCATCATCATTCCCTTATTCACACGGATCATTTGTTCGCCTTCGGCGACTTCAATCTCGTTAAGGCCAGTTTCATTGAGGAGCTCAGCGAGCTCTTTAATAGCTTTAGAGTCAATTTTCATGAGGATTTAAATTCAGTTATGTTGTTAAAAATCAAAGTATATATCGATAACTTTAGTAGCGAAAATTGGTAAGAAAGTCAAAGTAACAAGTTATTGTCATAATGTATTAGTTTATAACTTTTGCAAGAAATTCAACAGCCTGCTTATAGCCTTGCGCTCCTTGGCCTTTTATGACGGCCTGTGCAACAGGGGTTATGTAGGAAAAATGACGAAATTCTTCACGGGTTTCAGGGTCAGAAAGATGGACTTCAACAATAGGACAAGTCAGCATTTTCAGCGCATCATGAATAGAAACGGAAGTATGGGTATAGCCTGCGGCGTTTATAATTACACCATCAACGTTATTAATGGCTTCTTGTATCCAATCAATTAAAATACCTTCATGGTTAGACTGTCGAAAATCAATATCCATTTTATGGTGTTGCGCTGTTTCCACGCATAGTTTTTCAACATCTTTTAATGTGTCATGGCCATAGATTTCTGGTTCACGCGTACCAAGTAAATTTAAATTTGGACCATTAAGGATAAGAATTTTGGACATATTTTTTTTAATGATGGTGATGTGGGGTAAGACCAGGGGCGACAACATCAACAGTAATATTTTTTATTGTGCCATCTTCAAAAGTTAAGGTGATAGGAAATTGGTCATCGACGCTTAATTTATTTTTTAAATTGATAAACATCACATGATACCCCTTTGGCTCTAACGTTGTTTTACCTTTCGGTGTGTTCAGTTTTTTTATTTTTCTCATCATCATTGTTCCATCATCGGGGTCAATATATGTCTGATGAATCTCATTATGCTCGGCAATGTTGCTATCAACGGCGACCAAGGCATTATCTTGCTCGCTTGCGTTATTGATGGTCAGGAAAGCCGCGGCAGTCTTGGCATTTGGGGTGGTGGCAAAGGCATAAGGTACGGTTATTTCTATCTCATCTTCTACATAAACAATGTCGTGAATACTACTTTTGTGGCTTTTAGATTTTTTGTAAAAAACGCCAGCGGCTATCACAATTAAGAGAACGGCTAACGTTGTAAAAATTATTTTCTTATTCATTTTATTACGTTTCGTTTTATTGTGCTTCATAGGTAATCATGGTTAGAAAATCTTTTAACTCAGGCACCCCATCAGTAATAGGATATATGTTCTTACCTATAATATAACTTGGAATAGATTGAACATTCATGCTCAACATATCATTCATATTATTTTCTAAATATTTTTGAACTTTTGCCCCTCGGCTATCTTCAACCATTTGGTTGTAATCAATCCCATAAAGTTCGGCAGTTTCTTTGATGATGTCTTCAGGGATAATACCTTCTGGGTACTCCATAAAACTATCATGCATTTCTTGAAATCTTCCTTGCATACCGGCGGCCAAAACCAGCTTTTCTAAAACTTCAGGCTCTTGCTTTACTGCTTCTTTCGGGGCAGCGTTCAGTATGATAGGGCGCGGGATATAGCGGACATTCTTGTGTAACTCTAACGCTTCTTTAATAATAGGGTGCATCGCTTTACAATACCCACACCTATAATTGGTGAAATCCACTATTGTTAAATTATTGTCACCATCATCAATAATTTGAAAGGCCGCCTTTGGGTGTTCCGCTTGGTAGGATTGCCATTTTAAGAAGACAATACCATAGGTAGAATAAAGGGCGGCAAGGGCGAGCAAGCCAGTTAGAAAAAAGTAAAAATATTTCATCGGTTAAAAAATATTATCCTTTATTGGCGTTATTTGCGCGGGCTTCTTTTAAAATTTCAGTAATTCTTTCCGCTTGCATATATCCAGGGAAAATTTGTCCGTTAATAATAAAGCCTGGCGTCCCACGAATATTCATTTCTTGGGCTTTTGCGACATTGTTTTTTAATGTTGCTTCAATATCAGGGCTGTTTTTGTCTTTCTTTAATTTTTCAACATCAAGGCCAAGATCTTTTGCCAATTTTTCAAAAACCTTTTCGTTCTTTTGTCCTTTATGATCAAAGATAGCTTGATGAAATTCAAAATACTTTCCTTGCTGATGCGCGGCCAGTGACCATTTGGAGGTTTCAAGCGAGTCTGGGCTTAAGATCGGCATGTCTAAGAAAATAACTTTTAAGTTTTTATCATTTTCTAAAACAGTGACAATTTCTTCTAATGCGCGGCCACAATATCCGCAATTATAATCGAAAAACTCAACAAGTGTGATGTCACCATCTTTATTACCTGTCATGGGTAAATCCTTACCACCATCAAGGCTTTTTAAAAATTCTTTTGCTTTGACTTCTGACAGTTTACGGCTTTGCGCTTCTTGTTCATTTTGGTATTTTTCAACACTTTCAATAACCGTAGATCCATTTTCTAAAAGATACTCTTCAAACATTTTTTGAATTTGGTTTTTTTGCGCGTCGGTAAATTCTTGTGCGTTCGCCGTTGGGATGAAGAACATCATTAGTATTAAGCAAGGTAAAAGACGGATCATAGAAAAGCTCCTTATAAGAGTGAGTGTCAGTGGAATTAAAAAATCATGTCATTAATATATTGTAACGTAAACGCACCGCATAGGGCAAAGTTGTACTTATTTCTTTTTAGTTGTGAAAAGTATGATGTCATTGGCGCGTAGAGCGGCGCTACTGTTCTTTGGCAGGGATTCTAACGCTATTTGCGCTTGCTGTTTCGCATAAGGCCGCCTGTTTTGTAACAGAGCCTCTTCCGCCAGATGTAACTTCGCGTAAGCATCATTGCCTTGTCTGCCATAGGCTGTGGCTAGCAAGCGATGAACGCGGGTTGAGCGTGGCTCGGCGCGGGCGGCTACTTTTAGGTTCTCGATGGCATTATGAAGGGCATTGCTATTATTTTGCGCGGATTCTATTTGCGCATGCGCCAACGCTATGCGGAACAACCCATCATTCGGGCGGCGGTCAACCGCCTGCTGGAAGGGGGCAATCCCCTCTTGCACGCGCCCAAAATCAACCAACATTTGCCCTTTTAACTCATAAAAATAGGCATTATTAGGCTCTTGACGGATTAAGCTATCAATCCCTGATAGAGCATTTTCAATACGGTTCTCGCGATAATCGGCGACAGTCCGCGCATAGGTGGCTGGGATTGAAAGGTCTTTATCATCATACGCCCACGATACTTGCTCGGGGTGAATATACCCAATCAGCTTGGCACGCATACGCCGATGTTGTTCCATCCATCTTTCTGGAATGGCTTTGTTTTGATGGTTAGATTTTTCGACACCTGCGGCTATCGCACTAATACGGTTTTTGGTTAGGGGATGGGTGCGGACATATTCACTTTGTTGATTAACAGGAGCAAGCTCTTGGTCTTCTAGCTTACGTAGGAAGCTGAGCAACCCTTCTGGGTTCATCTCGGCACGGTTCATTGAGGTTATAGCCGCTTGGTCTGCGCTTGATTCAAAGGTTCTGGTTTTGGAGAGGAAGCGTCGTCCCGCGACGGAGTTCCCCGCGACTGATCCCACGCCTGCCGCGCTTGCATTGCCTGATACCACGGCCGCGCCAATACCAATGATTGTGCCAAGGATACTCTCATAGGATGCTTTTTCTAAGGCTTCGCGCCCACGGATAAGATGCCCGCCAGATATATGCCCCAACTCATGCGCCATCACCCCGATCAGTTCATTCGGATTATCCGTTTTTTCCAACAATCCTGTATATAAAAAGATGTTAGAGCCACCAGCGACAAAAGCATTAATGTCATTTTGCTGTACTAAAATTATTTTAACCTGCGATGGGTCCATATTATTGACGTCGAAGATCGGTGCGAACCATTCATTCAGATAACTCTCAATCTCACTATCACGGATAATACTTTGCGCTTTTAATGACCCACTTACCGTTAAGGTCAGGAACATGATTATTCCAAAAAGAAATATATGGGTCTTGCGCATTTTAAAGGCATCATTCATTGTTGTTAATAGACAGTAAAAATATGGCCTTATCAGGGCGATATTGAAAGTAATAATTATAAAAATATAAATTAAGACAATGATGGACTTACTTGTAAATTGGCTGGATTTTCTCTGGATTCCCCTCGCTTTAATTTTTTTAAGAAAAGATCAAAAGTTAAAAGGCATCTTATTTATTCTGGCTTGTATGCTGGCGCTCAGGCTACAGGTCGAACTCATGGTGGAAACAGGTTATGAGCAAGGCTTTTTACCCTTTTTTACATTCCCTGTCTTATATAGGGGCTATATCGTTTACGGTATTTTCATTTTCGCGTTCTTATTATTGGGACATGTGTCAAAAGAACGTAATTCTTTTGTCTATATGGCGGCGGCAATATCGGTTTTTATCATTGCCTTTTGTGCCTCGATGGCAATAATGGCCTTATGACAAAAAAACCACCCAAAAAACCATCTGGCAAAGTCGCAGGTAGACAGGCGGCCAAAAAAAAACAAAGACGCACCACGCGTGAAAAATCTGCTCATGTCAAAACTGCAAAGGGGCGTAAGACTTCTTCGACCAAATGGTTGAAGCGTCAATTAAATGATCCTTACGTTGCCAGAGCGCAAATGGATGGCTATCGCGGCCGCGCGGCTTACAAGTTGCTGGAGATGGATGAAAAATTAAAACTGTTAGAACCAGGAATGATGGTGGTTGATTTAGGGTCTGCTCCTGGGGGGTGGTGTCAGGTTGCCGCCAAAAAGGGCTGTCAGGTGATAGGATTGG
The DNA here is from genome assembly GCA_937931645.1 of uncultured Alphaproteobacteria bacterium. GTDB lineage: Bacteria > Pseudomonadota > Alphaproteobacteria > Micavibrionales > Micavibrionaceae. The sequence continues at coordinate 201,608 of CALHAR010000009.1, forward strand.
ATTTGTTAGAGGTTGATCCCCTGCCAGATGTCACCATGTTAGAAATGGATTTTATGGATGATAATGCGCCCGATGAACTAATCGCGGCGATGAAGGGACAAAAAGCGGATGTCGTGCTTTCTGATATGGCACCTAACACCATCGGTCATAAAAACACGGATCACTTGCGTATCATGCATCTGGTAGAGCTGGCTTATTATTTTGCTAAGGATGTCTTGAAGCCAGACGGTGCGTTTTTGGCCAAAACCCGCCAAGGCGGAACCAGTAACGATACCTTAAATTTATTGAAAAAAGATTTTAAGACCGTCAAACATATTAAGCCGCCTTCCTCGCGCGCGGATTCTTCGGAAACCTTCGTCATCGCGCAGGGGTTTAGAGGATAGGTTTTATTGCTGGGTGTGGCTGTATAATGTGAAACTCTATATCGCTAAGTTTACTTGGAATTATATCATCGACTTCTTGGTCTGTTAGGGCCATATTATCGACAGCGTCTTGTAAAACTTTAAATGTATCTGCATCAACAGAGTTCTTGGCTATCTTAACGGCGGCCTTAAAGGCAGAAGCCATCATGGTCAGTTGTTCTGGATATTTTTGTTGAGATTGCTCTATTCCATGTGACCATTCCGTTTGGTTTTCTGCTATCATATCAACAGACCCATTCGCTCGATCAAATTTTAAGGCAAGGCTATAGCGCGGATTAACGGTACTTTTTGAACAATGCAGTATTATTTCTCCTTCCCGTATGGATAAAATAATATTTTGACTTTTAGAGAGCACGCTAAGCCCTATACCAAAGGCTGTATTACGTTTTTTATTACTCAAACATGTGAAATCGCCCGAGGTAATCATCGCTTTATACCCCTCCACACGGTCATATTCAGATAAAAGTTTCAGTCCTTCGGTAAAGGCCTTACTGCGGTTATGCTCACCTAAGCTTTTAAAACTATCTGAAGCAATCATTGCTAAATAACCATCTATACGGCTTTGTTCATATATATTTTTTAATCCTCTGACCAAGGCTTCCCCACGATTAGAATCGTTCAATCGGTTTTTAAAATCATTTGTATTAATTATGGTTTTATAAGTCTCTAAACGATCTTTTTTAGGTAAAGTTCCTAATCCGCTAGTTAACGTTAAAGCGCGTTGGTTTTGACCTAACGCTTTAAAAGATTCTGCTTCTATCATGGCGTCATAACCTTTAACCACATGTGTATCGGGTAAGGTTTTTAATCCATAAATAAAGGTTTTACGTTTCATTTTATCACTTAAGCTTGTAAAGGCCTTTGACCTTATCATCGCTTGATACCCGGCTAATTTGTCCTCGTGGGGCAGGGCGGATAGTAGGCGCTGCAAATCTTCGGCGCGGTGTTTATCTCTTGATCTTTGTCTTATGTAACTATCGTTACCTATTCGTGACACAAAATCTGCTAATGAAATATTCGTGCGCGATGGCCTTATGTCATAATGAGGGGGCATTTTTTATCTTCTTTATTTAAGTGTAAAACAAATATTTTTAACATAATAAAACAATATGTCAATAATATTAAAGTAATACCATTATAGGAAATAATTGACTTTTATATACTTTACTGCACAAATCTTGACATCCGTCTGAATTAACTGCATATTCCTCTTTCATACGTACAGAAAGAGAGAAAATGACAGAGCAAGCACCAACACCAGAAGAGCGAGCATCAAGCGTAATTTGGATACAAGCTATAGGTTACAGTCTAGTTAAAGACGAATTGATTGATGTCGAAAGATTTCGTCAAGACCTTGTTCCTGACAAAATAGAAAGTGAAGAACTATTCGTTGCTGGTATGAAAATACTCGAAAGCAAAGGTTATATCGAATACCGTTCTACTGAATTCTATTTAACAGAATTAGGTGTTAAGAATTTTGAGTAGACTCACGTAAAGCACCCATCACCATACATTCTAAAACCCAAGATTCTGACAAATCTTTTTCACGAAGGTTTCTTAGCTTTTGATAAAACAGGTCTTGGTCTACTTTTACAAATTGTGGGTGTCGTTTTTCTTTTTCACTCATCCTCTTTCTCACTTTCTTCATTAATCTCTGGTGTGTTGATTTCAACTTCCGTTTCTTCTTTAGTCATAATAAATATCCTTGTATTATTGTTTACAAGAGTATTTATGTTATCCTGAAACGATGACCGAAGACAAAGACATATTAGACAAGGTATTGAAGACTATGCTCAATACCCCACCAAAACCCCATAATGAGCATGAGAAGACCTCGTATGACTTTGAAGAAATCGTCAAAGACTTACCGAAAGCAAAGCGTCATATGAAAGACGATAAGAAGAAAGACTAGACCTTCTCTTTAACTCTCTTATATGTCAGACGCTTACCTTCTGCTTGCTTGTGTGCTTGAATAGAGCGTGAGAAGTCGTCTAGTTCTCTTGTGTTATAGCGAAAATCAAACTCATTCAGGTAGCGTTGTAAGTGTCTTTCAGAGCATTTTTGATATACCCCACGCATACCCCGCTTGAATACAGAGAAGTAATTTTCAGCATTATTGACGTGAGCACCATCACGAACAAACTCACCGGCACTGTGTTTCACTGTCTTATGTTCAGCAAATTCTTGACCGACTTGAGTGTAAAGTCTGCTTTCATCAGTATGCAATTCAGATGCTTTTGAAACATTCTTATTGAGCAAGTCTTTGATTGTTTCGATGTTAGCAGTATCAACATGAAAGGTTCGTGCTTTACCCTTATTGACAAGTGATACAACCGACATCTTGCTTGAATGTGACGGTCTACCATATTTTGTGCGTTTGACGATAACGTCTTTTTGACCGAAGTAGGTTTCATCAGCTTGAACATTTTCACCCTCACCACCCATCATTTCGTCATAGGTGATACCCATCGCTTCACGAATACGATGTGACATAAACCATGCTGTCTTATAAGTGACCCCGACCATACGGTGTAATTGATGAGAAGACATACCCTTCTTTGAAGCGCAAAGTAATTGTGTGGCAAGCACCCACTTATGTAATGATATGTGTGAACGCTCATAAATAGTGTTAGTTCTGACCGTGAAACGCTTACGACAGTCACCACAGTGGTAATAACCTTCGACTGGTTTAGGTTCAGGGTTCTTCTTTGATGGTTTTGACATCATTTTGGTTGCTTTAACCTTTTCGGTGCAACCACAGTGAGCACAGAAGATGTTCTGGTTATCTTCACCCCAACGTAGGGTTTCTAGGTGTTGTCTTGCTTGGTCTTCGTTATGGTATATGGGGTCTGTAATGTTCATCATGCTTATAGTATTGCATGATTAGTTTGTGCAGTCAAGTATATAAATAAGAAATAATTCCTTTTTCTAAAGATGTTTTTATGCTATATTTACCTTACTGTCCGCGTTCACCGCGCGGCACTGCTTTATGGGAGACATCGTAAAGCTAAGCGTCATCGGGCTTGCCCGCATGACGGATCAATGAATAAAAAGCGTCCTCGGGCTTGCCCGCATGACGGCTATTTAAACAAAGATAGCCCCCCCTCCCTAATTTCCGGTGAACAAACTGAGTAACTCTAATTGCTGATTAAAATCAATAGCTTATAAGGGGTAAAATCCAAGATAATGTGACGGTTCAAACAACGGGTAAAATATTTTCCATTTACTTTTCTATAAATACGCGTATAACTCTCCTGCAAACCCAATCAAAACTAGGATTTGCACGATGGCTAAAAATAACACTCCCAAAATTCTTGAAGAAGCGCTGACATTTGATGATGTCTTATTGGTTCCTGCGGCCTCTGACATTTTGCCAGACGCGGTTAATACAAAAACCAAATTAACCCAATCTATTGATTTGAATATTCCGCTTTTATCATCGGCGATGGACACCGTGACCGAGGCTGAAATGGCGATTGCCATGGCGCAAAATGGCGGCCTTGGTATTATTCATCGTAATTTAGATGTAGAAAGGCAAGCCGAAGCAGTGCGGCGGGTAAAACGTTATGAATCAGGCATGGTCGTCAACCCTGTAACAATTTCACCAGATGCGAAATTGTCCGAAGCGTTAACGATGATGGAAAAATATGATTTTGCTGGATTTCCTGTGACCGAAGAGGCAACTGGCAAGTTGGTTGGTATTCTGACCAATCGCGATGTTCGTTTTGCTGAAAATCCAAATCAACCTGTACGGGAGTTAATGACCTCAGAAAATCTAATTAAAGTTTATAACTCGGTTGATAAAGAACAAGCCAAAAAACTTCTCCATAAACACCGTATTGAAAAATTATTGGTGGTTGATGATAACGAACGTTGCACAGGTCTAGTGACGGTTAAGGATATTGAAAAAGCAAAAGCGTTCCCAAATGCGTGTAAAGATTCTCATGATCGCCTTCGTGTTGGCGCGGCTATCGGAACGGGTGAAAGTAATATTGAACGCGCCGAAGCGCTGGCTGATGCGGAGATTGATGTCATCGTCATTGATACCGCGCACGGGCATTCTAAAGGCGTTTTGGATATGGTGGGTCGTATTAAAAAATCTCATGGTGATAAAGTACAAATCATTGCAGGGAACATTGCCACAGGTGAGGCCGCCAAAGCGCTTATTGATGCAGGCGCAGATGCAGTGAAGGTCGGAATTGGCCCAGGCTCAATTTGTACAACGCGCGTTGTTGCGGGTGTCGGCGTGCCGCAATTAACGGCTATTATGAATGTATCGGAAGTTGCGAAACAACATAAGATTCCAGTCATTGCCGATGGTGGTATTAAATATTCAGGTGATTACGCCAAGGCGATTGCGGCTGGTGCGGATTGCGCGATGATGGGGTCTGCTTTCGCAGGAACTGATGAAGCACCAGGCGAAATTATTCTCTATCAAGGGCGTTCGTACAAGTCATATCGTGGTATGGGATCTGTTGGCGCAATGGTGAAAGGCTCATCAGAGCGTTATTTCCAAGGCAATGTGACAGATAGTAACAAGCTTGTGCCTGAAGGGATTGAAGGTCGTGTGCCATATAAAGGGCCAGTAAGTGCAATTATTCACCAAATGGTCGGCGGTTTGCGTGCCTCTATGGGTTATACAGGGTGCGCCACGATTTCTGATATGAAAGAAAACGCACACTTTGTCCGTATGACAGGCGCAGGCTTCAAAGAAAGTCACACGCATAATGTGACCGTGACGCGTGAAGCCCCGAATTATAGAACAGAGACCTAATGTTGATTGATATTCGTAAAGCAACCCAAGCCGATATCCCTGATATCGCTGAAATCCACGTGAGCGGGTGGCAGGGGGCTTATGGTGGTATTGTCGATCAACAATATCTTGATAATTTCACCGTCGATATGCGAATTGAAAAATGGATTGAGCATTTTGACAGTGATGAAAGCCAATCTATGATTGCATACCTTGATGGCAAAGCTGTTGGATTTGTAGATTTTGGTGCCTTAAAAACTGCACCTGCGGGAATGTCTAAAATTCGTCCGCTTTATTCCTCAGAAATTTATGCGCTGTATCTAAAGCCTGATTATTTTAGGCAAGGAATAGGGACAGCTTTAATGGTTGAAGCGGTGAATGATTTAAAAACCCAAAAGCATCAATCAATGTGTTTGTGGGTTTTGGATAAAAATAAACGCGCCTGTTCTTTCTACGAAAGCAAGAATGGAAAACGTGTCGGAAAAATGATGACTGAAATTGGTCGAACAAAAGCTAAAGAAGTATGTTATGCATGGCGCGACATAAATGAGGTTTTAAAAGGGTAATATTATGAGAGATGGTGCACGAATACAAAGCTCGATTGAGATATTAGAGCGTATGCAAGGGAGTAAAATTCCGATGGATAATAACATTCGGGATTATTTACACCATAAGCGTTATATTGGCTCTAAAGACCGTAAAGCCATTGTAGAGCTGCCTTATAATGTTGTGCGGTCGCATGCGCGTTTAGGCTGGTGGTTAAACAAAATTGGTTTAAGAGATAGTCCGCGTACTCGTGTGATTGCTTATTTAATGCTCAGTGGTTTATCACAACATGATGTGAAAATTCGCTTTGTTGATGATAAATATTGCCCTGGTGCATTAAGTGAAGATGAATTAAATGCCATACAAGCATTAGAAGGTCAGGCTTTAACGCAAGAAGAGATGCCTGCATCTGTGCGTTGCGAATGTCCAGATTGGGCGAAAGAAAAGTTAGAAGCTCTTTATAGTGATGAGTTTGAAGCGCAATTAAATGCGATGCTCGACCCCGCGCCGCTGGATTTACGGGTGAACACAATTAAAATTGATGTTGAGCAAGCGCAAAATTCTTTGAAAAAAGATGAAGTAGAAACCGTTCGTACCCCTTACTCACCTTATGGTTTACGTACGATTGGTAAGCCATATATGAGCGCGACGAAAGCCTTTCACAAAGGATTCGTAGAAATTCAAGATGAGGGATCGCAACTTATTTCTTATGTCTGCGGCGTAAAGCCTGGTATGCGAGTTCTTGATTATTGTGCGGGCGGTGGCGGTAAAACGCTGGGCTTGGCCGCACAAATGGAAGGCAAGGGAATTATTTTTGCAACCGATAATGATAGTCGCCGTTTAGAAAAGGGGCGCAGACGTTATAAGAAAGCTGATGTGCATAATATTGAAGTGCGTAGTTTAGAAGATGAAAAAAACCGTAAATGGTTGCGCCGTCAGAAAGACGCTATGGATGTTGTTTTGGTCGATGCACCTTGTTCATCATCAGGGACATGGCGCCGCAACCCTGATTTACGCTGGAACCAATATGGCCCATCTTTAGAGGAAATCAAAACCTCCCAAGCCGAAATATTAGAGCGCGTAGCCGACAAAGTGAAGGTTGGCGGGCGTTTGGTATATGCGACTTGTTCTTTATTTGCCGAAGAAAATGAAGAACAAATAGCACTATTTTTGGAGAATCATCCTGAATATAAGGTTTTGTCTATGCCTGATATTTGGCCAAAAGATGTAACGCCGTGCCCTGTGGAAACGGATTATTTGCGTCTTACACCTAAAGACCATCAAACAGATGGATTCTTCACCGCTGTTCTTCTGCGTCAAAAACAAACCTCATAAAAATCAACAACACTATTGACAAATATGGTATATGCCATATTTATAACTATAAAGTTGGTATTAACCATTAATATTTATAAGGAGTTCAATATGTATTTAAAATCAATAACTGGAGAGGTTTTATTTGAGGGGCGTTTTCATACCGTTCGTCAAGCCGTTGAAACGGCTATCAAAGACGGTATTTCTTTAGATAGTGTAAATCTACGTAAAGCAAACTTAGTAGGAGCAGAGCTTGATCATGCTTCTTTGAGTGGCGCTTGCTTGTGGGGTGCAAACCTTTGTAAAGCCAATATGACAGCAGTTCAGTTGAAGAATGTGGATTGTCGCAATGTCAATATGCAAGACGTCTGTTTGGCGGAATCAAACTGTAGCGGTACAGATTTTAGCGGCACTTATTTTTCCCGAACGATATTACGTGATAGTGATTTATCGGACACTAAATTCTCGTGCCCAAGCTTTTTTAGGCAAAATTTAACCGAAGTTAATAATTTTAAAAATGCAGTTTATATTCATAAAGGTGAAGTTGATTGTGATTTATCATGCCCACCAATTCTTATTTACGGCTTGCCAAAAACTATTATTTTAATGGAAGGGAAGGTCATTATTGGTAGCTCTTTATACAAGATTGATCTTTATAATAGCTTTTTTTCAGATTTTTTCGATTTCATTTCACAAGAAAAAGTTCTGCAATATAAAGCCGTTTAGTAACATTTTTTTGCAAAATGCAAAAAAAACACGCCGCAAGATTAGGGACTTCAAAGTGGTTTTTTAAGTATTTATTAAATGTTTTAGAGGAAAACCCCTCTCACATATTTTTTACATATTAACAAAAATCATTCGAAAGGGGAAAACATGAATGACATTATAGCGTTTCCAAATGAAACAATCCGCAATGCGCTTTTAAATAGTAAGTTGCAGATATTTGAAGTTAAACAACTGGCGGAGTTAGAGGATAAATATAGAAAGCAGCTTAAACTTTCTCTTTGTGCTTATCGCTTGTGGCAAAAACAATATAGGGATGAAACCGATACTGTTGAGCTTCTCTACGGCCAATTAAAAGGGATTATCCTACGTCAAAATGCGCAAAGTGCGGCTCGTGGCTATTGGATTATCCGTCAAGATTTTAGAGTTATTTTTAAAAACTATCTAAATCAAAATTCAAACACTTATAACAATACAACCATAAAGAGAGTGGCTTAAAGATAGAGCCTGACTTTTCAACATTTTTAAGGGGAAATAAAAATGATTTTATATATAAAACTAGGGAAAGTGCGCGGTTTCAGCGTAGAAGTTAACCAAAAATTGGGAATAAAGCCTTTTTGTAACAAAAATAGTTTTTGTCACGAAACCGTTATTGATATACCGTATGCTCAAATTATATACACCTCAGGACGATGGTGTCCTAAGAAAAGAGTACCAATAAGGAGTGCAGCTAATGTCAACAAAAAAACTAAACCGGGTTCAAGCAGTATTAAACGAATTAACCACTATTGATTCGGAGTTCCCTCTACAATGGGCAATTGTTTTTCTATGTATTGCGCAAGATGAAGGATTATCTTTAAAAGACATTTCAGAAGAAACAGGTATATCAATGTCGGTGATGTCTCGTACTATTGGTGCGTTATCAAATTACCGCCGTATGGGAAAACCTTATGGTATTGTAACTGTTAAAATGGCGAAGGATGATCGTCGTAGAAAAGAATTATTTTTGAGTAAAAAAGGTAAACGCCTTATAGAAAAATTAGTGAAAGCTGTTTAGTTTTTATTTTTCAAATCTAGAATTAAAAAAAGCCGCTTTGAGATAAGTGGCTTTTTTGTTGTCTTAATTTAGAGGTATTTCATGACCTCGCTTTAAAATGATTTTGACCAACCAAGGGTAAAGGAATAATCTCGTTCTAACTGCGGACCATTTAAATCCTGATAGAAAGGGATGGTACCTTCAAGTGAGAAGCGGTGTCCTTGTAAAGGGCCGTTTGGAATAATGGTATTTAACCCTAAAGAGGTTGATAGGCGATCTCCACCATAATTATCAGGATCAGCAGTTTGAACGGGGGCAACGATTTCGCTATCTATCCCATCAATCGAGCCTTCTGATTCAGCCGTCATACGCGCAGAAATACTAACTGCAGGGTTAATGGAATAACTTCCCCATGTGGTGAATTGATGCTTGTTTCCTAAGCTATACCCTTCGCTATTACGGCCTGCACGTAAGGTGGCCATATATTGTGCCCCCCACCCATATTGGTTTTTCTGACCTGTATAGGTAATGCCTGGCATGAAATCAAAAGTTCCACTCCCTAATTGCATCGCATAAGGCAGTCGTATATTTGGTGTTGCACCATTGGGAGCCAACACTGTGTCGCTCTTGGTAATAGACCCTGTTGGTAAGCTTGTTATCGCATTGGCATGCAAGTGATGTGTGGCATCTTCATATAGACGAATAAGTCCACCAACGCGTGTGTCGCCGAGACCTCTTGAGCGTGTCGTAAAGCGTCCAAGCTCGTTTGTACCTGCCCCGCCTTGAAAAGTGATATGATCCATCTCACGGTCAAGGTACATACCCATCGCCATTAAAGTGATATTATCTGTTGGTGCGTACATTGCCCCCACCATGTGCATATCTGTCGTCATCTGTGTTGGAACAACGCGTAATGTTGGCGGTTGCCCCGGTGTACCAAAGAAACGGTTGGGAACAGTGGTCGCGATTGTTTCGGGACTGACGTTATTGGTGCCAATTTGACTGCCATCCATATCCATCCGCATGAAACGGTAAGAAACCATCCATTCGCCTGTTTTATGCATGTGTTCGCCCATGACGCCAATAGGCGCGTGGCTATCGGCACGCAATTGGTTTGTGTGTGTTAAAGAATCAGCGTGTGCATGAGTTGACCAAGCTAAAAGTGAGCCAGCGACTGCGCCAGCGAGTAGTAATTTTTTCATTATTTTTGAACCTTGTTTTATATATTTAAATTTTTAGTATTTTTGAATATCAAACAAGAGAAGGGGAACCACGGGGTTGCTCGTGTGACGTCAGGCGTGTCTGTACATTAACCTCATATAGAGCGTATTGGAGTTTTAAGGCGTAAGCCTGCAACTTTGTTAGAGGGGTTACGTTGGGTATAATGCTTGTCAAATGCGCGTTGGCAAAACAAAATTGGCATTGATCGGCTATATCATGGTCTGGCGTATTGGGCTCTTGATCGTTCGCTACAATACGGGATTCATAACCGTCTGCGGTGCAAATCTCAATAACGCTATAGGCCCCATTCCACGCAAAACCGCAGGCTGGCGCGATAATGCTTAGCAAAAATACAGTTAATGTTAGAATGTGAAGTGTGTGTCGCATCTTGCCCTTCAAATAACGTTAACTATTTGCCGTATTTTGACTTGCCATGCAAGGGGGAAATCATTAAATAAATCTATGGAACATAACGCACAAAAAACAATCACTCCCGAAATTTCAACAAATCATGAGCATATCCTTATTTTGGACTTTGGCTCTCAGGTAACGCAGCTTATCGCGCGACGTTTGCGTGAAAGTGGCGTTTATTGCGAAATATGGCCGTTTAACCAAGCCGATGAATCCAAGATTAAGGCTTATGACCCCAAAGGGATCATTTTATCCGGTGGCCCGTGTAGTGTGTTGGACGCAGACAGCCCGCGTGTCCCTGAGAGTGTTTTTACCATGGGTGTTCCTGTTTTGGGTATTTGCTATGGTCAGCAAGTCATGGTGCATCAACTGGGCGGTGTGGTTGAAGGTGAAGAAGATAAAACAGGTGGTAGTCGTGAGTTTGGTCGCGCACAAGTGACTATTTCTGGCGCTTCTGCGCTGGTTGAAGGGGAGTGGAGCGATAGCGAGCAACAAGTTTGGATGAGCCACGGCGACCATGTCGCAAAATTGCCCGATGGATTTAAAGTTGTTGGTACATCTGCGGGCGCGCCTTATGCGATGATTGCGAATGAGGAAAAGAATTTCTATGGCGTTCAGTTCCATCCAGAGGTGGTGCATACCCCCAATGGGGCAGAGCTATATCGTAATTTCACGCATAATATATGTGGTTGTTCAGGGGATTGGACAATGGCATCTTTCCGTGAGGAGGCGATTGAAAAAATCCGCGAGCAAGTTGGCGATGCCAAGGTTGTTTGTGGCTTGTCTGGCGGTGTCGATAGCTCCGTTACGGCGGTTTTATTACATGAAGCGATTGGTGATCAACTTACCTGTATCTATGTCGACACAGGCATGATGCGTATGGGCGAGAGCGAGCAAGTGGTTGAGCTGTTCCGCGGGTCTTATAATATTCCCCTTATCCATGAAAGTTGCGAAGATTTATTCTTGGGCAAGCTGGACGGTGTGAGTGACCCTGAAACCAAGCGTAAAATCATTGGCGGTACATTTATTGATGTCTTTGATGATTGTGCAACCCGTATTGGTGGTGCCCAAGGAGATGTGGAGTTTTTGGCGCAGGGAACATTATACCCTGATGTGATTGAAAGTGTATCTTTCACGGGTGGGCCATCGGTGACGATTAAATCCCACCATAATGTGGGTGGTTTGCCTGAACGTATGAATATGAAATTGGTCGAACCCTTGCGTGAGTTATTTAAAGACGAAGTCCGCGCGCTGGGGCGGGAACTGGGTATGCCTGAAGACTTTATCCGCCGTCACCCTTTCCCGGGGCCGGGTCTGGCGATCCGCATGCCGGGTGAGATTACCCCAGAAAAACTGGATATCTTGCGTCAAGCGGATGCGGTTTATATTGATGAAATTAAAAAAGCGGGTCTGTATGATGAAATTTGGCAGGCTTTTGCTGTGTTGCTTCCTGTGCGTTCCGTCGGGGTTATGGGCGATGGTAGAACCTACGAATATGTTTGCGCCATTCGCGCTGTCACCTCAACCGACGGTATGACCGCCGATTATTACCCCTTCGAGCATGAGTTCTTAGGCCGCGTCATGACCCGTATGATTAATGAGGTTAAAGGTATCAACCGCGTGGTGTATGATATTACGAGTAAACCACCAGGGACGATTGAGTGGGAGTAGTAGATGTTTACTATACCGATAGAAGAAAGAACTCTCTTTTTTGCTTTTGCAGAACATATGGATACGAATTTTCACTATCATTTGGCTGTTAAAATTCGAAGAAAACATCAGAACAATTTCGATAAAGTGGTTCACTATTGTTGGAACACAGTTGTTTAAAGTGGCGGTACCGAAACAATTGCAGCTCATTCTGATGGGTTTCTCCCATATATTTTGAAAGGGCTTTATAAGACTAAAAATTATGAAACCTTTAGGGTCAGTAGGGAGTTTATGCCGCAAAAATAGTAGAATATTTAAAGGGGGGGTAGGATGCTCCACCATTCCTTTATGTTCTATGATTATATCTTTATGAATGCTTTTTCTATTGGGTTAGGAAATGGCAATTTATTTTTAAGTATTGTTTAAAGGGATTTAGAGGTTAAAATACGTATCCACAGTACATTATTAAGGAGCGTATTTATGAAATATAAGAATATTAAAGCAATGGCTCATAATTTTGCTCATTCGTTTTTGAGTTATATGAATTATGTTGATGAGGGCTATGTTGTAAACGACATTTTGGATTATGTTCGTCAAAAGAAACCGAATGAAAGTGGAGTAGTGCAATTTTTTCCTATTGATAAAGATAAGGATGCTGTTTTTAGCAATAGAGTTAGAAAGTCTTTAAGCTATTATAGGGAACATTTCCCAAAACACTGTGAGTCCCATAAAGTAGATTTGAGTGCTATTAAATCTATAGATGTTCAGATTGTTAAGAATTCATCTCATCAGATATTAGGCTATGTAAGAACCACAGATGATAATGGTAAAGATTATGAGCAATACGTTAGTTTCTAAACGTTTACGATCAAAGTTTTAAAAAACTGTTACGGAGCTACCGTCTCAATTGCGGAGGTTGGAAGAGAACTTTGTGAGGATTTGAAATACTCATCTATTCAATCTAAAAATTAACAGCTAATATGTGTAGGTAATTCACTGCATGATTTAAGGCTGGAATCAGAATAAAGAAAGAACAAAAAATGACGGATTTTAATAGAATTAAGAAAATGTTGAATGGGTCAACGACAATGCCACAAGGGACAGCGATGGGAACGCCGAGTGCGACTTCAGGCAATGTTCATTACCATGATGGGGTGCCATGCACGCATGACCATAGTGAGCATGTCCATGACGAAAACTGCAATCATGAGCATGCGCACGATAATAAATAATGGAATTTCGTAAAGATATTCAGATATTAAGGGGCCTTGCGGTCCTTTTTGTCGTTTTATACCATTTACAAGTTCCGTTTTTTAAAAATGGGTATTTAGGGGTTGATATTTTTTTTGTGATTAGCGGTTTTCTAATGGCAAAATTATATAATCGCGGTTCTATCACTGATTTTTATAAAAGACGGATAAACCGTTTATTACCCGCCTATACGGCGACTGTTATCGCCACGCTTATTGTTGGTTGTTTTGTTTTAATACCGACTGACTTTATACAGCTTTTTAAGCAATCCGTTTCCAGTGCGGTTTTTTCGAGCAATTTATATTTCTGGAATCAAAATAGTTATTTTAGCTCTTCAGAATTTAATCCGCTTTTAAATTTATGGTCGCTGGCCGTAGAGGTACAATTTTATCTGATTGTCCCATTTTTATATCCTATCTTGCGTCGGCGCGCATGGCTGACCTTGGTTGTGATTATTTTAAGTTTTGCGGCGTGCGTTGCTGTGCAGAGTGTGTCGCCTAAAACCTCATTCTTTCTAACGCCCTTTAGGATTTGGGAGTTTTTAATGGGGGCGTTCGTGGCCTGGTCTTTTAGTTATCACAACATAAAAACAATCTATGGTGAGTTTTTGCGTGCTGGGTTGATCGTTACCCTTATTGGTTTTCTTTGTTTTGTAGCGTTAGACCCTAATGGACGTTCTATATGGTCTGGTCACCCTAGTTTAGCCGCGTTTTTTGTTTGTCTTTTAACAGCGGGTATTATAGCTGTTGGCTTGCCTCGATTATTTGAAGAAAATATATTGGGTACGGCCTTGGCAAAAATAGGTGATTACTCTTACTCAATATACCTCATACATTTTCCGTTGATTGTTATGCTAAATTATCAGGAGTTTGGCGGCACTATTTTGTCTTTTGACAGTCAAGCTATGTTAGCCATCGCGATTATTTGCACGGCCTTGCTTTCTTATTTATCTTATCATTATATTGAAGATAAGGGACGCGCTGTCTTTAATAGTAATAAGAAATATATTGCGCTATTAATATCTATTTTTATTGTGTGCTTAGCCACTTATGCCATCAATTTAAAAGGTTTTAGTGACCGTGAAAATAATATTTTCTCGGCTTTTACAGATAGAAGCCCGTATCGATGCGGTAAAATATTTAGAATTTTAAATCCATTAAGCGATATTTGCTCTATTGGTGAAAAAAGCCATGAAGATGCTATTCTTCTTGTTGGTGATAGTCATGCCGATTCTATTAAAACGGTATTGGCGAAAGCGGCGAATACAAATAAGAAGCGTGTTTTCTTTTATGTAGATAATGAGCCTTTGGTGAATAAAGAGATTTTATCCGATAAAATCATTCAAGATGCTCAGTCTCTCAAGGTACAAGCTATTCTTCTTCATTTTAGTAATAAATATAAAAAGTCTGGTTTTGCTCAAGAGGTTCTACATATCGCCAAGAAAGCGGACGAACTAGGGCTTAAAGTGGTAATTATTGCTCCTGTCCCTACTTATAGCTCGTCGGTTCCTAAGACCATGTATTATAAGAAAGATCAGGAAAGTGGCGGTACATTTGTGATTGATAGAAAGATGCATAAGGAGAAAATATCTGATTTTACGGCTTTATCGAAGACTCTAGAGAGGCATGGCGTGTCCATTATTGACCCTGCTTCTATATTTTGCCTGAAACAAGAGGCCTGTTTTTACGCTGATCAGCAAGGAAAACCATTCTATTTTGATGCATCACATTTAACGTTAACGGGTTCAGGTTTGTTACAAGATTTATTTTTTCAGAAAATCAAAGAAATTTTTTGATAGGGTTTATTATAATTCACTGCCGCAACAAAATCCGCTTGCCCATGCCCATTGAAAATTATGCCCACCAAGGTGGCCTGTAACATCTAAAACTTCACCAATAAAATAAAGACCTTGTTGTTTTTTACTTTCAAAAGTTTTGTTATCAATGTCATTGGTGTTGATACCGCCGCGTGTGACTTCGGCTTTTCTATATCCTTCTGTACCGTTTGGTTTAATGCTCCAAGCTTGAATATTATCAATCAGGATTTGTAATTTTTTATCAGAGTAATCAGCAATATTTTTCTGCTTGTCATTTTCATCCATCACACGGTCAAATAACGCATCGACAAAACGGGCAGGTAAATATCGGGTAAGAATTTTAGGAAGTTTCATTTTAGGATTTTCTGATTTCACCTGTTTTAATGCGGCCATTAAATCAATATCAGGCAGTAAATTAATCTCTAATATCTCACCTGCGTTCCAATAAGAGGAGATTTGTAAAATGGCGGGGCCGCTTAAACCACGGTGCGTAAATAGTAAATCATCCTTAAATTGAGTCGTTTTTTGATTCGTTTTATTGCGAATCAAAACCGAATCAATAGAGACGCCAGACAGGTTTTTTGTGAAATTTAGGGTATCATCGGTAAAAGTTAATGGTACGAGCGCGGGTTCAGGCGTGATGATTTCATGCCCAAATTGACGGGCAATGCGATACCCAAAATCGGACGCTCCCATCTTGGGTATTGAGGGTCCTCCCGTGGCAATAACGACCTTATCAAATTCATAGTTTTTACCCTTGATAGTGAGGGTCATTTTTGGGTCACTTTGATTCACTTCATCAATGGCCGTATTGAGGTAAAATTGCACATTATTACTCTGACATTCATGAATAAGCATGTCGATTATCTCTTGTGATCGCCCATCGCAAAAAAGCTGTCCTGTTTTTCTCTCTGGGTGTTTTTCATGGTAGGAAATTTGATGATTTTCTACCAATGAGATAAAGTTTTCTGCGGGATAGCGGCTTAAAGGTGATTTACAAAAATGTTTATTATTTGAGATAAAGTTTTCATGAGTGCAATCTTTGTTTGTAAAGTTACAACGTCCTCCACCAGAAATTCGGATTTTCTCACCTGCTTTTTCGGCATGATCGTAAAGACTGACGTCATGTCCTTTTTTACTTGCTTCAATGGCGCACATTAACCCCGCCGCGCCAGCACCAATAATTGCGATTTTTAAGGTGTTATTTTTGGGCATAGTATGGACTTTTTAAATTGAAATAAATATCGAGAATAGTTGTAAATATTTTTGGAGGTAAGTTTAATTTTTATGGTGTTGTATAGCATTGATTTTTACAAAACGAAAAATATTGAAAATAAGTTTAAATGTTTTCATTTTTATTATATAATCCTCTCCAAGAGTATTAATGAATTAGTAACACTTTCTGAATACACTTTACACTTATCGTTCGATAAACTTTTCAAGTATTAAATTTAATAACTAATGGAGATATACTATGGCAACAGCCAAGAAGAAACCAGCAGCTAAGAAAAAAGCTGCGCCTAAGAAAAAGAAAACGGCTGCGATGGCACGCGCAGTTGTAAAAAAGACTGCTAAAAAGAAACCAGCAACTAAGAAAAAAACAGCCGCTAAGAAAGCAACTAAAAAAGCGACGACAGCAAGAAAAGCAGCTAAAAAATCAGTAAAGAAAAAGCCAGCGGCGAAAAAGAAGGCAGCGCCTAAGAGAAAAGTAGCAGCCAAGAAAAAGCCAGCGGCAAAGAAGAAGGCAGCGCCTAAGAGAAAAGTAGCAGCCAAGAAAAAGCCAGCGGCGAAGAAGAAGGCAGCGCCTAAGAGAAAAGTAGCAGCCAAGAAAAAGCCAGCGGCGAAGAAGAAGGCAGCGCCTAAGAGAAAAGTAGC
>CALHAR010000010.1 GCA_937931645.1 uncultured Alphaproteobacteria bacterium
TTTATCAATCGCATCAACAGCTTCTCCAGCACCATATAGGCCCGCAATCGCCGCTGTTAACGTCGTCTTACCATGGTCAACGTGACCAATTGTGCCGATATTACAATGCGGCTTATTACGTTCAAACTTTTCTTTTGACATCTTATAATTTCCTTCTTTTTTCTTTATTTGCGTTTTAGGTCTTCATAAATCTGAATCGTGCAAGCACGATCAGAAGAATAGCTTCGCGTTTATAGCCATCGATCATACCCAAAACAGAGCAGAACCGCCACGAATTCTAGTCTTTTTTAATAAAAAACCCGAGACCATAAGTCAACGGGTTTTTGCGAATTAACTACCATAATAGTTTTTAAGTTTTGACTATATTGGTCTTATAAAAAATCTAATTTAGAAATGTTAACTTTTCCAGTAACTCTTGTTCCTAAGGCGTGGACAGCCTGACCCGTTGTCATACCTGAACTAACAAGATCACTAATTCCTGCTGTTGCAGTTTCCATTGCGTTCGTTGCATATCCAGCGCTTATTTTTTGATTTGCACCATATTTTGGTCTACTCATGCTTACTCCTTTGTACTTTAAATATTATTATAAAATTAAACTGATAAAAACTTTGTATAATAATTATTTTCATATTTAAATAAAAACATTTCCTAAGGAGATTATTATATCAAATATTGTGGATAAATTGATGTAGGTAACGAAAAACTCAAAAGAGAAAGGTTTGATTTAATTAAATAATTTACCATAAAATGGAGCGGGTGAAGGGAATCGAACCCTCGTAATCAGCTTGGAAGGCTGGAGCTTTACCATTAAGCTACACCCGCTTATTAAGACCTGCCCCATAAATAATAAGAATAGAGGCGCCATCTTTATAGAGAGCTGTTATCAATTATTATTCTTTCATTGTCAAGATGGCCTATTTTTTCAATTGCCCCACCACTAACGTTATGAAAATAAAGGATATTTTATTCCTATATCTTAACTCTTTTTAAAGACGGGTCGCATAGAATGGTATGGATGAATTGGAGTCAATAACGTTATTGACCAATCAAATAGGGAAATAAGGGGTAATGCCAACATTCAATATAGAAATATTTGCTTTAGGGTCTTTTACGACGGACATGCCAACGTTGGACATCTTTGCGGATGGTGCACTTTTTAATTCTTATTTGGTTTCAGAAACAGGCACGTCTATCAGTGCAACTATTTCTTTTGCGGGTAGCGTACCGAGCAACTTAGAGTTTCGTTTTAGTGATGGATTATCCGAACCTGGGCGTTCTATCGAAATTAGAAGTATTCAAATTAATAATAAGTTTGTTAATACGGGTAACTTTCTTGATAATGATACACTCAATAATGGTGATACTGCCGTCGTTGATGTCCCGAGCAGTAGTTTTATTTTTGATTCTTCGGAGCCGATCGCGGCTGATTTTTTACCAGCAACGCGTAGTTTTACGGCAGGAAATGATTCAGTTCGATTATTTAGTGATGCTACCGATCATGCCTTTGACCTTCTTGGGGGAAGTGATACGGCTATTTTAGGGGCAGGTAATGATAGTATTAATGGCAATGCAGGTAACGATATCATTCATGGCGGTGGCGGCGATGATTTGCTTTATGGGGCGGCTGATAATGACCGTCTTTTCGGTAATGATGGGAATGATACACTGTATGGCGGCACAGGTGACGATAGATTGAGGGGCGGTAACGATGATGATGAGTTATTCGGTGGTGATGGCAATGATGTGCTTACCGGGAATAACGGTAATGATATTTTAGTCGGTGGTATCGGTAATGACAGATTAAATGGGGGTAATGGTGTTGATATTATCTTTGGAGAAGAGGGAGAGGACCAATTAGTTGCAGGCGCTGGAGATGATACGCTTGATGGTGGAGCGAATGATGATGTCTTAATATCTGGTGCAGGAAATGACATCGCCGATGGTGGTGATGGCAATGATATCCTTGTTGGTGATTTGGGGAATGATGTTCTAAATGGTGGTGATGGGGACGACACACTTTTTGGTGATAATAGAATGATTGTTGTTGGTCAAGCAGGGCAAGTCACGACTGATCAACCTGATGGTACTGTATGGCATAGTATTTCTTTTGATGCGACTATTTTGAACCCTGTTATAAAACTATCTGCCAATACAGAAAATGATACAGATCCTATTACGTTACGTGTGCGTAATGTAACAGATACAGGGTTTGAATGGCAGATAGACGAATATGAATATCTTGATGGTATTCATGGATCTGAAACAGTTTCTTGGATTGCGATTGCATCAGGAACACATACGTTGGATGATGGTACTGTGATAGAAGCAGGCACGACAACGGCAGTTAACAATACTTTTACAAACGTTACTTTTAATTCGAGCTTTGGTTCTGCGCCAGTGATTGCAACGCAAATTCAAACTGTTAATGAAGGGACAGCTGCTGTTCTTCATAACGAAAACAGAACTGCTTCGGGTTTTAGATTACAAATTGAAGAGCAAGAAGCAAATGGAACAGCGCATACTGCAGAAACGATAGGGTATATTGCGATTGATAATGGTGGTTCTATTGCTAATAATTTACTGGTTGGGGAAACTGGAAATAATGTTACACAGGTTACATCAACTGTAAATTTTGGTGGCTCATTTGTGTCTAACTCTCCTGTTGTTATTATAGACCAACAAACCGAAGATGGTGGTGATACGGCGATGGCAAGAGGTAGTGCCCTTTCCGCAAGTAGTATAAGTTTTTCTATTGAAGAAGAGCAGTCCAATGATGGGGAGGTTAATCATACGACTGAAGTTGTGGGATACTATGCAACGACGGCAGGCGTTATATATGGCAACACATTGAACGGTGATGATATTTTAAATGGCGGCGATGGCCTAGATATATTATTTGGCGGTGATGGTGCCGACACTTTCTTGTTTGAGTCCATTAGTGCGTTTAATGATATTGATGAGATACGCGACTTCCGTCACGGTCAAGGTGATGTTATAGATATTAGTGATCTTCTTACAGGAGCATTTAGCGGTGATATAACCGATTACGTTCAATTCACTGATAGCGGAACAGGCACATTGGTTGAAATTGACTCCGATGGGTTAGTTGGAGGGTCAAGTTATAACGCCGTTGCTTTACTAGATGGTAACGCAGGACTTGATGAAGCGGCTCTTTTTGCAAACGGAAATATCATCGTTTAAGCTTTATATCGATGTATTAATGCTGTGGTATTTTTTTTAACACCCTTGAGCAAAGACCATAACCCAAATATCTCCAGCAATACCAATGCCGTAATAATCCCCTTTGGGGCTTAGAATGTTACGGCGGTGTCCATCTGACTGCATCCATGCTGTCATTACTGCTTTTGCTGTTTTTTGCCCTTTTGCTATATTCTCCGCCGTATAACATGCCGTATAGCCTTGGTTTTTAATACGTTCACTATGCGATGATCCGTTGTTTCCGGTATGTGAGAAGTAATTATTACGCCTCATATCCTTTGCGTGTGCCTGTGCTGCCTGCATCAAAGGTGCAAGTGGTTGTAAAGGTGATTGTCCTGCATTGAGACGTTCTTGGTTAAGCAAGGAATGAATTTCATCATTGTCTCCGGCTAATACTGGTATTGGTGCTGAAACCATCACAAAGATTGATATGATTATAATAAGAAATTTTAATGGCATAGCGAACCTAAGAAGTAATGAGAGTGTAAGTTTATAATTTTTATATTAAACGTTTAATTCAGTAATTTCTATAGATATACTAAAAATGAAATTTGATTTTGCGTGCGAGGAAATTATTTGAAGACCTCAAACGGATGAAAATCATATAAATTAGATATTGAAGGGTTCTATAATGGATAAGGTTACATTTACTGGTGGTGCAGGAGAAAAACTGGCGGCACGTATCGACAAACCAGAAGGTGATATTAAAGCATATATATTATTTGCGCATTGTTTTACCTGTACTAAAGATATTTTTGCGGCGGCACGTATAGCAAAAGTTCTACAAGGCAAAGGGTTTGCTGTTATTCGTTTTGATTTTACAGGTCTTGGCGCCAGTGAAGGGGATTTCGCAAACACTAATTTTTCATCAAATGTAGATGATTTGGTAGCGGCGGCGGATTTTATGCGTAGTGAATTAGAAGCCCCTGCTGTTTTAATAGGTCATTCTTTAGGTGGGTCTGCAGTATTAGCGGCCGCTAGTAAAATTCCTGAAACAAAGGCAGTAGTAACACTTGGTTCGCCTGCTGATGTTGCGCATGTTGCACATAATTTTAAAAGTAATATAGAGGAGATTATGAAAGAAGGAGAAACCGAAGTTTGCCTCGCTGGGCGTCCCTTTAAAATAAAGAAACAATTTATTGAGGATGTAGAGGCCGTCAAGCTTGAGCAGGATGTTAAAAGCTTGAACAAAGCCTTACTTGTTATGCATGCGCCTTTGGATCAAACAGTTGGCATCGAAAATGCGAGTAAAATATTTGGTTGGGCAAAGCATCCTAAAAGCTATGTTTCTCTTGATGATGCAGATCATCTGATATCACGTAAGCAAGATGCAGAATATGCAGCCGATGTTATTTCAATGTGGGTTACAAAATACGTTTAATTCATTGTTCTTAATTATAAGTGCCTGAAACTATGATTTACTTCCTTATGTTTTCTTTGGCGTTTTGGGCTGGGTTTTCGGTTCGACGTGCTAGCCTTTGTCTTGTGCGGGCTACGCATGAGATTGTGCATAGGAAACCAGCAAAAACCATGTTTTTTATTATGCATGCTATGGTTGTTGCTTTATCAATTACTATTCCTGCAATGGTGGTGTTTCCAGACTTTATTTTGTTAGCACCATCTTATGGCCTCTCGACTTTTTTAATTATGGGGGCTTGTTTGTACGGGGTTGGGTCTTCTATTAATGGGTCGTGTGCGTTAGGAACATTAAATCAATTAATGAGCGGTAAAATAGAGTTCTTAGCGTCCATTATAGGGATAGCGATTGGATTTTTTGGCTTTTTAACTATTCAAGACTGGATTAGTCTTGATAAGTTGCAAAGTGCTAAAATGATTAATGGTAAAATTATCTTTTTTGTTCCTTTAATTTTACTTGTATGGAGCATTACAATATTTCAAACGTATAAGTTTTTTAAAACACATCAAGGTAACAAATTAAGAAAACTGAAACAATATATAACATCATCTGTTGCAAGAGATTATGTTGGTATATCCATTTTTGGTTTTTGTAGTGGCGCCCTTTACTTGATTTTAGGGGGATCATGGGATTACACCTCTCTCATTCAATCTGTAGAAACAAGCATATATACATCGAGAGTGTTTAATCTTCCTATCTTGGTTACAACAATAGCTTTGATCTTTGGTATGGGGGCTGCGTCAATTTTATCTAAAGATTTTCAATACCAAAAACCAGAATTTTTAAGTTTTGTGTCCAAACTCATCGCAGGGTCAATGATGGGGGTCGCTGTAGGGTTAATTCCTGGCGGTAATGACACCCTTATCCTTCACGGTATTCCTGGATTAGCTATTCATGCCCCCATCGCTTTGGTAGTGATGATGGCCTCTATTGCTGCTATTATGTGGATTAGTAAAACCTTTTCCAACAGTAAAGCATAATGTCACTAAAACTTGTAAATATACGTCAGGGTTTATTCTTCGAATAATTCGCTTTTGTCGCCTAAATAACCAGCCCACGCAAACCAGTAAGCTATATGCCCTGGCAAACGCTTTAACGTCTTACCATCTTTTGTTGTCAAATTATCTTCACTGATCTTCCACGTTTCACCACCTGCGGTTTTAAGGTCTTTATTAAACTCATAGTCTTGACGTTCATAGGCTCTGACGGTTCTCGTGTTTGCATCACCAATTAGGACAACATTGGTTTTTCCAACGACGTCATTTAGGACACGCCCTTCTTTAAAGGCTTCTAACGGCCATGCTTTAATACCCCCTTCTAAACGCATGCCAAAGATTTCTTGTTTTTCTTCTAAGGTACGGGATTGGTCACCAAGTGCAGGGAACATAAGATCAGAAGAGGCAAAATATTCTTTATATACAACGCCAGATCCATAGTCGCGTGTAAACCCAGTTTTTAAATCTAAGACTTTTGTTTCTGGGTTTTGTTTTTTCCATTCTGCCCAACTGGTAATAACAACGGGACTTATTTTTAAAGAAATTCCTGACCCTAACAGAGATCCAGAGATAGGTTCACCAGTAAACTGATTCCATAAAGAGTCTGTCTGACGGTCATACATTAGTTTATTTGATTGGTATAGAAAACCAGATGAACCAAAGGTAAATGGTTCTTTGACATTAAATTTTTCACGCCCGTTATAGTCACCTTCGAATAAGATTCCTGCGTTACATAAGGTACAATAAGCAAGACTAACAGGAACACCGCCAATAACATCATTAAACATTTCATGCCACCCCATAATACGCAACGGATAAGCGCGGGCATCACCATTTATTTTAACGCCAAAAACCTCGTCATCATCTTGTAGATAAGTTGCTTTAGAAACAGAGATATGTTTTGGATTATCGAGAGCAGGAATACCATCAACACGAACACCGCCCCATACAATTTCTTCTGGACGTATATCAAACTTGACGTCAGGGCGGAAAAAACGGCTGAAGTTTTGATCGATTGAGTAAAAAACTGTTGATTTAAAGTCTAAGAAACTATCATGTGGTTTTACTTGAGGGTTGCGTTGTTGCCACAACATCCAGTCAAACCATGTTTCTGCTTTGGTTTCTTTTGTTATTATTTTTAATGTTTTAGTGATCTCATCTCTAGGGAGTGCGGTATATCTCATTGCTGTAATGAGGTGTGCCGCTAAGTCTGGTGACCCTCTTTCTGTTACCCATTTTAAGGATAAGCGGGCTTCATCTGGTGAGGTGAATGCAATGTTTGCGCTGTGGTAGAGTTCAGGAGATAGTTTGTTCGATTCCTGCGCTTGACTATTGTTGATGAAAATCAGAGCTAAAGCCGTAACCGTAAAGATAAAAAATAAGACTTTCTTCATAAAATGCAATTCGTTACATAAATAAAATTTGTTACATTTTATTTGTGAAACAGTTACTTGGCGGTAGAAAGATGTTTCATGAGAGTCTCTTTGACTAAATCATACTCATTCCATGGAATAAAATGCCCCTGATCTTCCAAAAAGTGTATATCAACATCGGTGTTGATGAATGTCTCTTTTGTAAATTCAACGTGGCGAGGATCTACAAGACCATCTTTACCGCCTTGGATAAGAGTGATGGGAAATTTTATAACGCTCAAATCAGGCTGCATTTTTGCAAGCTCACTTGGTAAAGAAAGCATTTCTTCGTTTGAGTGGTGTAATGCCGTTGGCAATATTGAATGTATGCCCCATAAATTGGCAAGTCTATTATACCATCTTACGTTCATGAGGTCAGGAGAAATGGCGGGTGCTAGAAGCACTAAGCTTTGTATGCTTTGAGGGTAATCTGTAGCGATTTTTAAGGCCACTGGCCCGCCATATGAGTGACCAACAACAATTATTTTTTGTTCTGGCGATATAATCTCTTGAACTGCGCCGATGATGCTGTCCGCTTGTTCTTTTAAGCTATAGTCAGCGTTTCCATCGTTTGATTGACCGAATCCTGGGCGGTCAACGGCCATCATGAAAGATCTATCATATAAATCTTTATCATTTAAGTAATCCGCCCATGCATCCCAACTACCAGGAGATCCATGAATAAATAATATAACGGGTGACGTTTTTACGCCCGTATGCACGAAGTGAAGCGGAGTTTCCTTAATGGTTTTTTTTACGTGGCCAAAGGTTTCAACATTTTCAACGTCTTGAGCAGCGGTCTCTGTCTCATAAAAAGGAGGAACAAAGTTTTTGCTATTGCTGCACCCTGCAACGATAATGGTGATTGCTATTATGGTTAAACTTAATAGTTTCATGATGCTTCCAGAACTTTAAGCAACATCTTCTGTCCCCCATTGTGCTTTAAATTTCTTTAACCCTTCCGTCCCCATGTAACGTTGAAGATACTTGTCTGGGGTTTTGCGTAGATCAACCATGATTAACCCATCTAAAGATTCATTAAAGCCTTTATTAACGGTGAAAGAAATAAACCGTCCATTTAACGCAAGATAATGACGAATAAGAACAGGAATTGATTTTCCACCATCAATCCTACCTACTAATTTATTAACGGCAGGTATGGCGGATAGGCCAGAAATTTGGGTTTCACTCCATGATGTGTCCGAATCATTTAAGGGTGTTCTTGCTTTAACGCTTCGTTGTATAGAACTATCTACCCCATAGTGAGATAAGAAAGTTTTACTGAGTAACGTCGTTGCTAATCTTGAGTATTGCCGTGAAATACTGACACAGCCGAAAAGTGTATGATATTGAGGGTTTTGCGCTATAAAGTACCCAATTCCCTTCCATAGAAGGTCTAATGCTTTAGGATGACGTTGATATTCTGGTGTGATAAAAGAGCGACCAAGTTCAATAGTGCTTCCCATTTTCTTTAAAAATTTTTCATTATAATCAAAAAGAGAATGGCTATATAAACCAGCAATGCCACGCTCTTCTAGGATTTTATTTGTAATGCCTAACCTGTAACCACCAGCAATTTTTCTTTCATCGTTGTCCCATAAGAATAGATGTTTGTAGTGCGGATCGAAGTGGTCACTATCAAGCTCGTGACCTGTCCCTTCTTCAATCTCTCTGAAAGTTCTTTCTCGTTCAATGGCCAACTGTTCTACCACAGGCCCTAACCTTGGATATGGGGTGCAATATAATGAGAAATTTCCTTGAGAGTAAATTAAGCAATCCTCTAAAGATTCTACATGCTTTGTGATGATGTTAGGGTCAATATTTTGCTTGATAGAGGCCATATTTAGATCATCATCAAAAATATAATCTTCTTGGTTTTCACATCGTAAAACTTCACAACACATTCTAATATAATGGGTTGCAATATTATTATCGGTTAACCTTTGCAGATCTGCAGCGGGGATTAAGGCACCAATATGGACTAAAATATCAGTTCCCATTTTGTTTAGCATTGCCCTTGGCAACAACATGGTACGAAAACGTTTATGAATGTACCCAGACAAGTAAAAAGGTAGAGAGTTACGGTTATTAACAAACATTGGCATAATCGGGGCGTTATATTTACGGGCTAGCTTTGAAACCAAGCTGTTCCACGGTGCGTCTGCTAAAGTGAAAGAGGGTAGTTTTAAGCGTGACACAGTCCCTGCAGGGAAAACAAGCAAAGCACCATTATTTGCAAGGTGTTGCGATACTTCGCGCATACCCCTTACATTTTCACGTTGTTTTTTCTTATTTAAAACATCAACACCAATGAACACATCATGAAATTCAGGTATTTGTTTGAGAAGCTCATTCGTTAATACTTTTAAGTCAGGGCGAATAGACAATAAAAGTTGTGTAAGTAAAATACCTTCTAACCCACCAAGAGGGTGGTTAGCAACGGCAATAAATGGGCCATGTTTTGGGATCGAGGAAAGTGATCCTTCATCTATTGTATCTATGCGAACATCTAAACGATTTAAAGAATATTCTATGAATGCATCTACATTTCCATGTTGTTCTTTATAGTTTAAGAGCCAGTCATCATACCATTCTTCTAATATATCAAGGCGTGAGGTTTTTTGAACCAACATCCGGAGAATAGGGTTTTTTATTTGTTTTAAACTAAAAGGATTATTCATTATTTATGTTACTAATCTGTAAGTGGATAGTATTTTGATAGGCTACGTTCTTTTAAAAGATGACTAATAAAGGTTCCAATAGTTGGTGTCTTTTTCCCCTGACGCCTATGATATGCGCCAAGATTAAACAATGTTCTATATTGCCAAAGCAGTGTTTTAATAGCATCAAGAAACTTTGCATCTTTGTCCCATATATGAGTAGATTCTGAACTTGCCGCATTTATTTCAATAATTTCTAAATCCTTCCCTCGTTGCAATGCGTCTAGGTTTGAATATTTGACATCTAAACGCCCATAATAAAAGTTAGGTAAGTCTTGCATGATGTTCGCAATAGCTTGCGTTAATTCATCTGTAATATAGGCGTTGGCATTTTGAAAGATTGCCCCTTTGCTGTGGCTTGCTGAAAAGACGAGGCGTATGACTTCGTCTTTTTTAGGGATTAAATTCCATGAATCTTTATGGCGCTCATAATAAAGATGTTGCAGTTGTCCTGCGCGATCATCTTTGGCAATTAAATTACCCAAGCTACTGACACCATCGCCAATAACGATAGGTAAGAACTTAGATGTCATAGATTTAATCTCACCCTTATTGGTTTTAGGGTTCTTAACATAGAAAATCCCCACCTCTGGTTGCCATGAAGATAGCTTTTGGCAAAGTAGGGACGTTCCGTCAGGGTAGCTATCTATCGTATCACTCAGTTGTTTTTCATCTTTTATTAATTTTACACCAACACCACGACATCCAATGTCAGGTTTGCATACAAAAGGGAGTGTAATACCTTTTTCTGCCGCCAATTTAATCCAGGCGCGTGCCTGGTTGAGGGTAGGACTTTGGTCTGTTTTACAGGTAACCCAAGGGAGGATGGCTGCTTTACACAAGCCGGTTGCTTGTTCCATTAATTCGCTTTTAGGGACACCAACCATACCAGATAAGGTTAAGGATGGATTTGCCAAAAAAGGGAGTGTTAATGACCGGTGCCACAATGAGAGACCAACCCATTGTATTACAACAGGAGCGTACATAATCCACCCCGGCCAAAATTCAAAGAAGGAAACGCTATTTTTGGTACTATCAGTTGTCACATCCTGTCTGATGGGGTGAGGCGATTTTCCCTCTATATCCTCTTGTATGATGGCGTGTGACTGTTTGTTCAAGGTTAATGCTTTTTTATAAGATTTAATTAAGGTTAACAAGATCTGGATATTTTTGATCGCCTATTTTAATAAATTTATCTTTTTCGGGTAACCATTCGTTATTAACTTTTTTATTATAGTTTAGGTATAGTTTTCCATTCTCTAAGTTATATATATTAGCATCACCTTTTACCAAGTTTCCTTGTGCTACGGCCCATGCACAATACCCACCATATTGTGGGGCATATTTTTCTGGATTAGCGTTGAATTTATCTAAATTTTCTTGAGAGGAAAATAACCAGTTTGCGCCCTGCCATTTGGTTTGAAAGTCTTTAGACCCTTTTACAGGAACACCACTTCCTACAAAGTAGGAAACAGTATCGTATCCTTGGATGGCAGTATTGCTAAATGTACTTGTATAGATAGCTTCTGCGGCTGATGCTTGATTTGCGGATCCAAGTATTGAAAATATAGCTAAAATCCCTATTAAAAACTTATTTTTTATCATCGTCCGTGTTCCTTCTATCTATGGAATATGATGTAAGCAAAAATTTTACCTTATTACAGCATATTCTAATGTTTTATCTATTTTGTTACATCAATATTTACTATTTGATATTATGAATATAATCAAGTTGATTCTTAAGAGTGTGCTCAATCCATAATGTTGAAAATATTTATCATATTAATCTTTATCTCATTGTCTTTACTGGCCTCTATTGAGTTTGTTAGGGCAGAAGAAGTTGTCAAACTACCAAATTACAGTCTGAAATATTCAGCAAAAACAAGTGCGAGTAAAGCTACAATTTGGAGTTTATGGGCGGATGTTGAAAATTGGAAAGAGTTTGATGTCAGGCTTCAATATTCTTATTTAGTAGATGATATATGTTTAAAAAAAGGAGCCGTTGGTTATTTAAAAGCGAAAAATGCCCCTAAAACTAAGTTTAAAATTACTCAGTTTAAAAAGCTAGTTTCTTTTACCGAAAGCTTAAAGATTCCTCTATACCAAACGATTGAATTACAGCGATATTTTGAAGAAAGCGATGATGGCAGTACTATATTTACGCATCAGGTTACCTTCAAAGGCGGTCTTCGTCCTATCATGTATGGTTTGTTACACAGGCCTTTTAAAAAAGATTTAAAGTTGGTTGTTGAGCGTTTAAAGGACCTTGCGGAAACGCAAGAACCTAGGACTTTAGGTCAGGATTGCGTTGACTGATATTTAAAGTGATTAAAAATCCTAGTAAATAAATACTGCCCCAAATTAACCCTGGTAGAATGGTCTGTACTATATCTGGAGTACCAGCCAGACAATGTACGCCCATTGGAATCGCTAACATCACAAGAAAACTGGTCGCAAATCCTGCGAGTATACCGCGCATAGCGCATTTACATTTAAAGAAAACAAGGCGAGCGACATAAGTGACAAAAAATGTTGAGAAAAAAGCATAAACCCCTTGAACGATACCAGCCATAACCCAACTATGTAAGCCGTGCTCATAATTAGCATAAACAGCCCAACCACCATATGCGATAGCGGCAGCCAAAGCAGTGAAAAGAGCGGAGTAATTTATTTTTTTTATTACCATATCAGTTACTTATATTTTTTATAACGATCGGTACTCATAGCATCGTTTCTAGTTTATGGCTATGCTAACTTTTGCGGTTTATACGGATATTCTTATTTCTTCATCCGGAGAAATAAATTGGAGTAAGGCGCGTTGATTTAAGGTATTTGCCCGGTAAGAACGTTGACCATTCAGGCAGATTTTTTCAAAAGAATGCGGTTTCTTATTTTCATTTAAAATCATAATGTTAGAAAAGTTTAAGTTGTCTTTTGGAAGTGGTTTTTCACTTTCCATTAGATCTTTTAATTTTAATTTAAGAATTAAAACTCTTTCTCCAGTGTTGGCGCTGACCTCTATATAGTCTTTTTCATCAGACTCTTCATAACGACTTGAATCTAATAAGTTATTTTTAAACTTGCTAGATTGAGTTTTGTTTTTTTTGTGTTCTTGCCTTGTATTGGAAGAACTGAAAGCTAAGTTTACAGGAAACATGCTAGCATACCTTTTATATTATTTGAGTTATGACTTTATTCGGTACAGGAGATTTAAAGTTACGATATTTGTCTATTTTCTTTTAAAGACATAATAATAAGGCTTTATTTATACGCTGTTTTTATTCCCTTAATGCTGCTCAAGATGATGCCTATGTGATTTTGAGTTATTTCTGTATCCCACTCTTCCTCAGTTTTGAGTGAAATATTAAAGTTGGTATCATAAAATAATAAGTCATCAGATGACATAAGGATAGATTTATAGGCAGGAATTATTTCTTCATGTGAAGGAGAGATTCTAACCGTGTAATTATCAGGTGTTAAATATTCAAAAGAATAATATCCATCAAATGTACTCGATGTTGTTTTAACAATTTTATTATTCTTTAACAATTCTATTGTTATTTGTGAAACAGCTTCATTTTCAGAAAAAATAAAACCATCAATTAAACCTGTTTGGAACACGGGGAAATCTAAAGATGTGCTTGATGCAGGCCTTAATACCGCATTGTAACCATCAATACCAGAGATGATATACGGGTCGTCTATACTATCTAAGTCTAATGTAATATTTTCATACTCGTTTTTATTGGCACCGACATAATCTGTATAACCATCTTGGTTTGATTTTGGTGTTTCACGTTGACCAACTTTAATAATAGCCCCTTCTATGAGTTCATCTTTATAATCAAATTTTTTATTATAGTTTTTATCTAAAAAAACTTTACTGTTCAGTGACACTTGATTAGATAAGTTCTTACTGCTTGATATATATTTGTTGTCTTTACCATATGGGGCGAGGGATAGGCTTAATCTTAAAAAGGAGCTAAGGCCAGTTTGATTGCTCCAATCTACATTAAAGCTTGTTCTAAACTTATCAAAATCATAGGCAATTTGATTAGTGATTTGGGTTTCTTTATTTTGAAGATTATAATCAATATCAATAGCGGATGTTAGCTTTTTGTTATGCTTATAGCGTAGTTCTGATAGAATATTTGTGACGGATTTTTCAGGAAATATCTTATAATTCAACAAGGATCGAGATTGTAAATTCTTATTTATTCTATAAGTCGCTGATAACCTACCGTCAGAACGTTGATGCGTGTTATTTAATAAATTTATACTATTGGTATTTGTAACAGTTAAATTCTTTTTATATATATTTTCTGAAAAATCTAATTGCGTTATTTTGGTGTTGTTTGCTTTTTCTTCATGATTGGCCCTAAACCGTAATCCTATATTCCCAAGCTTTGATTTTAATGACTTATTAGCCGTTAATTGGGTTTCAAATGTTGTTCTGTTGTCTCCAAAGCCAGAAAAATTACTTTCGAAATTAGAAAATATCGAAGTTCTTAAATTTAAATTTACTCCCATAAGGTTGGCGGCAGTCCTAAAATCAAGGGCTTCACCGCCAGATAAATCCTTGTATATTTCCAAAGAATTTGAAGTTCCTAAAGCAGAGAAGTCAAACCCCAGCGTGGCATAGTTCTTAGTGTCTTGTTCAGTTGGTATGGTGGTGAAAGTGCCGAAGCTAGAGAGCCATGAGTTAATACCTCGCTTTATTTTAAAATTTTGTGTAAATCCTTGGAAGGATCGCTCTATGTCGTTATTTAATGAAATTAAATTTTCATTTGAATCTAGAATGCTCGCTTCTACTGCTGTTTTCCCAGGGGAAAGCATTTGGTTGGAAATATTATATTCTTTTGAAACCTCTCTGACCTGACCTTCTGGTCCATATAAAACGGTTCGGATAATATTTTTATTAAAGTTTAAAACAATGTTTTCGAATCTATATTCCCCAATATCGCTTACGATTTGAAAACCTATTAATTCATTGTTGCGGTATAATTCGGCTTCCCACCCAGGTTCTGCTTCTCCTTCAACGGTTATCTCATCAAAATCTCGAATTTGTTTTGTTGATTCCGTTGATAAAAGAGCGCCTCTACCTGTTAAAGAACCTTGAATAAGACGGGATGTTCTGGGGCGAATATCTCCTAACTGAGCAAGCTGTAAGTTGAAAGGAAGGGTATTGTCATGATTCTGATGTTCAAGAAAAAAGCGAGCATTATTCAAGTTGATACTCTCTCCATTTTCTTGAGTAATGTTAAAATTATAATTGGCTTGTGACTTTAACAAATCGTTACGGCCGTTCACGTTTATATTATTTTCAAATCTACTATCTTGTTTTCGGTAGCGGCTAATCAGGCTTAAATCTAAAACAGGTGAACTAAATAACTGATAGGGATTATCTATTTTTTTTAAGTTTAGAGGAGTGTTTTTTTCTTCTTGTTTGCTTAAAAAGTTATTTATTTTTATCTTTCTTTTTGATGATGTTTTGGATGTAAATTTATTTTCGTTTTTAATATAAAGTATTTGCTTTAAAGGGTCTAAAGATAGATCGAGCGGCCATATTTTATTTAACAGCCCTGGGGTGACATATATATCTCCACCACCATATTTATGCTGGGATATAAATACTTCTCCACTTTGAAAACGAGTTTCTTGCTCTTTCAGGGTTAAGGTGTTTTTGTGAATATTCAGTTGATACGAATTATCTTCTGTTATAAAAAAGCCTTCGGCAATCCCGGCTTCAACGTCTATATTGGTTTTAAATTTAACTATGTCCGCTAGTTCAGAGATTGGGATATAAAATTTTCCATTTGTGTCGAGCGAAGGGAATGTGAGCGAAAGTGTTTCTCTGCCCTGTCGTACTTCTAAGATTAACTCATATATCTCTTCTTCTGACGCTTTTTGCTCTTGCGCGGATAAGGATGAAGATTCGTTAAATAAAACTATACCCGCAATAAAGATGAGTAATATTTTTAAAGAAATTCTATTCAACATTGTATGTTTTAAGGGGCACTTACTCTTCTATGGATCGCTCCGCTAAGACTTGGCCAGACAGCACATCATCTCCATGTCCCTCCAACTTTAAATACATGGATGAACACCCCTCATTGGGTATATCAAATGATACTTTGTCTTCCTTAAAATCAGCCTCTGCATAAATGGCAAATATTTTTGAAATTTTATTAATCTTTATTTCGTCATTTCCTTTTTTGCAAAAGACATTAGCGACACCAATAATGCTACGATTACCTGTTTTTTGAACACGAAAATTTACTATATTTTTAGGTTGATTTTTTCTTGTTATCTTTGGATTTCTATCAAGTGATACATCTACTAACTTGATGCTGGCTTGTGTTTCTCCGTTTAAAACATAGATGGGTACGGCTCTTGAAATTAAAACATCAACAGCAACAGAAGAATGGGTGCGTAGTGGCCCTTCATTTTGTAAGTCTTCTTTGTGGCCAATATCGTGGGCGTTATCTGCATCAGGCTGTGATTCAGTAGGGATTTTTTCAATAAAAAAATGACTGCGATATTCACCATCTTGATATTCTGGAGAACGCCGTGTAACAAAGGCAATACGCTGAGTTTCACCAGCTTTTAACGTTGTTCTACGTGGAGAAAATCTTATAATTTTACTGGCTGGTTTATAAGCGGGAACTTGATCCATACCTACTTTATCAAGGTTGAGAACGTTACCTTCTTTATTCATAGCTAAATTTTTCCAACCGAAGCGAAAGGATTCTGTTTTTTCTGAGTTATTCTTAACGAACATATATTCCACCCGTTCCCCTGTTTTAATAACAAGGCGCGGCGGTATGATTTTTATGGCAGAGGCTTGCTGAGTGCCATAAAGAGTCATGACAAATAATAACAAGGCACACCGCAATGGTTTTTTTAATTTTTTATGGATTGTTTCTTTTATTGGTTTTTTATTTAAATACGGCATCCTGCCTCACTTTTATTTTTCTAAATTAAAAAAACAAAAGCCCGCTTATAAAAAGCAGGCTTTTGTTGGGGTGCTTAGGGGTTAAGGAATATCATTAATGACAATACTTGCGCTGGAACCAGAATAAGATCCTAAAGTTGGGGTAGCAACAATCGTTAAACGCCCACCAACGTCAACGGAAGTATTCGCTCCTCCTGCAAAGACACCTGTACCTGTTGCCCCACCAGCGATTGTTACGTTGGCTGTGAAGCCTGCCCCACCAAATACCAACCTATCTAATGAGAGATTTCCGCCATCATAAGTGACAGCGGCAGGGTAAGATATTTGCACATCACCGGCGCTAATACCGCCTGTAATGTCAAAATTACCAGCTGCACCAGCAGTCACAACACTAAGTCCAGCGGCCGTTGATGTCACTCCTGCAGGTGAAATCGTATGGTTGTTACCTGTTGGCGCCCCTGTGATTGCTAAGCGGCCAAAATCTAAAGCGTTTGTATTAGCTAAGGCGACGGCGGCGACGAGCTCTACGGAGACAGGCATAGATGCCGTTCCCGCTGCTTGAGCTTGATTTGCGACAGGTGGTACAAAACCACTAAGAACTGCGACGGCAGATCCCATCAATAATTTGTTTTTAATATTTGCTGTTTTTATATCCATTATTGTTTTCCCTTTTAATTAAATGCGAACCGCATATTGTGAATAATTCTTATTTTTTAACTCAAATTTATGTAGCAAAATTTTTGATAATGAGAAATATTGCTTTCACTAATTCTGACAGAGTTTTTTTATTAAATCTATTTAAACTAAGCTGTAAATACGCACGTATGCATGGGGATTAAAAACATTAATTATCTTTACGGTTATTATTTTTAAGTTATTTATTGCCAAGTAAATTAATTTTTTTATGTGAGTTTTAAATGTCAACCCTTCATCAAAAAAACATCAAAGAATATGAAGTTCCAATTACAGAGGCAATCGAGTTAGCGCGCGGTCATCATATGCTTGGAAATTTTATATTAGCCGAACGCACCTACCATGATATTTTGCAGGTCGTTCCTGAAAACCCTACGGTTAATCACCTTTTAGGGGCAATGTATTATCAACTTAATAATACTAAAAAAGCATTTGAATATATGAAAAAATCAACAGAACTTGATTCTAATGAGAAACAATATTGGAGTAATTTAGGGAGTTTATTTTACGTCAATGACGATTTTGATGAAGCTATTCAGTGTTTTGATCGTGCTTTGACTATTGATCCTGAACATCTTGAGGCGTTAAATCGAAAGTCTTTGGTATATTGGCAAATTGGTTCTTTTAGGAAGGCGGAAATATGTGCCGTTAAATCTCTTCACCTTTCCAATGATAATTTAGATGGGTTTATGAATCTTGGATTGTCGCAGTCAGGGCAAAAACTATATAAAAAAGCAAACCAGACATGGAAGAGTGCGAGTGAAAAATACCCCGATAATGTTCAAATTTGGAGTAATTGGGCAAATACGTTACGAGAGATGCGTCATTTTAAACAAGCAAAGGAGAAAATTGATAAAGCGTTGGAGTTATCTCCTGATGATGCTGATTCATTAAATAATTTAGGGTGTATTTTGCGAGATACAGGTAGATATGAAGAGGCAATTACTGCATTTACAAAAACAACGAATATTAAGCCTAAGGCGTATTCTGCTCATTATAATATGGCCTTGATTTTCCACGACCTGCATAAATATGAAGAAGCCATTATTGCGGCAAGATACGCCATAGATTTTAATGAGAGTTATGGCGATGCTTATAACATATTAAGTTCTTCTTTAACGGAAACTGGTCAATTTTCACAGGCGCATTTTGCGGCGCAAAGGGCTGTTCAGTTAGAGCCTGACAGGGCCGATGCTTATCTTAACCTTGCCGATGTTTTGTATGTATCTAATGCTTTTGATGATGGCCATGCTGCTTTGAAGGAGGCGTTAAAGAGAGATCCAGACAATGCACAGGCTTATTCTAAGCTTGCGAGCATATATGAGCGTTTAGATGAAGTAGACGAAGCTTTATCCGCCATTAATAAAGCGATAGAACTTGCGCCGCATATGGCGTCGTTTCTTGCTAAAAAAGCATCAATTCTTCACATAGCCAATCAAATTGATGAAGCCCTTGTGGTTATTGATGAAGCCCTTCAGCTATCTCCTTTATTTGTTATGGCGATGATTACGAAGGCAGAGATTCTTGTAGCCGTTAATAAAAATAATGAAGCAATGGAAATTTTGGAGTCTGCAAAAAAGATAAATCCTAAAAATCCTTTAATATATTTTACGATTACTACCATTAAAAAGTTCAAAACAATAAAAGATGAAGACTTTCAAATGATGCTATTCCTTGAAGCGCAATCAGAGAAAATGGGTATTACCACAAAATCTTCTCTATATTACGCCCTTGCACGAGCCTATGAAGATATTAAGGAGTATCAAAAATCTTTTGAGTTTTTAGATAAAGCGAATCAAGAAAAGCGCAGTATATTACCGTATGATTCTGAAAAATCATCACAGATGTTTGAGCAAGTTAAATCTTCTTACACAGCGGAAATGCTAAAACATTTCGAAGGCAAAGGGTTTGCCTCTGACATTCCTATCTTCATTGTTGGAATGCCAAGATCTGGTACAACATTGACGGAACAAATTATATCATCACACCCCGATGTCTTTGGCGCAGGTGAGCTTCCTGATATTGGACGAGCGAAGAAGAAAATTGGAACAATAACACCAGAGAATATTAAAGATTTAGGAACCACCTATGTGGAGCTTGTTCGTGCAAGAGATAAAACAGGAACAGCTCAGCATATTGTAGATAAAATGCCCGCTAATTATATGAGTATTGGGTTGATACTTCAGATGTTACCGAATGCTAAAATTATTCATTGTTGTCGAAACCCTATGGATACATGCCTTTCTAATTATAAGCAAAATTTTATGGTCGGGCAGTTTTGGTCATATAATTTAAAAGATATGGGGGATGAATATTTGCGTTATTTAGATTTAATGGAGTTTTGGCATCAAAAATTCCCCGATCGTATCCTTGATGTTCATTATGAAGAAACGGTTAGTGATTTAGAGGCGCAGGCTCATAAGTTAATCGATTTTATTGGGTTAGAGTGGGATGAGGCGTGTTTACAACCGCACAAGCAAAAACGGAGCGTCTTGACGGCGAGTAAAGCGCAGGTGACAAAGCCGATTTATAAAACGTCCGTCCAAAAATGGAAGCTGTATGAGAAAGAGCTACAGCCTCTTATCGACTTGTTTCGAAAAAACAATTTAACTGTTTAATATCTTATCTTACGATAAAGGAGTGGGTTTTCTTCAAATTCCCTTAAGATACCTGTTCTTAAAACCTTCCTTGATCATAGCCTTGTTTTATTCTAAAAGCGTTATTCTATAGTAAATAACCTTTTGAAGTGATTCTGGAATGAAAAACGATATAAAACAAACGTCGCCGAAATTTGATAATTACCTAAAAACTGCGAAAGGTGAAGATCGTGCGTATGTTGATATGACCACGCTTGAAACGCTTTGGATTAATACAGGCACTTTGTGCAATATTGAATGTGCTAATTGTTATATTGAATCTTCTCCGAAGAATGATCGCCTTGTCTATATGACCTATGAAGAGGTGAAAACGTATCTTGATGAAATACGGGATGAAGAAATGGGCACACGTGAAATAGGGATCACAGGCGGTGAACCGTTCATGAATCGTGATATTATTAAGATCATGACAGAATGTTTGGGGCGTGGCTTTAACTTGATTGTTTTGACCAATGCTATGCGGCCAATGATGCGTTTTACCGAGCAATTATTGGAACTGAATGCAACTTATAAAGAGACGCTCACAATGCGTATATCGGTGGATCATTTTAATCCAGAGATGCATGAAGAAGAGCGTGGGAAGAAAACGTGGGAGCCTATGCTTAAAGGTCTGACGTGGCTTTCTGATAATGATTTCACAATAGATATTGCAGGTCGTACACGCTGGGGCGAGGATGAGCAGGATCTACGTGTTGGCTATCAAGCGTTGTTTCAAGAAAATAATATTAAGCTTGATGCCTTTGATAAGAAAATTTTGGTTTTATTTCCTGAAATGGATGAAGGGCAAGAAGTGCCTGAAATTACAACAGATTGTTGGGATATTCTAAATGTTCAACCAAAAGATATTATGTGTGCGAATTCCCGTATGGTGGTCAAGCGAAAGGGAGCAGAAAAACCAGCCGTTATTGCCTGTACTTTATTGCCCTATGAAGAAGAGTTTGAATTTGAAGAAACTTTAAAAGAAAGTACAAAACGTGTTTATTTGAATCATTCGCATTGCTCAAAATTTTGTGTTTTGGGTGGTGGCGCGTGTAGCGTTAAAGAATAGCATTTATCCATGTTGTAAGGGCGACCTGCTCTTTATTCATATTGTTAGGCATTTCGTCGATCACAGCGTGTAAATTCTCTTTTATATCGACATCTGTTAAAGGTTCAAGATGTATAGAAGGTGAGGGGAGGAGTGCGTCTAATGTCTTGCGTGTTTGGGCATGACTCCAAGGAACTTTTTGCCAAATACCTGGTTCAACAGGTTTTTTTCCTCCAAATAAATAATATCCACCATCAACGGCCGGACCGAGTATAAAGTCATTTTTTTCTAACATAATCATGGCCTGATTAATAATATCAGATGATAGTTGCGGTGCGTCCGCCCCGATTAATAAAACATGTTCATGCTCTTTTAAGAGTGTCTGATAGATATGATGTTGGCGCTGGCCTAAATCTCCTTCCCCAGTATGAAGCGTTTTAAAATCTTGCCATAGAGTGTTACTTAACGCCTCTTTTTCTGCAACAGCCCAGTAAGCCGTAACGTTTGAGCTTGTCACTGTTTTTATAATAGATTTTAGGCTTAGGTGATAAAACTCTAAAGCTTTCTCTTCGCCAATACCCTTGGCTAGTCTGGTTTTCAGAGGGGATAGTCCAGGCGTTTTAACAAAGATGGCAAGGGCGGTACTCATAATGTTTTCCGTAGAAGTTTAAATAAAAACCATTGGTGAAGC
Source organism: uncultured Alphaproteobacteria bacterium (assembly GCA_937931645.1). Classification (GTDB taxonomy): domain Bacteria; phylum Pseudomonadota; class Alphaproteobacteria; order Micavibrionales; family Micavibrionaceae. The sequence continues at coordinate 21,788 of CALHAR010000010.1, forward strand.
AGGGTTGTTTTTAACCACCCTTGGGACGTATATTTACGCGCGCTTGTTTCAAGAGGAGATGAAATATTTTGTAATTTTATATTTTTCTTTTTACCATGGCGTATAAATAAAACATCTTCTCCATAGGGGGTGTCTTCAGGATAACCCCCAATTTTTTCAAATTGCTTTTTCGATAAACAAAACCCTTGGTCACCAAATGGTAGTCCTAATAATCGAGAACGAAGATTAGCGCCTATACTATTTAAGCGCATAATAATGCCCCCATCATATTTTAAGTTAAAATAATGCAAAGCATCAGGATGTTGAGCGATAGAATATTGCAGCGCGGTTAAGTTGTTCTGCGTAATGCGACTATCGGCATGTAAGAACCATAAAAAATTACCATTGGCCTGCTCTACGCCTTTGTTTAAGCTCTTGGCACGCGTACCTTCGCTGGAGATAATAATTTCTGCGTCCGTTTCTTGCAAATCTAACAATAAGCTCTCTATGGCGGTATCTGTAGGCGTTGTTGGGATGATAATGCTGATATTTTTCATGATGTTTTCGGTTTTAGGCGCGTAAAACTGTCATCCACTCTTTTTGTTCGACGCTCATCGCTTCATCAGGCGTTAAGATTGACATTTTTAAACTGTGGCGAATATCATCAGGTGTATCTGTAAAAGGGCTTTTTAGCAATTCGCCCAGAAGTGCTTTCGCTTTTTCTATGGCGCCGCCATAAACCTCAAAGAACTTTTCAACACTGACATGCTGTGCTGGGTCGTCCATCCAGCAATCATAATCCGTTACTAAACAAATAGTGCAGTACGCCATTTGTGCTTCGCGCGCTAAAAATACTTCTGGAACATTCGTCATGCCAACAAGGTCGCATTTGGCAGCGTCGCGTAGAAAAAAGCTTTCTGTTCTTGTACCTAGGCGCGGTCCCTCAACACAGCCATAGGCTTTACCTGTATGAAGCGGCATGTTGAGACGGTTAGCGGCGGTGGTTATATCCTTACTGAGCGCAGGGCAGGCGGGATGCGCTGTAGAGACATGAGCGGCAATACCATTGCCAAAAAAGCTATAATCACGCTTCCCTCGTGTGTGGTCAAAATATTGTTCTGCAAGGGCCAGGTCACCGGGTTTTAAACTTTTACGTAGGCTTCCTGCGGCAGAAATTCCAACAATACGGCGCGCACCACATTTCTTTAACGCAAAAATATTGGCGCGGTAATTCACCTCATGCGGTAGGTATTTGTGACCAATGCCATGTCGTGAAAGAAAGAGAATATTTTTTCCTTCATAGATTCCTTCAATGATTGTACTGGAAGGTTTTCCAAAGGGGGTATCTATATCATACTCTTTTGCAATTTTTAGACCTTCTAATGAATAAAGTCCTGATCCGCCGATGATACCTAGCATGTTTTCTCCTAATATTTTACAAACTTCATATTTATAGGGTTAAACAGACCAATTAATGGTTTGAGGGTCAAGTGCTTTTCCTGTGAGGTTCTTTTCAGCATCAGGTAAAATATCTATAGATGGCCATAACCCTGTTTCTAAGCAGTCTGCATAACCGCGAGGAAGGTTATTTTCTATCACTTTCTTTTGCGCTGTCTGATGATCATAGTCTAAAGCATGATGCTCGAATGATATTGTCCCTTGAGTGTTTGATTTGATAAGGCTGTACCAACCGCGCGGCGTTCCATCATTTGCGGGCATGCCAATGGCGCCTGCATTGTGCCAGCATTTATCCCCCCATATTTGTGTTGATGGGATGCCGTTATGACCACAAATGATAGCATCACTGTTCGAGGCTTCTATTTGTTTTAATTTTGTTTCCTCTGAATCAGAAGAAAATATGAACTCATTAATGTTTGTAAAGCTGCCATGAACCACGGTAAATTTTTTACCACCATATGAAAAAGATATGTAGTCAGGTAGACTCCGATACCAATCGCGAATATCGTTGGTCATTTCTTTTTGACAATGATTAAACCACTGTTTTGCAATAATGCTACACGCGCTATCTCCATCAAATCCGCAATTACAATCGTCTTCTTGGTTCATTAAAGATTGTTCGCAGTTTCCTTGAATCGCATAAACGCCTGACTCTTTAAGTACCTCCGATGTTTTTCGTGGATCGGCACAATAGGCGGCAATGTCCCCTGTGCAGATTATTCTAGTACTCGGTATATTCCTTTTTTTTGCTTCTGATAGCAGCGCTTGTGTTGCTTCTAAATTACTGTAAGGTCCCCCAAAAATAAGAAGAGGTGAGTCACTTTCGATAGTGCCTAAATCAAGGATTTTCATTATTTAGGCTGTCTTCCTAAAATGGTAATTTTTGTAGTAACTTCACAATAGAGCGCGTTTTGTCACTAAATAAAGACGGTGTAAACCAAGCGCCAGCAGCACGTTTACTGATTTCACCCATAGTCGGATAAGGGGCAATCATGCCTGTGATATCACCGATTTTCATACCTTTTGTTAAAGCCAAAGCCCAAACACCGATAAGCTCACCTGCGCCGGGGCCAACAATGGCGGCACCAAGGATTTTACCTTTTGATGTTGCTGTGACTTTAATCATACCTTCGGTACGTTTTTCGGCTTGCGCGCGATCATTTTCATCAAAGTGCCATGACACTGTTTTTACATTTTTTTCGCCATGTTTTTCAATGGCGGCGGCTTCGGTTAAGCCAACATTGGCAAGCTCGGGGTCTGTATATGTCACCCATGGTAGGGCTGTGTAATTTACTTTGGCAGGCATCTTGAAACAAATGTTACGGATGATGATCCCTGCGTGATATCCCGCCACATGGGTGAATTGCGGACCACCAGAAACATCACCAGCGGCGAAAATATGTTTCTTCGATGTGCGAAGGCGCGCATCAACTTTAATGCCACGGCGGTCAAAATTTACGCCTGCTTTTTCAAGGTCAAGACCATCTACATTAGGGGTGCGTCCTGCGGCTATTAAGATATGTGACCCTTCAACGGTAGATTCTGCACCATCTTTTTCAATGGTTACTTTAATGCCTGTTGCGCCATGTTCTACGTTTTTAATATTCGTTTTTTCATGTAAATTAACCCCTTCTTCGATAATCTTTGTTCTTAAGATATCGACAAGTTCAGGGTCATCATTCATAAGGATATGCCCCATATCAAGAACCGTGACTTCGCTGCCTAAACGTTGATGCGCTTGCGCCATCTCTATACCAATAGGGCCACCGCCAATAATAATCAGATGGTCTGGCTTGTCCCGTAAATCGAAAATATTTTCATTGGTGAAAGCTTTTTCAGGGTCTAACCCTTGAATAGGGGGTATGCCTGCACGTGATCCTGTTGAGATACAGAAATATCTTGCTTTTATTTTACGATCTCCTGTTTGTACTGTATGAGCATCAATAAATTTAGCACTATCACGAATGACATCAATACCAAACCCTTCGAAACGTTCTTGGGAGTCGTGAGGCTCAATAGCCGCGATAACACTAAAGACATGATCTTTTACAGCAGAAAAATTGACATCTGGTTCTTGGGGAGTAATACCAAAAGGAGCAGATTTACGAAAGTTCTGCGCTACCTTAGCGGATTGTAATAGAGCCTTTGAAGGAACACAGCCTGTGTTCAAGCAATCACCACCCATTTCTGCTTTTTCAATTAAAGCTGTTTTTAAGCCAAGTTGCGCGGCACCTGCGGCCAAGCTTAATCCGGCGGACCCTGCACCAATAATACAAAGGTCGAATTTTTCTGTCGTCGTCATTATTATATTACCTATTTTGAGCTGTTAAGAGACCAATCATACTTAAAGAATTGAACGGTGGTGTCGTTATTGACGGTATCTGATTTATAAGATTGTAGCCATTTATTTAGGCCGCCATGAAAGTCTTTTTTGAACCAGTCCATAACTTTGGTAACGCGTACTGCGTTCTGGCCGTCAACTTTTTTAAATCCTTTGGTTGAGTTCTTGAATGTTAAGTGAACTTGTTCATTGAGCTGCGCATCTAATTTATCGGCACGGTAGGCCTCGTTACGAAGATCTGGGCATGACTTGGCCGCACAATTAATAGCAAAGTGAATACGTGGCTCATCTAGCTTTCTAATGATTTTATGCTCTATGTTATCAAGAGAATATTCAGTACCGTTGATAGACCATTTATGCTTTTTCCATGGGCTGCTGAGAGTACTACCTAAGTTTTTAATGCTTTTCGTTTCGCCTTCACGTGTGATGAGGTCGATTGTTAAAACATTATAAGCGTTAATCCAAAAAGCGAGCTTTTGATTTTTAGTGCTTAGTGTGTTTGGGTTCGTGGCTAATATTTCATCTCTGACAGTTGCGTGACGTGGGTCTTTTCCCCATGCCGCATAGTCAACACCATTATATTGAATACCGTTTTTAGTAACTGTTTTAACGTGTTGCTTTAGAAGAGCATCAAGGCTGTCTACATAGGCTTGTGCTGTTTGCGGTGTTAAGAATAAAACAAGGGCGCCGAGGCTTAATAATATTTTTTGCATGTCTTTTATACTTTCTTTTTATTTTTAAATTGTTTGTATAATGTTGGAATAAGGGCAAAGCATCCAAGAAGGGCAAAAGCCAATAATGTTTCTCCAGATACTAAATCTTTTAAGTTTTCAATTTCACCGAGCTGTTTACCGAGGTTTACAAAAACAAAGCTGCCTGGAATGATACCTAAAAATGTAGTGATAACAAAAGTACGCAAACGAACATTAAATAGTGCCGGCACGATGTTTACCAAGAAGAATGGGAAAATTGGTACAAGGCGCATAAATAATAAATACCCTGCGGCATTGTCTTTCATATTCCCCTCGATGCGTTGATAAAGACTGCCTGCTTTTTCACGCAAAGTTTCACCAAGTGATGTTTTGGCGATGAGGAAGATAATTGCGGCGCCTAATGTTGCGGCACTAACGACATATAATGTACCCAACCATTTACCAAATAAGAATCCGCCTGCCAGTGTTAGAACGGTTGCTATAGGCAGGGATAAGGCCACCGATGCAACGTAAGCGGCAATGAAGGCTAGTGAGGATAGAAAAGGATGCTCTGCAACATTAGAGAGTAACTCACCTTTATGCTCTTGTAAGGTTTCAATATTAAGCTTTTCATGCACGCCTGTTGCGAAAGCGATAGCCATGAGAGCGGCAATGATGATGAGCGGTAACCAGCGTTTTATATTTTGTATTTTTGTTTCAGTCATAACTTTTTCTGTTGTTGTGGTATCTTTAGTATATTTAACCTTAATATAATATGTTTCGTTTGGTAAAAAGAGTTTGTTACACCATCTTTGTTTAGATATTTATTCTGTTAAAAGCAGAAAGCAGGGCTTTTATAGAAGAGCGGGTAATGTTGGAATCGACGCCAGCCCCATAAAATTCTTCCCCCTCTTTATTGATCAATGAAATATAAGACGCTGCTTCGGCGCCACTTCCCGTTGAAAGAGTATGTTCTTCATAATTACTAAGCTCAAACATGGTTCCTGTTTTTTGGCGCAACCCTTCGGCAAAGGCATTAATAGGTCCGTTTCCTTCTGAAACGAAGTTAATTTCTACGCCTGATTTATCAAGTAACTTTGTGGTGGCTCTTACTTTATCTTCTGTTCCTGTGATATTTTCATACTGGAACATGGACAGACTATAGCCTTGTTCTTGAGTGAGGTATTCAGCATCAAAGACATCAAAAATTTCATTAGCTAAGATTTCTTTGGCGGTTTTATCAGCTACTTTTTGTATGGCGCGGGCAAATTCAATCTGCATGGCTTTGGGGAGTTTGAAACCAAACTCTTGTTCCAATATATACGCAATACCGCTTTTACCAGATTGGCTGTTGATACGGATGGCGGTTTCATAACTGCGGCCAATATCATTGGGGTCAAGTGGTAGATAAGGAATATCCCAATGGGTGCGTTTTTCTTTTTTATGTGCGTCCAATCCTTTTTTAATAGCATCTTGGTGCGACCCAGAAAGGGCGGTGAAGACTAACTCACCGGCATAGGGGTGACGGACATGGGTTGGTATTTGGTTGCATTCTTCAACTGTTTTTACAATATGAGGTAGGTCTGTTAAATCCAATTTAGGGTCAACACCTTGCGTCATTAAATTAAGGGCGAGAGCGACTAAATCCGCATTGCCTGTACGTTCTCCATTGCCCAATAAAGTGCCTTCTACGCGTTCTGCACCGGCCATGACAGCCAGTTCAGAAGATGTGATAGCACCGCCACGGTCATTATGGGCGTGTACACTTAATGTTACCGAGTCTCTGCGGGTTAAGTTGCGGCTCATCCATTCTATTTGGTCGGCAAAAATATTGGGTGTTGAGGTTTCTACCGTTGATGGCAGGTTGATTGTCATTTTATTATCAGGGGTCGGTTGCCATGTTTCAATGACGGCGTTGCAAATGTCTAAGGCAACGTCTAACTCTGTTCCGGTAAAACTTTCTGGTGAATATTCTAAAACCCATTCTGTTTCGGGATTTTTCTCTGCCAGTTCTTTAACAAGGCGCACGCCATCGCAGGCTATTTTCTTTATACCTTCTGGATCCATTTTGAAAACATCGCGGCGCTGGGCGACGGATGTTGAATTATAAAGATGGATGATGGCGCGTTTCGCGCCTTTCATGGATTCAAAGGTGCGCTCAATCAGATGCGCGCGTGCTTGCGTTAAGACTTGTGGTGTTACATCACTGGGAATTAAATTATTCTCAATAATATGACGCGCAAAATCAAATTCAATTTCTGAAGCAGAAGGGAATCCTATTTCAATTTCTTTAAACCCAATGGCGACCAGAAGGTTATACATTTTTACTTTTCGTTTGTGATCCATTGGATTCACAAGGGCTTGGTTGCCATCGCGTAAATCAACCGCGCACCAAATAGGGGCCTTGTCTATTACTTTGTCTGGCCATGTGCGGTCTTTTAGGGCAACAGGGGCGTATGGCGTATATTTTGAATGATTGCTTTGCGTCATTTTATGCGTGTGCCTTAAAAAAAACTATCTTATAAATTGTGCTAGGGCGTAGTATTAACGCATATTAAACAGGCTTTCAATATGATAAGAAGGAAACGAATAAGGATAAGCGTATGAAACCTTTAGCCATAACAATGGGGGAGCCAGCAGGCGTTGGTGGAGAGCTGACGTTAAAAGCATGGGCTTTGCGTGTTGAGAAAAACCTGCCTGTCTTTTTTGCGATTGATAATATTACCCGCTTGAAAGCGTTACAGCCTGATATCCCTATCCAAGAGATTCATGATCCTACCGAAGCGCGGGATGTTTTTGATGAGGCTCTTCCTGTTTTAAATATTGATTTAGCGGAACCGCCAATCGTTGGTACGCTGAATCCATTAAATGGGCAGGCGGTTTTGACAAGTATTGAAAAGGCCGTGGATTTTTGTATGGCGGAGCAGGCCGCTGGCCTTGTCACCAACCCCATTCATAAGGCCGCGCTTTATGACATAGGTTTTGAACATCCAGGACATACTGAATTTGTTGCGGAGTTGTGTGGCCAGAAAAATAATAAGCATGAAGTGCCAGTGATGATGTTGGCGGCTAAAGACCTGCGGGTGGTACCATTGACAGTTCATATTCCTTTGAAAGCTGTACCAGCCGCCGTTACGGAAGAGTTGATTTTGAAGAAGGTGCGTATCGTTCATGAATCATTACGCCATGACTTTAAACTCGATACGCCGCGTATCGCTGTGGTGGGATTAAATCCACATGCGGGGGAAAATGGTAAAATTGGTTTGGAAGATCAAGAGGTTATTGCGCCTGCGCTTCATATTTTAAAATCTGAGGGCGTAGACGTGACGGGTCCGCATTCTGCCGACACATTATTTCATGAAGAAGCACGGCAGCATTATGATATCGCGCTGGGTATGTATCATGATCAAGTCCTTATTCCGTTGAAAACTTTAGATTTTTATGGGGGCGTCAATGTTACATTGGGGTTATCTGTCGTTCGTACATCACCAGACCATGGTACTGCATTGGATATAGCGGGGCAGGGTATTGCCCGCGTTGATAGTTTTGTGAATGCTATTTTGATGGCAGCGGAGATTGCGCAAAATCGGCGTTAAATTATTTTGAAAAAAAGCTGGATTTTATTTTCGTCTTAGAGTATCACTTCCATATTCCCTACAATCTAGGTTTCTAACAGCGGTCGCAAGACCTTACGAACCTATGGTTAAAACAGGGAAAAACACTGTTTCCCCCGTTTTGTGGGTGTGATGGCTATATAGAATAAGGATAAAGAGCATGGCGAAAATAAGCCCTATTGAATTTGTAAATCAGGTGAAAGCCGAAGTTAAAAAAGTCACGTGGCCGTCGCGTAAAGAAACAACGGTTAGCACGATTGCTGTTTTTATTATGGCGGCGCTGGCGGCAATATTTTTATTTTTTACGGATCAAATTTTAACGTTGGCCGTTAATTTTATTTTAGACTTAGGGCAGTAATTGTTAAGGGCAGTAATTGTTAAGGGCAATAATTATTAAGGATAATTTACTAATTGAATGATAAACAGCCTCCTCCAACTTGTTGGTATGAAGGCATTATAAAAGAAAAGGATTTAAGACAATGGCAATGCGTTGGTACGTTTTACACGTTTATTCAGGCTTTGAAAATAAAGTGGCAGAGGCAATTAATGAGAAGGCGCGTAAGCTGAAATTGGTTGACCGTGTTGGCGAAATCATGGTTCCAACTGAAGAAGTTGTTGAGGTTAAGCGTGGGCAACGCGTGAATGCAGAGCGTAAGTTCTTCCCTGGTTACGTCTTGGCAAAGCTGGATATGAGTGACCAAATTTGGCATATGATTAAAGACACACCAAAGGTCACAGGTTTTTTAGGGGCGAGTAATAAACCATCTCCTATTACGCAAAAAGAAGCCGATGCGCTGATTAAGCAAATTCAAGAAGGGGTGGATAGTCCACGCCCATCTATTATTTTCGACATTGGTGAAGAAGTTAAAGTTATTGATGGGCCGTTTGCTTCATTTAACGGTATGGTTGAAGAGGTTGATGAAGAAAAAGGCAAGTTGAAAGTGTCTGTTTCTATCTTTGGTCGGGCAACCCCGGTTGAGCTTGAATATAGCCAAGTTGAAAAGCTTTAATTCAAATCTTACTGAATGAATATCTAAAATACCTCCAGTTCACAAACGCTGGGGGTGTTTTTTTGCTTGCATAATGAGCCAAAATCTCTATAAATCGCCTGATTAATGGCTGTAGTAAGTATTTCTTTGAGATAAAGACCATAAAGGAAGCTGCACTACGGACACTCTGAAAACAGGTTTAAACTCATAAGTCTTAACTGACTTTAGGTAGGTTAAACCAATTTCAACAGACCTCGGGAATGTTGAATATTAAATAAGTAAAGGAGCTAGAAATGGCAAAAGAAGAAGCGGTTGGCTATATCAACCTTATCATTCCTGCGGGAATGGCAAATCCAGCCCCACCAGTTGGTCCAGCATTGGGTCAGCACGGGGTAAACATCAAAGCATTTACAGATGATTTTAACGCCAAAACAGGCGATATGAAAAAAGGTATTCCGATACCTGTAAAGATCTCTGTTTATAAGGATAAATCATACAGCTTCGTTATGAAGCAACCACCAAATAGTTACTTCATTAAAGAGGCAACAAAACTTAAATCTGGCGCAAACAGCCCAGGTCATGAAGTTGCTGGACAAATTCGTTTGTCACAAGTGAAGAAAATTGCTGAAGAAAAAATGCCAGATTTGAACGCAGTCGATATTGAAGGCGCAATGAAAATCATTGAAGGCTCGGCCCGTTCTATGGGTATTGAAGTGGTGGAAGGATAGTATCATGACAAAAACAACTAAAAAAATGAAAGCGGCAAACGCACAATTTGATCGTGAAACGCTTTATTCTATAGCGGATGCTGTGAAGATGGTTAAAGAAAGCGCGTCTCATCGTAAATTTGACGAAACGATTGATGTTGCCATGAATTTGGGAATTGACCCTAAGCATGCTGATCAACAGGTTCGTGGTATGGTGTCTTTACCAAATGGTACGGGTGCAACTGTTCGTGTTGCTGTGTTTGCACGTGATGCAAAAGCAGATGAGGCAAAAGCAGCTGGCGCGGATATCGTTGGTGCAGAAGATCTGGCTGAGAAAATCAAAGCTGGTGAAATGCACTTTGATCGTTGTATCGCAACCCCTGATATGATGCCACTTGTTGGTCAATTAGGTCAGGTTTTGGGTCCAAAAGGCCTGATGCCAAATCCGAAATTAGGAACCGTGACTCCAGATGTGAAAAAAGCTGTGGAAGCGGCCAAGGGCGGCGCTCTTGAATATCGCGCTGAAAAAAGCGGTATTGTCCATGCGGGTGTTGGTAAAGCAAGCTTTGATGAGAAGAAGATTGTTGAGAACGTTCAGGCGTTTATCGAGACTATTCAAAAAGCGCGTCCTGCTGGGGCGAAAGGAGCTTTCATTAAGCGTGTTACATTGTCTTCGACAATGGGTCCTGGTATCAAGATTGATTTAGAAGCCGCTTAATTAAGGCTTAAGTGTAAAATTTTTTTAAAAGCGCGTCTTCGGAGGCGCTTTTTTTTGCATTGTGTTAGTTGACACCTTTTAAGATTATGTATATTTAAGTGTGATATTTGTTATATCTAGGAGGTTCTTGTGAGAGCAATAGTATCGAGTTGTATTACTTACCCTTTGAAGTCTGGTGGGGGGATTAAAACAAATTTTATTGAGTTGACGGACAGGGGCCCTAAGCACGATAGGATGTGGATGCTGGTAGATGAGAAGGGGGAAAAACTGTCTCAGCGTAACAGAGGTTGTGAAAAGATGGCGTTAATTACGCCGAAGGTTCATGAAGATGGCAGTATTACTTTTAATGCTCCTAATCAGGAGGCTTTGAGCATTCCAGCTATTTCTGGTAATGATGTCTCTGAATTTACGGTTCACGGAAACGCTTGTTATGGTTTTGATAGCGGCGATGTTGCGGCGCAATGGTTCGAAAATTACTTGGGTACTTACTGTCGTCTAGTTTCTTATGCACATGATAAGCCTCGCCCTGTTGATATTGATTATGGTGATGTGAGAGATACAGTGAGTTTTGCGGATGGTATGCCGTTACTTGTCACTTCAACATCTTCGTTGAATGCACTATCTGAACATTTTCCTGAAAACTTAAATATAGATATGGATCGATTTAGGCCTAATATCGTTATTCATGGCTTAGAACCATTTGAAGAAGATATTATTTACAAATTACGTATTGGAGGGGCGGTTGAATTGGAGTTTGTAAAGCCTTGCGCGCGTTGTATTCTTACGACTGTTGACCAACAGGTTGGGAAAAAAATTGAAGGTAGCAACGAGCCTATGGGTACTTTGGTTAAGACGAGACGTGGTAAAGGTGCTGGTTTGCAGGGTGTGTTTTTTGGTCAAAATGCTATTCCGCGTAGCCTAGGGCGCATTACCGTTGGTGATGAGGTTGAAATTATATCAACGCGAGCGATGCATCCTGCGTTGGAAGAGGCTGTTTTGAAATTTCAGGTAAAATAGTACTTGACGCACCCTAAAAAAACCTTATAACAGCGTTAACTTATCCAAGATCATAGGGGCGAGAGCTTAAATACCCTATGTTAGATGGGGTTCATAAGAAAGCGATTAAGCTTGATCGTTTCTTTATTAACCTAATTGATTTATTGGATAGGCGGTTTTGTTAAAACCGTCTTTTTTATTTGGAGGATTACCCATGGGAATGACCCGTGCACGCAAGCAAGAAGAAATTGAAAACCTAAAGGCTCGTATGGCGAATAGCGAGATAATCGTTTTGTCGCAAAATAAAGGTTTGGATGCAAAAAGCATTACTGACTTACGTTTGGAAATGCGTAAAAATGATGTTGAGTTTAAGGTTGTTAAAAACACACTGGCAAAAATTGCTGCCGAAGGCACATCAGGTGAAAAGATTGCTGATATGTTTGCTGGTCCTGTTGCAATGGCGACATCGCAAGACCCAGTAGCTGCGGCTAAGGTGGCTCATAACTTTGCTAAAGGGAATGATAATCTAGTTATTCTTGGTGGTGTTTATGGTGATATGGTTTTGGATGCTGATGGTGTTAAGCAATTAGCAAGCCTTCCTTCATTGGACGAGCTTCGTTCCAAAATTATTGGTCTTATCCAAGCGCCAGCACAAAAAATTGCACAGATCACTCAGATTCCTGCGCAACAATTGGTTGGTGTGACAAAGGCTTACAGCGAAAAAGCATAATAATAATTATTAATTTGAATTACATTTTTAAATAAGGAGAAAAGAAAATGGCTGCAAATATCGAAAAAATCGTAGATGATTTATCTGCACTAACAGTAATGGAAGCTGCTGAGCTTTCAAAAGCTTTGGAAGAAAAATGGGGCGTAACTGCTGCCGCTGCTGCTGCACCTGTTGCCGCTGCTGCGGGTGGTGAAGCTGCTGGTGAAGAGAAAACAGACTTTACTGTTGTTCTTACATCTGCTGGTGGTAACAAAATCGCTGTGATTAAAGAAGTTCGTGCTATCACAGGCCTTGGTCTGAAAGAAGCGAAAGACTTGGTTGAAGGTGCTCCGAAAGATCTTAAGGAAAACGTTAAGAAAGACGAAGCTGAAGAAATCAAGACGAAACTTGAAGCAGCAGGCGCATCAGTCGAACTCAAGTAGATCTGTTTTAAATACATATATGCCGTATCCCATGGTGGGGTACGCGCATCAGTTTTAAACAGGTTTCTATTTGGGAGTAGACATTGAAATTTATTTCAGTTAATTAACGGTATATTTTTTAGGCGAGAGCGTTAAACGCTCGTCGCCTAAAGCTCGTTTTTATATAAAAACGGTTATTTGAGTAGTATTTTTGGCGTAACCGCCAATATAAAGGGACAAAGCGTTCAGCACGGAAGCGATACTGAGATAGGCTTTCAATTTGTTCCTAATGGCTGCCTTGGTAATAGGGTGGTGAAATTGAACAGTTAACGCTTCATTCAGTATGCTGATATGGGGCAACCATTAAGATATAATTTAAAGGATCTCGGACACATGGCAAAGCAAGCAAATAAATCAGGTAAAATCCTCAGCGCTAATAAAGACATTACGCGTGGGCATACGGGTGTTGCAAACGACATTAACTCATATACAGGTCGTAAGCGCGTCCGTCGTTCATTCGGTAAAATTCGTGAAGTGGCAACAATGCCGAACCTGATCGAAGTGCAACGTGATTCATATGAGCAGTTCTTGCAAGCGGGTATACCATCTTCTGAGCGCTTGATGCAGGGGCTTCATAAAGTTCTGACAGAGGTTTTTCCAATTAAAGATTTCTCTGATAAGGCTGAAATTGACTATGTCGCTTATGAGTTAGAGCAACCTAAATATGATGTTGAGGAATGTAAGCAACGTTCAATGACTTTCTCTGCACCATTGCGTGTGACGCTTCGTCTGTCTGTGTTTGATGTTGATGAAGATACAGGTCTTCGTTCTATCCGTGATATTAAAGAGCAAGATGTTTATATGGTTGATATGCCATTAATGACAGATAACGGTACTTTCGTCGTGAACGGAACTGAGCGTGTTATCGTTTCGCAAATGCATAGATCACCGGGTGTGTTCTTTGACCACGATAATGGGAAGACTCACGTGTCTGGTAAGTACCTATTCTCAACTCGTGTTATTCCTTACCGTGGATCATGGTTGGACTTTGAGTTTGATGCCAAAGACCTTATGTATGTACGTATTGATCGTCGCCGTAAATTACCAGTGACAACATTTATGCGTGCGCTGAACTCTGATGCATCGCAGAAATATTTGGCTGAATGTGAAGAGAATGATACGACTCCTGATCCGTTGCGTATGCAGGGTATGTCGAATGAAGAAATTCTTTCAACTTTTTATGAAACTGTTTCTTACAAGAAAGACTCTAAGGGTTGGAAAACTCCGTTTATGGCTGAGAGCTATCGCGGTGTTAAATTGGGTCACGACCTTGTTGATGCAAAGACGGGCAAAGTTGTCGTTGAGGCCGGTGAGAAGATTACTCCGCGTAAGGGTAAGAAGCTTGTTGAAGCAGGTTTGAAAGAAATTCTAGTGCAAGATGAGCAGCTATTAGGTACTTATTTGGCTGAAGATATTTTTGATGGCAACACAGGGCAAGTATATTTTGAAGCTGGTCATGAATTAACCGAAGAAGATTTGGTTGAGCTAGATGGTTTTTCTATTAAAACATTGCCAATCTTGCAAATTGATCACTTAAACGTTGGTCCTTATGTGCGTAATACAATGCAAGTTGATAAATGTGATACGCGTGAAGAAGCGCTTATTGATATTTACCGTGTTATGCGTCCAGGTGAGCCGCCAACGGTTGAATCTGCTGAGAACTTATTTAATTCATTATTCTTTGATGCGGAGCGTTACGATCTGTCGGGTGTTGGTCGTAACAAAATGAACACACGTCTTGATTTGTCTACACCAGATGATGTGCGTACCTTAACCAAAGATGACATTATTGCGATGTTGCAGTACTTACACGGTCTTAAAGACGGTAAGGGTGAGGTTGATGATATTGATAACCTTGGTAACCGTCGTGTCCGTTCAGTTGGTGAGTTGATGGAAAACCAAATCCGTGTTGGCTTGCTTCGTATGGAGCGCGCCATTCGTGAGCGTATGTCTTCTGTTGAGATCGACACTTATATGCCGCATGACTTGATTAATGCGAAGCCTGCTGCGGCAGCGGTTCGTGAATTTTTCGGTTCTTCACAGCTTTCTCAGTTTATGGATCAAACAAATCCATTGTCTGAAATTACGCATAAGCGTCGCTTATCTGCGCTTGGACCGGGTGGTTTAACGCGTGAGCGTGCTGGGTTTGAGGTGCGTGACGTGCACCCAACGCATTATGGTCGTATCTGTCCTATTGAAACACCTGAGGGGCCAAATATTGGTTTGATAAACTCTCTTGCAACTTTTGCGCGTGTTAATAAATACGGATTTATTGAAGGCCCTTACCGCCGCGTTACGAACGGTAAAGTGACAGATGAAGTTATTTATATGTCTGCAATGGAAGAAGCTAAATATACCGTTGCGCAGGCGAATGCAGAGTTGACGGATAAGAATAACTTTGAGGCTGACTTGGTTTCTTGTCGTAAAGGTGGTGACAACTTGATGGCACAACCAGAGCAAATTGAGTTTATGGATGTGTCACCAAAACAGATTGTATCTGTTGCGGCGTCGCTTATTCCGTTCTTAGAAAACGATGATGCGAACCGTGCTTTGATGGGGTCAAACATGATGCGTCAGGCCGTACCACTTCTTAAGGCTGAGGCGCCTTTGGTTGGTACGGGTATGGAAGCAACTGTTGCCCGTGACTCTGGCGCGGCTGTCACGGCGCGTCGTTCAGGTGTTGTTGTGCAGATTGATGCAAAACGTATCGTTATTCGCGCCACTGAAGATTTGGACGCGTCTGAGGCGGTGGTTGATATTTATAAAATGTCTAAATTCCAACGGTCTAACCAATCAACGTGTATGTTGCAAAAACCGCTTGTTAAGGTTGGTGATGAAATTAAAGCAGGTGATATTATTGCCGATGGACCTTCGACTGACTTTGGTGAATTAGGTCTAGGTCGTAACGTATTGGTCGCCTTTATGCCTTGGAATGGTTACAACTTTGAGGATTCTATCCTTCTTTCTGAGCGTATCGTGAAAGACGATGTCTTTACGTCCATTCATATTGAGCAATATGAAGTGATGGCGCGTGATACAAAACTTGGTACAGAGGAAATCACACGTGATATTCCAAATGTTGGGGAAGAGGCGCTGAAGCATCTTGATGAATCAGGTATCGTTCATATCGGCGCCGAGGTTGGCCCGGGTGATATCCTGGTTGGTAAGGTGACACCAAAAGGTGAGAGCCCAATGACGCCGGAAGAAAAGCTTCTTCGTGCTATTTTTGGTGAAAAGGCGGCTGATGTTAAAGATACATCGCTTCGCTTACCATCTGGTGCTGTCGGAACAATCATTGATGTCCGCGTCTTTAACCGTCGCGGTGTTGATAAAGATTCCCGTGCTATGGCGATTGAACGTGAAGAGATTGAGCGTCTTGCGAAAGACCGTGATGATGAGCGCCGTATCTTGGAAGATGGTTTCTATGGCCGTTTGGAAGAGTTATTGTTGGGTCAGACTGTTGCCAAAGCAAATAAAGACGTTGGTTTGAAGAAGGGTGATAAGCTTACTCAAGCAAACTTGCATGACATGAAGCGTGGTCACTGGCGTCAAATCGTTATCGAAGACGAAAAAACCATGGAGGAAATCGAAGCGGTTTCTAAAACGGTTGATGCGTCTGTTGATGATATTAAAGAGCGTTTTGAAAACAAAGTTGAAAAACTTCAACGTGGTGATGAGTTGATGCCTGGTGTGATGAAGATGGTTAAGATCTTTGTTGCTATTAAGCGTAAGATGCAACCTGGTGATAAAATGGCGGGTCGTCATGGTAATAAAGGGGTTGTCTCTCGTATTATGCCACAAGAAGACATGCCGTATACTGAAGATGGGCAACCTGTTGATATCGTGTTGAACCCGCTTGGGGTTCCATCACGTATGAATGTGGGTCAGATTTTGGAAACACATCTTGGTTGGGCATCGGCAAACTTAGGTCAGCAAATTGGTGATATCTTGGATAGCTTTAATGATAAGAAAGCGCCTGCTGCTGGTGAAGTGAAAGAGCTGCGCGCTAAATTATCGGATGCTTATGGTGAAGGTGAAACGAAAGCTAAAGTATCTAAGCTTGATGATAATGAAGTTGTCGAGATGGCAGGTAACCTTCGTAAGGGTGTGCCGATGGCAACGCCAGTTTTTGACGGTGCGCACGAAGCAGATATCGATGTGCTGTTTGAAAATGCTGGTTTAAATACGACAGGCCAAGTGACCTTGATTGATGGGCGTACGGGTGAGAAGTTCGACCGTGATGTAACTGTTGGTTACATTTACATGTTGAAACTTCATCATTTGGTGGATGATAAAATCCATGCGCGTTCCATTGGACCATATTCACTTGTGACGCAACAACCACTTGGCGGTAAAGCGCAATTTGGTGGTCAAAGATTTGGTGAAATGGAATGTTGGGCGCTGCAAGCTTACGGTGCGGCCTATACGCTACAAGAAATGCTGACCATTAAGTCAGATGATGTGGCAGGTCGTTCTAAAGTGTATGAGTCAATCGTACGCGGTGAAGACACATTTGAAATCGGTGTTCCTGAATCGTTTAACGTTCTAACGAAAGAGCTAAAAGCCCTTGGTTTGAATGTAGACATGAAACAATCAGGAAACAGCTAATATAGTAGGCCTCAGCGAGAGCTGAGGTTTTATTAAAATTTAAAAAAGTTAAAGACTTAAAAAAGGTAGATAATTATGAACGAACTCATGAACCTCTTTGGTAACCCACAAGGCCCACAAAGCTTTGATTCCATTCGTATTGCACTGGCTTCGCCAGAACAGATTATGAGCTGGTCTTTCGGGGAAGTTAAAAAACCAGAAACGATTAACTATCGTACATTTAAACCAGAAAAAGATGGTCTTTTCTGTGCCCGTATCTTTGGCCCTGTGAAAGATTACGAATGCCTCTGCGGTAAGTATAAGCGTATGAAGTACAAAGGTATCGTTTGTGAAAAATGTGGTGTTGAAGTTACGTTGACGAAAGTTCGTCGTGAACGTATGGGTATTATCGAGCTTGCCTCTCCTGTTGCCCATATTTGGTTCTTGAAATCTTTGCCATCGCGTATGGGGTTGATGACAGAAATGACACTGAAAGAGCTAGAAAAAGTTCTTTATTTTGAAGCTTACATGGTGATTGAGCCAGGTATGACTCCATTAAAACCAAACCAATTATTAAGCGAAGAAGAATATTTCAACGCGCAAGATGAGTATGGCGAAGAAAATTTCCGTGCGGGTATTGGTGCGGAAGCCATTAAAGAGTTACTTCAAAGTATAGATTTAGAAGAAGAGCTTGCACGCACAGAAGAAGATCTTCGTGAAACAGGTTCAGAAGCAAAGCGTAAGAAGTTTGTTAAGCGTTTGAAGCTTTTGGAAGCCTTTATTTCTTCTGGAACGCGTCCTGAATGGATGATTTTAGATGTTGTTCCTGTGTTGCCACCAGAGCTTCGCCCGCTTGTACCGCTTGATGGTGGTCGTTTTGCGACGTCTGACCTAAACGATCTTTACCGTCGTGTGATTAACCGTAACAACCGTTTGAAACGCCTTATGGAGCTGAAGGCACCTGATATTATCGTGCGTAATGAAAAACGTATGTTGCAAGAATCTGTTGATGCGTTGTTTGATAACGGTCGTCGCGGCCGTGTGATTACAGGGGCGAACAAGCGTCCATTGAAATCTCTTTCAGATATGTTGAAAGGGAAGCAAGGTCGTTTCCGTCAGAACCTTTTAGGAAAGCGTGTTGATTATTCTGGTCGTTCCGTGATTGTTGTTGGCCCTGAATTGAAACTGCACCAATGTGGTATTCCAAAGAAAATGGCGCTTGAGCTTTTCAAACCGTTCATTTATCACAAGCTTGAAATTTACGGTATGGCGACCACGGTTAAGGCCGCCAAGAAGATGGTTGAAAAAGAACGTCCAGAAGTTTGGGATATTCTTGAAGAGGTTATCCGTGAACATCCGGTGATGTTGAACCGTGCGCCGACACTTCACAGGCTTGGTATCCAGGCGTTTGAACCAACATTGATTGAAGGTAAGGCAATTCAGCTTCACCCCTTGGTATGTACAGCGTTTAATGCTGACTTTGATGGTGACCAAATGGCTGTTCACGTTCCGCTTTCTATCGAAGCGCAACTGGAAGCGCGTTGCTTGATGATGTCTACAAACAACATCTTGTCACCCGCTAATGGTAAGCCGATTATTGTTCCGTCTCAGGATATTGTTTTGGGTCTTTATTATATGACGATTGCGCGTGACGGTATGAAAGGTGAAGGTATGATCTTCCGTGGCCCTGGTGAAATCCAGCATGCCATGACTGAAGGACATGTTCATCTACATTCTAAAATTAAATGTCGTTACCATTATGTTGATGAAGAAGGTAAGAAGAAAACAACATTGGTTGATTCTACGGCTGGAAGAATGTTGTTCTCTGAACTTCTACCGCGTCACCCTAAAATCACATTTGATGAAATCAATAAAGTGATGACAAAGAAAGAACTGACAAATTTGATTGACGTTGTTTATCGTCATTGTGGTCAAAAAGAAACGGTTATCTTCTGTGACCGTATGATGAAACTTGGTTTCCGCAATGCGTGTACAGCTGGTGTTTCATTCGGTAAGTCAGACCTTATTATCCCTGAAAGCAAGGCAACGTTGATTGCTGAAGCAACTGATAAAGTGGCTGAGTACGAGCAACAATATCAAGATGGTTTGATTACTAAAGGGGAGAAGTACAACAAAGTTGTCGATATTTGGTCTAAATGTACCGATGATGTTGCTGATGAAATGATGGCTATTATTTCTGATGTTGAGAAAGCTGGGTTGAACAGCGTTTACATGATGGCCCACTCTGGTGCGCGTGGTAGTGCTGCGCAGATCAGGCAGCTTGCGGGTATGCGTGGTTTGATGGCTAAACCTTCTGGTGAAATCATTGAGACGCCAATTATCTCTAACTTTAAAGAGGGCCTATCGGTTCTTGAATACTTCAACTCTACGCATGGTGCGCGTAAAGGTTTGGCTGATACAGCTTTGAAAACTGCGAACTCTGGGTATCTAACGCGTCGTCTTGTTGACGTTGCGCAAGATGCTGTTGTTCTTGAGCAGGATTGTGGAACAGAAGATGGTATTACAATTAGTGCCGTGATGAGCGGTGCCGATGTTGTGGTGTCGTTGGCGGAACGTATTCTTGGTCGTGTCCCTGCAGCCGATGTGAAAGACCCGTTATCAGGAAAAGTCATTGTTCCTGCTGGTCAAATCATTGATGAGGTGACATCTGAGGAGATTGAAACTGCCGGTGTAGATACATTGAAAGTTCGTTCTGTTCTGACATGTGAAACACGGACGGGTGTCTGTGCTAATTGTTATGGTCGTGACCTTGCCCGTGGAACCCCGGTTAATATGGGCGAAGCGGTTGGTGTTATGGCGGCGCAATCTATTGGTGAGCCTGGAACACAGCTTACAATGCGTACCTTCCACATTGGGGGTGCGGCGCAGCGTGGTGTTGAAACATCGTCCTACGAAGCGGCAATGGATGCGACAGCTGAAGTTACAAATAAAAATACTGTGACAAATTCTGAAGGTGTTGAAATTGTCATGGGTCGTAATACTGAAATCATCCTGAAGGATGCTAAAGGTAAAGAGCGTGCAAGACATCGTGTTCCTTATGGAGCCAGATTGCTTGTTGATGATGGTGCTAAAGTGAAAGCCGGTGATAAAATGGCTGACTGGGACCCATTCACCATGCCAATTATTGTTGAGAAAGATGGTATCGCGCAGTTTGCTGATTTGGTTGAAGGTGTTTCTATTGCAGAACAAATCGATGAAGCAACAGGTATCACATCAAAAGTTGTGATTGACTGGAGAAGTCAACCTAAAGGTGGTGACTTGAAGCCACGTATTAGCTTGGTTGATGCCAAAGATAAAATTGTGAAATTGCCAAATGGTTTAGATGCGAATTACCACATGGCTGCGGATGCTATTGTCTCTGTTGAGAATGGCGCCGAAGTTAAAGCGGGTGATGTTATTGCGCGTATTCCACGTGAAGCGGGTAAAACACGTGATATTACAGGAGGTCTACCGCGTGTGGCCGAACTGTTTGAAGCGCGTCGTCCGAAAGATTTTGCGATTATCTCTGAGATTGATGGTCAAGTTGAGTTTGGTAAAGATTATAAGGCAAAACGCCGTATTATCGTTAACCCTACGGATACAACGATGGAGCCAAGCGAGTACTTAATCCCGAAAGGTCGTCATATGGCGGTTCAAGAGGGTGATTTTGTTCGTAAAGGTGATCCATTGCTTGATGGTGCGCTTGTGCCACATGATATCTTGGATGTTATGGGTGTTGAGGCCTTGGCCGAATATCTCGTTAACGAAATCCAAGATGTTTACCGTCTGCAAGGGGTGACAATCAATGATAAGCATATTGAGGTGATTGCACGTCAGATGATGCAGAAAATTGAAATCTCCGAAGTGGGTGATACAACCTTGCTTGTTGGTGAAAATGTTGACCGTGATGAATATGAGGCGATTAACAATAAAGCCATTGGTGAAGGTAAGCAGCCTGCTGTCGGTAAGCCTGTTCTTCAGGGTATTACGAAGGCATCCTTGCAGACACGTTCCTTTATTTCTGCAGCATCGTTCCAAGAGACAACGCGTGTCTTGACCGAAGCGGCGGTGAACGGAAAAGTTGATCAACTTTACGGCTTGAAAGAGAACGTGATTGTTGGACGCCTAATTCCTGCGGGGACGGGTGCTTATATGAATAAGATTCGTAAGGTAGCTGGAGATCGCGATAAAGTTACTTTGGCGGCACAGCAACAAGCAGCAGCTTTAGAGGAAGCTCAAAGACAAACTCTTGAAGCACCGGAAGCGGTTGAGGCACCAGTAACACAAGAAGTTGCGGCTGGTTAGGCATAATACGTAGATATTTATTTAAAAAAAGCGGGTCTTTGTGATCCGCTTTTTTGTATCTATTACAATAGGTTATAGGTGTTTTATCTGATTTCCTTGTGAAAATTTAATTTATTTTAACTTTTTCCCTATTCTGCGCTTGACGTGAGTGTCTGTTTCGCCTTATAGTCCGCTCGAATTTAAGGAATCGGATGGGTTGGCTGTAGTGCCATCCTTTATGTTTTAAAGGACTTGCTAGACGCAGCTCAATATTCCTAGATTTGTAGAAAAAGATGCTCCGCCTTCCAACTCAAGGTGGTAACACAAGTCTCTTTCCTGCAAAAACCATCCGAAAACATTTTTGAAGGCCGTCCCTCGTTTGTACGAGAAGGCGTTGTTAAAACAAAATAAGAAAGAGGCTAGATATATGCCAACAATAAACCAACTTGTCCGTAAGCGCCGTAAAATTGGTGGGAAAAAGGCAGCGAAATCGAACCTAAACCGTGCTTTGAAGCAAAACCCGCAGGTTCGTGGTGTTTGTACACGTGTTTATACGACAACACCGAAGAAACCAAACTCTGCGTTACGTAAGGTTGCGAAGGTTCGCTTGACAACTGGTTTTGAAGTTATTTGTTATATTCCTGGTGAGGGTCATAACTTGCAAGAGCATAGTGTTGTTCTTGTGCGCGGTGGTCGTGTTAAGGATTTACCGGGTGTGCGTTATACGGTTATTCGTGGAACGCTTGATACACAAGGGGTTAAAGATCGTAAACAATCACGTTCACGCTACGGCGCGAAACGTCCGAAATAATTTAGAGGTTATATATAATGTCACGTCGTCACGCAGCAGAAAAAAGAAAAATTCTTCCAGATCCAAAATTTGGTGATCTGGTTTTGTCTAAATTTATGAACAATCTTATGATGGATGGTAAAAAATCTATTGCTGAAAAGATCGTTTATGGTGCGATTGAGATCATGGATGAAAAAGGACAAGGGGTTGCAACTGATGAAGAAGATGATTCAACATCTTCGACATCTTCAACTGGTGCGGCTGGTTCAAAAGGTTTAAGTATCTTCCACAAGGCTTTGAAAAAAGTTCGTCCTCAGGTTGAGGTTCGTTCACGCCGTGTTGGTGGTGCAACTTATCAGGTTCCTGTTGAGGTTCGCCCAGACCGTGCGATGGCTTTGGCGATGCGTTGGTTGATTGGGGCTGCGCGTAAGCGTTCAGAAAACACAATGATTGAGCGTTTGGCTTCTGAAATTTTAGATGCGGCGAATGATCGTGGTAACGCGGTTAAAAAGCGTGATGATACTCACAAAATGGCTGAAGCAAACAAAGCTTTCGCTCACTATCGTTGGTAATAACAAGTTTAATAAGAATTTAAGAGAAAAAAGAAAATGGCACGCGAACATCAAATTGAAAACTACCGTAACTTCGGCATCATGGCGCATATCGATGCGGGTAAGACAACGGCGACTGAGCGTATTTTATTTTACTCTGGTAAGTCCCATAAAATTGGTGAAGTGCATGATGGCGCGGCAACAATGGACTGGATGGAGCAAGAGCAAGAGCGTGGTATTACGATTACATCTGCGGCGACGACGACATTTTGGGATGCGGCGCCAGGTGGTAATTATGATGGGCAACGCTTCCGTTTGAATATTATTGATACTCCAGGTCACGTTGACTTCACGATTGAAGTTGAGCGTAGTTTGCGTGTTCTTGATGGTGCAATTGCTGTTTTTGATGCAAATGCAGGGGTTGAGCCACAGACTGAAACAGTTTGGCGTCAGGGTGATAAATATAGCGTTCCACGCATGTGTTTTGTGAATAAGATGGATAAAATCGGCGCAGATTTCTACAACACAGTAGATATGATTATTGACCGTTTGGGTGCGGTGCCTTGTGTTATCCAGCTACCAATTGGTGCAGAGAATGAATTTGCAGGTAACATTGACCTTGTTAAAATGAAGGCGATTGTTTGGGATGGTGAGCAATTAGGTGCGTCTTATTCTGAGCAAGATATTCCTGCTGATTTGGCTGATAAGGCCGCTGAATATCGCGAGAAGTTAGTTGAGCTGGCTGTTGAGCAAGATGATGCGGCGATGGAAGCCTATCTTGAAGGCACTGAGCCTGATGAGAAAACACTAAAAGCGTGTATCCGTAAGGGAACGATTAACAATTCATTTGTTCCTGTTCTTTGTGGGTCAGCCTTTAAAAATAAAGGTGTTCAACCTTTGCTTGATGCTGTTGTTGATTACTTACCATCACCGCTTGATATTGGTGAAACAAAAGGTATGGAAGTTGACTCTGATACGCCAATGGGTCGTATGCCTTCTGATGATGAGCCATTTTCCGCCCTTGCGTTCAAAATCATGAATGACCCATTTGTTGGGTCTTTGACATTCGCTAGAATTTATTCTGGTAAAATCGAATCTGGGTCTTATGTTCAAAACTCTGTTAAAGGAAAGCGTGAGCGTGTTGGTCGTATGTTACTTATGCATTCAAATAACCGTGAGGAGTTATCAGAGGCGTATGCGGGTGATATTGTTGCTTTCGTTGGTATGAAGGATACAACAACAGGTGACACTCTATGTGATATGGATAAACCAGTTGTTCTGGAACGTATGGAATTCCCTGAGCCTGTTATTGAGATTGCTGTTGAGCCTAAAACAAAAGCTGACCAAGAAAAAATGTCTACGGCGCTACAACGTTTGGCTGCTGAAGATCCATCTTTCCGCGTGAAAGTTGACCACGAATCAGGTCAAACAATCATCGCGGGTATGGGTGAACTTCACTTGGATATCCTTGTTGATCGTATGAAGCGTGAATTTAAAGTTGAGGCTAATATTGGTGCGCCGCAAGTTGCTTACCGTGAAACAATTTCTGGCGAAGCCGATGTTGATTACACACATAAGAAACAATCTGGTGGATCTGGTCAGTTTGCTCGCGCGCAATTTAAAATGCGTCCTTCTGGTGATAATGAAGATGGTACACGTCAAGATTATAACTTCATCGATAAGGTTGTTGGCGGTAACATTCCTAAGGAATACATCCCAGGCTTTGAAAAAGGTATTAAAATGGCGAAAGAGAGCGGTATTATTGCTGGCTTCCCCGTTATTAATATTGAGATTGAGCTTTATGATGGAGCTTACCATGATGTTGACTCTAGTGCGCTTGCCTTTGAGATTGCTGGTCGTTCAGCATTCAAAGAAGCGATGCAAAAAGCTGGCCCTCAACTTCTCGAGCCTTTAATGAAAGTTGAAGTTGTAACACCTGAAGAATATATGGGTGATATCATTGGTGATTTAAGCTCCCGTCGTGGTAATGTTGAAGGTATGGAAGATCGTGGTAATGCGAAAGTTATTACAGCGGCTGTTCCGCTTTCTAACATGTGTGGTTATATCAATACTTTGCGGTCTATGTCACAAGGGCGTGCAAACTACACAATGATCTTTGGTCATTATGAGGTTGTGCCAAATGCGGTTGCTGAAGAAGTCAGAGAAAAGTTAGCTGGCTAGTAAGAAATTATTTAAATAAGAGAAAGAGGACTTAAAGTCATGTCAAAAGAAAAGTTTGAACGTAATAAGCCGCATTGTAATATCGGCACAATTGGTCACGTTGACCATGGTAAGACGACGTTAACAGCGGCGATTGCGGGCCTATATGGTGCTGGAGAAGCTGTTGATGCGATTGATAAA
>CALHAR010000011.1 GCA_937931645.1 uncultured Alphaproteobacteria bacterium
AAAATTTGCCGTACTGGAATTTAGCAAGCTAAATAACTCTAACTCTAACGTATAACTTGGCATTTATCCGACTTTCCCTCGCTAGCCTCTGATTTTGTTTCTTAAAATCAAGTAGATAATCTTACCATTATATTAACATCAAAACATTGAAAAATCGTTAACATCTTAAGGAAAATGCTGAAAGGTGACTATTTGTACGCTTCTACAGAAAAATAGATTAACTACAGCTCTGGCATCCCTATAGGAGGAGCATATGGACCCGTGGTAGGTGTCATAAACTCTGATGGTTCTGCAAACATCTCAGCCGTACTTAAAGAAGAAGGTAAAATTGAATCATCAAAGTACCTATCTGGTGCCTCAAAACCATATTTTGCATAAAGATCTTGCATGTGACCGTTAACTTCCTCTGGCGCAAGACCGAGAGGTTGCTCCAACGCATCCTTTAGCCCTTGCGGTAAGGTACCTAAATCTTCCGGTAGAGGTTGAAGCCCGTTTGGTCTATCAGGGTTTGGCGGTATCGAGCTTACCCTCTCTCTCAAATTGTTAAGTATAGGAGTAAGGGCAGAATGATCATTCGCCTGGTCAGCAGTTATATTAGTCCACGCCATACCATCAATCATATCTCTAACAAGCACGTCTAATATAGCTCCCCTGACACTTTCTATAGACAAATCATCTATCTCACCATCCATCAATGCTTCAATTAAGAAAATTTGATTAATGGGCTCATCGTGCCTATCGCGCGTCACAACAACTATTCTATCGTCAGGTTGAATATCCATCATATCTAAAATACCCCTTTACTATAAGCTCATTATAAATAGGAGGTATTAATTTTATGTTAATAAAACTATATTCATATAGTGCCCTACCAACAACCCCAATGGCACACCTACCAGTATGAAAATTGGGTCTTAATCTTTATAATGCAGCTTATGAAATTTATTTTATCAATATTATTTATATTTCTGGTTGGGTGCAGCTCATCAACACAAATCAATGATTCAATAAAAAGCGCAACCCAAGCGCAATTTATAGAAAGCCGTATTGAAACCAATCCTTTTCTGCTCACCTCCTATGAACGTATTAAAACAAAAGAGCGTGTTGCGAATATATATATTGAGGGAGATGGTCGGGCTTGGTTAACCAAGAAAAAACCATCATTAAATCCAACCCCCCAAAATCCAATGGCGTTGAAATTAGCATCGCTTGATCCTAACGAAAATGTCATTTATTTGGCGCGCCCATGCCAATATACAAAGCTTGTTCAAAAAGAAGCCTGCCCACAAAAATATTGGACGTCACATCGTTTTGCACCAGAGGTGGTTGAAGCCATGAACGAAGCGATAGATGATATAAAGCAACGCCACCACATAACACAATTTAACCTCATCGGGTTTTCAGGGGGTGGAAACATCGCCGCTCTTTTAACGGCAAGGCGTAATGATATTTTATCATTACGTACTGTGGCGGGAAATTTAGATCATCAGATACAAAGTGAAATTCATGATGTGACCGCAATGCCTCACTCCTTAAACGCTAAAAATATAGCAGATAGGATTTCTTATATCCCCCAAATTCATTTTGTTGGGGCAACTGATAAAATCGTTCCAACAGAAGTTTCCCAGTCATACCTCAGCCAGATGAGCAATGATAGTTGCACACACAGGCAAATGGTTCCTAACGTGGGTCATATTGATGGATGGGAAGAAGTTTGGACAACATTGTTAAAACAAAAACCAACATGCATACACTAAGATGTATGACCGTATAGATTACCCCTTCTCTAAAGCCGTACTATAATCAACCAAAATACCATAATGCGGATCTTCAATTGTATTAATTGTCACCATATGGCTTGCCTTTTTTAGCAATAAAGCGCAATCAGGACTAAGGTGAACAAGATGAAGTTCTTTCCCCGCTTCTTTATACTTCATGGCAACCGCGTCAATAGCTTCCAGCGCAGAGTGATCCCAAACACGCGACCCACCAAAATCAATAACGATATTATCTTCTGCATCATTTTTAGGATTAAATAACTCTTTAAATTGCGTAATTGACCCAAAGAATAAAGACCCATGTAGTTTGTAAATTTTGTGACCATCTTCTTTGTTATATCCAACTGTCACCCATATATGATGAGCAGATTTCCACGCATAAATTAAAGCAGAAACAATCACGCCAACAATAACAGCCAGCGCCAAGTCATGCGCAACAGTTACCGCCATAACCAACAAAATAACGAATGCATCACCGCGTGGTATTCTTTGCATCATACGAATAGAAGCCCAAGCAAATGTTGATATAACAACCATCATCATCAAACCCGTTAACGCCGCCAGCGGAATCATTTCAATCCACGTTGAGGCAAAAAGGATAAAACCCAATAAAGCCAGCGCGGCCGTCAAACCAGACAGACGCCCCCGTCCCCCAGACTTAATATTAATCATTGATTGTCCAATCATCGCACAACCGCCCATCGCGCCAAAAACCCCGCAAGTTGCATTGGCGATACCTTGCCCAACACATTCTTGGGATGTCCGTCCGCGTGTATCTGTCATTTCATCAATGAGAGTCAGGGTTAGCAAACTTTCTATCAGACCAATCCCCGCCAAGGTTAAGGCCACGGGGAAAATAATAAATAATGTTTCCAACGTAAACGGCACCATCGGGATATGAAACGTAGGTAAGTCCCCTGCGACACTGGCTAAATCACCAACAGTTTTTGTGTCTAGATCAAAGCCGATAACCAAAAATGATACCGCAATAATAGAAACAAGAGAGGCTGGCAATATAGTTCCCAACTTCGGAATTTTCGGGAATGCCCAGATAATTACCATCGTTAAAACTGTAAGACCCAACATAAGGGTCATTTCTGGTCCTTGTAACCACCCCCCATTAAAAATCACATCAATGGCACTATGACCAGAATCTCCTGTATGCGCTCCCGTATTCGCCACGGCTTCTGCACCTTGTATCTTTTTAAACTGGGTAAGCTGCGCTAAGAAAATAACAATCGCTAGACCATTCACAAACCCTAACATCACCGGATAAGGGACAAGGCGAATAAACTTACCCATCTGAAAAACCCCAGCCGTAATTTGCAACAACCCTGTCAACAAAACGGCGGCAAACAAATATTCCGCGCCATAAACTGTAACAATCCCAACCATAGCAACGGCCATAGCTCCTGTTGCTCCAGAAATCATACCGCTTCGCCCCCCTAATAAAGACGTAATAAAACCCATGAAGAAAGCAGCATATAAGCCAACCAAAGGATCAACCTTGGCAACAAAGGCAAAAGCAATGGCTTCAGGGACAAGTGCCAAAGCGACTGTTAAGCCTGATAAAATATCAGCTCTAGGGTTTTGGGTGAGGCGAAAACGGTTGACAAGGCGGGGCATCATTCAATCTTTCTTTGAGTTTTCATGAAGAGATAAAGTAAAAAAAATAGTTAGGACGACCTATTTTGTCCAATATTAATATAGTGATTAAAAGGTATATACTAGGAAAAAATAGTCATAAGCTTGCTATCGCGACTTTCGAGCGGTCTAATTCCTTCCCGATAGACCAGTTAAATTCAAATTGTCTTCGAAATGTTTCTGCTATCATAGAATTTTGTATCAATAATACCGTTTGCGGTGCTTCCCAATTAATAATGGCAATCTTATCTGCATACACATAGTACGGCGTTTGTTGAAACAAATATTTGGGAATGGCACGATAATATTCTTCTGATGCCGTTAGAAGATTATCTCCTTCTGCAATTAAAAAACGCGTTATAATGTTCTTCCCTTTACGCCACCCTAACGCCTGCTTTAACTCTTCTTTATATTTATTAATCCATACGCGTTCATCAACACCACTTAACAAAACTTCTCCGCCTGATGCGGCATAAGTTAATTCAATATCGCGCCAAACTTTAAGAATAGACTCATGACCTTCCAAGATTTGAAAATCAAACTTTTCTCTCCGCAGGCGAACCCCTGGGTCAGGTGTAAATTCAATACCCGCATGGTCAAAAGCATCTTTAATCGCTTGCCATGTGATATCCCGAGGAGATCCCTTTCCCTGTTCTAAAGCCGCAATAGAGGCCAAAGACAATCCGCAGGCTTTGGCAAGATCTTCTTGCTTCCAATCCAACAGCGATCTAGCCGCTTTTATTTGTAAATTACTAATCATCACTAATAATATCATTATTTTTAATTTTTAAAACTAAATATTCTGTATTCCACCTCTATCACCATTTTTTATTTCCATATAAATTATACTTGTCAAACAATATGGAGAAAATAATGAAAAAATTGAATAGTCACAAAAAAATTCAAACAGCCTTACAGCTCATAATTTTAATTTTCTTAACGTCATTTTTAACGGCGCATTTTTTATCTCCTAAAACAGAAAATTCCCTTGCGAAAGCAAAAAAGAAAATCAGTAGCTATGACAGGGTCATGAAGACCCAAACCTTACGTTGCAGTTATGTACCTTACGCCCCAGCCAATATTATTGATCCAAACACAGGCGAGATGAGCGGTATTTTTTATGAAGTCGCAGAAGCCATAGGAAAACAATTAGATATAAAAATTGAATGGGTAGAAGAAGCAACGTGGGCTACTTTCATGGAATCAATACGTAGTGGTCGTGCAGATGCCTTTTGTGGCGCTGCATTTGGCTTCGCCGCAGAATTAAAATATGGCGAATTAGTCGGTCCAGTTTATTACTCACCCATTACCTTATGGGTTCGTGAAAATGATAACCGTTTCAATAACAATGTGGCGGCACTTAACAATGAAGATATTACTGTTGTTGGAGAGGACGGTTCTATCGCAAGCAAGCTAGCGCCAGATTTATTTCCAAAAGCAAGAATTGTGAGCTTGCCACATAATGCGCCATACTCCATGAAGATGGATAATGTAAAACAAAATAAAGGCGATGCAACCTTAGTTGAAACAAGTGTTGGTCTTGATTACATTGCTAACAACTCAAACACACTCAAAAATGCAACACCTGATGCCCCTGTGACCGTATATCCAAATATGTTTGTTGTCTCAAAAGGTGAATTTAAACTTCAAACCATGTTAAAGGGCGCTATCAATATCTTAAACAATAACGGTACTATTGATCGCATCATTACAAAATATGAGAAGCACCCGAGATCCCTATTAAGAGTAACAAAACCTTATGACCTTGGTCAGAAGAGCTAGGGTTTATACACTTCTACACATAAATCTTGCTCACGCTTTGCTTTGCTTGTTATAGTCCCCACATATAACCAATAGGAACTATTATGGCGCAGTATTTTATTACAGGAACCGATACAGATGCAGGCAAAACCATTGCCGCGGCGTGGGTTATGCTGCATTTAGATGCAGATTATTGGAAGCCAACGCAAAGTGGGTTACAGCCACCGACGGACACCCAAAAGATTCAGCAAATAACTGGCTTTTCTCATGATCGCTTTCATCCTGAAACCTATCGTTTGCGCCAACCCCTTTCTCCACATGAAGCGGCAAAACGCGATAATATTGAGATTGATATGGCCGCATTTACGTTGCCAAAAACATCACGTTCCTTAGTCATAGAAGGGGCAGGTGGACTTATGGTTCCGCTCAATAAAAATAATTTTGTCATTGATCTGATTGCACAGCTAAATATACCAACTATTTTAATATGCCGTAGCGGCCTTGGGACAATTAATCACACACTGCTTTCTCTTGAAGCCCTACGCGCGCGTGAAATTCCTATTGCTGGGATTATTATGAGCGGAAAAAAATCCCCTCATAATCGACAAGCGATAGAAGAATATGGCGATGTTCCTATCATTGCCGAAATTGATTACTTAGATATCATTGATAAAAAATCTCTACTCGCGATTAAACCTGAAATGAATTTAAAAGATATTAAGGTTGCTGCATGAGCAATATGATTGCAGAAGATCGTCGCTATTGCTGGCACCCAATGACCCAGCATAAAACCGAACCCGACCCTCCCGTTATTGTATCGGCATCGGGCGCGTCTTTATATGATGAAAATGGAAACGAAATTTTAGATATGATTTCCTCATGGTGGACTTGCGTTCATGGGCACTCTAATCCAGAGATAAATAACGCCCTAAAGGCACAAGTGGATAAGCTGGAACATGTCATGTTTGCTGGATTTACACACCCTCCCGCTATCAATTTAGCCAAAAAATTAGCCCACGCTTTACCGGGTAGTTTAAACCGCGTTTTCTATTCAGATAACGGATCAACCGCAATCGAGATTGCCCTTAAAATTGCTTATCAATATTGGCGCAATAAAGGTGAAACAAAACGTACAAAATTTATTGCTTTTGAAAAAGCTTATCATGGCGAAACCGTTGGTGCGATGTCCGTCGGTAAAAGTTGTGGTTTTTTTAAAGACTTTGGTGACTTGCTATTTGATGTTGATACAATACCTTATGCGGAAACATGGGAGGGTGATCATGATATTGAAGCGAAAGAAAAATATGCTTTAGAAAAAATAAAAAAAATTATAGAAGACAATAAAAATCACGTTGCGGCACTTATTGTAGAACCATTAATGCAAGGGGCAGCTGGTATCCGTTTTAGCCGTCCTCAATTTATGAAAGCCGTCACTGACCTTACTCAAGAAAATGGAATATTAGTTATCTATGATGAGGTAGCCGTTGGTTTTGGCCGTACAGGAACTTTGTTCGCCTGTGAAAAAATTGGCGTTGTCCCCGACCTTATTTGTTTGTCAAAAGGTCTCACATCGGGCTATTTACCCCTGTCAGTAACGGTTGCGACAGATTCAGTTTATGATGTCTTTCTAAGTGATGACCCAAATCGTGCTTTCCTTCACAGCCATACCTTTACAGCCAATCCATTGGCGTGTGCTGTTGCCTTAAAGTCTCTTGAGATGTTTGAAGATAATAATATTTTACAAACAATAGAACATATTGAAAAACGTCATATAGAATTTTTAAATGACTTAAAAACACAATATAAAATTTATATGCCTCGTGTCATGGGGCCTGTCATGGCGTTTAATATTGCAAAAGAAGATGGTAACTATAAAAATAATATAGGTGAATTTTTACGCAACTGGTTTTTGAAAAAAGGTTTAAATATCCGCCCTTTAGGCAATACTATTTATTTAATGCCACCTTATTGTATTACTGATGAACAATTAACCCGCGCTTATAATTTAATTCGTGAAGGTTTATCTCAAATAGAAGATATAAGTAAAGTTGCTTAGCATTATGGCTTAAAACAGCCATATAATATATGCCACGTCATATCACCATCATGCTGCTTATCATAGACTGACAGAGCTTTTTGTAGGCTCTTATAACTTAAAGGTTTATATTTTTGGTGGGGTTGATGAACACCAGTCTTTTTAAAGTTCCGTAGAAAATCTATCGCGTTTTTATAAATTACAATATGTTCTTCTTCTTTAAAAATACCATCATAATCAGGAACATGAAGAATTCCCGATGGTAAGTTTAAGTCACTTAATATATTCGTCCACTCTTGAAAACTATTTTTACCAATCGTTGAAAAATATAAACTGCCATTATCACTTAGATAATTACGAAGGTTTGATATTCCTTGAGTTGGATTTTCAAACCATTGAACGGAAAGATTACTAACAATAAGATCAAACTTATTATCAAGAATAATATTTTCACCATCCATAACTTGAAAAGATAAATTTGGACAATCAACAAACTTATCCTGACAGAACAAAACCATATCTTTTGTAATATCGATACTTAAAATATCAGAATCTGGATATTTTGCTCGCAACAATTGAGTCAAAAAACCTGTTCCACAGCCAATTTCAAGGATATTTCTGGGTGATTCATCTGGTAAAAATCTACATAAATTTACGGCTATCTCTTTTTGCAAAGAGGCATGCTCGTTATAGCTTTGCACCTTTTGTCCAAATGCTTTTTCTATTTTTTGTTTTCTATTTTGTATCATGAATAAATTTTTTTATATGTTGAATACACCATTCAGGCTGAGTTAGCGGAAGCATATGTCCACCATCATTAATCCATTCGATATCATATTGTGC
The DNA here is from genome assembly GCA_937931645.1 of uncultured Alphaproteobacteria bacterium. Taxonomy (GTDB): domain Bacteria; phylum Pseudomonadota; class Alphaproteobacteria; order Micavibrionales; family Micavibrionaceae. The sequence continues at coordinate 8,062 of CALHAR010000011.1, forward strand.
CCAAATAGATTGGGTCATTTTTTCAGGTACAATTTTATCATCACGTGATGCCAAAACTTTAATAGGCGTATCTAATGGAATAGAAACTTTCCATTTTGCAAGATGTGCTAACCCTTCAAGTAATTTAACTGACTTTAAATTTTTAAATCCTTTTGGTTGATCCAACCCCGCAGACCGCCAAAAATCTTGAAGCTGCGCCGCCGCATCTTTTACAATATTATTTTGCATCATACTTAACACAGACTTAGGTATATATCGGTAAAAACAATTAAAGCTCGCAATGGATATAAAACCTATCATTTGCTCTGGATAACGCTTCAGAAGCCACATACCGCCTAAAGAATGACCAATTCCAATGAATTTACCCTCTGGTACTGATATATCTTCATCACCAATAAACCCTAAGTTAATTCTATGACATTCATGCTCTTGAAAAGCATCAATCATGCTATCCCAAACAGAAATATCCGACCCCCATCCATGAACAAAAACAAGTTTCATTAGGCCGCTTTCTTTACAACTTTATTTTTTAAAACAGCAATTAATTTATCTAAATCATTCTCACTATGTGTCGCTGAAAACGCAAAACGTAACCTTGCCGTATTTGAGGGCACTGTCGGGGGGCGTATCGCTGTCGCCCATACCCCATTTTCTTTTAAATGCTCACTAATCCGTAATGCCTCTTTTGCGTCACCAATCATAATCGGGACAATTTGCGTTTGTGATAGACCACAATCAAAGCCAATAGAACTCATTTCATCTCTAAAATTCTGTGCCATATTCTGTAACATTAGACGTTCTTTATTCATCGTTGGGACAAGGTCAATGGCGGCGTCAATACTTCCTAAAACTGCAGGCGGCAAAGCTGTGGCATAAATCAGCCCACTGCATTTATTAGTTAAATAGTCTTTCATGGTTTGTGAACACGCAATATATGCCCCAAACGCGCCAAAGGCCTTACTGAACGTCCCTATTACCAAATCTGCTTTGGTTGCTAAGCCTTGCCCATTTTCTCCTAAAACGCCTGTTGCATGGGCTTCGTCAACAATCACAAAGCAGTCATATTTTTTTGCGACCCCATAAATATCATTTAACGGTGCGATATCACCATCCATACTAAAAACGCTTTCCGTTAAAATAAATTTTGGTGCGTTATGATCTACATGTTGTTCCAGTAAGTCTTGCAAATGATTCATATCATTATGACGATAGCGAACTTGTTGTATATTCGCGGCGTTACATCCTAAATACATACTGGCATGGTTTAACTTGTCACTAAAAACAAGCGGCATAGACCCCAAAACATTTTTATCGAATAACGCAGGCAACACCGATGCGTTCGCCTGAAATCCCGACACCATGACCAGAGCAGATTCTTTATTTTTAAAATCAGCTATCTTTTTTTCGATCGTTGTGAAGACATCTAAATTACCCGTGACCAATCGGGAAGCACTCGAACCAGCGCCATATCTTGCCCCCCATTCTTGTCCTCGCGATATCAATAAAGGATGTTGGCTAAGGCCGAGATAGTCATTTGACGAAAAATTGATAAAATTCCGCCCTTTTACCTGAATTTCATGCCCTGACGGGCGGGTAATATCGACCAAATCCCGCCGTAAAGCTTGATTATCACGCTGTTCAATAAATTCCGCGTAAAGGCTTTCGATTTTGTTCATCTTGTTGTAATAATACGCCTTAACAATAAAATCAAATGAGAGTTAAACTATTATGAGCGCAACAAGTCCTATTCGTCATGACTGGCAAACCGATGAAGTCCTTGAAATCTTAGAATCCCCATTAATGGAACTTCTATACCAAGCACAAGGCGTGCATAGAGAGCACCATGAAGACAACACGGTTCAGCTAGCCAGCCTTTTGAGCATCAAAACTGGAGCCTGTCCTGAAGATTGTAAATACTGCCCACAGAGCGCGCATTACGCCAAAAAGACAGGCCTTAAAAAAGAAGCGCTGATGGATGTTGATAGTGTTTTAGAAAAAGCTAAAATTGCTAAAGAAGCGGGCGCTAGTCGTTTTTGCATGGGCGCGGCTTGGAAGCAAGTTCGCGACGGCGAAGATTTTGATAAGGTTATCGACATGGTCAAGGGTGTCCGCTCTATGGATATGGAGGCCTGCGTTACACTTGGTATGCTAACACAAGACCAAGCCAACCGTTTGGCCGAGGCTGGCTTAACCGCCTATAACCACAACCTGGATACCTCACCAGAATTTTATAAAGAAATCATAACAACACGCACCTATCAAGATCGCCTTGATACAATTGACGCCGTCCGTAAATCTGGCGTTACAGTATGTAGTGGCGGTATTATTGGTATGGGTGAAACATTACGTGACCGCGCACGAATGCTTGAAATCCTTGCTAACCTTGAAACGCACCCTGAAAGTGTGCCGATTAACGCGCTTGTCCCTGTTGAAGGAACACCAATGGGCGACCGTGACCGTATTGATCCACTGGAGCTTGTCCGTATGGTTGCCACGGCGCGTATCATGATGCCAAAGGCGCGTGTGCGTTTATCCGCAGGGCGAGAAATGCTCAATCGTGAAGCACAAATCCTTTGTATGATGGCGGGCGCAAACTCTATCTTCTATGGGGAGAAACTTCTAACAACGGCGAATAACGACACGCTCGAAGATCAAGAAATGATCAAAGATGCTGGCATGAAAGTCGCTTAAATAAAAATCATCTATTAAACTGAGGAAGCTCTACTACTTGTGCTGCAACGCGTTGCGCCTCTTCGATTGATCGTGCAACCGAAAACAAATTATCTGGGTTTAAAGAGGGGTTAGCAACGATGACTCTCTCATCTAATGATTGCACTTGCCCCTTCTCTGTTATTCCAATCAAATTATTCTCAACCGCAGAGCGCATTAACGGATCAATAGGAAGCCCCGATTGATCTACAAGTAACCCACGCACAAAAGGAGATGTGTGAACAACATAATCAAAGTCACTCCTGATATCTGTTCTAAAAATTTTAGGGTCTAATGTATCTAAAGTATCTAAGCACTCATCAGAGAGATCTGACCCCAAAGTAAGAACATGCACGTTTCCGTCGCTCACATAAACATCTTCTGAAGTGACATAGGCACGCACCTGTTTTAGCTGACTATCTCGTCCCATATCTTCCATTTCCTTCATAACATCGGGGCTAATTATTCTCCCCGCCATTTTAACAAAACGGTTCGATAATCCTTTTAACTCTGCCGTAGAACAATACTCTTTTACCGCCTTAGAAAACGTCACAATAAACGGATTTATATTTACTTCCTCCCCATTGTGACCATAGCCACCCTCACACGCAGTTTGAAATATATTCACTATTTCTCGTGGGTTACTAACCTCAGATAAACGGGCTTTAACCTGCGCCATATCAACAAACAAATTATTCATGGTCAGGGGACGAAACCCCGCTCCATCGGCGGTTGCCATGGTTAATTGCACATCATTTCTTCCTAAATCTTTCACATGCTTGGCAAAATCAACTGCGCCATTTGCACCACCTAAAAGTAAGATACGGCTATTTGGTTTTAAGTGATTTATTTCTTCAGACGACAACCACGGGTTAGAATAATAAGCCCCCCCTAACACACTTTCAAAGCCTTCATGAACTGGCGTGTTCCAAGCATGCCCCGTCGCAATAATAAGGGAGCTGGCTTGACCTTCACCATCCTTAGTCGTTACAACTAGATCACCCTCCTTTAATCTTACACCGCGCACAGTACTATTAAGGTACACATTATTTTGAAATGTTTCGGGCGGTATAAACGACGTTAACATCTCTTGGAATAAAACATCTCGCGGCGCATAGTGACGATCAATATCTATGGATGGATAATACTCACGAAAAAATCTTTCAACTTTCTCCTTATATGGCCCCCAGTTAAATGATGCAGGTCGATTAGACAAAGAGTTCGCTCCGCTGATTGCAGGCGCACCTCCTAAAATACTCGATCCTTCATATAAATCTACGCTTCGCCCTTTTTCAACCAACTCCAAAAGCGTGAATATTCCTGTTGAACCACCCCCCGCAATAATGACGGGCTTAGTAGAAATATTTATTAAAGAATTCATAGGGGTACCGTATAACGTGCTGCGAAGAATAAGGAGCCTTGAAAGTAAAGCCCCTCACTTTTCTTATTGCTTCATTTATATTTTCATAAAGATTGAAATGAAATCTAAACTATTTCCAAAGCAATTAGCAAGAGTTTTCGTAACTACAGGCTTATAAACCGCAAAACTCCTCCAACGACCAAGCTCACAGCTTTACTTAAATCTTATTAATACGGAAAAAATGGTGGTGTGCGCAGTCACTCCCTAACTATTCTCATACGCCAGTTCGAATCCTGTATCAATAAAATTCCTGTTTCAGGCCAAATAACAGCGTAGTTTTAGAAATTTTCACTGTTTTCGCCATCTAATCTCCCAAAAGCCTCAATATGTAGGGCTTCTGAGAATTAGGTAAGAAAATTATCAGGGATTTAACAGGGAACTAGTTTTTCAATATATAGCGCCCATTTTTAAAGGACAAGAATCTCTCAAGATTGCTGGCCTGTTTAATAGCTCTTCTTATTCTATGAAAGCAATTTCGGACAATGATTATGTATCTTCACCACTATTAAGAAGGTTAGATGAAAGAAAAGCTCTAAAACGTCATGACAGAGATAAGAATGCCTTTGCTTTTGGTGAACAAAATTGGAATAATTTATACCTCGCTGGACCATCCTGTAATTCTCAACGATGGGGAGTAGAAACATTCAGGGATGGCCTTTCACATATAGCTGAAAGAAGCGTTCAAAACATAAAGCGTGGCTTAACTGCTGCACCATAGAGGTAAGGAAATTACATGTCTAAATCAAAAGTAGAAGAGTTTAAAAAAACAAGGGACAAGCAAAATGAAATTTTAGCTAAATACGCCAATAGGAACCAAAAGAAGTTCTATGGCTTAGACGCAAGCACCTACCAAAGTGGTGCTTTAGATAAGAAAACAAAAGAACTGTTGGGTTTTACTGCTTCTCTTGTTCTTCGTTGCGATGATTGCATCTTATACCACCTTATAGAGTGTAAAGAGGCAGGCGTGACCACTGAAGAACTCTCGGAAGCAACATCTATCGGAATGCTTGTAGGCGGCTCTATAACGATCCCTCACATACGCCGCGCTATGACTGTTTGGGATGAAGATCTACAGGACTAAAAAGTTTGTGATATTCCCCATCACACAAGCCCAGAGGATTAAACCCCTCTGGGTTTTTATTTTCGTACTGCACATTATCACATTCACTATGGTAAATAAGCCGATTACTACCTTCAATTTTTAGCGCTTTGAAACATTATAATCTCAATTGCTCTTATAGCAGTTACGTCATATCCAAGCCTACGATTCACAGTATCGTGTATGGTTCTAAACCCATCTTTCTTAATTATCTGATTAACTAACGCTATATACTCTAGATATTGTTGGGCATTATTCACTCTCGAGTTATACCCACGCTTCTTAGTGAGATAAAAATAAACCCTAGAGTCCCATATAGGAAAGTGTTCAGGAGAAATAAAATGTAAGAGCTTTGAGGTACCTACTACAGAGTTATTTACAATCGAAGCAATAGTTTTAATTTCATCTTCTTGAAGCTCTCCTTCGTTCTTTGCTTTATTAACAAGAGAAATTACTTCGTCCAAGTCATTAGAATGAACTGTTAATATTGTTGGCATCCAAGCATAAACCATATGTGCGCCTCGAATAAAATCCTCTAAGGTCAAGATTGTCTTTTCTTTAAAATAAGAAATCAAATGTGGGTAAGCGTCAGTATATTGATCCCGAATGACATTCTGGCTGTCTTGCTTAATCTTATTAATATCTAGTAATTGTTCTAATTGCATAAATAATCAATTGTTAGATAGAAATATTTTATAACCTAATTCTTCAGCTCTTTTAATAAACTTCCCAATATTTTTAATTCCCCACTGACTGCTCACAGCAATAGTAGCATTAGCAAGAGTGATCAATTCATCAGGTTTTATAAAGTGCCGCCGTCTATCACGAGTATAAATCTCGTTCGCCTCATCATCCATACAGAAAACGCCTTTAGATCCCTGAAGTCGCCTTGGAAATTGTTTTTCTAGCTCAGAAAAAGTCATATCAGGATTATTTTCAACATGTTGCTTCATAACCTCTAAAACCAAACGGCCTTTTCCAAGTATCTTTCCTTCAAATTTATATTTGGAATTATCTTTTACTGACTGTGAGCTTTTAAAATAGGTATCTGTTGTAACATATACATTGCCTTTTGTACTTCTAAAGCGCTGAATAGTCAGTGCTGCAATTGGAACTCCAGCTTGAGTAACATAACCATTAGAAATTTTATCAGCCAATTCTGAATTTATAGAATCTCCAACAAGCACCCCTATCCACTTTGGCTCAGACGTTGAATCTGAACTTAGAATATCAGGATACTGATTAAGAATTTGTTCTTTTTGTAATAAATAGTCCTCTAACTGTTTTAAGTGAACATTTTCAAGCTCGCCCAACTTTAACTCTACAATTCCAATATATTCCTGAGAGTACGTAATTAAAACATCAATACGACCATCCGTTTCTTTGCTTGATCGTCCTTGTTTAAGCGTTAATTCCTCTTGGATTATTTCTACATCAGAACCAGAAAAAATATCATCATCTAAACCAAGAACGCCTTGGTTTTCAACGAGATAAGCTTCCATTGATAATTCTCTCTTAAATGGAAAATTTTCTAACTGCTCTTCATTGGCAGTAAAATGTCTTAATACCCGCGTCGTCATAATTTTTCTAACTTTCTTTACAGTGTTTTATTAAAACATCCATTAACAATTTCATCGCATACGTGTCTTGCTTACAATATTCCTTAAGATTACCCCATAAAACTAATAAATCAGCTTCATTTAATTTACCTTTTAAAAAAGATCCATATTGCAACATGGCATCGCTGCCATCAGAAATTTCCAAATCATCATAACTAATATCTGTAAAAGCAGGTAGTACCGCCTTGATAGATGCGGAGCTGTTTTGCTCTGGACTGTATAGCCAGCGTTTTTTAAACGGCACAAGTAGATCTATAATGCGTATATTAATGGCTTCAATTGCTTCTGCATACTCAGGAAATTCTACCGCTAATTCGTTATTACGTGAGATTTCAAAGGATTTATTATAAACAATTACATTCCCTTTATTGCCGCACAGCGCAAGCAATCTTTCAGTAAAATTTCTTCGTGGATCAGATTGTTCTTTATGAAGGTATTCATGGTGCGTCAATTCAGCATCAGGTGCTTCTTGAATATGCACAGAGAATTGAAATGGAATTTGTTGATATGGCCTTGTTCCATCAAAAAGAGGAATAACTTCATTCATGGTTTCATAGTCCAGGAAATATAATGGATATTGTAACTGATCTAAAAAACCCTTTATATTACTTAGATCAATAATATTTTGGCCATTTAGATAGCTCTCAACATCCAAAGCCTTCATTCCACCAGGACGAACATTACTTGGAAGTTTTTCCAGCGCAGCGCCATGCTGCTTAGATATTTCTTCTGCCTTTGCTTTCGAAAAAACATTATAAACCGAATAATCAGGTACATGTTTCCAACAATGCTCGCGATAATCACATTCAAAGGGTGCAAAACATCGCGCCCCTATTGAAATATTAGGTTCTTTCTTCTGTTCTAATACATAGCCTAGTTGACCTGCAACAGTTTCAACCTCACTTTGCTTGGCAAATATCTGATCAGATATATCCTCCAGCCTAAAAATAGATTGCGGGTCAATATCGCCGTCACGTACATAACTGTTATCAATAACCATCATAAAGCATTTACGGATTTTATATCCGGCGCCATAAAAAACATGATACTGAAATGCCATGTCATCGAGATGGTAATCCTTAACGCTAGTGGAGCTTTTAACTTCTATTAAATCCCATTCATCGGTTCCAGGTACGCGTTTTAAAATATCGATGCGGGAATAACCACCATCAATCGGATGTATGGCCGTAGCCTCATAAATAATATCGTGATCATCTTTAATAAATCTCTGCGTTGCTTCGATTGCACCCTGAACATCCCAATAATCATTGGTAACCTCAACACCGTCATCAAAGTAATGCATGGCCAAGTTGCCTATCTCATTTCCAACATCAAATCTGGCCTGTGTTTCCGCATCAATTTCTGGCGCAAGATCCTTACGGTGACGATAAAACCACAGCGCTTTGGGGCATTGCAGACCCTTCACGTATTGGGATTTTGAAATTGTATATTCTGTCATAGGTATAAAATTATTTGATTATTCAGTAAATTTCCACTATTTTCTCAAATATACATTTTTACCGGCGACATGGAACAATCATGAATAGCGATATAATGACAATGAAAGAGGTTGCAAGTTACCTCAAGTTGAATGAAAAAACGGCATATAGACTTACTTCTGAAGGAAAACTGCCCGCTTTCAAAGTTGGGGGCAGCTGGCGTTTTAGAAAATCTGAGATTGATCGTTGGATCAAAGAGCAAGAACAAAGCGCACAAGAAACAAAGGATCAAAAATGAATATAGAACAAAAATTTCTAAATGAGTTAGATGATAAACTTTGGAAAGCCGCAGATAAATTGCGCTCCAGCCTAGATGCTGCAAATTATAAACATATCGTTCTTGGCCTTATATTTTTGAAATATGTTTCTGATGCTTTTGAAGAGCGCCAAGAAGAATTGCTAGAACTGTTCAAAGATAACAGCGATGACAACATCTATTATCTTCCTAGAGAAGATTACGATAGCGACGATGAATACCAACAAGCTATTCAATCTGAGCTGGAACTCATAGAATATTATCAAGAAGCAAATGTTATCTGGGTGCCTAAACATGCCCGTTGGACATACCTGAAAGAAACAGCAGCCCTACCTATTGGAGATGTGCTCTGGCAAGACAATAAGAAACAGGACGTAAAACTTCGTTCTATTTCTTGGCTTGTAGACAACGCACTTGATGAAATTGAAAAATCAAACCCCAAGCTTAAAGGTATTTTGAACAGTATTAGCCAATACCAACTTGAAAATGATAAACTCACAGGTCTTATCAACACCTTCTCTGACACTAGTTTCAGCAAAGCAGAATATAATGGCAAACGCTTAAGCCTGCACAGTAAAGATATCCTCGGCCATGTGTATGAGTATTTCTTGGGACAATTCGCCCTCGCTGAAGGTAAGCAAGGCGGGCAATACTACACCCCCAAAAGCATCGTAACATTATTTGTTGAAATGCTAGAGCCATACGAAGGGCGAGTTTACGACCCTGCAATGGGCACAGGTGGATTCTTTGTATCCAGCGATAAATTCATCCAAGAACACGCTAAGGAAAAACATTACAACGCAGCCGATCAAAGAAAAAAAATCTCCATTTACGGGCAAGAAGCTAACCCCACCACATGGAAGCTAGCTGCAATGAACATGGTGATCCGTGGGCTGGATTTCAACTTTGGTAAAAAGAACGGCGATACATTTCTCGATGACCAGCACCCAGATTTACGCGCAGATTACGTCATGGCCAACCCGCCCTTTAATATCAAGGATTGGTGGCACGGTAAATTAGAAGGCGATGCACGCTGGAAATACGGCACACCACCAGAAGGGAACGCTAACTTCGGCTGGATGCAGCATATGCTCTATCACCTTGCTCCCACAGGCTCGATGGCGTTGCTTCTCTCCAATGGCTCGATGAGCTCCAACACCAATAATGAAGGCACAATCCGCCAAAAACTCATTGAAGAGGATATGGTGGAGTGCATGGTTGCTTTACCTGGGCAGCTCTTCACCAATACGCAAATCCCAGCCTGCGTCTGGTTTTTGACCAAAGATAAGAAAAATGGCCTGCGCCTTGATAAGGAAAAACGTAACCGCAGCGGCGAGACGCTATTTATTGATGCAAGAAATTTTGGCTTTATGAAGGATCGCGTTCTTCGTGATTTTACCGATGATGACATCAAAAAATTAGCCGATACTTTCCACGCATGGCAAATGGGTGAAGGCTATGAAAACGAAGCGGGCTTTTGCTATTCCGCGACCATAGAGGACATGAAAAAGCATGATTTTGTGCTCACCCCTGGGCGTTATGTCGGCGCGGCAGATCAGGTGGAAGATTTAGAACCATTCCCCGAAAAAATGGCACGCCTGACTGCACAGCTAAAAGATCAATTCATCGAAAGTGACCTCCTCGAAGCCGAAATCAAAAAGAACCTCGGAGGTCTTGGCTATGAGCTCTGATAATGTATTAGCAATTGGCCTTGGTGTTGTTGGAGGAATCTTAATTCTTGCGGCATTGAATAATAATGAGGAACCAGCACCGGAACCACAGCCAGACAACCTACCTGCTCCAAAATCGCAAGATCAGATAGAGGCTGAAAAAGTTAAAGATTTAATAGAAAGTGAGCATTATCCAGAAGCCGTCAGCAAGGCCTGTAAAATTCTGTTTGGCCTGATCCGCAGAAAAAGCGGTGTTAAAGATAAAGACACCATGAAACTAATCGACCATGTTTTCGCCCCGAAAAATCCTGTCTTACGGTTTACCCGCCATGATGAATATGCGCACTTAAATTCCCATGAAGGATATTATTTCCTTTTAAAAGGAATATCTGCAGCCTTCCGCAATCCAGCGGGGCACGAAAATATAAAAATGTACCCCAGTGAGGCTATGGCTCAAATATCAACCATTGGCCACCTATACGATATTATCGAAAAGCATACCGTTCTTGAGCAAGAAGACTTAAGTGAATTTATCGCAGAAAAAGTGGCGAATAGGCTTGAGGTGGCGGAATGAGTAATTGGAAAGAAGTTAAAATTGATGATTTGAAAGCACCCGTAAAAGGTTCTATCGCTATGGGGCCTTTTGGATCAAGAATTAAGGCAGAAAATTTTATGCCTAAAGGAATTCCCGTTATTAAAGGGGGCAACTTAAATGGTGATTTTATTTTAGAGAATAGATTCAGCTATTTAACTAAGGAGAAGGCAGATGAATTATCTTCAGCAAATGCCTTTCGCAGAGATATTGTAATCACGCATCGGGGCACAATTGGACAAGTAGGGATTATCCCTGAAAACTCGGACTATGAAAGATACGTTGTTTCCCAAAGTCAGTTAAAAGTTACTCTTGATGAAACAAAAACAAACCCATACTTCGTTTATTATTTTTTGCGATCCCCACTAGGGCAAAATAGGCTTTTACAAAATGCATCTCAGGTTGGAGTCCCCGCAATTGCGCAAGCGTCTACATCTGTAAAAGCAATACTGATTCCACATCCAGAAAAATATATTCAAGATAACGTTGTCGAAGTTCTCTTAAATTTAGATCACAAAATCGAAAATAATCGCAAGATTAATGAGACGCTGGAAGCTATGGCGCAGGCGGTGTTTAAGAGCTGGTTTGTGGATTTTGATCCAGTGCGCGCGAAAATGGCTGCGTTAGAGGCAGGCGAGAGTGAGGCTGACGCAACCCTAGCCGCCATGACCGCCATCAGCGGTAAAATCACAGAGAAACTAGCAACCCTCAACACCTCCAATCCCGATGCCTATACCGAACTCGCCACCACCGCCGACGCTTTCCCCTCCGCCCTAGTCGAAAGCGAACTGGGCCCAATCCCTGATGGTTGGGAAGCCTCAGAGATAGGAGAAGAAGTAACTGTCGTTGGAGGAGGAACACCATCAACTAAAAACTCTGAATTTTGGGATGGTGGCACGATTCACTGGACGACCCCTAAAGATATGTCGAATTTAACGGACAAAGTTCTGATCGATACAGACCGCAGGATTACAGAAAAAGGGCTCTCAAAGATAAGTTCAGGGCTCTTGCCTATTGATACCGTCCTGATGTCTTCGCGTGCCCCCGTGGGTTATTTGGCTATTGCAAAAGTTCCTGTAGCAATTAATCAGGGATACATTGCAATGAAGTGTGAGCAAACACTTTCTCCTGAATTTGTTGTCCAATGGTGCGCCTCTCAAATGGACGAAATAAAGCAAAGAGCCAGCGGAACAACATTTGCGGAGATTAGTAAAAAAAGCTTCAAGCCAATACCTGTCATTGTCCCAACGTTAGACATCATCGAAAAATATAATACGCAGGTTAAAAGTATTTACTTACAGATTGAAAATAATATTCGAGAAATAAAAAGCCTTTCTCAAATAAGAGATTCTCTTCTTCCTCAACTTCTATCTGGTAAAATTGATGTTTCAGAACTTCAGGGTGAGGAATAGCCCACATGGAGTTTCTGAAAGAAGAATTCTTGGATCAACTGCGAGCAGAAATAGATGACACAACAGGCAATGTTATCATTGAGGCCGCGCAATTTACGCCCCAGAAAATTTTAGAATTTAACTCTGAAACTTTTGACATGGCTTTTGATGAATGGTGTGAGAACAAAAAACAAGAAAGGCTGGAAAAAGCTGACGAAATATTAGCTCTCTACGACAACCAACGCCGATTTGAAGTTTTAAAAGCAAGTTATAGTCGTGGAGCTATTGTTCCTTTCGTTGGCGCTGGAATGTCCATGCCCTGTGGTTATTGTGGATGGACAGGTTATTTAAGAAAAACTTTGAAGGAAACGACAGTAGATCCACAAACTCTAGAAGATTTATTGGACGATGCAAAATATGAAGAAGCTGCTCAATTGCTATTTGATAACATGAAAGAAGGTCCTTTCAATGAAAGTTTAGAGAATGACTTTGGGCATGAGTTGCCATTATCAGGAGCTGTCCGATACTTGCCGTATCTTTTTGCAAGTAGTAGCGTTATCACCACCAATTTTGATGACGTCCTAAAGCGTAGTTATGAAGAAATGCAAAAACCTTTTTCTGAAGTATTATTAGGATCAGAAGCCATTGATTTCCCAAGGCAACTTGGCGCAGGGAAAAATATTTTAGTAAAACTTCACGGCAAAGCAACATCTGGTAAAAATAGAGTCCTTACGCTTGATGAATATAACACTCACTATGCTGGTGCAGACTCTTTGCAAAACTGTATTGAAGCAATTTCTAACAAAACCCTTCTTTTCCTAGGCTGCAGTTTAAGTATAGATCGCACGGTTCAATGTTTAAAGAATGTTTTCACAACTAAAGGAGCTGAGGCAGCCGTACGTCACTACGCGTTTCTTGCTATTGGTGATGATGAAGAAAAGCGCATTGGCCGTAAAAATGAATTAGCTGAAGCAAATATATTTCCAATTTGGTACTCAGAAGATGAGGATCACGATGAATGCTTAATGGCATTATTAGAAAAATTGGCAGAGGATGTGTAGTTATGCTTCAAAACATTAAGCCTAATAGAAAAAAAACTAGGAAATGGAGTCTCTCTAAACAAGAAAGTATTTATGCGAAAACTCTTCTAAATCAGGGATACGTTGTACAAGATGTTGTTTATATATTAAACCAAGGCAGAAACAAAACCCTTAATCAATCTGCTATACACCCAATACAAGCACAGAACGTAAAAACATGTAGCGATGATGAAATAAAATATTTTTTGAAAGTGCAATCGTCATATGATCCCAAGACACTTTTAAACCCTTATAAAGATGAGCGGCTTATTAGGGCGCGGGAAGCGATGGTCTCCGCTGTTCAAATTTTCAACAGCCCTCTAAACACTTTTAAATCAGAAATATTTTGTGTTTTAGCCAACATAGCATGGACTTATTTACTACACGAAAAAATGGAGTCCACGAAAAATGGCACAAGCAAGTTAGAAAATGGAAATTCAATAACTGTTAGCGGAACATTAGATAAAGAAATATGCCCTATTAAAGATGAAGCGGTTAAAGAAAACCTTAAAAAGATAATAGAAATAAGAGATGCCGTAGAGCATACTTTTTTTGTGGGGGGAGAAGAATGTTTTGGAGCGCTCTTTCAAGCTTGCTGTATAAACTTTGATCAGTACATAACAAAATGGTTTGGAGAACATTTATCTCTAGCAGAGGAGCTTTCTTTAGCCCTACAGTTTGTTCGTTTAAAAAAAGATCAAATTGTTGAAATTGAGAAAAGTAACTTACCAGAAAAAATAAAATCTATTAGTAAAGAAATACAGAATAGTGCATTTGCAAAAAACAATGCTTTTCAATTGAGCGTATATTATACGACTGAAGCTACATCAAAGACTAATGCCGACTTGCACAAACTAATAGATTACAATGAAGGAATTGCTGCGAAGAAGACTGTTATTAAAAAAGTTTCTCGTGAAAAAATAACACAAAAGCAGTTGTTAGTTATTGTGCAAGAGAAAGGTTACAAAAATTTTACTGCAACGGATCATATAAACTTTTGGAAAACAAAATGGGCAACAGCTCAGATTAGAGATAAAAAAGCTAAAGAGTATGGCGAGATTTTCAACGGTTGGGGTTGGTATAAAGAAAAATGGTTGCCTGTCGTTTTAGAACACTGCACAGAAAATGGAAGCAAATATAAATGAACGAAACAGAATTAGAAAACTTATGTTTAAATTGGTTCCATGATGGTGGCTGGGACGTTGTATCTGGCGCTGACATTGCGCCAGATAGTGATACGCCAGCGCGGAGTGATTACAGTGAAATTGTGTTGCAAGAAGTTCTGACACAGGCCATTATTTCTATTAACCCGCACCTTCCCAAAGAATGCATCGAACAAGTCATGGCACAGGTTCTAAAGCCTGAGAGCCTTGATCTAATAACTAATAACCGCTATTTTCACCGCATGTTGCTCGAGGGTGTGCCTGTTCAATATAAAGTTGATGGCAAGATAAAACATGATACGGCGTTCTTGATTGATTTTGAGAAGGTCGATAACAACCGCTTTATGGCTATTAATCAGTTTACAGTTATGGGCTCTAAACAGCCGCGACGCCCTGATATTATTTGCTTTATTAACGGCCTCCCGATTTCAGTGTTAGAGCTTAAAAGCCCAAGCGATGAACACGCCGATATTTGGGATGCTTTCAATCAAATTCAAACCTATAAAGATGAAATTTCCGATCTGTTCATCTTTAATGAAACTAATATCATTAGCGATGGCTATACGGCGCGTATGGGCTCCCTCACGGCCAATCAAGAACGTTTTGTGCCTTGGCGTACTCTCAAAAATGAAAAAGATCAGCCGCTGCTAGAATGGCAATTGGAAACTATGGTGCGAGGGTTTTTTGACCGCAAATTACTGCTCGATTACATCCGTTATTTTGTTTTATTTGAAAATGACGGTGAGAAAATTATTAAAAAAATTGCGAGTTACCACCAATTCCATGCCGTGCGTGAGGCCGTTAAGGCAACAGTTATTGCATCTAGCACAGAAGGCAATAAAAAGGCCGGTGTTGTTTGGCATACACAAGGGTCAGGAAAAAGTATTTCTATGTGCTGCTATGCTGGAATGTTGTTGCAACAGACGGAGATGAATAATCCAACGCTTTTAGTTGTGACAGATCGCAATGACCTTGATGGGCAACTCTTTACAACATTCAGCAATGCGCAAGAATTGTTAAAGCAAACACCCGTGCAGGCTGATGGTCGTGATGAATTGCGCCGTTTACTCGCAGAGCGTGAATCTGGCGGAATTATATTTACGACAGTACAAAAATTCTCCCCCCTTGATGGCGAAGAAGAGCATCCAATATTAAATGATCGCCATAATATCGTTGTTATTTCAGATGAAGCACATCGCAGCCAGTACGGCTTAAAAGCAAAGCTTAGCAAAGATGGAACGTATAAATACGGCTATGCCAAACATATGCGCGATGCCGTGCCGAATGCGGCTTTTATCGGATTTACAGGTACCCCAATTTCTTTTGAAGATAAAGACACAAGATCAGTTTTTGGTGACTATGTATCCATCTATGACATTCAAGATGCTGTTAATGATGGGGCGACTGTACCCATTTACTATGAATCCCGTCTTGCTAAACTTGATTTAAATCGTGATGAAATAGATGCCCTCTCAGATCAAGTTGAGGAAGTAATTGAGGATGAAGAAGACACAGGATCTCGTGAAAAAACCAAAGGTGAATGGAGTAGGCTTGAAAAACTTGTCGGTGCGCAACCTAGGTTGGAACAGATTGCTGCGGATTTAGTTTCTCATTTTGAAACACGTAACGAAACAATGGAAGGCAAAGCCATGATCGTTGGTATGAGCCGTGAAATTTGCGTGCATCTTTACAATGAAATTGTTGCGTTGCGTCCGCAGTGGCATAATGAAGACCCAGAAAAAGGCGCGATTAAGATTGTTATGACAGGTTCTGCTTCTGATAAAGAACTGCTGCAACCTCATATTTACAATAAACAAACAAAAAAACGGTTAGAGAAACGTTTTAAAGATGAAAATGATTCTTTGAAGCTTGTTATTGTCCGCGACATGTGGCTAACGGGCTTTGATGCCCCTTGTTGCAACACAATGTATATCGATAAGCCTATGAAAGGGCATAACCTTATGCAGGCTATTGCCCGCGTAAACCGCGTGTTTAAAGATAAGCCCGGCGGTTTGGTCGTAGATTATATCGGTATTGCTAATGAACTGAAACAAGCCCTTAAAATATATACTGATGCAAAAGGTAAGGGTGCGCCAACATTGCAAGCAGAAGAAGCATTTTCTATCCTTTTAGAAAAACTTGATGCTGCGCGCGGGCTATTTTCCAGAACCAATAAATCCGAAGGGTTTGATTACTCTGACTATGAAACTGATGCATATCAATTATTGGTGCCGGCCGCTAACTATCTGTTGGCACTAGAAGACGGTAAGAAACGTTTCCTTGATATTGTTTTGGCTATGACCAAAGCATATTCACTGTGCTCTACGCTTGACGAAGCTAAAGAGCTTAGAAAAGAAATTGCTTTTCTTTCCGCAATCAAAGCAGCTATCACTAAATTTACAACTGTTGATAAAAAGCTTGGTCAAGATGAAAAAAATTCAGCGTTAAAACAAATTTTAGATAATGCCGTTATTGCAGAAGGCGTATCTGATGTTTTTGCCTTGTGCGGATTAGATAGGCCAAACATTGGATTGCTTTCTGATAAATTTTTAGAAGATGTTCGCCAGATGCCAGAGAAAAATTTGGCTGTTGAGCTTTTAGAGAAGCTTTTAAAAGACGATATTAGATCAAAAACACGTAATAACGTTGTTCAAGAGAAAAAATATTCCGATCGCCTATATGAAACGCTCAGAAAATATAACAACCGTGCCATAGAAACGGCTCAAGTTATTGAAGAACTCATTCAAATGGCAAAGGATTTCCAAGAAGATATTAAACGTGAATCTGAATTAGGTTTAAACTCAGATGAGGTAGCTTTTTATGATGCCTTGGCAAATAATGAGAGTGCTACGCGTGAATTGGGAGATGAAATACTGAAAAAAATTGCCGTAGAAATAACTGAAAAATTGCGAAAATCAACAACCGTTGACTGGCAGGTACGCGATAGCGTTAGAGCTAAATTACGTATTTTAGTTAGAAGAACATTACAGCGTTACAAATATCCACCTGATGAAGAAAAACAAGCAATTGAGCTTGTCTTAAAACAGGCTGAAATTCTTTCTAACGCTTGGACCAAATAGTCATATTAGAAAGTTTTAATTTGAATCAACATGCATTTGGATTTGTTGAAAATTTAAGACAGCATTAGGCCCATGACAGATAAGGGCTTTTAGGATATTTTTTCTATAACAGAAATAAGATTTAAATTAATCTTATTTGATATTTGTATGAGCTCTATTAAATCGAGTCTTCTCTCTCCGCCCTCATATTTAGCAACAAACGATTGATGTTGCCCTATCATTTTCGCAAGTTCCTGTTGAGTAAGGCCCGCATCCTTTCTGGCATTGATCAGAAGTTCACAGGGTTTCTTATGTTTTTCTGAATAAATTGATTTCTTCACAGTTATTGCGCTTTTCAGGTTGATACGTTGCGCAATAAGAGCTAATCCTATTTTAGGATTATCCCAAAATAGGATATTTATTTAAAATGATCACATTACAGCAAATACTATCTTCTCAATCGTCATTACTTGAGGGCAAAAAAGTTAAAATTGTCCGTCACAAAGACGGGCGCGCTGAGTATCGTGAATTGCTTAAAAGTAGAGAGACGCTTCTTGAATATCAAAAAGAACAGGCCAAAGACGTATTCGGCGCCTGTGACTACATCATTAGTTTTATTGGTTTAGATCGAAACCAATCTGTGCTATTTGGCGTCTTCAAAGTTGGCGCTTCAAAAATAAAAAACGGGATGTATTACTACGATCTTACCCCAGTAGATGATTTCAACAATTTGATTGATCGCTTAATTATAGATTGGGGAGATGGTGGTTTAGCGTGGTATCAATGGTATGACCGACAAAAAAAAGAAGTAATCAAAATTTTACCACAAGGCTATATCGGTAACTTTCCTGGGCTTCTTGATTTTGCTTTAGAATATGATGAACTTAAAACAATCATTAATAACCCCGATGCTAATTATGAATGGAAAAACCATCTAGCTGCCGTAAATGGTATATATTTGATTTTAGACAATAATACAGGCATGCAATATATTGGCAGTGCTAACGGCAGAGATGGAATTTGGCAACGGTGGTGTGATTATGCTGCCAATGGTCATGGCGGCAATAAAGAACTGGTTGCGCTCATGAAAACAGATCCAACCTATCACCGCCATTTCCGATATTCTGTCTTGCAAACCCTGCCTAGTAACATCACAAAAACTGAAATTGATAAAATAGAAACGCTTTATAAACAAAAGCTTGGGTCAAAATCCCATGGCCTGAACCGAAACTGACATAGGGCCTGATTTGGTAGTGACCCACACCAAGTCAAAAACGTAAAAAACAAGTAAAATCAGTTACATACACAACACACCCCTTTACATTATTGCTGATATATTATAAAGTACAAGCAATCTCGACATTAGCTTTTAAAACTGTTTACGGTTAAAGCTAAGACGGAGGATAGTAGTGATTATATCCGAACCTGCTTTGACGAGCAGTAATTCGTAATTATCTTAAAGATAATTGGCTGCGCTGAAACCAAAGAAGCAATAGACACCAACGAAACCCAAGACTCCGATGAATTTCCCACTTCACCGTCGGTGATGTTTTGCGTGCATGCATCTGTCTCCGACATAATTTTTAGGAGACTTAAATGTCAAAAAACAAAAAAGCGACTGGCAGCTTTAAAAATTCCGGATCATCCCACACTTATATGTTGTTGGATATTGGTAAAATTCAGCCCTACGCTAATAATGCCAAGAAACACCCCTTGTGGCATATCAATCAAATACAAATAAGCATTGAGACATTCGGTTTTATCACACCGATTATTATTAATGATAAATTTGAAATCATTGCTGGTCATGGTCGTTATTTAGCCGCAATAAAAATGGGTTTAAAACAAATTCCAGTTCTTCTTATTGATAATTTGTCGGAGGCACAAGTAAAAGCATATCGTCTTGCTGATAACCAATTAAATTCGAGCACCGGAAACGATGAAAACTTATTGCGTGTTGAGTTGCAAGAACTTGATAAAATGGATTTAGATTTTGATCTAGAAGATCTTGGCTTTAGCACCTGTCAACTTGACATCATCATTGGCGGCGAAACACCTGCTGAAAATGACAAAGCCGATCAACTTCCTGAAGTTCAAGAAATATTTACTACAAAACCGCGTGATCGCTGGATTCTTGGCGCTCACAATCTGTTATGTGGCAATTCATTGGAACCATCCAATTATAAAGCACTCATGAATGGCTCTACCGCAGACGCTATTTTCACTGATCCGCCCTATAATGTACCAGTAAGTGGCCATATCTGCGGTAACGGAAAGATTAAGCATGATGAGTTTGCCATGGCTAGTGGTGAAATGTCCTATGAAGAATTTGAAACATTTCTTGCTGCGATCATAGCGCTCTTAATCGAGTTCAGCAAAAAAGGCTCCCTTCATTATATATGCATTGATTGGCGTGGCATTAATCAATTAATCAGTGCGGGACAAAATCAATATTCTGAACTTAAAAACATCTGCATTTGGAATAAAACCAATGCTGGAATGGGCTCTTTTTACCGCAGTAAATATGAACTTGTTCCAGTCTTCAAGAATGGAACTGCCCCTCATACGAATAATATTTTGCTCGGCGTCCATGGCCGTTATCGCTCAAACGTGTGGGACTATCCGGGTGTTAATAGCTTTGGTAATAATGATCTAAAGTTGCACCCCACCGTCAAACCCGTTGCTATGGTTGCAGACGCTATATTGGATAGTACGAAGCGCGGCGAAATAGTATTAGACCCTTTTGCAGGATCGGGCTCCACGCTTATTGCTTGCGAACAAACAGTGCGCGTCGCGCGTTGCATAGAATTAGAGCCTAAATATTGTGATGTCATTATTCGCCGTTGGCAGGAATTTACAGGGCAAGACGCTATTCATGCCGAAACGGGGCAAACCTTTAATAGTACGCAAGCTGAAGGAGGGTCTGATCATGAGTAAGAACTTCAAAGATGGTCGCAAAAATAATAATCCGCCTGACGAGCATAAATTTAAAAAAGGCCAATCGGGTAATCCAGCTGGTCGTCCTAAAAAACGTAACTCTACCTTTGCGGATGAGATCAAGACTGTATTTGGTAAAGAACGCGAAATTACAATTGATGGTGTCACCAAGACAATGAGCATGCGGCAAGTGATCTTGGAACAAATAGCCCGTGGAGCCGCACAGCAAGATCCTAAGATGATCAAAATGAGCCTACCATTCTTAAAAGTTATGGATGACGCACCAGATTTTGAAGAGCTGCCAGAAGACAGAAAAGTTCTAGAAAACTTTATGAAACAATTTGATGCTGATGGAGGTGTGAACCATGAAGAGTGAGGACATTCAAAATCTATACCGCCATGACTTTGGCAGTTTTATTCAATACGCGTTTGGTATTTTACATCCCCATGTACCATTTCAGGATAATTGGCACATTCACCTTATGGCGCATTATTTAAAACAGGTGAGTGATGGTAAGATAAAACGTCTCATCATAAACATGCCACCGCGCATGCTAAAATCAGAATGTGTCAGCGTCGCGTGGCCTGCATGGGAGCTTGGCCGTAACCCACACAAAAAAATTTTATGCTTGCATGCAAGTAACGCGTTAGGACGTGATTTAGACGAGGCATGCTTTGAGCTTATGGCATCACGCCGCTACCGCTCTTTATTTCCAAGCACTCTAATCAAATTAGAACAAAATAAATTGGTCACCAGCTTTAAAGGACGTCGCCAATTTATGCCCATTATGGGGCGTTTAACAGGGCTTGG
>CALHAR010000012.1 GCA_937931645.1 uncultured Alphaproteobacteria bacterium
GTCATCGTCGCAATCAATAAAGACGAAGAAGCCCCGATCTTCCAAGTCGCAGATTACGGCCTCGTCGCTGACCTATTCAAAGCTCTCCCAGAGTTTGAAGCGGAATTGGAAAAGGCGGGGTTATAGATCTCCGCTTTAAACCTCACAGTTTAATCAAGCGGTTTAATTGTAAACTTCAAAACCCGCCATGGCTTAAAGGCTATGACGGGTTTTTTAATAAAAAAAGAATAAAATGATAAAGGTTGCATATATCCATTTAAATCTTAAAATAGCATTGAACGAATAATGAAGGCATAAATGTCTAATCCATATAAATTTCACTCACTCGACCAACAAGTCATTAAAGCGTGGCGTTCAAGGACTTTTTCTGACGGAAGTAAAATTCAACTTAACAGTGATAAAGAACAAGGTTTTATAGTAAAACCTGACGCAATTCTAGAAGTCCAAACAAAACGTCAACAAATTATCAAGTGTAATCGGGGAAAAGAAGTTGTTGTAACACGGTTTAATCCAAGCGTATTTGCAGGCTATGCAGGTGGTCACACACACCCAAAAGGCACAGAGACTTTTCCTGGGCCGTTAGATAGTCAAATTGCAAAGCTACTCTTCGCTTCTCAAAAACTATCATATGTCATTTCCATTAAAGGCGCTTATGCTATTGAATACACAGGAAATACATATTTAATTAGGACTATTTCGGGTAAAATAATGAGTGAACGTAGAATCAAACGGCAAATAAAAATTTGGTTAAAACAAAAACCACGAGCCGCTTTTAGAAGTGAAAAAGATTTTATATGCCAATAGTCATACAAAGAATCTTTGCAATAACTTTAGCATATATTTTAACATCTTGTGCAACTGTTTCAAATGAAGCAGCTATAAAACGTGATTTTACTGGAGTACGCTCAACTGATGCAACTTGCACTATTGGCTCTAAATGCGGTTACACAGGACGTTTTGCAAAAGCTAAACTATCAGTTAATGGCAAACACAGTCTTCTTTACTTACGAGACGAAGAAACTCATGAGTGCATTGTGATAATAACAAACGAGTCTCAACTCGAAGAGTTTAATACACTTAACACTGAACTTGAAGCAGTTGGTAATTTTCCAGAAATTATAGGTGTAAGTTTAAAAAAGTCTAACTTACCTAATTTACAAAATAAGTTATTCTGTGATGGAAAAGACCAAGCTGATTATATTCTTGAATATCAATCCGTAGACAAAATTATATTAGTTTCGTATTTACTTTTTAACTCTTACCCACAACCTCCACAATCGCGCCGCACAATACTTCCAATTCCTTATCGCTAATAATATAAGGCGGCATGACATAGATAAGCCGCCCGAATGGGCGCACCCAAACGCCTGCTTTGACAAAAGCTTCTTGGATAGCGGCGACATTAACAGGGACATTCATTTCAACAACACCAATTGCGCCAAGCACGCGTACATCCTTAACGCCTGCATGATCTGCAAGTGGTTTTAGCGCCTGCAAGCCCCGCTCTATACGCGCGATATTGGATTGCCAGCCTTGCGGGTATAATGCGCCCTGCCCTGTCTGCGTGAGCAAATCAAGGCTCGCGCAAGCTACAGCACAAGCAAGAGGATTGCCCATAAAGGTCGGGCCGTGCATCAGTTCTGGCACAGCCCCCTCAGAGATTGTCATCGCTACATGGCGCGTTGTTATTGTCGCCGCAAGCGTCATCATCCCGCCCGTTAGCGCTTTACCTACGCAAAAAATATCAGGGGTAATGCCTGCATATTCCATAGCCCACATTTGACCCGTACGGCCAAAGCCTGTCGCAATTTCATCAAAAATCAATAAGACATTATAAGCATCACACAGCGCCCGCGCGGCCTTTAAATATTCTGGATGATAAAATCTCATCCCGCCTGCCCCTTGGACAATAGGTTCGATAATCACCGCAGCAACCTCTTGATGGCGAGCTTTAATAGCAGCCTCTAAGGGAGCAATATCGCGCGCGTCCCAATCGTCATAAAACCCTATTTCAGGGCGCGGCACAAAAATATGTTGAGCAATCGCGCGCGGGAAAAGATGATGTTGTCCGTTCTCAGGATCACCAACGGACATACAGCTAAACGGGTCGCCATGATAACCGCCCCTAACAGTTAAAAAAGACTGTTTATTTTTTTTCTCGCTTGATTGCCAGAATTGCAGCGCCATTTTTAGCGCCACTTCAACAGAGATAGACCCAGAATCAGCGAGGAATATATGCTCGAAATTATCAGGGGCCAGACGTAATAAACGCGCGCCCAATTCTGCGGCGGGTTGATGAGCAATCCCGCCAAACATAACATGGGACATGCGTTCTAATTGTGTCTGCGCTGCCGTAATTAAAGCAGCTTGTCCATAGCCATGTATAGCGCTCCACCATGATGACATACCATCAATTAATTGCCGACCATCCGCGAGGTCTAACATCACACCTTGCGCGCCCGTGACAGGATAGCAAGGCAGCGGGTCTTTCATGGATGTATAAGGGTGCCAAAGGTGGGTTTTATCAAAAGCCAGCCATTCATCAGGTGATTGAAATATAGGCGATTTAAATATCTGAGATAGTGAGTCTTTGGGCAATGTTTTTGGCATGGGTTTTGACAA
>CALHAR010000013.1 GCA_937931645.1 uncultured Alphaproteobacteria bacterium
GCGGCAATTGAGTTGGGGAACGGCACCTTAGATTCAATTTCTGTCATAAATGATGGTATTATTGACTCAGAAGGGCGCGCTATCAGATTTGAAGGGGCGACTCTTAACACCGTAATCATTAATAATACAGGCACAATAACCTCTGAATTAGAGGCCATCAGAAATACGACGAACGCCATTGATCTGATTACAAACTTTGGAGATATTACGGGTAATATTGATACGTTTAATGGTGCTGATATACTCACCAACAATGCGGGTGCGACGATTACGGGTGATGTGAATCTTGGCAATGGTGACGATGTCATTATGAACGCCGGTACGATAACGAATGATCCTGCCGCTATTGCTGTTATTTCTTTGGCTACAGGAAGTGGTGCTGACCAAATAACCAATACGGTGACTGGTGTGATTGAGGCTACAGGAGCTGATGGAAGAGCTATTGATATAAATCAAACGGCGGCTGATTTTATCCGTAACGCAGGATCAATCAGAGCAACAGCAGCAGCAATTTTCTTAAGAAATGGTGTTTCTGATTTAACGGACGGTTTGTTAAACGAAGCAACAGGTGAAATTATTGGTAACACTGATGGCGTTTCAGGCGGTGGATCTGGGAATAACAGTGCGATAAGAATCGATAATAATCTTTCTGGCGGTATAGATAATAGAGGCCTTATTGAAGATCGAGCCGCAGTCGCTATTAATTTTGAAGGGGCAAATACAATTGGTGCTCTTAATAATTCAGGCACGATTACAGGTGTAACAGGCGGGATTGTTTTATCAATCACTGATCTAACAATGGGTATAGACAATTCAGGTACGATTAATGGTGGCGGCGTTGGTATTTCAGTAGGAAGTTCAAGTTCAGATATTTCGGGCGGAATTACAAACCGTTCTGGTGGTGTTATTTCAGGTAGTAATGCGACAGGAAATGGGATTGCAGTGGGGAGTGGTTCAAATAATGATATAAGCGGCGGCATTCTTAATGAAGCTGGCGGTGTGATTACTGGGGGCGCAACCGGTATTGTTGTTAATACAAACAATGCCGACATAAGCGGCGGGATTAATAACGGTGGAACAATATCAGGAACAGGCGCATCGGGAACAGGTATTTTAGTTGAAGCTGGTGCGAATATTGGTGGTGGTATAACAAATAATGCGAGCGGTGTCATTACAGGTTTGCGTGAAGGGATATTGGTCGGCTCAAGCTCTGATTTAACAGGTGCAGTTACAAATAGTGGTATGATTTCTGGTGGTCGTGGTGGTATTTATCTTGGTGGATCAAATGTTGATATTTCTGGTGGAATCCTCAATCAAGTAGATGGTGTCATTACCGGTGATGCAGGTATTTTTGTATCAGGTAGTTCTGCAATCTCTGGTGGGATTAATAACAGCGGGACGATTGAAGGCACGAATGGTACGGCGATTGACTTATTAGATTTAAGTGCGGCAACGCCTATTACACTTAATGGTGGACGCATTATTGGTGACGTGACAGATGGGAATATTGCAAGTGGGTTTTCTCCTGTTACGGTTACTGGATCAGGCTTTAGAACTGAGGGTGATTTTACCGTTTCTGATTTAATCGTGAATGCAGGGCAAGACTTCACAATTAGTTCTGATAACACGGTGACGCTCAATGATATGACGGCGAGCGCAGGAACGCTTATATTTGAACTGGGTGCAGCTTCTGTTGCTCAACTGAATGTCACAGGTGCGGGTAATGATATTGATGTCAGTACGTCTACTGTCGAAGTATTAAGTAATGGTCGCTCTTTAAGTGACGGTGAATCAATTCTCATTGGAACAGGTGTGACGGCAGTTAATAGTGGTGCGGGTCAAGCGTTAACCGATGTAACAGATAATTCACTTTTCTTCGATTTTCAACTGGCTGATGGGGTATCAGGCGGTATTGGTGGTGGGGGTAATAATGAGCTTTTTTTACTTGTTGCAAGCGCGTCTAATCCCTGTACTGGACAATTCGCAAATAACCCTGATGGTGCGTGTGGGGCATTAAGTGATTTAACAGGAACGACAAATCCAGAGTTACTGAATATTATCAGTAATATTGGTGGTACAAATGCCGAAGATATTTTAGAAGCAACACTTCCCCAGATTGATGGTGCTTCTTTTTCTGCCGCGCAAAATATCACAGGAAATACCTTACGTTTAGTATCTGACCGTCT
Source organism: uncultured Alphaproteobacteria bacterium (assembly GCA_937931645.1). GTDB lineage: Bacteria > Pseudomonadota > Alphaproteobacteria > Micavibrionales > Micavibrionaceae. The sequence goes on from CALHAR010000013.1 coordinate 2,187, forward strand.
GACTGTTATTCGTGATGGTGGTGGATCTCGTGGTATTTCTTCAGGGGATTTGGCAGAAGATCTTCAACTATGGACGCAAGTTTTTGGTCAGAAAATAACCCAAGGACAGCGTCGCGGGATAGCAGGATTTGATGCAACAACACGTGGCTTAACCGTTGGTGCCGATACAGAAGGGTTGCATGAGAACGCAACCGTTGGTGTTGCTTTTAGCTATGCTGACACGAATGTTGATTCTGATAGTGTCAATAATACACGAAGTGATATTGATAGTTATAATATCTCACTTTATGGGGATTATGATTTAAGTGATGACACTTATTTAATTGGTGATATTGGTTATACCTATGGTGACAATGAAGCAACACGTTTTAACGTGGGTGGTGTTGCTGGGTTAAATGCAGATAGTGATTATGGTAGCCACCAAGTGGAGGCGCGTGTGATTGCTGCACGTGATTACCATTTAGCCGAGTATGAAGACGTGCGCGTTACACCAAAAGTACAAGCGCATTATATTCGTTTCCAAAATGAAGATATATCAGAGACGGGCGCTGGTGGGGCTGGTTTAGAAATTGATAGTGAGGCGCTTCATATTTTAGAATTTGGTGTTGGCGTTGATGTGCGTAAAGATTATGTTCAACATAATGGTGGTGTTCTTTCGCCAGAAATAAGTGTTGGATATCGTTACGACGTGATTGGTGACGCTATTGAAACGACCTCAACATTCTCTGGTGGTGGTCCATCTTTTAGAACCGAAGGTGCAGACCCTGATCAAAACACGCTTAATCTTGGATTTGGTATTGGTTACACGGCGCCAAGCAATGTCGAGTTTACCGCAAGTTATGATTACGAGAACAAAGATGAGTTTGAATCTCACTCTGCTCTGATAAGGTTAGCAGCGCCTTTCTAAAAGGAATTGAGTGGATTATATTATCTTGGGCTTTAAGAGATGATTTGGCCGGAACTGTTACCGTATCTCCGAGTAATGGTGATGCTAACCTTTTGCAAATGATATAATGAATAAAATTAAAAAAATATTAAATAATAACGATATAAAAAGTAGTGCTATAAAACTAGCAATAAAATACCAAAATCACGATATTAAAAATCAAGCAGAAAAAATAGCATTAGAGATTGATAAAAAAGTTAAAAAATATTGCCCAATTAAAATTTAACCCAACACAAATTTCGTTTATAGCGTTATATGAAATTTTATTATTTAGTAACAGAAAATTCAATACATGATCATTCAGCAGCGAGCGGGGTGGTGCGCGTCTGTTGTGATGTTGTTCCAATTAATTTGTAAGCACCACCGACAACCAACAAAACAAAACCGTAAAATGCTAACTCCATACCCGTTGGACGTGGGGTATACCCCACCAATACCTTAAGAGTTTCCCCTAAAAAACCACCACCTGATAAAATGGCAGATGTATCCCAAACTTGCGGATATAACTCAGGAATAATCCCTGCCGCAATCAGAAAGCTTGCCCCCTGTGCCGCCATGCCAGCCGTTAGGACAATGAGCATCCAGCTCGTGATGGCAAACAAGTGCTTTTGCGCTGTTTTTAACAAACCTAGATAAAGCATGAGACCAATAACAGTTCCGCCTACGGCGCCAATCATTCCACCCGTAACAATTTCTGTAATAGAAAAGGCACCAGACGCAGCCATGCCATAAGTAAATAAAACAATTTCAGCGCCCTCACGAAACGTGGCTAACGCAATAACACCGACGAGAACGTAGACCGACTTATTACCAACCATGACATCTTGTCCGACTGCTTTCAAATTTTGGGCTAATTCCCGACCATGCGTTTTCATCCAGATGACTGTCCAACTGAGAAAACCAACAGCAATAAACATGACAGAGGCATTAAAAACTTCTTGTCCTATGCCATCAATCGCTTGTGAAATTTTCTCAGTAAAAAAAGCAATAATAACTGACCCCAAGACACCCAATCCCAAACCAGCCAATACGAGGTTAAACCGCCCCGGTAAACCGCGTGTTGAAGCCAATACGATACCAATCACAAGGGCGACTTCTATAATTTCACGAAACACAATAGTGGCTGTAGGAAACATGATTTGACCTTTCTATTCTACAATTAAATAGCCATTGGCTTTATCAAGGTTAAACTCACCAAAGAAATGATATTTCCCTGGTTTTAGTGGGCCAACAAGAATTGTCGCCTTGCTGTTCCCCGCAATAATTTTTTCGCGACGAAAATCATCACTTTCAAATTCTTCTGGTGTCGGGTCTTGGTTATGAACGACGAGCTTAATCTTCTCTCCCGCAGGAACACGCACTTCAGCCGGAGTAAAAGTATGATCTTTAATAACGATTTCATATACTTTCTTATCAGTAGAGGATTCTTTCGTAGATTTAATATCTAAGTTACCAGCAGCGGGTTCAAGTTTTGCAAACCATTCACGTACTTTAGCTTCTTCATGGTTTTCAGACGCGTAATGAACAGCTTGGATAGCTTCATCAATAGATTCAAGTTGATCCGAAGTTGCCGCTTTTTCAGCAATAAGTTTATCGATCGCCGCTTCGAGCGTATAACTAATCTCATGGATTTCTTCAAGCTCAACTGTGTCCAGCTCTTTCGCTTTTAGAATTTTTGCTATTTTTCCATTACTCTCTTGTAATATCTGTATAGCTTGCTTTTTAGTTTCAATTGTTTGCCCTTCATAATGGTCAACACGGTCTTCATGTGCGTGATCCGCATGATCATGGGAGGAGGTTAGCAACGCGTACCCCCCCACAGAGACGGCTACAATAGCGAGTACAGCAATAATTTTTTTCATTTTCATATCCTTTAAGTAAGTGCGAATAGACCTCATTTTATTTGAATGCAGAACTATATAAACATTCATACCCCAAAAGCAATAAAAATGTAAATGAGAATTATTCTCATTTTTTTGGTTGACTCCCCTTTTTCAAGGTTGTAGACAAACATAATATTTAGCAAATGAGAATTATTCGCATTTACGGTCCATTACTACTTGAAAGAGGGAAACTACACTAATGAAAAAAACACTCCTATTATCTGCCTGCGCCTTCAGTCTATTGGCTTATACGCCTCACGTATCAGCTGCTGAAGGTGATTTACCGTCACGTGAAGAAATGTGGAAAATTATTCAAATACAACAAGAGCAAATCTCAGCCTTGCAAAATCAGAGCAAGCAGCAAGATGAAAAAATTGTACAGACAGAAACTAAAGTTGAAGAAACTGTCAAAGTAGTAGAGGCAACACAAGAAACTGTTGCCAGTATAGAACCTGCACAAAGCAGTAATGGTTGGTGGGATAAGACGTCAATCGGTGGTTATGGAGAGCTACACTATAATGGCGGAAATGTAGACGAAGTTGACTTTCACCGTTTTGTTTTAAACGTTAATCATAACTTTAATGATGATGTACGTTTAATGTCAGAGCTAGAAATTGAGCATACCCTTATTGGTGATGATAACCCTGGTGATGTTGTCTTAGAACAAGCATTACTAGAAGTTGATTTAACTGCAGATAATGCTCATAAAGCGCAAGCTGGTATTATGCTTCTACCTATTGGTTTGCTAAATGAAGTACATGAACCAACAACATTCTTTGGTGTTGAGCGTAATATCACTGAAGTTGCTATTATACCATCAACCTTCAGTGAAGCCGGTGTACAAGTTTTAGGAAATTTGGGAGATTCAGGCGTGAGTTATAATGCAGCAGCTCACTCTTCCTTATCCGTCGACCCCGCAGACTTTCGTATTCGTAGTGGGCGTAATAAAGTCGCCGAAGCCGAAGCAACAGACCCCGCCTTCACAGGTCGCGTAAGATGGTCTGGTTATCCAGGTGTAACCCTTGGTGTTAGTGGTCAATATCAAACAGACATAACCCAAGAAAACGACGATGAGCAAGTTGGTGCAACATTGGTCGAAGCACATGCTGATATACGTAAAGGTGGTTTTGGGTTACGCGCCCTCTATGCACAATGGGATATTGATAGTAATGCAGCAGACGCTCTTGGTGCAGACGAACAATATGGCTGGTATGTTGAACCATCTTATCGCCAAGAAGTTCCTTTTGGGTTTGACGACGGATATGGCGAACTAGGAATTTTTGCGCGTTACAACGAAGTAGATACAAATAATGGATCTAATATTATTGATGGAAAAACTGAACAAATTGATGTTGGTTTAAATTACTGGCCTATTCCCAATACTGTTCTTAAAGCCGATTATAACTTTATTAATGGCGCAGGACAGGGTAATGATGATAGTCGTTTAAATTTGGGAGTTGGGTATCAATTCTAACGGTATATAAGCTATCAGGACATATAAAATTGAAACTTTTTTTTATAAATATATTCCTCCTTTCTTCGCTCGCTATTGCTTCATTCGCAGTCGCGGGCGAAGACGTTTATCAGACTCCTGAGGCCTTCATTGCTGAAACATTCGATGGCGCCTTACCGCCTACGAAAACATTAAATATCTCAGCAAACACCAAAGCTAAGATAGAAAAAATTATGGGCTCACATTACAAACTTCCGCATGCCGAATATTCAATGCAAAACGGGCGTACAGTATGGATATTGGAAGAAATTGGGAAGTTTGAACCTATTACGGCTGGGTTTGTTGTTGGGGCAAACGGTAAAATTGAACGTATTAAAGTTTTGATTTACCGTGAAAGTCATGGGTGGGAAGTTAAGCATGGTTTTTTTACCCGTCAGTTTAAAAATGCAGGGCTAAAACGAGAGAAAAAACTAGATAAGCGCATTGATGGTATTTCAGGGGCAACCTTATCCGTAAATGCCTTAAAACGCTTAAGCGCCCTTGCTCTTACCCTTCATCAGGCAGTAGGATCCGAGTCATGAAAATTAAACGCGGGTTTTTACTTCGTTGGCATTGGCGCATAGGTCTTATATCGGCAATATTTTTGCTGATTATCGCCCTTACTGGGCTTGCCCTTAACCATGCGCGGTTATTAGGGTTGCACCATATTTACATTGATACAGATTGGGTAATGGCACTTTATAATATGGAACTACCACCAGATATGTCCCCTGAAATGGCAGAAGACTATCGGGGGAAAGGTATCACACTTGAAAAATTGATTCTTGATATACATTCTGGTGTCATTATTGGGTTGCCTGGGAAAATATTATCCGACCTTGCCGCATTGGCAATTTTGTTTTTGAGTGCAACAGGAATTTATAATTTGTGGAAGAGAAAGAAATCATGAAGGAAATTTCTCGCCGCCGTTTTTTATCTGTTTGTGCCATGGCTGGTGCTTTTTCTGCTGTGCCATGGGCGCACGCGGTTGCTTCTGCCCCTTTACATCGTTGGAACGGTATCTTATTGGGCGCAAATGTTAGCCTTACTCTGGCGCATCCAAGCCGTAGAACAGCTAATGATATTTTTGAAATATGCGTTCAGGAGATCAAACGGTTGGAGAATATTTTTACGCTTTATGATTCACATTCTGAGCTTTCACAACTTAATAAAAACGGAATCCTCTATAACCCCTCTTATGAGATGGTCGATATTCTTGAACAATCCCGTCGTTATCATGGAATGACAAATGGTGCTTTTGACATCACCGTTAAACCGCTGGAAGAAAATAAGTCTCTTAATCTGGTTGGTATGGATAAGTTATCTATTGATCCAAAAGAAATCCGTTTTAAAAAACCTGATATGGGCCTTACCCTAAACGGTATTGCACAAGGCTATATCACTGACCACATTACGAATCTTCTTAAAGAAGAAGGGTTGAAAAGCGTACTGGTAGAACTGGGTGAAAAGCGTGCCATTGGCCACCATCCTGAAGGTCGCCCTTGGTTTTTAAAACTACAAGATCAGCAAGCGCCTGTATCGTTGGTTGACAAAGCATTGGCAACCTCAGCCAATAGAAATGCGGACACAGGTCGCCCTCATATTTTTACGCCAGCAACTGGACTATATGCAGAAAAACATGATGTTGTGTCTGTCATCGCCGAAAACGCGACGATGGCCGATGCTCTATCTACAGGATTTTTATCACTAAGTAGGAACAAGATAAACGAGATTCAAAAACAACAAATTGATATAAGTAGCGTTTATGTGAGTTAAGAAAAAATCGCTATTTTTATCACTTTATCTTAGCATCTAGTTTATTATGATATTTTTTTATAACATGCAATAAATATTGAGCTAAGCAAAGCATAAGCTCTTAATTTTTTTGTTTGTGTGTCACTGAAGCATTGCATACAAAGACATTATCTAAATTGCACGTCTATGTCTATATCACAAACCTTCTAAACTTAACGCCAAAATCTAACATGAACTGTGAATCTCTTACAAAAAATTATGTATCAGAATGATTGTTCGAAAGAAGAGTTAGTTGACGCTGTTTTATACTAGTATAATAGTACATTTAGTAATAAATATATAAGTGTTACTAAAAATAATGCACCAAAAGAAAGAGAAATTTAAATGCTTGCCCTCATATCTCCTGCTAAAAAAATGGATTTTGAATCTGAGTGGAATACAAAAAATTTCACGGAACCAAATTTTCTTGATCACTCGCAAGAACTTGTTAATACAGTAAAGCAGCTCTCCTCAGCGCAATTACAAGGGCTTATGAAACTTTCTGATAAGCTAGGCACTTTAAATTATGATCGGTATCAGCGATATACCACCCCTTTCACAAAAAACAATGCCCGCCCAGCCATTACGGCATTTCGTGGTGATACCTATGTGGGGTTAGATGCGGATACACTTTCAGCATCAGATATTGATTATGCTCAAAGTCATTTACGCATAATTTCAGGATTATATGGATTACTACGCCCTTTAGACTTGATGCAAGCTTATAGGCTAGAAATGGGAACAAAACTGACCAATGCACGCGGCGAAGATCTTTACGATTTTTGGGCAGATTTACTAGCAAAAGCTTGCAATGATGCCGTAAAAAATCATACGGATAAAACAATTATATCACTCGCCTCTAATGAATATATAAAATCTATTAAACAAGACACTCTCGACAGCCATTTTCTGACTTGCCATTTCAAAGAAATGAAAGATGGTACTCCTAAAACGATTGGAATTTTTGCCAAACGTGCTCGCGGTATGATGGCGCGTTTTATGATTCAACATCGTATTGAAACCGCTGAAGGTTTAAAAAACTTTAATGAAGACGGATATAAATTCGTATCATCACTATCTGATGAAAAAAATTATGTGTTCTTACGTGGTGAATAAAATTTATAACGCCTGTGAGGTTTCACATGTTCCATTACGTAACGAGTTATAAAGTGTTATCTGTGAGTCCCACAGAACAATATCATCAAACTTTTCTGCTGAATTATCGGAGATAATTTTACGAATATCTCGTACTTCCCGTAAGTCAGTATGATTAAAGACTTCATTCGGATTCTCATTAGCGTCAATAATATTATCACGTTGGTCCTCTGTACCATTGGCAAGGTACGCTCCTTCGCCATCGGATCCATGACTAATTAATGCATAAGCGGCGGCCTCAAAGTCCTGCGCTACAGCCGTATCATGCAAGATATCTGTAGATTGGTACGAATTGACATCATTCCGAGGTGTTAAGCGTTCTGCACCACTTTCATTGCGAATAATAAGATCCGTGTTGTTAGATGTTGACGGCGACCCAAAAGACATTTCACTAAACGCTAAAGAAGCATGAGTTGCATTCATTTTCACTCTACCAACTTGAACATCATCTATCGTCAACCCTGCTGCAGCTAATTTTGCTGTTAAGCTGGCTTTACTTGCATTAAATAAATCTTCTGCACGTGCGGGAGACAACCGCGATTTGTTACCATTTGCAAAACTACCATTAGGCCAGCTAGTTGACGAAGTAGGATAAAAGAGCCCTTCTTGTCTCGAATCACCTGTAATCGTATCTAAAGAGATCGATACTTCACCAACACCCGTAGGAGCTTCTGGTAACTGAATAACATATGCGATTGTGTCTATCAGCGTTCCTTCATCATCAACTACATCCAATGAAACTTGTACAGGGTCATGATGGTTGTTCTCTCCTAAGTCACTGAGTGCCAATGTAAGGTCTCTAACCACTATCTCTTCTTCATTAATATCAAAAACGGCAGCATTCCGCCAAAATTTTCCTGTTTCCATTGAAGGGTTATTCGGACCCAAGCTTGGCCCTAACCCATCTCCAGCAGTTCCATGTTCAAACCCTGGATTATATTCAAAAACAGCATTTTGTGCAAAAATGTGACTATCTTGTATACGATCTGCTAAAACTGAATCACTCTCATCCCAAAGGGCTATGTCTGTATCCAATCCCTCAACCAGCAGTGATACTTTATCATCACCAACACCATCACCATCTTCATCTAAATTGGCTACGGCACCATTTTGAAAAGCATTTCCAGCAGCCGTAAAGGTTGTAGTACCGCTACCACTAACGTTAGAGGGGCAGCAAAAGCGAGCTTTATAAATATTTTGATTAATGTTTTGCGCTGTTATGGATGCGTTCCCACCATTACTCATGATATAACCTGGTTGACCAACAGTTGTCCAATCAGGCGTTCGACATATTTGGTGAACATAGTTTGCAGTCCCTGAGGCGGCAATCAATAATTTTTCAGTTCCGCTTCCAATTTGTTCAAAATCCACAGCGGTCACAAGTTGGCGTGTAAAATCTGGACTCACTTTATAGGTAAAGAAATTCCCCCATTCATCTTTGGCAGATTCTTCCGTTAACCCTAACGCCCGAAAAGGTAATATACCTTTTGTTCGGGCGCAGACATTATTGGCATTTAACCCACTTTCTGATCCGAATATATTTGGGTTTGCACTTGGGTCCGCTGGACAAGGTATACGGTAATTACGATGCGCGTAACTTGCTAAAGCCACTTTAACATCCGTCATGCTCTCTTGAGTTGTTGTTTCAAAATAAAACTGATTAGGGTTCGTTTCCGCCATCATGGCAGTCACAAAAAAACTAAATAGAACAATCACAACAGGAATGGTTAGAAGGATAAAACCTTCTTCATTTTTCCTATTTTTTTTAATATCCGTATTTTGCGTATAAAAAAGCATATTTTATCCCTTAATATTTTTAAGTTCTTCAAGCACAACAAATGCTCGAAACACTGAACCTTTCTACAAGCATATAATAAATATGTTAATAATATCTTAAGGTTTCAGCTTATAAATGTTCACAAGAACTACGCCCAGCAAGCGCATATATTTCATCTTGTGTGTAAAAAGATACCGTATCATCATATGAATTTGCTTCAGCATTGGAAAAATCAGACTCCACCTGAATCAGTCTATTGGTATTATTGCTGGTAATCTCCTCAGACGTACCAATGGCACTCGATGGAGACTGCAAACCGTTCGCTTGATACGCTCCAGTTCCATTTTCACCATGGCTTATAAGAGCAAAAGCAATGGATGTAACGGCATTATCCCTATTCAAATTAGCATCAGGATTTGCTGTACGTAGAATATTAGTTGTGTCCCTTACAGTACCCGAAAAAAGAGTGGTTCCGTCTTGTGTCACCTGTAAATCTGTCCCGTTATTGACCAAAGGCGCACAAAATTGAGCGCGTGGAAGAAGGGCAAATTTATCAGTCCCCGTAATTGAAACCCCTGTACTATTGCTACGCTTTTCACCAACTAAATGAGACAAACGTATATTAACCTGATCTAACTGTATTCCTAAACGGTTATCAGCCGTAAAGTCAGGAGAAACAACATAAGTAAAAAAATTACCATAGCCATCTTTTACGTATTGTTCAGGAATCCCTAAAGTACGATAAGGCACAATTCCATGCGCGTCAGGAACATTAACATCGCAAGCGCTACGCTCTACCCCAAATTGAGTTCCAGATGCAACCATAGAATCTGCTGGGCAAGGCAATCGCCAACGTGTTTGAGCATAAGAAGAAAACGCTTTTGAAATAACGTCTATACGTTGTTTTGTTTCAAACACAGCATTGCGCTGCTGATAGGTATTATAAATAGGAACCATAACGGCCATGGCCAAACTTAAAACAATGACCACAATCGATACTTCAATTAAGATATAACCTTTTTCATGGGGTTTATTACTTTTTACGGGGATGTGCATGAAACACCTCCAATACGTCCCAATGTTTGGGAAGGCGTTTCCCAAAAGATTATATCATCTATCTCAGAGCGAAAAAGCGGTTGGTTACCTGCTCCTGCATCATTCGGTGCTGTACGGTCTGAAGCATAAAACTGAACATCGTTATCAGAGTTTTCAAGTTCAGGAACCGTCATACCACCAAGCCCACTGCGTATACCAGTTTGACTGGAAAAACTACCCCGACCATTCTGCCCATGACTGATCAAAATATAGGCCGGGTACATCGGAGGGATAGTTGAATCACCTGCACCAAAGCCTGCAATACCTGGATCAACCAATTCTGCAAAAGTTGGCGGGTCGGCCGTAAAGTCTCTATACTCGTTAACATCACCACCAGCACCAGCAGTAGGATCTAAACGAGATAAGTTAGGGAGCGGCCCAAAAGACCCTTGTATATCAATATCACCCGTCACCCCTGACGCCCCCGCAGCTATCCACGTTCCACAACAAAAGGCAGCTTTAGCTAAAGACACATAATCATCTGTTGCATCCCCCCCTCCTGTATTGGCATGCCAATACGGTCTTGTCATACACCAACTATTAATAGGTAGGGTACTGGCTGTTGCAGGCCTTTGTGCAGATGTAATAGAAGCGCGGTACGTTATAAAATTACCAAACCGATCACGCGCCAGACGTTGCGGCAAACCCAGCGTCGCAAAAGGAACAATACCTTCCGCATTTTCTATTGTATCGCACACCCCAAAATTAGAGCCCGTGACTCCGCTTCCTCTTTCTGTTCCAAAAGGTTCACTTCCAATCGTTGCGCCTGTAACGCCTGTAGGGTCTGCTGGACAAGGGACACGAAGATGTCTTTGGGCATAAACGGTCATTGCATCTGCTATTATTTCCATGTCTTCAAAAGTTTTCTTTTCAAACCCACGGCGCAATATACTTGAAAAAGCTACAGTTGCTAACGCAACCAGAAGGCTAACAATCACGATGCCGATTGCCATTTCTATTAAAGTAAATCCCTGTTCTTTTTGTCGTGTCATAGTCACAAATTTCCTTTAAGGGACAGCACAACTATCCCGCCTTAAGCGAGAAAGAAGGTTGCTTTGGGTTTGCCAAGAAACAATATCGTCATAATATGTAGCATCATTACTATCATCATGAAGAATGTCATAAACTACCTGATTGGTTGCTGAGGCATTTATTAATTCTGATGTCCCACCACCGCTTATTCTATTTAACGTCCCATTTGCAAGAAAGGCGCCCGCTTCATTTTTACCATGGCTAATTATAACATAAACGATTTGATCAGTGTGACCAAAGACTGGGGTAGCAACAGGAACAATACCGCCTCCATAAAGGTCATTATTGTAAAAAGGTTGCGCGCCACTATCCGCAATCGGGTTATTTGCATCCACTAAATTAGGGTCGGCAATGATATCTACCACATCATACCAATCATTGGCGTCTGCATTAAAAATTAAGGAAGGTGTGTTATCAGGGGCTGGCGTTGAAAAAACATTGGCTTGACTGGCCACAACTGCCTGCATACAGCAAAATCTAGCTTTTTGAGCAGCAATATTCCGTCCTCCATCCAAAACACCACTAACATTTACCACGCCTTCCAACCAATCTGTTGTCCGACATTTTGCATGTACTAAAATACTATCATCTTCAGGATCACGGGTAAAAGATGGCGTCACCTGATAGGTAAAATAATTACCCCACCCATCAACAACAACCTGTGCATCTAAACCTAACGTCGCAAAAGGGATAAGCCCCTCGACGTCACCACCCGCTAAATTATTGCAATTTCCTATATTGGCACCGTTTGTTCCACTTCCCCTTTCTGTTCCAAAAGGTTCCGGCCCTACATTCGCTGGATCAGCAGGACATGGAATACGAAAATTACGCGCGGCATAGGCAGACAGGGCATCAGAAACAATAGAAAGATTTTCTTTAGTTTGAGAGCTTCTTAATAAATCATCCCACCGTAAATAAGATGTCACTAAAGCAACCAAAACTAACCCAGAAAGCAGCATTACAACTGTCATTTCTACCAAAGTAAACCCACGCTCTTGTCTCTTTAACGGTAAAATATCGAAAATCCTTTTTGGTTGAAATAACATATTTAATCTAGGTTGAATTTTATCATAAACAACGGGGCAATGTCACGTTAACTCATTAAACTGAGGGTTTTAGCGTACCCTCTGTGACACGAATGAAAAGCTTTCTCGGTAATCAACACTCTATTATTATCATTGTAACAAATCTTTATAAATAAAGTCTGTTAGTTCATGAGGCCGAACAACACTTGAGCGAATTATGTTATTAAAGATATCTCGTAAAAAAAGAACATATTCACGTGCATTATAAACAAGATACTTCTCATCTAAATAAATAGCCGCTTTCGAGTATCCAAAAATTGTAAAAGAAGGCACATAAGTTTCGGTTAAATCAAACAAATAAAAACGTCCAACAGGGTAAAGATTCGTATTTCTCTGGGCAATATACTCAAGCTGTTTAATACAAGTCTCTTTACTAAAGTTCCTAAACATTCCTGTTTGATCTCGCAAATCCATTAAAGTTTGTACAGGAAAGGCTACCTCATACTCACCAGGAACATCTAATAGTTTTTTATACTCTTTCTTTGCTTGTTTATTACCAATGATAGGCGCGTACTCTTCAATAAAAAACCTTTCTGTTTTTAAAGGCACCGGTATGGTGACCGGAACTGTTCTAACTTTATTATCTTTGGCATCTAAGTGCCATTTTTTCCAAAGATATTCTGCGGTCGGTGCATCATTTGTTTTCACTTTCTGTACGGCACTCGATAAAATATCAATTCCCATCTCTTGTTCTGTTGAAAGACCCAACAACCAATCAGTACTAACATTAAGCGCTTGAGCAATTTGAATAATTGTATCAGCCCTAGGTAAGCGGTGAGTGTTTGATGAAAGAAGCTGAACAAATGTTGTACGGTCAATTTTATATTTACGGCAAAAAACTGTCGGGTTCATCTCCTGCTTCTTGAAACTCTCCAAAAGTCTTTTCTGAAATATAGATGAAATTTCTTCTTTTTTCATTATTTTGTCCTTAAAAAACTATTATATTATATATAAAACTTTTTTGTATCAAAAACAAACTACAAAAATATTCTTATTACATCACTTATGCACTAAACTAAAAATATAGTTTCCATAAGGGTAAAAATGATTGCAGTTAGTTTACTATTTTTGGCTAAGATATTTTTGATGATTGCTTGGTACTCTCATCTTAAATTTCCTGATTTAGCGATGTGGCAGGCCGCCCTTATATCTTGGGGGTTTGCATTTTTTGAATATTCTTTGGCTATTCCCGCCATCCGTATGGGTGAAAAACAATTCAGCCTTCCTGAAATTCAAGTTATGCAGTTTTTATTCTTGATGATCGCTTTTCTGGGGTTTTCGGTTTTCATGTTTCAAGTAAAGCTGAATCATAATCATCTGATTGGATTTGCACTTATGTTCATCGGTGCCGCATTAGTCTACAATGCAAACACCAGTTAAAATTGGTCATATATTGTAACGTTGAGATGTAATCATAGGTTTTACAAACCACTTTTCTTACGTTATGACTATGGATTATTGCCATCCATGAAAGCTTAACAAATAGGCCAACATTAAGTATTGATAAAAATAACATCCTTTGCTAGTAACAAGCACATGCACATAAGGAAAGTTATATCAACTTGGGCTTTATTGGCCTTAATACTTGGACAGGCGACGCTTGCCCAACATAGTGCATCGCATATTGACCATGGATTTTCTCAAGATATCGTCGCTTTTTACGATATACATGACGAACATCAACATAATGATCACCAACATGACGAAGATAATAAAAAGCACGAATGTCCTGAATGCTTACTGACTAAATCATTGCAGACAGCATTTTATAGTGCCCCAGTTACTTTATCTGTTGGTTTGCCATCAGACATCTTGCTACCGCAACAATATTCTTTTGTAAACCTCGTCAATCGCTATAAAGCGAACTCCCCGCGCGCACCGCCCGCACTTCTTATCTAACTCAAAAACTTTAATTTTATAAATTTAAATCCCGTAAACGGCTTATCGTCCATTGATCGTTTTACGGGTTATAACAAAGATAAGAAAGGGCATATCCATGTCTAAGAAACTACTATTAGCAGCCAGCGCGGCTGTATTATTAAACGTATCACCAGCTTTAGCAGCCAGTGATGCAGACCTAGAAGCAATTAAATCTGAAATTCAATCTATGCGTAATGCGTATGAGAGCAAGATTGAGCAGCTTGAAAGCAAATTAAACACACTAGAATCTCAGCAAAGCACAACGGCTCAGCAAGTTCAACGTGTTGACAACGTCCAAACAACAATACAAGCAACAACTGTTGCGACGAGCGTTCCAAACACACCTGCTACGGCACGTCGCCAAGTTAAAGATAGCAGCTTCAACCCTAGTATTGGTGTTATTTTGAACGGACAATATAATAATTTCTCTTCCGATGACAGTGATATTGGTGGGTTTGCTATTGGTGAAGAAGGCGCACGAAGTAGCGAAGGTTTTGGTATTGATGAAACTGAAATTAACTTTGCCGCCAGCATTGATGACAAATTCCGTGGTGCGGCAACCTTAGCCGTGTTAGAAGAAGATGGTGAAACCGTTGTTGAAATTGAAGAAACTTTCATTGCAACAACCGCCTTACCTTACGGAATAGAAGCCAAGGCTGGACGCTTTTTCTCTGAGCTTGGATATCTAAACTCTCACCATACACACAGTGACGACTTTGCTGATCGCCCTCTTACCAACCGCGTCTTTTTAGACAATAACTATGGTGATGATGGAATTCAGGTTTCGGCTGTTCTTCCGACCTCTATCTATACTGAAGTTGGTGGCGGCGCATTTCGTGGTGACGACTTCCCAGGCGGCGGCGCAAACGGCAATGATATTGGCGCTTGGACGGCCTATGGTCGCGTCGGCGGTGATATTGGTGATAAAACAAGTTGGCGTGTTGGACTCTCAACACTTCAAACTGATGGTGTAAGCCGTGATGCTAATGAAGATGCCGTAAACTTTACAGGTGATAGTGATTTATATATCGCAGATGCCCGCGCCGTTTATGCACCAACAGGGAACAATGCCGAGCAAGAAATCATCTTCCAAGGAGAATATTTTTACCGTGATGAAGATGGAACTTACGAGGACACGGATGCAGGGACAGGTCCAGTTGCCTTTGATGATAGTCAAAGCGGTTGGTATGCCCAAAGTGTCTATAAATTCCACCCGCAATGGCGTGCTGGCGCAAGATTTAGTCAGCTTTACGCAGGTGATGTTCCGGCAGGTTTAGTCGATAGTGCCTTAGATGATGGTGGTCACGACCCTTGGTCGGCAACCGCCATGGTTGACTGGACGAATAGTGAGTTTTCACGTGTTCGTGCTCAATTTAGTCGTGAAGAAGTCGCTGACAACCAACAAGATAATCAATTCACATTACAGTACATCATGAGCCTTGGAGCACATGGTGCGCATAATTATTAAGGTCCTGTGAAATGAAAAAATTATCTTTGATAATATTAGGCTTGGGGGTGCTCATCGCATCCCCAACATCGGCCTTTTCAAAAACTAACATATTTGCTTGTGCGCCCGAATGGGGCGCGTTAGCACAAGAAATCGGCGGCGATAAGGTTCATGTTTATACAGCTTCTAATGCCAATCAAGATATCCATTATATGCGCGCTAAACCAAGCCTATTGGCGGCAATGCGTAAAGCGGATTTATTGATTTGTAGTGGCGCGTCCTTGGAAATTGGCTGGCTTCCTATATTGCTCAACAAAGCAGGCAGCAACCAAGTGCAAGAAGGTGCTATAGGCTCAATTATGGCGTCTGATTACGTCCCACTCTTGGATGTGATGCAAGAAAAAGCGGATCGCTCTATGGGGCATGTTCATCCGGAAGGCAATCCGCATATTCATTTAGATCCGAATAACATGACCCTTATATCAAAAGTGATCGCTGAAAGATTATCTGAAATAGATGCACCCAACTCTAGTGTCTATCAAAATAATCAAGCCACTTTTGAAAGTAATTGGAAGCACGCTATCTCTCAATGGGAGGCACAAGCAACGGGATTAAAAGGACAAAAAATCGTTGTCTATCACAAAAGCTGGACCTATCTTTTAAGCTGGTTAGGAATTGAAACGGTTGCTTCATTGGAACCAAAACCAGGCGTCCCCCCTAATGCGGCTCACCTTGAAAAAGTACTTCAAGATATTCAAGGGAAAAACGTTAAAGGTATATTGGTTGCCCCTTTTGAAAGTGAAAAAGGCGCAAAATGGTTGTCTAAAAAATCTGGTATTCCAATTATCAAACTTCCTTTTACGGTTGGTGGAAATAGCCAATCAACAAACTTAAAAAACATGTTTGATGATACGCTTAAACGGTTACAATAGGCATTAATGGAAAGTTTGCTCAGCATAATATCATTACTCGCTCCAGCCTTCGTGGCTGGGGCACTTATATCCCTTGTCCATGTTCCATTAGGACAAGAAGTTTTAAAACGAAACATTATTTTTCTTGATTTGGCTGTGGCGCAGTTTGCTGCACTCGGCATGATAGCCTTCCAAACATATATTATCGTTGATGAATATAGCCTTTTGGCAGGGTACGGACGCTTAGGATCAGGCTTAATTGCCGCTATCTTATGCTCTATTATCTTTCATTTCCTTGAAAAAAAATCAGGTGACTATCAAGAAGCCTTGATTGGTTGCGCCTTTGTTTTGGCCGCCTCTATGGGGTTGCTCTTGGTCGCAAACAGCCCCCATGGCGGCGAAGAAATAAAAGATATTCTTGAAGGGCAAATTCTCTGGACCGGCTGGAGCCATATCATATTTGTTGCTCCAATATTTGCGACTATTTTTATGGCTTGGATGATTTTTAAAAACAAAAGATCGTTTTTATTCTATCCTCTCTTTGCTATCACCATTCCTTTTTCTGTCAGCATGATTGGCGTTTATCTTGTTTTCGCCAGCTTAATTTTCCCTGCTTTGGCCGTCGTGAAGCTTCATAACTACAAAATAATTATAGGGGTTTTAGTCTCTATAGCCTCTTACCTTGTTGGCTTATTATGCTCTTATCTATTTGATTGGCCTGCTGGCCCTGCAATTATATTGGCGATGGCATTAACGGGGATTCTGACGCACTTGTTAAGCTCTCGTTGCAAATAGTTTTTCCTAAGCTATTTTTTGAGTTTTCTCTACATAGTCGGGTAAGATGTCTGGACGGGGGTATAAGACATCCATTGGAATAGACTTTCCACTATCTTGTACAATACGAATATGCTTACGCCCCATTAAACGCGGTCTACTGACACCGCAAGAATGTGAAATAACCTGCACTTCATGAACCATATTGTGACAATAATTTGCGACTTTAACCGCTTTATCTGCAGGGTTAAGACCTTTTTGCAGATGCTTATTATGCGTGGTAATCCCCGTAGGACAGGTATTTTTATTACATTTTAACGCCTGAATACACCCTAAAGAGAACATAAAACCTCGCGCTGATGTTACAAAATCTGCGCCTGACGCAATAGCCCACGCCACTTCTGATGGTGTAACTAATTTTCCTGACGTAATAATCTTAATTCTATCACGCAAATTATATTTATGCAGAATATCGGACACCAACGGTAAAGACTCCTTCACCGTTAACCCTACATTATCCATCAAGGGCATCGGTGCCGCGCCCGTTCCACCATCCCCACTATCAATGGTGAAAAAATCAGGAGCACTCTCTATGCCTCTCTTATGTATCTCCTCACACATGGTTTCCACCCAATCAAAGGCCCCAACAACGGCTTTAAACCCAACTGGTTTTCCTGTGACCTCACGAATATGGCTGATCATATCTAGCATTTCATCAATACTATCAATCTCAAGATGACGATTAGGAGAAATTGAATCTTCCCCTTCAGGAATACCTCGAATAGCTGCAATTTCAGCTGTAACTTTTACGGCTGGTAAAATGCCACCCTTACCAGGCTTCGCCCCTTGACTCATTTTCAATTCAAACATTTTCACTTGCTCGTGCATTGCTACCTGCTTAAGCTTCTCATCAGAAAGATTACCTTCTTTATCACGCACACCATACTTGGCCGTCCCAATCTGCATAACAATATCTGCACCGCCCTCTAAATGGTAAGGGGACAAGCCCCCTTCTCCCGTATTCATCCAACATCCCGCCATACGCGCACCATTGGATAAGGCACGCACTGCAGGTGTAGAAAGCGCCCCATAGCTCATACCTGAAATATTAAAAAAAGAAGGCGCATTATACGGTTGGCGGCAATATGGCCCAATCTCTAAAGCCTGCATTTCTACAGCATCTTCATCTAAAGTAGGAAACGGACAGTTAACAAAAATTGGTGTTCCTGCGGGCGTTAAGCTTTTTGTCGATCCAAAAGCAATTGTATTATCATGATTTTTAGCTGCTCTATCAATCCATTCACGTTCTGCACGGTTAAAAGGCATTTCTTCCCTATCCATAGCGAAGAAATATTGACGAAAAAATTCACCTAACGTTGAAAAAAGGTAACGAAACCGACCAAGGACTGGATAATTTTTACGAACAGCATCTTTAGTTTGCGTCACATCTATAATAAATAAAATAACAATAATAAAAACACCGATACCAATCGCCGTCACAAAAAGCGTTGATAAAAAACTTAACCCCTTCATGACAAACTCATTACTTAATGTTTCCATTATTATGATCCTCTATTATTTATTTTTGAAAGGTTGAGTATTAAAAAGAAAACAGCCTAACACGTGTATCATCGTGCAAACGCTCACTGGCGTCATACTCATTCTCATATTTAAAGAAATTTCGTGCTTGTTTGTGACGTCCTTCTTCATTCTCATTCCATTTATTACGCGCTTCTTCATCTTGAAATAAAATAAGCTTACCTTTACTAATTTTAAAAACCTTTGGGTCTGCTTTTTTTCGTTCATTGTCAGATACCGCACAGCCACAATATTCCTCAAACTCTGGTAAATAATAATCTGGAGAAGAAGAAAACTTTACTTGATTCTCAGCGCTGGTAAATAAATAACGCTTACCTTTATAAACTGCTTGATAGTTTGTCGTTCCTTTTTGAGGGATAGTTGAGTAAAAATAATTCACAACATCATACCCTTCTACTCCAACCTCGATATTTTGAATATCTTCTTGGGAAATAGATTGTAGTATTTGATTATCTACCTGACGATTAACTTGGTTGCTTAATTGCGAAAAAGCAGCCGTGGAGAAAAACAAACCTATCGATAAAATAATCAAAAATTTACTAAATGAAGTGCCCATTACTACCAACCTTTTTCTATATATGTAACAATAATTATAGCAATATATAACAAATACTATATTAGTCCAAGTTCTATATCCTTGAATATAAAATTTATTGTCTTAAATATTTATCAATGAAGAGTTATAGTTACAGGTATTAAGGTATTAAGCTATTATGTTACCCGCTGTGAATAGTGCCACTTCATCAAGGCCTGTAACACCATTGATAGTTGCAACGTTTTGGAAGTTTACTCCCCCTGCAGCACCATTAGCATCAACCCGAACGATACTATCTGTTCCGCTACTATCATCAAACTCAAGATAATCGGAAATATTTCCCGCATTAACTGTTCCTGCTGAGATCAAATCACTAATATCTAAGACATCACCCTCACCAGCAGAAAAATCAGCTAAAATATCATTATCAACAAACGCATTTAACGCCTCAAATATAAAGGTATCTGCACCATCACCACCAAAGAGTGTATCAACACCTGCGCCTCCAGTAAATGTGTTGTCACCACCACCAGCCGCTGTAAGAAGCCCTTCATTAAGCGCGAAGAAACCTACAGATTCGGCTCCCCCATGATTAACCTCAAGATTTGCAGCCTGCTCTTCACCAATAAAGACACGTGCGGTTGACGTTGTTATACCATCGGCTTGAGAGAAAGACGTATCACCACCATTAACCGTTTGCTGATCATGTATGAAAACAGGTGTATTAGAAAAAGTGCCACCAAAATTAATAGTTGTAACGTCCTCCGTCACCAACGTTGGCGCCGTTTGCCCAACCAAGAATCCACTTGCTGCACTTCCTCCCTCTTCAATAGCAATATAACCAATCTCTTCTGTCGCATGAATATTATCCGTGCCTTCTTCTTCAAGTAAGTTCACGTTAAACCCTGTTGCCGTCACCGCTCGGTTACGCGTAACAACAGCCGCAGGATCATTATCTGTAATGACTTGCGACAACACAACAGGTGCCGTACCAAACGCTGAGTCAAATGTCACAACTGTTTGAGTTTCATTGGTTACATTGGCACGCCCTGCTTGAATAACAGAGCCATTATCAAGGGTATGCGTTCCTTCTGAAACCGCTAACCATGAAACACTTTCGAGCACACTACGTGACCCATCAAGATAATCAAATTCATCAAGCTGAAATTCAAAACCAGTTTCCGTTAAATTACGAACCCTTGCCGTATACGGATCATTAATAGTTGTCCCTGGTGTCGTACGGTCAGTATCATTATTTGTCAAATTAGACACCTTAACAACAGGATTTAATATTGCCGCTGAGAAGGTAACAGTAAACCACGTTGAACTATCAACCTGTAAAACAGATTCCACACCAGACTCACCAATAATTGTAGCACCAAATATGGTGTCATCACC
The DNA here is from genome assembly GCA_937931645.1 of uncultured Alphaproteobacteria bacterium. GTDB lineage: Bacteria > Pseudomonadota > Alphaproteobacteria > Micavibrionales > Micavibrionaceae. Next base: position 23,030 of record CALHAR010000013.1, read on the forward strand.
CGCACCACCAACTAAAATATCATTGCCGTCACCGCCAAGGATAGTGTCATTACCCGTTCCACCTGTAATATTATCATCACCGCCAAGGCCCGTTAGGATATTATCTCCATTACCACCGTTGATTGTATCATCGCCCGCGCCACCAGTTAAGGTATCGTTAAAATCTCCACCGTTAATTGTAAAGGCTTCTGTTTGCCCACTTACGCTAACAAAAATATCTGCTGTTGCACCACCTGCATCTATAGTTTCCAACCCTTCTAAATCAGCATCAACAGAAGCAAATGTATTTAAGTTATTAGAGGTCGTCGTAATGCGCAAAGCATCTGCGCCACCTAAAGCATCGATTGATGTATTAGTTAAAGTCAGTGAATCTAACTGTTCGCCTGTAACTGTTAAATCATCCACACCTGTCGAAAACAATAATGTTGATGATTCTAAATTAGTAACCGTTGGTAATGTTGATGATGAAATATCATTCACACCCGCAACAGATATCACTTGCGAATCTGTACCCGCACCATAATCCAATGCATTAAAAGAAAAGAATTGAGAAACACCTAATGTAACATTATCATTACCTGTAGATCCCGTAAGTGTTTCAAGATTAGCAAGCGTTCCTGTTGTAAAATCAACCGTGGTTGCATTTGTTAGGACAAGGCTGTCTGTATCCGCGCCACCATCAATATTCTCACCTGCTGCAAAATCATCATTAGCGAGATTGATTATGTCATTACCTGCTTGCGCATTAATAGTATCGGCCCCTGCTCCCCCTGTAATAGTATCAACCCCACCAGGAAGATTAGACCCTTCTATTGTAAAGCCTTCTGTTTGACCACTAAGATTAATTGTAACAGCCGCCGTGGCCGTTGAGGCATCAATAATTTCAAGGTTAAGAATTGAACCATCTGTTGCACCAAGAGTGTTAAGTGTCGCTGAGGTTTCAGTTAAGATAAGTGTATCACTCGTGCTACCACCAAAATCAATAGTTCCTGCACCGAAGACCAGGCTTGATAACTCTGTTTCGCCTACTGTTAATGTATCCGCATTGGCAGACCCTACTAAGAATCCATCCTCTATATTAAATACGGTTGGTACACCATTTGTAACGGCGTTATACACACCATCAATTTGTGTGCGTATTACATCATTACCACCCACTAAGTTAAACGTTGAAAACTGACTAAGTTGGTTAATATCAATCGTTACATCATCATCCCCAGCTGACCCTACAAGGGCCTCTAAGTTAGCAAGCGTTCCTGTTGTAAAATCAACCGTTGTTGCGTCAAAAAAAGTTATTGCATCATCATCGGCACCACCATCAATAGATTCACCGGCGGCAAACTCCCCATTCGCAAGATCAATAATATCATCACCGGCGCCGGTATCAATATCATCGGCACCTACACCAGCTATAATCACATCATCGCCGGCGCCACTAACAATAATATCATTCCCCGCACCTGTTGTTAATGTGTCATTAAACGCACTACCAATGAGGGTAAAATCTTCTGTTTGGTTAGCAAGGTTGACCTGAATATCCGCAAAAGCAGCAGCAGCAGATATAGTTTCAAGACCTTGGATTAAACCATCATTATTCCCAACAAAATTCAAGTCTAAAGACGTTGATGTAATATTAAGGGTATCCGTTCCACCATCAAAATCGATAGTCGCTGCCGCCCCAAACATAATGGCATCAAGTTGTTCACCCGTAATGGTTAAATCATCATCTCCTGTAGATCCTATGAGAAACGTAAAATCTATATTGTTTGTGACTGGTGTGTTAAGCCCTGTCACATCAATAGTTCCATCAACAGTTACACGGCTAATGTCATCACCGGCACCTAAATCAATTGTACTAAAATTTAAGACTTGCTGAACAGTATAAGTAACATCGTCTATACCAGCAACGCCAACGGCCGTCCCAATTAAATTTTCTACTGTATTTATCGTCCCTGTTGTAAAATCGACTGTTACGGCATCCGTAAATATGATTGAGTCTGTGCCCGCACCTCCTGTTAAAGATTCACCTGTCGCAAAATCACCATTAGCTAGATTGATTGTGTCATCTTGTGTTCCGCCATCAATAATATCAGCGCCTGTTCCACCCGTAATAACATCAGCCCCTTGACCACCATCTATCGTATCATCACCCGCGCCACCATCAATAATATCTAAACCATCTTCACCATTGATTATATCATTTCCTGCGCCGCCATCTACCGTATCACCAAACGCACCCGCATTAATGGTATCGTCTCCAGATCCTAAAGTGACCATGTCAGAAAACCCACCGCCAGTGACCGTAAAATCTTCTGTTTGACCATTGAGATCGATGGTGACTGCTGCACCTGCTGCGGTAGCATCAATGGTTTCTAATCCTTGAATTGAGGCATCCGTTCCACCAAGGCTGTTCAGATCAACTGATGTAGAGGTG
>CALHAR010000014.1 GCA_937931645.1 uncultured Alphaproteobacteria bacterium
CACCTCTACATCAGTTGATCTGAACAGCCTTGGTGGAACGGATGCCTCAATTCAAGGATTAGAAACCATTGATGCTACCGCAGCAGGTGCAGCAGTCACCATCGATCTCAATGGTCAAACAGAAGATTTTACGGTCACTGGATCAGCCAATAACGATACCCTGACAGGCGGAACTGGTTCAGATATATTAAATGGTAATAATGGTGATGATATCATAAATGGCGGCGCAGGAAATGATATAATCAATGGTGACGATTCCCAATCGGATATCCTCAGTCAAATTATTGGTTCTTCTACAGGTGTTGATGGCTTTATTGTGAATGGAGCGGCCACAAACCTTCACGTTGACTTTGATGGAACGGATTATTGGCTCTTAGTAGGCAGAGGAAGAGAAGGATGGGAGTTTGATACAGATGGCCAAGGTAATGCTTTTAACGTAATTAGCAATCTGGGATCAGCTACAGGATTTGATCCAGCTGCGTATAGTAATGACTTCATTAATGATATTGTCGGACAAACAGCAGGAGCCGATTTAACAGATGTTGAGATCCGCTTAAGACGCGCAGCCGATGTGACGGGAACAAATTATCAAGAAGTACGCTGGAATAGCATTTCACAAACTAACTGGACATGGGAATTTTCAAACTCTGGTCTCAATAACAATTCAGGCGGCTATAGCGTTGAGCATGAGGTACAAGCTTCTGTTTTAGGCGGATCATTGATAGATACAACATCTGGCACAAGGGATACGCTTGCTTTTGGCAGTGGTAATAACCATACGCGCGTCTTTACTTGGGGGTGGAGTGGGCACGCTGGTGAAAGAGGTTTTAGCTATGGTAGTTCTATTGGCGGTATAAATAATAACGACTCAGATACGTTCCTATGGGAAAACATAACAGAGAATCATGCTATTCCGTACACAGAGGTATATATTCGTTTAGAGGCTCCGAGTGTTATAGTAAGTTCTGGAAATGATATTTTAACAGGTGGGCTTGGTGCTGATATTATTGATGCTGGTAGTGGTAACGATATCATCAATCTCGCTAATGGGGATTTTGCAGTTGGTGAAGCAATCGCAGGGGGAACAGGAACCGATAGTTTAATACTAACTAATGCTACAGTAGTTGACTTTACGACAGGGACACTTGCTGGACTAGAAAACCTTACGGGCTCTACAGGTGACGATAATGTTACAATTTCAGTAGAATCACTGGTTAATTTTACTACTATCGATCTTGCCGCTGGAACAGATATTTTAAACGTTGCTATAGTAGGTACTATTGATATTACCGGAAACACATTCCCCACTATCAACAATGTTGAAACGGGTAACTTAACTGGTTCAGCAGGAAACGACTCCATCACCTTAACAGGTACCCAACTTGACACAATTTTAACCACCACAGGAACAATTAACTTAGGTGGAGGTACTACCGATACTATTAATTTAACATCGGCTTCCGCAGACCTTGCCGCGTTAGCTACTACAGATGCTAATATCCAAGGTGTTGAGGATATTACATTTTCTACCGCTGGTACTGGTATAACACTATCCCTAGAAGCGCAAAGCGAAGACTTTGGTTTAACCGGTAGTGGGTTCGACGATATACTAACCACAGGCACAGGTGACGACACACTAAATGGTGGAGTTGGAAATGATACACTCACCGGAGGTGATGGCGCAGATACAATTGATGGTGGTGCAGGTGACGATATAATTTTTGCAGCAGATAGCACCGTTTCTGAAATTTTAAATGTTAATTTTGACACAAGTTTAGACGGTTTTGTTTATGCAGATGATGTTTTTGGAACAGCCCAACCTGCTTTTGCCAACGGTGTTAGAACAACAACCGATGGAGGCATTACTAATGGTGCTCTTGAAATCGCATTAGGAGGAATTAATGGAGCAGATGTTGGTCCTATTTCTGGTGCCTTCCAAGAAACATTTGCTCTAGCTTCTGCCTTTACTAATGTTTCTCTCACCTTTTCTTACAGAGCCTTAAACTCAGGTGGCGCTCCTTTTGAAGCAGGGGAGGATTTATTCTTATTTGCCGATATTGATGGCGAGTTTTTAAGCAACACAGCTGATAATTTCTTTGATTTCGAACTGGACCCTGCAGGTGGATTTGATACAGGAGCGGGCTACGAAACAATTACATTAAATGTAGGTTCTTTAAGTGCAGGCAGTCACACATTATCGCTTGGTGGATTATTAACTTTTAAAACACAAGCTGGAGAAGAGGTTGAAATACGTTACGACGATTTAATTCTAAGTGGTACTGCCGTCGGTGATATTGGTGTGAGCAATGTAATTAATGCTGGTGAAGGAAATGATATAATTAATGCTGGTGAAGGAAATGATATAATTGATGGTGGCAATGACGATGATATCATTGAAGGATTCGGTGGTAATGACGATATTAGCGGTGGGATTGGTAATGATGACATCCGTGGTGGTGCAGGAAATGACAGCTTATACGGCATAAACGCAGCTAATTCAGCGACATCAACAGCCAATGGAACAGTATCTTTCACGAATATAGTAACCGCGTCTTTTGCTGCAAACACTGAAGGATTTACCTATGCTGATAATATCTTTGGTAGTGGCCCTGTTGGTTCAGCAGACGGAAACTTTACCGCAGCAGACGGTAATACTGCAAATGGTGCTCTTGAGATAATCCTTGGCGGTGGCGGAGGAACACAGACTGATATATCAGGGGCCTTCCAACAAACCTTTACTTTAGCAACAGCTGGGAATGTAAGTTTAACATTTGCTTATCGTGTGTTAGATAACGTTGTGGATGCCGACCCATTTGACCCTGGGGAAGATTTACGCCTATTTGCAGATGTAGATGGTACAACATTTAGTAATGATGATAACGACTTCTTCTTTGAAATTTTAGGAACCGATGCTGGTGCTTCATTCGATAGTGGTTTCCAAACTATCTCCCTAAGCCTTGGCAATTTATCCGCAGGTAATCATACATTATCACTTGGTGGACTGTTAGACAGTAAATCATTTGCGTCTGAAGAATATGCTATCCGCTTTGATGATATTGTCATTGATCAAGCAAACTCAGGGTCTGCAAGTACAGGCATAACCAACACACTCTTTGGGGATGACGGGTTAGACACCTTATTTGGCAGTACAGAAACGGATATCTTTACCTTTGATGCTACCGCTTTCAACGATATTGATGTTATTGAAAACTTCAACGTGACGGAAGGTGATGCTCTTGACCTCAGTGACATATTAACTGGGTTTAATGGTGTTGCCACAGATTTCGTTCAATTCATAGATAGCGGTGCAAATACACTTGTACAAGTTGATGCAAATGGTACTGCAGGTGGTTCAAGCTTCACGACAATAGCGCAGGTTAACGACCTTACAAGTCTTGATGAACAGACCCTTTTCCTTGCAGGAAACATCATCGTTTAATTTATTTTCTGAACTTTTTTCACTCTATGTCAATACTCCTATGTAATGGGGATATTGCTATATATTTCTTTATCACTTCATACTGTTTTTCATAATGATCTGCTCTTACTCAATATACCTTAAATTCATATAAAAATTGTAAATTTTTAATGCCTTTTCTAGAATAATCATTTAGATATATCAGGTTAATTGGGTATATCTAGCCAATAATAATAAAAAAGCTATAGAGTATAGAAATGAAAGAGTGTTCCTTAACTAAACCTTCTCAACAAAACACTGAGAGCACAGAAACCTCTTTTCTACCTCCACAAGCTTACCCTGACAGTGCCTTTCCTGCCCGTATGGCTGATTTTGATAGCTTAAGCGAAGCATTAGACTATGCAGCGCTCGCTAAAACAGGAATGAATTTTTATAATACACGAGGTGAATCTGAACATGCTCTAAGCTATGCTAGTATTCGTTCTCGATCAATTAAGCTCGCTAAAAGGCTTTTAGGACTTGGCCTCTCCCGTGGTGAACGTGTTGGCATTATTGCCGATATGCACCCAGATTTTATATGCACTTTCTTTGCCTGCCAATATGCTGGTATGGTCGCTGTTCCCTTGCCTGTTGTAACAGGGCTTGGCGGTAGTCAAGGTTACCAGAAACAACTTAAAGCCGTTCTAGAAAGTTCAGAAGCCAGTATTGCATTAGGGCCAATTGCATCCCTTGACCATCTTTCAAGTGCCGCCGATGGCACAAACGTAGAGATTATCACAACTGTAGAAGCACTAGAAGATCGTCCTCCATCAACAGAAACCCTAAAACCACTTGATAAGCATGAAATTAGTCATATCCAGTTTTCATCTGGTAGCACGCGTAATCCACTAGGTATAGAAATCAACCAAACTGCCGTTATGGCGAATGCATCATCCATATCCTGTGACGCCCTACAATTCACAAATCGTGACCGAGTTGCCTCATGGCTACCATTTTACCATGATATGGGATTGGTTGGCTGCATGATCGTGCCTATAACATGCCAGCTCACTGTAGATTACCTTTACACGGACTCTTTTGCACGCCGTCCAGCACAATGGTTACGCATGATTTCTGACAATAAATGTACCATTAGCTTCAGCCCTACTTTTGGTTATGATGTTTGTAGCCGACGCATGAATGGAAAAAGTGAAGAAGGTTTAGATTTATCCAGTTGGCGTGTAGCGGGTATCGGCGGTGATATGATTCAAAGCAATGCAATTGATGCGTTCTCAGAAACTTTTGCTGATTACGGTTTTGAGGCTAATGCTTTTGTCCCCAGTTATGGTTTAGCAGAAGCAACTTTGGCGTTTAGTTTTCAGGCTCTTGAGACTGGCGTAACCGTTGATTATATAGACAGACAAGCACTAAGAGATGAGGCGGTTGCAAGGCCCTACGATGCTGGTGATAAAGTACCTGACCTAAGCGTAGCGAGAGCCATCGCATCTTGTGGTAAGCCAATGCCGGGTTATAAAATGCAAATTCGTGGAGAAAATGACCAGAAATTGCCCGAACGTCATATTGGTGGTGTCTTTATTCATGCTCCCAGCCTTATGAGTGGTTATCGCAATGATCAGCAAGCTACGAAAGACTGCATGAGTGACGATGGTTGGCTTGATACTGGTGATATGGGCTATGTTGTAGGTAATACCCTATATATAACAGGACGACGCAAAGATATGATTATAGTCAATGGCCGTAACATCTGGCCACAAGACTTAGAATGGCATGCAGAAAAAAATATAGATACTTTACGTAGCCGTGATACTGCCGCCTTTGCATTTAATGGTGATGACGATAAAGAAGGCGCTATGATTCTAGTTCAATGTCGTAACACAGATGAATCATTTCGTGCCCAACTACAAAAAGATGTACGCGCTGTTATTTTTAAAAATACAGGTGTTGATTGTCGTGTTGAGCTTATCCCGCAACGCAGCCTACCTTTCACAACATCTGGAAAACTTCGTCGTTTAGAAGCTAAAAAACTATGGCTCAAAGGTGATTATAATATAAGTCATGCAGAAAATTAAACAAGGAACAAGCCTATAGGATTCCAAAGTGACAAATAAGAATAGGCAAAACAGCTGTGACGCTCATACTATATCAGTTGCCCTTACAGGTGGATCTGGATTTCTCGGTACAGCGATTCTACAACAATTATTAGAAGCAGGCATTCATGTTAAAGCCCTCCAGCATTATACAAAGCTCCCAGAACATAAAAACTTAACAATTATAACGGGTAACTTATCTAACCTTGGCGCGTTGAAGCAGCTTGTTAAAGATACACAATGCGTGATTCATTGTGGTGGTGCCGTAAGCGCAAAAAACGTAAAAGATTTTTTTAAAATTAATACAGAAGGCACGGCCAACTTGGTCAGAGTTTCCGAGGAAGAAAATATTACGAGATTTTTATACATCTCCTCTATGGCCGCACGTGAGCCCAAGATTTCACCTTACGCTGAAAGTAAAAGGGCGGGAGAAGAAGTTATACAATCCTCCTCTCTTCAAGGGTGGGATATTATTCGCCCTCCCGCAATTTATGGCCCTGGAGACAAACAAGTTTTACCCCTATTAAGTCTGCTACAATACCGTATAGGGGTTTTACCGGGTGGACGGCAGGCAAAATTCTCAACAATTTATGTAAGAGATTTAGCCAATGCCATATGTTGCTGGCTATATTCTCGACAAACAAAAGGCAAACTCTATGAAATTGATGATGGCAGCAAAAATGGCTATACGTGGCAAAATTTACTGGACAATGCCGCGGAAACTATGAATATAAAGCCGTATTACATTGTTCCGCCACTTTTTTTAATGAAGGCGGCAGGATATACTCTGAAAATTGTAAGCGCTATTACGGGAAAAACGCTATTTTTAACACTGGAAAAGCTTCGCGAACTATCTCATCCTGATTGGGTTCGTTGCGATAAAGGGCTTATAGAAGAAGATATTAATTGGGTAGCACGCACAGACTTTAAAACTGGTATCAAAAAAACCATAGACTGGTATCAAAAAAAAGGGTTACTGCGAAACTCTAAACTGGAAAAGCATAATGACACAAAAATCTCAAACAAATGACAGCATCGTTGCAATTATATGCAAGAATCTTGAAGCAGTATCATCAATTTCAGTTTCTTTAGACGCGGAAACCGACATGACGACTGATACTGCGGTTGATTCCGTTGCGATTATGGACTTAGTGTTCATCTTAGAAGAAAAATTTGATATATCGATACCACTCAATGATTTGGCAGACATAAACAAAATTGGTGAATTAGCAGATTTAGTAGAAAAACTTCACAATGAGAGACAAACAAATGCCTGACATTTTTAAAAAATTTAATTCTATTAAAGAATTACACAACGGTATTGTTGAACACGCAGGCTCTGACCCCTTAGCTGTAAGAATTGAAGGTATTCAATCTGGGGGGCAAGCTAAAATTCGTGGACGCGACTGCGTTCTAATGGGATCAAATAATTATCTAGGCTTAACTTTTGACCAAGATGCAATAAATGCATCTTGTCAGGCTGTGCAGGAATGTGGGACAGGGACAACTGGGTCACGCGCGGCAAATGGTAGCTACGCCGGACATCAAGACTTAGAAAAAATGGTTGCAGATTTTTATGGGCTCGATAAAGCAATTTTATTCACAACAGGGTATCAAGCGAATGTTGGATTTCTCTCAGCCATTGCTGGTAAAGGTGACTATATTTTAATTGATTCAGAAAGCCATGCCTCTATTTATGATGGCTGTAAGCTTAGTAATGCTACCACTTTACATTTTCGTCATAACGACCCTAAAGACCTTGAAAAACGTCTAGCTCGCTTACCTGTAGAGGCGTGTAAACTAGTCGTAACAGAAGGTATATTCTCAATGCGCGGTGACCGCGCCCCCTTAAAAGAAATTGCCGCTGCTGCCAAAAAATATGACGCTTATTTAATGGTAGATGAAGCACATTCTCTAGGCGTTCTAGGAAAAAATGGACGTGGTCTTGCTGAAGAAGAAGGCGTTGAAGACCAGGTTGATTTTATTCTTGGAACCTTCTCAAAAAGTGTGGGAACCATTGGCGGCTTTTGCGTTTCTAATCATGCGGAACTCGATATAGTTCGCCTAGCCGCTCGCTCTTATTTGTTTACGGCTTCACTCCCATCTTCGATTGTTGCTTCTGCAGGAGTAACCTTATCTCGTATTAAAAACGAACCTGAACTACGTGCCAAACTTTGGGAAAACACAACATTACTTTATGATGGCTTAAAAAATATGGGGTTTGATATTGGATCAGATAAAAACCCAGTAATTGGTGTTTTTATGCCTAGCCTCCAAGAAGGCTTACGCGCTTGGAATCAATTACTAGAAAATAATGTTTATGTGAACTTAGCTCTTCCACCCGCAACCCCAGAAGGTGTTTGTTTATTACGCTGCTCAGTAAGTGCAGGTCATACGACAGAACAGATTGAAACTGTGCTTAATGCCTTTTCAATTATTTATGATGAACTATACATAGAAGATAAAGTTTCTGCAGCGGAATAAGCCTTCTACCGAAATCCACCTTTCCGCCAAACCTTCCAAACAAGTGGCCACGCGCCAATGAGAGGATAACGTCGTTGAAAGTTACTCGCTTTCACTCTTACCCCGCTTTGACGTTCAATTTTATATAAAGCGTAATCAACGCTTCCCTCAAATGTTAACGTTGCTTTCATCAAACGTATAAAAGCATATAGTTTTTGCAATGGGCGTTTCAATCGGTTTTTAAGTGCAGCATAATTTGAATTTCTTTTAACATCAGGTAACAGAGGAATAACCATTTCACTTCTTGCAATAAAGCTATCAGCACTCGCATCAAATAATATTTCTGTTCGCTCTGGTTTTTCACTCCTCAGCTCTGCTCCATACGTTGCACTTAACCCTTTAAGCCATAACTCACGCGGCGTATCCACTGGTAACGTCAAAGGTAACGCTTGGCGATGAAAATAAATAACAGCATCAGTTAAAGACTGATTAATGTTTTTCTCTACCTGACTATCACGGCTGTAAAGAATACGACACGGTTGAGAAAACCGCGCCCAAATTTGTGGCGTTATAGCACACCCTTTTGTAGCGCGAAAAAATTGAGACGTTTGCATCACTGCGTATTTACAGCGTAACGTTCTATTACCATCTTGTAGTTCCATATAATAAACATTTGGCGGGATAAGTATGCCTAAAAAAGCCGATAATTTATTTATTTTTAAATCTTTAAAACGATCAACTAAAACATAAAAATCATAAACAGTATCGGCCCCCTCTTCTTTCCAAAGGCCTGATCCATAAAACAGAATAGAGGAAACTTTGCCACGTTCTTGAATAGCCGTACTAAGTTTTTTCACATCCGAAGAAACCGTTATACTTGTTTCCTCGCTAATAAATTCAATTAGTTTTTCTCTTAAAGCCGTCATGCAGATAGGTCTTCCGTTAGAAACGTAATAGGATCACCGAGAGTGATTTCAAGGTTGCCAGCATCGTGCACTTCACCATCTAAAACCCAGTTTTCTTCTATTTTGAGAGAAATGTGAGAAGATTCTCCATGTTTTATTTTCCGATTACTTCCGATGTAAATAGTACCTGCTTTATCTTTTGTTGCAGAAGATTTAACAAAAGGAATAAGGTTTTTTAATGTACTAACAGCTAGTAATATATGATCTTTCTTTTCATTATTCCATATAAAAGAAGTAGGCCTTAAGATTTCATCTTGGCTAATGTCACGTTTTACAAACAATCGAAAAAGCAACGCGGCAAGAATAATAAGTTCGCTCAATGGGCCATAAAAACCTTTTTTATGCGTATGTTTTTGTACTTTTAAAACCGTACGAGCAACAGCCCCTGTTCCTAAAAAAAAACCATATAAAGGAGTAATGTTATTCAAATCCATATATTCTATTTTTAATGGACAGCGTACCATCATGTTACTGACTTTACCGCTTATAACTTTCTGAAGAACTTTATCTGGACTACCTTTTAACTTCATTTCACGATGGATCATATTCGTTGTTCCACCTTCTAATAGTAGGAAAACAGGCTCTTTTTTAAAAATATTTAACGTTCTTATCTGACGTACTATTATATCTACTGTTCCATCACCACCATTTATAACAAGTATGTCAGGCTCTTTTTTAGCCGCGCTATAAAGGGCTTCAATAATTTTATCTGGTGTACTTGCCTTAATATGAAGAAGGTTATTTAACTCAGTTATGTTATCAATCTTATCTAACCCATGACGTTTGTTATAACCACCAAGCGGGTTACTAATAACGACAATCTTACTTGTACCTTGGATCATCAGATTATTGATTGCCCGATGCAGGTTCTATATTATGTAGGTCTTGTTTATCAGCTTTAGCAGGAGTATGGCAAGGTGGGTAATCTTTAATACTCGCTCGAGTCCATGTCTTTGTTTTTCCTAAAACTGGCACACCTAAATAGGCATGTAACTCAAGCGTATCAGAATCAACAAGCTTCAAAGCACCATTATATGTTTTTTCCTCATCCGCTTTATAAACTTTACCACCCCTCCAGCTAGTCGCGTTATTATCACCAGCATGAAAATCTTTCAACACTTGCGCCTGACAAAGCGGTAAACCACTAACACTATAAGGGTCTTCACTTGCACTTAGCCACGCTATATGGCCACAAAGTTCCTCCCCGCAAATATCTACTTGCACAGCAACATCGCGCTTTTTTGCAACCCACAGACCAGTTACAGCAGAATCATTACTTTTCGCCTGTACTGTAAAAGGAATGAAAAAAGAAAATCCTAACAAAGTCAGTATTATGTATTTTATAAACATGCGTTTTTATACGGTATTTCGCCAGTAAAATCAAATTTTCTTAATAATAGAGCGGACAAATTCAAGGTCACTCGGCCTATCAACATCAATAGCCGCTTCAGGAATATCCAATATTACTGCCTGTATTTTTGTCGTCGTTTTATCACCCAGATAATTAAGAGCCTGCGCTAAACTTAACTGTCTCATAAAATAACGCAATAAAGTACCAAGCCCAAGAGATTTTAACATCTTCCATGGTTCTTTTCGATGGTGTTCTATTTTTTGCCAAAATGTGAGTATTTTTTCAGCACTTTGTTTATCTTTAAAAATAAATAAATTACAGCTCTTATAATTCCCATCCTTAAACCGCAAACGCGTCCGTTTCATATCCGGATATTTATTTCTCAAAATATGCAACGGTATCATGGCGACAGCTACATTAAACTGATCCACATTATATTGATTGATAAACCCATTAATCATATCTGCGCTCAACAAAGCATGATCGGCTGTCGTAACTAAAATAGGAGTATCGTCTGCTAACACTTCTAGCGCCTTCACAAGACTACGCACAGGAGATATATCTGCGGCTATACGCTGAATATCACTGTCAAACGATAAGTCATCTGGTAGAGAAATAAAAATTTGTCCTATATTATCGCTTATCTTTAGGGCGGTGATAACACGATTAATCATTGGTTTATCGCCAACTTCAGCAAACGCTTTACAGCGCACTCCTGCAAATTTAGCGACCGTATCTTCTTGTCCCGCGCGACTCCCCGCCAAGATAAGCGTTGTAAATTTCATGATAAAATCTCTTTCTCATAAATACGGTAACGTTTATAAACTTTTGCGCCAGAGCTTTCAGCCAAACGGATCATAGGAGCATTATCCTCTAATATCCATGACAGCTCAGCTTCTTGATAGCCACCAGACCGCAAAGCCTCATGTAATTTCGCCATCACAGTCACTGCTAAGGCACCGCCAAGAAAACCATCTTGATATTGAGGCCGTACACCCATAAGTAATATTCGAGTACCGCTTACACCTTTAACCTTCAATCGCCAAAGTAATTTCATCCAACCAAAAGGAAGAAGTTTTCCATTTAATCCCTTCAAAGCTTCATTTAAATCAGGCAAAGCGACAATCATAGCGGCAGGCTTTCCCTCAACTTCAGCAATATGCACAAGCTCAGATTTTATAATTGGTTTCATATTATTTGCGCTATAAATCATTTCATCAGACGTCATCGGGATAAAGCCCCAATTATCCGCCCAAGCTTCATTAAATATATCCAAAATAACACCAAGATCACGGCCCATATGCGCCTTATCTAACGTTCGCAAGCTCACAGTGGGGTGTGCCAATACTTTACGGACAATACGTTGAGCAGCAAGAGGAATATCTTGATCTGTACGCATATGAAAGGCGAACAAATCTTTTGCTTTTTTATAACCAAAATCTTCTAACGCCGCGCCCAACCACTGTGGGGCATAATTCATCATCATATAGGGTGGGGTATCAAACCCCTCTACTAATAATCCTGCTTGATCATTAATTGATAGACTATATGGGCCCGTAATTCTCTTAACACCTTGTACGCTCAGCCATTCCTCTGCTTGATTTAAAAGTGCCTGTAATGTTTCCTCATCTAATGCATCAACAAAGCCAAAAGAGCCAAGGCATACCTCCCCTTCTTTTTGTGCCAGTTTGTCAATTTGTGCGCTAATACGTCCTACAAGTTGATGATTTTTATAAGCCACAAAAAGCTCGTGCTTTGCATGCTTGAAATAAGGGTTTTTAGACCCAAGATGGTCTAACCTTTCAAATGTTAATTGAGGCCTGTAAACAGGGCTATCACGATAAAGAATATTGGGTACGTTGATAAAGTCTCGTAGAGCTTTACCCGTTGACGCAGTAGAAACCGTAATCATACAACACCCTTATTCCTGTTTATAAAGCATGAACCATAAACTCATTGTTCCAAAGATCAAGAGTGGAGACCAGACAGCAAAAAAAGATGGCAAGACGGCTCCCTCGCCTAAAGATAATAAAAGCTGTTCAGACACAAGGAACAAGAAACCTCCCATAATTAAAGAGAAGTTAATGAGTAGCGCGTTATATTGCCGCGCCATAAACAACCCCATCGGCGCCGCCATAATAACCATGAGGATAACACTTAATGGTTGCGCCAATTTACGTTGAAACCATAATTGATGTAAATCACTAGCAGAATGACTAATACTATTTTCAGTAAAATTTAATCTCCACAAATCACTTAGGCGCACTTCCTCGAATCTTTCTGCAGGAAGAGAAAAATCATCTGGATGAACACCCAAGTTCATCTTTATAGAGACATGTTTTTCTGATGACGCGGTCTCAAAACCTTTACCGTAAACATTGTCCAGTCGCCATTCATGACCGTTATAAGACGCACGACTCGCTTGAATATAGTCATCTACTAACCCATCTTTAGTTTGCTTCACTACAAATGGTTCGTGCAAGTTATATCCATCGGCACTTGCTGTTTTATAATATATAATATAATCGTCACTTGCCGCCCATAATGTTTTGTTAATGCTTGGCGCCGCAGGCGGTAACCCCGCATAATTATTATCAGCCCATAATCGTAACCGCGCCGATGAATCACTCGCTATATATTCCGAAACACCCAGTTGAATTATTGCTAAAAAAACGGCACTGATAACAAAAATTTTAGAGACTTTATAGATGGTATAACCCGCACCACCAATGGCAACCATCTCTCTTCCTCCAATCATTTTATGCATCGTCATCATCGTCCCTAAAAGTGCAGATGTCGGCATGATAAGAGCAAAGATTGTCGGAAAACGTAACCTGATATAGTGCCATAAAGTCTGTAAAGTATTATCAGTATTCTGCGTAACACTTTCAGCATTAGATAAAATATCAAAAACCATAAACACAGCACTCAAACCACAAACCATCATTAAAGTATGGCGTAGGAACATCACTGTGATATAACGAGAAAGTACTGTCATAGTTTTACCCTTGGTACTTTAAGTTTTCTTGAAATTTGAGTGTGCATAAAGTAGCATCCACTAAAGCCAAGGATTAAAAATGGTCCCCATAAAACGAACCATATTGATAGATCACCCTGCGCCGCATAGGCCTCACCAAGGCCTATCAGCTTCTCATAAAAAACAAACAAGCCAGCGCCGAAAAATATACCATACGCCTTTCCTGTCCGTCCTGCACCGATAAGAGCCAGCGGTACGGCCCATAATGCAAAGAATAGTAAAGATAATGGCTGTATAATTCGTACATGAAGTTCAGCCCTCATTTGTGCCTTTGTACTATCAGGGATTATACCATGAACACCGCCTTTAATAAGCTCTCCAAACACCATTTCACGCTCATCTTGTCCACGCCGACCATACGGCTCTCCTATAAGGCTAGGTAAACGAAAAGGGTATGATTCAAAATTCAATTCACTAATTTTATTCTTCTTTTTATTATCTCTAACAATATTACCCTTTTCCAACCTTAATATTGGAGCTTGCGTATCATTTTCATAGATTAACTGTGCGCGTTGCGCCCCTATGATGAGTTGTTCTGGTGAATTTTCTTTTTGATGAGAAATGAACACACCCTCTAAAATACCGTCTTGCTTCTGAATAGAATCGACCCGTAAAACAGACCCCTCACCCATTTCAAAAAAAATACCAGGGCGCAGGCTCGCTAACGGATTATCAACAGCAACGCCATATAAAGTCGCACGGTAGGCATAACGTGCATGTGGCTGCACATACCCCGTTAAAAGCAGGCTAAGCAGCATAACAGGAATCACAATCATGGCGACAGGCTGATATAACGCTCGCAACGATATACCCGTACTTTGTATAATGACGAGTTCTGAAGTTTCTTGTAACCGTCTAACCGCAAGCAAAATCGCTAAAAATAAAGAAGCCGGAATCGCCAATCCTAAATAATGAGGGAGAAGATAAAATAAACATTCAAAAACTGTATAACCAGGCGCGTTTTGTTCATTAACCGCTTTAATAAGACGTAACAGTCTTTCTAACGATAGCACCGTCAATAATATCGTTAGCCCCAAAGAAAAAGGACCCAATATCTGACGAATAATATAACTATTTAATGTGCTAGTAGCCATGCGCAGACTAAACTTTCTCAATTTACTTTATAACAATAGCATCGTTCATTTCTTGTTCAACTTGTGAGATAGTCTATAGACTGTTATCACCTTACAAAAGCTTATAAGGATAAAATGAAAAACCACAAGCATTACAAAAAAGATTGGATGAAACCAATGCGGGCAGCTGGTTTACTTGGGGCAGGTAAGGCTGGACAAGCCCTATTCATGCTGGTCGCTATGGCATTGAGCGCCCGAACACTGGGGGTTGCTGAATTTGGAACGTTGGTTTTAATTCATAGCTTTATTATGGCAACAGCAAAAACAGTGCGCTTTCAAACTTGGCAAGCCCTAGTTCATTATGGCGCAAAAGCACAAGAATCTAATGACATACCGCGCCTACACCGAATTATTAAATTTTCTGTAATATTGGATATGCTTACTGCCTTCGCCGCTTTTGGCATTGTCTGGATAGCGAGCGGTCCAGCCATTAGCTTATTTGGGCTAGATCCCACCTTAAGTGATACAATACGTCTTTACGGTAGCGCCATTATACTGATGGTTTTAAATGGTGCACCAGACGGTATTCTTCAACTTTTTGATCGTTTTGACCGCATTGCATGGCAAACAATTATTGCGCCCTTCATTCGTTTTATAGGCAGTATCTATCTATTTTTCACGCAAGGGACACTGCTAGAGTTCCTATTCGTTTGGTACATGGCAGAGGTTATAGCTGCTACTTTTTTAATTATGATGGGGCTTATCACACTACACGAACAAGGGTTAATAGCAGGTTTATTCCAGCGTTCTAAGTCTCTGTTCAACCCTGAACCATCTATATGGCGTTATGTCGGTGGAACAGGACTTGCCTCAACATTAGACTTATCAGGCACGTACCTGCCTGTATTATTTGTTGGTGGTGTCTTAGGCCCTGGAGCCGCTGGTCTGTACCGTGTTGCTAAAGAGTTTTCTAGCGTATTACTCAAGCCCGCTTCTAAATTATTTGGCCGCGCTATTTACCCAGATTTAGCAAGGTTATCTGCACAAAATAATAACAGCGAACGCCGTCATATGATTATCAAAACTGCTTTTTTGATTGGGAGTATTGCAATATGCGTGTTCTTAATTTTTGTGCTCTTTGGTCACCAAATGATTAATTTAAGCGTTGGAACAGAATTCACAGCATCTTATATCACAATGATATGGTTATGCGGTGCAGGTGTCATTAGTTCCGCAGGGTTTGCGTTAGAACCTCTGCTTATTTCTGCAGGTCTTATTCGTCAAACCGTCATTGCGCGTACTATTGCAACATTGATATTCATACCACTTTTATACCTTCTTTTATTGCAGTATGACATCGTTGGCGCAGGGATAGCGGCGTTTATTTATACTATTATCATGACGTTTTCCTTTCTCATCGCTGGGAAGAAATTACTTCAAAAAACGTAAATATCTCTTTAAAATCAGGTAAAAAAGACCGATTTTCTCTAATCTAACACTTACTATCTTTAAGTTATTTGTTAGTAACTAACGGCCATAGTGTTGAAATTAAAGCTATGAGCTTTACTATCTGTACATATTATACACAACTCAGAGTACCCTGATGATGACCTCTTCGCATAACTACCCCCCTCAGTTTTTTAAAGATATCGCAGCTCACTGTAATACGTATAAAGGCGCAGATAAGTGGCGGAGTATTTTCCAACTCGTGACAACAGTCAGTCTTTTTGTAATGGCTAGTGGCTTAATGCTATATAGCCTCAACTTTTCTTACTGGATAACGCTTTTTCTTTCTTTACCAACCGCAGGCTTAATGGCACGTATCTTTATCTTTCAACATGATTGTGGTCACGGATCGTTTTTCACATCAAAGCCAGCCAATGATTGGACAGGTCGTTTTTTAAGTATGATAACAGCTGTACCTTATGATCTTTGGCGCCGTTCTCATAACTTACATCATGCGACCTCTGGAAATCTTGACCGTTGCGGCGTTGGTGATATTGACGTAATTACAGTAAAGGAATATGAGGCTTTATCTAAAATGAACAAATTTATATATCGCTTATATCGTAATCCATTCGCGCTCTTGCTTATTGGTACGCCACTCTACACCATAATTTTACAACGCTTCCCATACAGTCAGGGCGCTTATTTCCGTGAAACCTACAAAACTCTTTCCTTAGCCTCAACATGGAAAAGCACCATGCTGACTAATGCTGGACTGGTTGTATTTTATGGATCACTCGCTTTTTTCATCGGAATCGTTCCACTAATCAGCGTTGCACTACCTATATTAATTGTTGCGGCATGGTTTTATGGTTGGGCCTTTTTTGTACAACACCAGTTTGAAGACACTTATTGGGAAACTAATGAGAATTGGAACATACAAGAAGCCGCACTTATGGGCAGTTCCTACTTCGTTTTGCCTAGGGTTTTACAATGGTTTTCAGGCAATATTGGTTTTCATCACATCCATCATATGTGCAGTAAAATACCCAATTACAAGCTACAAGAATGTATGGAAGCACGGCCAGAGTTAAAGGAAATAAACAGAATAACTTTACTTGAAAGTTTAAAATGCGCCAGCTTGAAGCTTTGGGACGAAGATAAACAACGCTTAGTCACATTATAAAAAGCTAACGACGAACTCTGTTTAACTCACCACTAAGCTTTTCGAACCCCTGTTGCGTTAAAACTTCCAATCCATAGGTTATATCCGTCAAGGTATTAGATGGAGCAGTCATTGTTTCACGAACCTTTATATCGGCAATAATCTTGTTATCTTTTAGTCGTAAAATAATCGCGGAAAAGGATAAGCTTAAGACTGGCACTTCATGTAAATTTCCATCAGCATACTCTGCCTGAAAATCATGAATATGAGAGATAATTTTAAAGTCTGCTTCTTGATCAATCGCCGTATCTGAAACCGAAATATTTTTGAAACTATTCTCTAACGTTTCAATCATATAATCCTGTAAAATATTTTCTAACCTACCGTTCCAGCGCGCTTCAGCGAAATAATCAAGAACGCGCCCATAATCTCTTGTCAGGGCAATACGATCCGTATTTAACCCAGATTTTATTTTAGGCTTATCAATAATAATTGCATAAGGGAAACTAGGTTTGGTTTGTGATGTTTGATTTTGCGCATTTAAAAGAAAAAGAGTTGGTGGAGGAGTATTATCTTTTAAGCTAATACAACCATTCAAAAAAAGTGCCGATGCACATATTAATATAATATATTTCATTTTTTAATTTTGACCCCATCATAATTAGGTTGAAAAATAACGCGAGACGGCTCTTCATTCAAAGTTTTTGCAAGATTCTTGATAGCATCCATCGTTTCACGAGTGTCACGAATAAGTAATGTCATCTCATCTAAACCTTCTCCAGAGAAACGGTTAATACTCCCTTGATTTTTACTAATTGAAGAAACAGTCACGTTAAGGTTTTTACTCGTTTTTTCAAGATTTTTAATAGTAGACGCTATAGACAATGCATTGCCCTCATTTAAAATCATATTCAAGCTATCAGCCACTTCATTAAAATTTTCAATCGCACTTGCAATATGGTTCATGCTCTCATCACTAAGTAAATTATCAATTTTCTTTGTAATATTGTTCATGTTGTTAGCCAGGCTAATCAGTCGACTCGATATTTCGGGTGCATCATCAAAGAACTTATCAAGCTGCGAAGCTTCTGCTTTAATAACAGGGTAAATCTCCCCTTTTGTTTTTTTCAGTAACTCTGTATCCGTACCGTCGGTTTTAAGTTCAACAAAGCTTAACCCCGTAATTCCTTGCGGTTTAAGCGCTCCTTTGGTACTGGAACGTACAGGAGTTGATTTATCAACCTCTACATTTACTTTAATTAAATCTGGGTGATCTTCCACAAGCTTAACAGCAATAACACGCCCTACAGATACACCACGATATTTAACGACACTCCCCGCCTCTAAACCATTAACCGCGCTATCAAAAAGAACAGTATAGCGATCATACTCTCTGTTATCATGCGTACCAGCAAGCCAAATTGTAAAGATAGCAAAAGCTAAAATCACAAGGGAAACAAAAATTCCAACAACTGTATAATTCACATTTCTTTCCATTATATTTGCACGTTTTTATAGTGCCTCCCTTTTATTTGTATCTTGAGCTGCTCGCATACGAGGTCCATGAAAGTAATCCTGAATCCAAGGGTGCTTATTCTTCATAAGCTCTCCCATAGTACCAACAATAATATTCTTATCAATAAGAACCGCAATGCGGTCACATATCCGCACTAAAGAATCTAAATCGTGCGTAATAATCACAACGGTTAGATTTAAGGTTTCTTTTAAAAACAGAATAAGGTCATCAAATGCCGCCGCAGATATAGGGTCTAGACCAGCTGTTGGTTCGTCAAGAAACAAAATAAGTGGATCGAGAGCTAAGGCACGCGCAAGTGACGCCCTTTTAATCATACCCCCAGATAACTCAGAAGGGAATTTAGCGCCCGCATCTATAGGTAACCCCACCAGTTTCAGCTTTATATCGGCAAGCTCTTTCATCAAACGAGAAGAAATTTTACTATGCTCTACCATCGGCAACTGAATATTCTCAGAAACCGTTAAGCCTGAGAATAAAGCACCATGTTGAAACAACACACCCCATGACTTCTGAATTTCTAACATCTGTTTTGGGCTAAGTTTTGGAATATCTAAACCTTGGAAATGAACTGATCCCGCCCAAGGCGTATTTAGTCCTAATATTGTGTTCACCAGAACGGATTTACCACTACCAGAGCCACCAACCAATCCCAGAACTTCTCCACGATGAATATCTAAATTAACGCCATCATGAATCCGTTGCTTACCGAACTGATTAATAATACCGCGAAGCTCAATAATAGTTTCAATCTTTTCTTGGGACATTTGTTTAAATTCCCATCTTTGCAAATAGAATGGAGAAGAAAGCATCTGCCAAAATAACTAAGAAAATAGATTGAACAACCGCGATAGTTGTTAACCGCCCAACGGATTCTGCAGACCCTGTGACTTGCATGCCACGGAAAGTACCAACAGAGGCAATAATAAAAGCAAAAATAGGTGCTTTAATCATACCTACCAAAAAGTCATTCATTGATACTGCACCAAGGATTTGGTCAAAATACCTATTCAAAGGGATATCTAAGACTGTAATAGACATTAAAGCGCCACCAGCAAGGCCAAACATATTGGCCAAAAACGCCATAAGCGGTAACGCTATTACAAGAGCTATAATACGCGGTAAAACCAACACTTCGAAAGGGTCAATGCCAAGTGTTTTAAGAGCATCAACCTCATCATTCAGCTTCATAACACCTATTTCTGCCGCAAAAGAACTCCCTGATCTACCCGCAACGAGAATAGCCGTCAACAGCACTCCCATCTCACGCAACACAGATATAGCCGTTAAGTTTATAGTAAAAATTTCTGCACCAAACTTTTGCAACTGAGTTGCACCTTGATAAGCCAAGACAATAGCAATTAAGAAAGCCATCATCGCAACAATAGGTAAGGCATTAATTCCCGCTTCTTGAACGTGACGAATAATAGAACTTATACGCATATGGCTAGGACTTCTTATACTTCTAAAAAAAGTTTCTGCAATACGCCCATAAAAACCCAAAGCTTCACCCAAATGACTTACGCCCTTGACGGTCAAACCTCCTAGTCTTTCCATAGCACCATAAAAACTTCTATCGCGCATACATTCTGGGCAAGGTTGCTTATCTAGAGTTTGAATTGTTTTTATAAATTTAAAATGTACATCTTTAAATCCCTCAAAACTAGCTCGTAATCCTCGTTCTTCATATTGGGAAAATTTTTGATAGAGCATCCATGCCCCACTGGTATCGATATTTTCAAGACCATTACAATGCATTCTTATTGAATCATATTGTTCGATTTCAATATCTAGATCGGTCAACAACGATTCAAGGACCGAAGCATTCTCCATGATCCAGTCCCCCATAATCCCTACATTTAGCAGATTATTATCCGGCTGCAGTTCTATAAATTTGCTTGTTTTCGCCATTACAGCGAAATTTTACACTGTATTGGAAGTAAAAGCATCTATTGAATTTTACTCACATTAAAGTGTTTAATTAATAAAATATAACTAGCTAGAGAAACTGAAACGAATAACAACAACTAAACACACACTATGACACAAGAAAAATTAAGTATAGTTAAGCCTCTGCGCTGGTTTTGATATTGATAATGATACTGTCAAACTTTAGTCCCTGTTGTGCGTACAAAAATGCACAATCCTTCCCTATCATAAAGTTTGTAGGGTTTATCTTTGGCTTAGCGTTTAAAACATCTTTATCAGTAAGGCCCTTAGCTATCTTCGGCGCGATTTGGCTCCTTTTACGGTACAGAGTTTAAATTGAACTACCTGTACCGTGTGCCATACCGTAAAAAATGATAAAAGTGCGAAGTTATCCGCAATCACCAGCGAACAAACAAACCTGTTTATACCTTATATTTCAATGAGTTAAATACAGAAACGAATATCTGCGAACTGATAATTGGTTGCGGGAGTAGGATTTGAACCTACGACCTTCAGGTTATGAGCCTGACGAGCTACCGGACTGCTCCATCCCGCGTCACCTAGAAAAACAAGTACATATCTGTACTTAGATGGTGTGTTATAGCCCCCAACCCGTATCAAATCAACCCCTATTAGGCTGCTATTTTTTATAAATATCTAATTATTTAAGAGATTC
Organism: uncultured Alphaproteobacteria bacterium; assembly: GCA_937931645.1. GTDB lineage: Bacteria > Pseudomonadota > Alphaproteobacteria > Micavibrionales > Micavibrionaceae. The sequence continues at coordinate 21,145 of CALHAR010000014.1, forward strand.
AATTACTTCAACAACATCCTTAATCTCAGGACGGCGAGTATAGCTTTCCTTAGAAAGTACAGAAAGCACAGTTTTATCGTCACCAATCACATAAATATGAGGGTTTGGAATTCCATAGCCAAATTCCCCAGGTTTCTTATCTTCGTTCAAAATGCCAAACGCTTTAATTGTTTTTGAATTTTCATCGGACAACATAGGAAAATCAAATTTATACCTTGTTACAAATTTATTTAGCTGTTCAGGCGTATCATAGCTTAAAATAGCTATATTATAACCTGCCTTTAAAATAGAATCTGCCGCACCTTTTCGTAAATCCAATAACTGTACCTGGCAATAAGGGCACCAATCTGCAGAGCGGATAAAAAACAATACAAGTCCTTTATTCCCTTTCAGTATATCAAAACTTTGTGGTTCGCTCTTCTCATTTAAAAGTTCAAGGTTTGTTGGAATGACATCACCAACCTTAACATGTTGCGCGGCATTAGCCGATAGACTAAAAAAACTGATAATAAGAAGAGATAGAAAAACTCGCATAACAGATCCTACAATACGGTATTATTAAATTAGTACGTATAAAGTACATATATACAGAAACTTACTCCGTTGGCAAGCTTACCTCTTCTACTACCTCTTCTGGTAAAAGAACAGGGTCAATAATTTTATCTGGCACCGTAATTACATCATCACCAAGAATAATAGGATCTTGTCCCATATTTTCTATTGTCATTGGCGGTATATATGGCACCGGTGGTGGGTTTAATTTTTTAATTTTACTCAATAAAACCTTAACGCTAGGACGTTCTTGGTAGCCTTCATTGAAAAATTTTGCCTGCACTTTTTTATTTTTATCAATAATGTAAACTCCAGGATGAGAAATACCGTAACTACGGGTCCCAATTACACTGTTTTCGTTCAAAATACCAAAAGCACGAATAACTTCCGAACGCGGGTCAGATAGAAGAGTAATTTTTGGCCTATTCACCGTTACAAATTTACTCATGGAGGGAGGAGTGTCATAACTGATTGTTACAACAGGATAACCCAGATCATTAAATTTTTTTGCATTTTTATTAAGCTCTAAAAGTTGTTTTTGGCAAAACGGACACCACTCCACAGAGCGTACAAAAACAAGGACGATTCCCTTTTTTCCCCTCAAATCAACAAAACTGCGCTTCAACCCCTCATGGTTTTCAAGACGTAAATCGTGAGGAATGGTATCTCCGACTTTGACAGAACCTTTTGCAAAGGAGGGCACTGGAAGTAGCATTAAAGAAAGCAAACAAGATAACATTACATACTTTAAATTCGCCATAAGAGCTCCTTTTCTAATTATCATTTACTGTATTAATAGGCATCCCAAACAATCGCAGTAAATGCGTCTAGGTTTAAAAAACCACTCCCCCATGCCTGATCCAACTCTTTTAAAGGAGCGTCAGCAATCCATTGCTCCTTGGTCTTCTTCGACTCTTTCGCGGTTTTTAATTTCCCCGCTACATTTTTAAGCATCGCATTATATGCTACTAAATCACCCTTTGTCGCCAATGCACCATGCCCAGGAATAATTTTTGTGGTGCCCTCAACCATAGACAATATTTCATCTGTAACCTTAACCATACCGCGCAAGCTTCCACCTGAACTACTATCTATAAAAGGAAAAAATCCATTAAAGAATAAATCTCCCATATGGATAACATTAGCTTCTTTCCAAAAAGCAATAGAGTCTCCATCTGTATGGGCATTCGGCACTTTTATAATATCGGCTTTCTCACCATTTAAATGAACACTAACGTTATCCGTATATGTCAAAATAGGCAGGGCATCAACCTCCGCAGGGGAAAGAACTTTATCAAAAGCAGCAATAGTACCACCTGACTTAAGGCGCTTACGAACATTATTATGTGCGATTAACGTTGCCCCTGTTTCGGCAAAGGCACTATTATTACCAGTGTGATCATAATGCCAGTGAGTATTGACTACCATACGAACAGGCTGCTCTGATATAGATTGAATTGCCGCCATAACGTCATCATTTTTCTCTGAAAGACCGTTATCAACAACAAACATGCCTTGGTCACCAAACAATACAGCAATATTGCCCCCACCGACCTGAAGCATCTTTATATTATCTGAAACATCAGTAATCTTCACCTCTTCAGGAAGGCTTTTAGCACCATGCTTATGTGCAAAAACAGAAGTACTGGTTATAAGAAAAGCAAATAAAACAATGAAAAAAACACGAAACATCACAAAGACCCTTTATATGGTTTATATAGAATGAGGCTTTATTTATAAGACTTTTTCAATAAAATAGCTAATAAATCAAATTAGAGTAACAAAAAACCGCCTTACTTAATAAAAGTAAAAGGCGGTTTTCTTATATCTTGTGCATGGTGAATAAGTTTGAAAGCCGTAGCGCGTTTATGCGCCTGAGGCATAATGAATCTTAACTAAGTAAGCTTGGAAGAACTGGCAACGACCTACTCTCCCGCGTCTTAAGACGAAGTACCATCGGCGCTAAGGCTTTTCACTGTCCAGTTCGGGATGGGATGGAGTGTTTCACACTTGCTAGAATCACCAGTTCATCCAAACTTACTTAGAAAATGTTTATAGTTAGACATTACAACATTAAAGCGTCATACACGTGAACGTGAGGACTAACTTTAAGCTTAAATAAAACAATCAAAATACGTTTCGTATCAGTCATAAAAGACAGACTTAATACTGCGCGCATAGTGGTTTGTATTCAAGACAATCGAGCAATTAGTACTGGTTAGCTTCACTCATTACTGAGCTTCCACATCCAGCCTATCAACGTGGTGGTCTTCCACGGCTCTGATAGGGAATTCTAGTATTGAAGGAGGCTTCCCGCTTAGATGCTTTCAGCGGTTATCCCGTCCGAACATAGCTACCCAGCGGTGCTCCTGGCGGAACAACTGGTACACCAGAGGTTCGTCCACCCCGGTCCTCTCGTACTAGGGGCAGCTCTTCTCAAAATTCCAACTCCCACGGCAGATAGGGACCGAACTGTCTCACGACGTTCTGAACCCAGCTCGCGTACCTCTTTAAATGGCGAACAGCC